>NZ_JBVJVO010000002.1:0-354179 GCF_055603625.1 Streptomyces sp. NPDC037273
CCCCCCCCCCCCCCCCCCCCCCCCCCCCCCCCCCCCCCCCCCCCCCCCCCCCCCCCCCCCCCCCCCCCCCCCCCCCCCCCCCCCCCCCCCCCCCAGGCCCTAGGTCGGGCGGCGGGTGAGGAGCCAGGGTTCGATGACGCCGAGGCCGCGGACCGGGCGCTGCCACATGGGCTGGAGGGCGAAGCGGTAGCGGGTGGGCTCGCGGCCCTCCTTCTCGGCCCGCGCCGCCTCCTCGGCGGCCTCCGTCTCGGAGACGGGCGCCTCGCGGGTCCTGGACAGCTCCTCGGCGAGCGCGCCGTCGACGAGGACGGCGTCCTTGGGCGCTATCGAGGTGAGCCGGCTCGCGAGGTTCACGGTCGTGCCGAAGACGTCGCCCATCCGGGTCGTCACGGTGCCGAAAGCGATGCCGACGCGCAGCGCGGGCATCGTCTCGTCGTGGCTGAGGGTCTCGATGAGGCGGAGCGCGATCTCGGCGGCCGTGCCGGCGTCGTCGGCGGCGTACAGCACCTCGTCGCCGAGGGTCTTGATGAGCCGGCCGCCGTGCGCGGCGACGAGGTCGGCGCAGGTCGTCTCGAAGGCCTCGACGAGCTCGCCGAGCTCCTCCTCCTCGAGGCGGCGGGTGAGCCGGGTGAAGCCGACGAGGTCCGCGAAGCCGACCGCGAGCCGCCGGTCGACCATCTCCTCGTCGTCGGCGGCCTGCACGACCCGGCCGGTGGCGGCGGCGAGCTGCCGGCGCCACACGTAGATCAGGAACTCCTCCAGCTCGGGCAGCAGCAGCTCGACCAGGGGGTACGTGACCTCGGTGCGGGTCATGCCGGGCTCGGGCGGCTCGGTCAGGCCCTCGAGGAACGAGTCGATCTGCCACTCGGCGAGGCGCGCGGTCGTCTGCCCGGTGGAGCGGGCGACCTGGACGGCCATCGGCTCGCTGAGCAGCCCCGCCTCGACGAGGCCGGCGAGGCGGCGCAGCGCGAGCACGTCCGCCTCGGTGAGCGCCTTCGCCTGGCCGATGTCCGCGAAGCCCATGGCCCGCCAGAAGCGGGAGGCGAGCTCCATGGAGACGCCGGCGGTGCGGGCGGCCTGGAACGGCGTGTAGCGGCGGTCGGCGCCGAGGATGAGCTGTTCGAGGCGGATGGCGAGGGGGTCGTCGGTCGGCTCGGCCGTGTGGTCGACCTCGTGGTGAGGGGTGGGGTACGTGGGAGGCTCGGGCGCGCCGCCCTCGTTGTCGTCGTCGACGGTCACCGGCCGCCTCCTGCCCGTTCCCTGCCCACCGTGCCCTGCCGATCTGTCGCGCTGGATCGGCTCCACGATACGGCAGGTGTGGAATGGCTCACGCCTGAACGGCGAGCCATTCCGTCCCATGGCCGAGGTTCGGGCCGCGACGCGGGCACCCGCCCCCGCTCAGGTCCGCAGGTGCACGATGTCGCCCGCGCCGACCGCTTCCGTGCCGCCGCCTTCGGTGGCCACGACGAGGCGGCCGTCGCCGTCGAGGGCGACGGCTTCGCCTTCGAGCACGCGTTCGCCCGGGAGGTCGGCGCGGACACGGCGGCCGAGGGTGGCGCAGCCGGCGGCGTAGGCGGCCTGGAGGCCGGACTCGACGGGGTCGCCGTCGGCGCGGACCCAGTCGCCGTACCACTGGGCGAAGGAGCGGAGGACGGCCCGGAGGAGGGTGTCACGGTCGGTGGAGACGGCGCCGGCGAGGAGGAGGGAGCCGGCGGCGGGGACGGGGAGTTCGTCCTCGCGGAGGGTGACGTTGATGCCGAGGCCGACGACGACGCCGTCCGCGCCGGCCCGCTCGGCGAGGATGCCGCCGGTCTTGCGTTCCTCGCCCGCGACGGAAACCAGCAGGTCGTTGGGCCACTTGAGGGACATGTCGACGCCGGCGGCCTTGGCGAGGCCGGTGGCGGCGGCGACGCCGGTGAGCAGCGGGAGCCAGCCCCAGCGGTGGAGCGGCACCTCGGGCTTGAGGAGGATGGAGACGAAGAGTCCGGAGCGGGCGGGCGCCGTCCAGGTGCGGTCGAGGCGGCCGCGGCCCGAGGTCTGCTCCTCGGCGACGAGGATCGCTCCTTCGGGGAGTTCGTCGGCGCGGGCGGCGAGGTCGCTGTTGGTGGAGCCGGTGGTGGTGACCACGTCGAGCGAGGTCCACGGACTGTCGGGCGTGACGAGCGCGCGGCGCAGTGCGGGGGCGTTCAGCGGGGGCCGGTCGAGGTCGGACCAGGGTCCGCCTGAGCCTTGGGAGGACGTCATGCAAGCCAGAGTAGGTGTGGCAAAGACCGCAGTGCCGAACCGTATCGGCGTCGATACGCTACGGGTCAGTAGGCCAGCAGTAGCCCATTCGTAGTCAACGAACCCCCCGTGACCAGGCAGGGAGCCGCATCCCGATGTCCGAGCCGGCAGAGCAGTACGAGATCGACATTCACACGACCGCAGGCAAGATCGCGGACCTCAAGCGCCGTATCGACGAGGCCACTCACGCCGGCTCGGAGCGCGCGGTGGAGAAGCAGCACGCGAAGGGCAAGCTGACCGCGCGCGAGCGGATCGCCCTGCTGCTCGACGAGGGCTCGTTCGTCGAGCTCGACGAGCTGGCCCGGCACCGGTCGACCAACTTCGGCCTGGAGAAGAACCGGCCGTACGGCGACGGCGTCGTCACCGGCTACGGCACGGTCGACGGCCGTCCGGTGGCGGTGTTCTCGCAGGACTTCACCGTCTTCGGCGGCGCGCTGGGCGAGACGTACGGCCAGAAGATCATCAAGGTGATGGACTTCGCGCTGAAGACGGGCTGCCCGGTCGTCGGCATCAACGACTCGGGCGGCGCGCGCATCCAGGAGGGTGTGAGCGCGCTGGGCATGTACGGCGAGATCTTCCGCCGCAACACCCACGCGTCGGGCGTGATCCCGCAGATCTCGCTGGTGGTCGGCCCGTGCGCGGGCGGCGCGGTGTACTCCCCCGCGATCACCGACTTCACGGTGATGGTGGACCAGACCTCGCACATGTTCATCACGGGTCCGGACGTCATCAAGACGGTGACCGGCGAGGACGTGGGCTTCGAGGAGCTGGGCGGCGCCCGGACGCACAACTCGACCTCGGGCGTGGCGCATCACATGTCGGGGGACGAGAAGGACGCGATCGAGTACGTGAAGTCGCTCCTGTCGTACCTGCCGTCGAACAACCTCTCCGAGCCGCCGGCCTTCCCCGAGGTCGCGGAGACCGAGGTGACGGACGAGGACCGGGAGCTCGACACGCTGATCCCGGACTCGGCGAACCAGCCGTACGACATGCACAAGGTCATCGAGCACGTCCTGGACGACGGCGAGTTCCTGGAGACGCAGGCGCTGTTCGCGCCGAACATCGTGACGGGCTTCGGCCGGGTCGAGGGCTTCCCGGTCGGTGTGGTCGCCAACCAGCCGATGCAGTTCGCGGGTTGCCTCGACATCAACGCGTCCGAGAAGGCCGCGCGGTTCGTCCGCACCTGCGACGCGTTCAACATCCCGGTCCTGACCTTCGTGGACGTGCCGGGCTTCCTGCCGGGCGTGGACCAGGAGTACGGCGGCATCATCCGGCGCGGCGCGAAGCTGATCTACGCGTACGCCGAGGCGACCGTCCCGCTGATCACGGTCATCACCCGCAAGGCCTTCGGCGGCGCGTACGACGTCATGGGGTCCAAGCACCTGGGCGCCGACCTGAACCTGGCGTGGCCGACGGCGCAGATCGCGGTCATGGGCGCGCAGGGCGCGGTCAACATCCTGCACCGCCGCACCATCGCCGAGGCCGAGGCCGCGGGCAAGGACGTCGAGGCGGAGCGGGCGCGGCTCATTCAGGAGTACGAGGACGCGCTGCTCAACCCGTACATCGCGGCCGAGCGCGGCTACATCGACGGCGTGATCCTGCCATCGGACACCCGCCCGCAGATCGTGAAGGGCCTGCGTCAGCTGCGGACGAAGCGGGAATCCCTTCCCCCGAAGAAGCACGGCAACATCCCGCTGTAGGCCCCCCGTACGAAGACGTACGAGCACGAAGGAGCCGTTGTGATCAAGGTCGTACGAGGAAACCCGACGCCCGAGGAGCTGGCCGCCGCACTGGCGGTCGTTCAAGCCCGGGCCGCGGCCACGGCGGCGGCGTCCGCCGAGGGCGCCGGCCCGGCGGTGCCGGAGGGCTGGTCGGACCCCTCCCGTATCGCGCGTTCGGTACGGCACCGGCCGGGCCCGCGCGCCTGGGCCAGGTCGTACTGGCCGGTGTAGCCGACCCCTGACGAGAGGCCGGACCCCGTGTGCGGGGGGTCCGGCCTCTCGCGCGTTCCGCGCCCGTGTCACGTACGGCGGAGGAAGAGGCCGGCGAGTACGGCTCCGGCGGCGGCGATGCCGGCGTTGACGAGGACCGCGAGGCCGATGCCGTCGAGGAGGACGGGGGCGGTGACGACGACGGCGCTCATGACCGGCGTGCCCAGAGTGATGCCGATCTGCTGGGTCATCGTCGCGAGGCCGGTCGCCATGCCCTGCTCGCCGTCGGGGATGCCGGAGGTGGCGGTGACCATGAAGCCGACGATGGCGAGCATGTTGCCCACGCCGCCGGCGAAGGTCGCGGCGAGCAGCAGCCACAGGCCGCCCCGGTCGTCGCCGAGTCCGTACAGCGCGAGGGTCGCGACGGCCTGGAGGAGTCCGCCGGAGACGAGGGCGGTACGGGTCCCGAAGCGGCCGATGAACCGGGACGCGGTGACCCCGCCGAGGATCGTGCCGGCGCCGAGGACGCCGAAGGAGAGCCCGGCGGCGAGCGGTGAGAAGCCCAGGACGTCCTGGAGGTAGAGCGTCATCAGGAAGACCAGCGAGGTCTCGGTGACGAAGGCGACGAGCCCGGCGGCGTTGCCCCAGACGACGGTGCGGCGGCGCAGGACGCCGAGCGGGACCAGGGGCGAGGCGGCGCGGCGCTCGACGAGGCCGAAGGCGGCGAGGAGGACGGCTCCGGCGGCGAGGGCGAGCAGGGCTCCGGTGTCGCTCCAGCCGTGCTCGCCGGCGGCCGTCAGGCCGTAGACGAGGGCGAGGAGCCCGCCGGTGACGGTGATCGCGCCGGGCACGTCGAGGCGGGGGCGGACCGCCGGGCGGCTCTCCCGGATGACGGCGGGGGCGACGAGGAGGACGGCGAGGGCGACCGGCACGTTGACGAGGAAGGCCCAGCGCCAGGAGAGCAGGTCGGTGAGGACGCCGCCGAGGATCGCGCCGGTGGTGAAGCCCGCGGACATCAGGGCGCCGTTGAGGCCGAGCGCCCTGGCCCGCAGCGGGCCCTCGGGGAAGGAGGCGGTGAGCAGGGAGAGGGCCGCGGGGGTGACGGCGGCGGTGGCGAGGCCCTGGGCGACCCGGGCGGCCATGAGGACCTCGGGGCCGGTGGCGAGGCCGCCGGCGAGCGAGGAGAGGCCGAGGAGCGCCATGCCGCCGAGGAAGAGGCGGCGGCGGCCGATCAGGTCGGCGACGCGCCCGAAGAGCAGGGTGAAGCCGGCGGCGGCGAGGGCGAAGGCGGTGGCGATCCACTGGAGGCCGCCGAGGGTGAAGCCGAGCCCCTGGCCGATGACGGGCAGGGCGACGTTCAGGATCGAGAAGTCCACGGCCAGCATGAACTGGGCGAGGAGGAGGACGAGGAGGACGAGCCGCATCCGTCCGGTCATGCGGTCCGGCGCGGGGCGCGTGGTGGGCTCGGTGGGCGCGGGGAGATCCAGGGCAACCATGCGTACGACCCCTTAATGGGAGGATGGTTCCGTTAAGATGTCCCGTACCGTAGCAGAGTCGATGGCGTTAATGGAACTGGAGACCCATTTGAACGAGAGCCGGCCGGCCTCCCCCGGCACCCTGCGCCCCGGCGGCCGTACCGCGAAGGTCCGGAGGGCCGTCCTCGACGCCACCCTCGAAGCCCTCGCCGACGCCGGCTTCCACGCCCTGAACATGGACCGGATCGCCGCCAGCGCCGGCGTCGGCAAGACCACCGTCTACCGCCGCTGGACCTCCCCCACCGGCCTGGTCGGCGACCTCCTGCACGACATGGCGGAACAGTCGCTGCCCGCCGCCGACACCGGCACCCTCGCGGGCGACCTCCGGGCCAACGCCGAACTCGTCCGGGCCACCCTCACCGACCCCCGGATGGGCGCCGTCTTCCGCGCCGTCATCGCCGCCGCGGCCTGCGACGAGGAGTGCGCCCGCGCCCTCGCCGGCTTCTACCGGACCCGGCTCGCCGAATGGACCCCGGCCGTCACCAGGGGCGCCGCCCGGGGCGAGGTCCCGGCCGGCACGGACCCCGTCGAGCTGCTCCGGGCCGTCTCCGCGCCGCTCTACTACCGCTTCGCGGTCACCCACGAGGAGATCACCCCGGACGTGGCCGGACGGGCCGCGACAGCCGCGCTCACGGCCGCGCGCGAGGGCGTGTTCGTCCGCGAATAGTCCTTCGGGACGGGGCACCTGAGTATCCGTACTCAGGCGCCCCGGCCGTCCCGGCCGGAGGATCGGGGCATGCTGTGGTCCGACCCGAAGAACCAGCCGCCGAAGTTCCTGCGCGACATGCAGGCGATGATCCGCCGCAGCGGCGTCCTCCTGGCGCTGGCCATCGTCGTGGCGATGCTCGCCGTCAGCGCGCGCTGAGCGGGTGAGCGGGTGAGGGGCGCGCCGTACTGGCTACGCTGCCCCCATGACTGCTGACCCGCGCCGTGTCGTCCTCGCCTCCGCCTCGCCCGCCCGCCTGGGGCTGCTCCGCCAGGCCGGTCTCTCGCCCGAGGTGATCGTCAGCGGTGTGGACGAGGACAAGGTCCACGCCCCGACCCCGGCCGAGCTGGCGCTCGCGCTCGCCGAGGCGAAGGCCTCCCATGTGGCCGCCAGGCCCGAGGTGTTCGGCGCGCTGGTCATCGGCTGCGACTCGGTCCTCGAGCTCGACAAGCAGGCCCTGGGCAAGCCGGCCGACGCCGAGGAGGCGACCGCGCGCTGGAAGGCGATGCGCGGCCGGGTCGGCATCCTGCAGACGGGTCACTGTGTGTACGACACGGCCGCCAAGCGGTACGAGTCGGCGACCGCCTCCACCGTGGTGCGCTTCGGCGAGCCGACGGACGCGGAGATCGCCGCGTACGTGGCCAGCGGCGAACCGCTGCACGTGGCGGGCGCGTTCACGCTCGACGGCCGCTCGGCGCCGTTCATCGACGGCATCGACGGCGACCCGGGCAACGTGATCGGCCTGTCGCTGCCACTGCTCCGCAGGCTCCTGCGCAAGCTCGACGTCGAGATCACCGACCTCTGGACCTGAGGCCTAGGAGGCGGCCGGCTCCGGCTCGGGCTCCGGCTCCGCCGTCGGTTCGGCGGCCGGGGTCTCCTTGCCGTACGCCACGAGGGTGAGGACGAGCAGGCCGAGGACGACCATCAGGAAGGTGAAGGCCTTCCAGCCGAGGAGGCCGACGGCGATCGCGCCGAGGAGTCCGTGCACGATCGCGCAGCCGATGAGCAGTCCCCGGCCGAACCGGCCGGGGGCCCGGTCGCGGATGCCGGCGAGGAGGGCGACGAGGCCACAGAGGACGAGGGCGGCGCCGGAGCCGATGCCGAGGGCCCAGGTGCCGGTGACCATCGCGTCGGGGTCCATGCCGTCGAGGGACATCGCCTGCACCTCGACGAACCGTGCCATCACGGCGTTGATCGCGACGATGCCGGGCGCTTCGAGGAGGAGCACCGCCGCCGTCACGAGGGCTATCGGTCTGCGGGCCACCTCGGCCACCCCCTGCGTTCGCTGTTACCGACAGTACGATCGACAGCGCGAAGGCTACTGGCCGGTAAACCCCCGGACAAGAGTTCGCACACGAACGGACAGCCGGGAAGGCCCGGCAAAGAATCGTTGAGCCATTCGTAGGGACTCCACAAAGAAACCCGATTGGCGACTGGTCTCATGAACAGAGACCTGCGCCACACCTCGGAGCTACTGTGCCGTAAAGGAACCCTGCGTACCGTGGTGCGACAAGGGAATTCACGACCCGAGCAGGCCCGGGGTCACGCTCCGTGTGGGCAAGCTCACCACTGGGGACGGGTCGAAAGGCCGTGTCGGCAGTCCCTAAACTCAGCTTGTTTCAAGGAGGGAGCCATCGTGCGCAAGGTGCTCATCGCCAACCGTGGCGAAATCGCTGTCCGTGTGGCCCGGGCCTGCCGGGACGCGGGAATCGGCAGCGTGGCCGTGTACGCCGATCCGGACCGGGACGCTCTGCACGTCCGGGCGGCCGACGAGGCGTTCGCTCTGGGCGGTGACACTCCGGCGACCAGTTACCTGGACATGGCCAAGGTGTTGCAGGCCGCCAAGGACTCCGGCGCGGACGCCGTCCACCCGGGCTACGGCTTCCTCTCCGAGAACGCCGAGTTCGCCCAGGCCGTCCTGGACGCCGGTCTGATCTGGATCGGCCCGCCGCCGCAGGCCATCCGCGACCTCGGCGACAAGGTGGCGGCGCGTCACATCGCGCAGCGCGCCGGCGCGCCCCTCGTGGCCGGCACCCCCGACCCGGTGTCGGGCGCCGACGAGGTCGTCGCCTTCGCCGAGGAGCACGGCCTGCCGATCGCGATCAAGGCCGCCTTCGGTGGCGGCGGTCGCGGCCTGAAGGTCGCCCGCACCCTCGAAGAGGTCCCGGAGCTGTACGACTCCGCCGTCCGCGAGGCCGTCGCCGCCTTCGGCCGCGGCGAGTGCTTCGTCGAGCGCTACCTCGACAAGCCGCGGCACGTCGAGACCCAGTGCCTGGCCGACTCCCACGGCAACGTGGTCGTCGTGTCCACCCGTGACTGCTCGCTCCAGCGCCGCCACCAGAAGCTCGTCGAGGAGGCGCCCGCGCCGTTCCTGACGGCCGAGCAGAACGCGGAGCTGTACGCCGCCTCGAAGGCGATCCTGAAGGAGGCCGGCTACGTCGGCGCCGGCACGGTCGAGTTCCTCGTCGGCACCGACGGCACGATCTCCTTCCTGGAGGTCAACACCCGCCTCCAGGTCGAGCACCCGGTCACCGAAGAGGTCACCGGCATCGACCTGGTCCGCGAGATGTTCCGCATCGCCGACGGCGAGGAGCTCGGCTACGGCGACCCCGCCGTCCGCGGTCACTCCTTCGAGTTCCGCATCAACGGCGAGGACCCGGGCCGCAACTTCCTGCCCGCCCCCGGCACCGTGACCCTCTTCCAGCCGCCGACCGGCCCCGGTGTCCGCCTGGACGCGGGCGTCGAGTCCGGCTCGGTCATCGGCCCGGCGTGGGACTCGCTCCTCGCCAAGCTGATCGTCACCGGCGCGACCCGCGAGCAGGCGCTCCAGCGCGCCGCCCGCGCCCTGGCCGAGTTCAAGGTCGAGGGCATGGCCACGGCCATCCCGTTCCACCAGGCCGCCGTGGTCGACCCTGACTTCACCGCCGACCCGTTCCGCGTCCACACCCGGTGGATCGAGACGGAGTTCGTCAACGAGATCAAGCCCTTCGCCCCCGCCGGCGGCGGCGAGGCCGAGGAGGACGAGGGCAACCGCGAGACGATCGTCGTCGAGGTCGGCGGCAAGCGCCTCGAGGTCTCCCTGCCGTCCTCGCTCGGCATGTCGCTGGCCCGCCAGGGCATCGCGGCCGGCGCCAAGCCGAAGCGGCGCGCGGCCAAGAAGTCCGGCCCGACCGCCTCCGGCGACACCCTCGCCTCCCCGATGCAGGGCACGATCGTCAAGGTCGCGGTCGAGGAGGGCCAGGAGGTCAAGGAGGGCGACCTCATCGTCGTCCTGGAGGCCATGAAGATGGAGCAGCCGCTCAACGCGCACCGCTCCGGCACCGTCAAGGGCCTGACCGCCGAGGTCGGCGCGTCCGTCACCTCCGGCGCCTCCATCTGCGACATCAAGGACTGACCGTCGCACCCAGTACGGTACGAAGGGCCCGCAGGCAGCAGCCTGCGGGCCCTTCGCGCACGCGGTGTGCGCGAGAGGACGGGGCAGGATCAGGGGAGGGCCCTCAAGCCATGCGAGCCGACGCGCGCCGTAACCACGAGCGGCTGCTCACCGAAGCCCGCGCCGCCTTCGCCCAGCAGGGCACCGACGCGCCCCTGGAGGAGATCGCGCGGCGCGCGGGGGTAGGCATCGGCACGCTCTACCGCCACTTCCCCACCCGGGCCGAACTCCTCAACGCGGTCTTCCAGGAGGCCCTGGCGGAACTCCTCGACCGCTCACGGGAGCTGGCGGAGGCGGATGCGCCGTGCCACGCCCTGGTGGACTGGCTGCGGGCGCTGATCACCCACGCGGTGGAGTACCGGGGACTCGCGCACGCGCTGATGTCCGCCTCGTACGACCGGAGTTCGGCGCTCGCCCGGTGCAGCGACCCGCTGCGCGCGGCCGGTGAGCGGCTCCTCTCGCGCGCCCAGGAGGCGAAGCAGGTCCGTGCCGACGTGTCGATCGGCGATCTGATGCAGCTGACCAACGCGATCGCGCTGGCGGCCGAACAGTGCCCGGAGGACGCGCTCCTGGCGGACCGTCTGCTCGCCCTGACGCTGCGCGGCCTCAAGGACTGAGCAGGTCTTGCTGACGTCGTACGGGTGGCCTGGGACCCCTGGGGGAGGGTCCCGCGGGCCCCTTCCTAACGCCGGCGCATGTCGGCGACGCGCGCCGTGCGCTCCATCGTCTCGGCGGCCATGCCGCTGCCGGGCCCCCGGTACTGCCCCGCCGCCATCCGGCCGCGCTGGACGGGGAGCGGCATGTCGCGGCGGGGCCGGGCGCCCGGAGGGTGCTGGTCACCGCCGCCCGCGCCCTGTCCCGTACCGGCCACGGCGATCTGGACGCCCTGGTCGGCGAGGGCCTGGAGCTCGGTGGCCGCCCGGTCGTCGTGGGCGGGGGGTTCGTCGGTGACGAGGCGGGTGATGACGTCGGTGGGGACCGTCTGGAACATGGTGTCGGAGCCGAGTTTGGTGTGGTCGGCGAGGACCACGACCTCCGCCGCCGCCTGCACGAGGGCCCGGTCCACGCTCGCGGAGAGCATGTTGGACGTGGAGAGCCCGCGCTCGGCGGTGAGCCCGCTTCCGGAGAGGAAGGCCCGGGAGACCCGCAGCCCCTGGAGGGACTGCTCGGCCCCGCTGCCCACCAGCGCGTAGTTGGAGCCGCGCAGGGTGCCGCCGGTCATGACGACCTCGACCCGGTTGGCGTGGGCGAGGGCCTGGGCGACGAGCAGGGAGTTGGTGACCACGGTCAGACCGGGCACGCGGGCGAGCCGGCGGGCCAGCTCCTGCGTGGTCGTCCCGGCGCCGACGACGATGGCCTCGCCTTCTTCGACGAGGCTCGCGGCGACATCGGCGATGGCCGTCTTCTCCGCGGTCGCGAGATGGGATTTCTGCGGGAAGCCGGATTCTCGCGTGAATCCGCCCGGCAACACCGCACCGCCGTGGCGGCGGTCGAGGAGTCCTTCTGCCTCAAGGGCCCGTACGTCTCGCCGTACGGTCACTTCCGAGGTCTGGACGACGCGGGCGAGCTCGCGGAGCGACACGGCCCCATTGGCTCGCACCATTTCGAGGATCAACTGGCGACGTTCTGCAGCGAACACGAAACTGACAGTAACGTGAGCGGCCGATAGTTTTCAGCACTATGCGCCGAATTGCAGAAGATGCGCACGGACGGGGCCTCCAAGTGGTATGGGAGGCCCCGCCGTTGATCGTTTTATGCCCCGCCTTGCCGGGGGTTGTCCGAGTCGGCGAACCGTTCCCGCAGTTGGGAGCGGGGCCGGACGGAGGTGCTACGCCTCGCCCGCCGACTTTCGGGTGTGCAACTGCCGTGCCACTTCGGCGATCGAGCCCGACAGGGAGGGGTACACGGTGAAAGCATTTGCGATCTGTTCGACCGTCAGATTGTTGTCGACCGCGATCGAGATCGGGTGAATCAGTTCGCTCGCCTTCGGGGCGACGACACAGCCGCCGACCACGATGCCGGTGCCGGGGCGGCAGAAGATCTTCACGAAGCCGTCCCGGATGCCCTGCATCTTGGCGCGCGGGTTGCGCAGCAGCGGCAGCTTGACGACCTTGGCGTCGATCTTGCCCGCGTCCACGTCGGCCTGGGTGTAGCCGACGGTGGCGATCTCGGGGTCGGTGAAGACGTTCGACGAGACCGTCTTCAGGTTCAGCGGGGCCACCGCGTCGCCGAGGAAGTGGTACATCGCGATGCGGCCCTGCATGGCGGCGACCGAGGCCAGCGCGAAGACACCGGTGACGTCACCGGCCGCGTACACACCGGGGGCGCTGGTACGGGAGACCCGGTCGGTCCAGATGTGACCGGAGTCCTTCAGCCTGATCCCGGCCTCCTCCAGGCCCATTCCGGCCGAGTTCGGGATCGCGCCGACCGCCATGAGGCAGTGCGTGCCGGAGATGACCCGGCCGTCCGCGAGGGTGACCTCGACCCGGTCGCCGACCCGCTTGGCGGACTCGGCGCGGGAGCGGGCCATGACGTTCATGCCCCGGCGCCGGAAGACGTCCTCCAGGACCGCGGCCGCGTCCGGGTCCTCGCCGGGGAGGACCCGGTCACGGGAGGAGACCAGGGTGACCCGGGAGCCGAGCGCCTGGTAGGCGCCGGCGAACTCGGCGCCGGTGACGCCGGAACCGACCACGATGAGCTCCTCGGGGAGCTCCTTCAGGTCGTAGACCTGGGTCCAGTTCAGGATGCGCTCGCCGTCCGGCTTGGCGTCCGGCACCTCGCGCGGGTGGGCGCCGGTCGCGATCAGCACGGCGTCCGCGGTCAGCGTCTCCTCGCTGCCGTCGGCGGCGGTGACGATCACCTGGCGGGAGCCGTCCACGGCCTGCCGGCCGGACAGCCGGCCGCGGCCGCGCAGCACCCGGGCGCCGGCCCGGGTGACGGAGGCGGTGATGTCGTGCGACTGGGCCAGCGCGAGGCGCTTCACGCGTCGGTTGACCTTGCCCAGGTCCACGCCGACCACGCGGGCGGCCTGCTCGACGTGCGGGGTGTCGTCCGCGACGATGATGCCGAGCTCCTCGTACGAGGAGTCGAAGGTGGTCATCACCTCGGCGGTGGCGATCAGGGTCTTGGAGGGGACGCAGTCGGTCAGGACGGACGCGCCGCCGAGGCCGTCGCAGTCGACGACGGTCACCTCCGCGCCGAGTTGGGCGCCCACCAGGGCCGCCTCGTATCCGCCGGGTCCGCCGCCGATGATCACGATCCGGGTCACTGGGATCTACGCCTCGCGCTCTCGTTCTGCCGGGGGGTCCCCCCGCTGGGGTGCAGTGCGTACGCCATTGTCCCGCACGCTTCAAGTGCGTACCCCATTCTCCCGCACGCCCGGCGCGGCCTCACGTCGGGGCTCGGTAGACGCGCCGACGGGGCTTCCCGGGGCCTTCGCCGGCCCTTCCCGCGCCTGCCACCTCGGAGTTCGGCGGACACCCCACCCCCTCCCGTACCCTCGGTGCCATGTCGCTCTACGCCGCTTTCGCCGGCAACCTCGACGCGCGGCTGATGAGCCGCCGCGCACCGCACTCCCCGCTGCGCGGCACCGGCTGGCTCAACGGCTGGCGGCTCACCTTCGGCGGAGAGCAGATGGGCTGGGAGGGAGCGCTCGCCACCATCGTGGAGGCCCCCCGCTCCCAGGTCTTCGTGGCGCTGTACGACATCGCGCCGATGGACGAGGACTCCATGGACCGCTGGGAGGGCGTGGGCCTCGACATCTACCGCCGGATGCGCGTACGGGTCCACACCCTCGACGGCGAGGAACCGGCCTGGGTCTACGTCCTCAACGCCTACGAGGGCGGCCTCCCCTCCGCCCGCTACCTCGGCGAGGTCGCCGACGCCGCCGAGTCCGCGGGCGCCCCGCACGACTACGTGATGGAGCTCCGCAAGCGCCCCTGCTGAGGCCCGGCCGGCGGGCGGTCAGGGCTTCCGGCTGATCCGTCCGTGGCAATCGGTTGCGCCGTTCGTCGGAAACGACAAGACAACGATCGCATGTCCGTCAGCATCGTCATCTACGCGCGTAGGGATTCTCCGGCTAGGCTTCTTCGGGTACCAAATCCGTCCGGGGCTCCCCTCGGACCCCCCTCCCCGAGGCGAGAGAGTCAGTGAACGCAACTGCCACCCCGTACGAGGCCGCCGAGGCCGCTGCCGCCCGTCTTCGCGAACTGACCGGCGTCGAGAACCACGACGTCGTCCTGGTCATGGGTTCCGGCTGGGCCCCCGCCGTCGACGCCCTCGGCGCCCCCGAGGCCGAGTTCCCCGTCACCGAGCTCCCCGGCTTCCCGCCGCCCGCCGTCGAGGGCCACGGCGGCAAGGTCCGCTCGTACAAGATCGGTGAGAAGCGCGCCCTCGTCTTCCTCGGCCGCACCCACTACTACGAGGGCCGCGGCGTCGCCTCCGTCGTCCACGGCGTCCGCACCGCCGTCGCCGCCGGCTGCAAGACCGTCGTCCTCACCAACGGCTGCGGCGGCCTCCGCGAGGGCATGCGCCCCGGCCAGCCGGTCCTCATCAGCGACCACCTCAACCTGACGGCCGCCTCCCCGATCGTCGGCGCGAACTTCGTCGACCTCACCGACCTCTACTCGCCGCGGCTCCGCGCCCTGTGCAAGGAGGTCGACGAGACCCTGGAAGAGGGCGTCTACGTCCAGTTCCCCGGCCCGCACTACGAGACCCCGGCCGAGATCAACATGGTCCGCGTCATGGGCGGCGACCTCGTCGGCATGTCCACCGTCCTGGAGGCCATCGCCGCGCGCGAGGCGGGCGCCGAGGTCCTGGGCATTTCGCTCGTCACCAACCTCGCCGCCGGTCTCTCCGGCGAGCCGCTCAACCACGAAGAGGTCCTCCAGGCGGGCAAGGACTCGGCCGCGCGCATGGGCGAGCTCCTGACGAGCGTCCTCGACAAGATCTGAGCCTCCCGGCTCGGGGGCCGCTGCGCGGAGCCCTCACCCCCCGACGCCCCTTCCGGAAACCCCGGGGCAAGCCCCCGACCCCGTACGGCCTACGGCCGTGCCCTCAAACGCCGGGCGGGCTGGATTTCCGCCCGCAAGGGAAAACCCGGCCTCGCCGGCGTTTGAGGCGCGGGGTCCGGGGCGGAGCCCCGGTTTCGGGAAGGGGCGGGGTGGGGAACAGGCCCCGCGCAGCGGCCCACCCCGCACCGCCCGCCGCGCACCCGGCGCCCCGCTCCCCGAAAGGCACACCGTGACGCAGGACGACCTCCTCACCCGGGCCAAGGCCTGGCTCGCCGAGGACCCCGACGCAGAGACGCGCGAGGAGCTCGCCGCGCTCATCGACGCCGGCGCGACCGACGAGCTCGCCGCCCGCTTCGGCGGGACCCTCCAGTTCGGCACCGCGGGCCTCCGCGGCGAGATCGGCGCCGGGCCGATGCGGATGAACCGCTCGGTCGTCATCCGCGCGGCCGCGGGCCTGGCCGCGTACCTGAAGGCGAAGGGCCAGGACGGCGGGCTCGTCGTCATCGGCTACGACGCGCGCTACAAGTCGGAGGACTTCGCGCGGGACACCGCGGCCGTGATGACCGGCGCGGGGCTGCGCGCCGCGCTGCTCCCCCGGCCGCTGCCGACGCCCGTCCTCGCGTACGCCATAAGGCATCTGGGCGCCGTCGCGGGCGTCGAGGTGACCGCGAGCCACAACCCGCCGCGCGACAACGGCTACAAGGTGTACCTGGGCGACGGCTCGCAGATCGTGCCGCCGGCCGACGCGGAGATCGCGGCCGAGATCGCCGCGGTGCGGTCGCTGCACGACGTGCCGCGCCCGGCGGACGGCTGGGAGACCCTCGGCGACGAGGTCCTGCAGGCGTACCTGGAGCGTACGGACGCGGTCCTGACGCCCGGTTCCCCCCGTACCGCCCGGACCGTGTACACGGCCATGCACGGCGTCGGCAAGGAGGTCCTGACGGCCGCCTTCGCCCGGGCGGGCTTCCCGCCGCCGGCGCTGGTGGCCGAGCAGGCGGACCCGGACCCGGCGTTCCCGACGGTCGCGTTCCCCAACCCGGAGGAGCCGGGTGCGATGGACCTGGCCTTCGAGGCGGCCAGGGCCGTGGACCCCGACATCGTGATCGCGAACGACCCGGACGCGGACCGCTGCGCGGTGGCCGTGCCCGACGCCTCCGCCGAGGGAGGCTGGCGGATGCTGCGCGGCGACGAGGTGGGCGCGCTGCTCGCCGCGCACCTGGTGCACAAGGGCGCCAGGGGCGTCTTCGCCGAGTCGATCGTGTCCTCCTCGCTGCTCGGCCGGATCGCCGAGGCGGCGGGCGTCGGGTACGAGGAGACGCTGACCGGCTTCAAGTGGATCGCCCGCGTCGAGGGGCTGCGGTACGGCTACGAGGAGGCGCTCGGCTACTGCGTCGACCCCGAGGGCGTCCGCGACAAGGACGGCATCACGGCCGCGCTGCTCGTGACCGAGCTTGCCTCGGTCCTGAAGGAGCAGGACCGGACGCTGACCGACCTCCTGGACGACCTGGCGGTGGCCCACGGACTGCACGCCACGGACCAGCTGTCGGTGCGGGTCGAGGACCTGAGCGTCATCGCGAACGCGATGGCCGCGCTGCGCGAGCGCCCGCCGGTCTCGCTCGCCGGGCTCACCGTCGTCTCGGCGGAGGACCTGACGAAGGGCACGGAGTCCCTGCCGCCGACGGACGGCCTGCGCTACCACCTGGAAGGCGCCTACAAGGCCCGCGTGATCGTCCGCCCGAGCGGCACCGAGCCCAAGCTCAAGTGCTACCTGGAGGTCGTCGTCCCGGTCGCCGACGCCAGCGAACTCGCCCCCGCCCGCGCCACCGGCGCGGACATCCTCGCCACGATCAAGCGGGACCTGTCCGCCGCCGCGGGCCTGTAAGCGGTCGCGTCTCCCCGGGGGCCGGTACGGAATCACTTCCGTACCGGCCCCCGGGCGTTGCCCCGTGTGCCGCGCGGACGCGCGCGGCCAGGCGGTGGCTAGCCGATCGCGAGGAGGATCACCAGGAGGACGAGCCCTGCCACGGCGGGTCCGACGATCTCGTACGCCCAGCGCACCTGCGGCTCGCCCTGGGCGCCCGGGCCGGCGGCGCGGGCTTCGGCGAGTTCGCGGAGGTCGGCGACGGTCTGGTCGCCGGCGGCGAAGCGGGCGGTGGAGTCGCTGACGTCGGCGCTGACGGAGGTGCGGCCGTGCGGATCGTCCTGGGAGGCGCGGGCGGCCCGCCGGGCGGCGCGCTTGCGCTGGCGCAGCGAGATCGGGACGGCCCACAGCTGGTACTTGGCGCCGTCCTGGGTGAAGACCTCGCTGGAGTAGCCGGCGCGGATGTCGGCGACCGAGGCCCAGGGCAGCGTGATCGACCGGAACGGGTTGCGGATCCGGAGCCGGTCCTCGTTGGCGTACACCGCCGGCCTGATCGTGAACGCGACGATCAGCGGGACGGCCAGGATCAGGCCCGCGAGCGCGACCCACGCCGTCCGTCCCTCGCCCCGGATCACCGCGTCGACCGCGAAGAGGGCCGCGAGCAGCAGCAGGAACACCCCGCTCGCGATACCGAGGGGCGACCGGAAGACGCGGTCGGCGGACGGCTGGGCGGGGGTCGACTCGCGGCTGGGCTCGTGACCCGGCTCGGGGGTCGGCTCGGGGGTCGTCATGCCGCGATTCTGCCTCAGCGGGCCGGAGTCGGCTCAGGCGGCCCGCGTGGCCACCAGTTCCGCGTACAGAATGATGTTGTCGGGCCGGTGGCCGTCCACCAGCTCGCCGCCGCAGGTCACGATCCGCAGCTCGGGCCGCCGGGTGTTCCCGTACACCTTGGCCGTCGGGAACGCGTCCTTGTCGACCTGCTCCAACTCCCGCACCCGGAACACCGCGGCCTTCCCGTCGGCCCGGTCCACGGTGATCTCGTCGCCGATCCTCACCTTCGACACGTCCTTCAGGACGGCGGGTCCCCGCGCGGTGTCGAAGTGCCCGATCAGCACGGCCGGTCCGGTCTCGCCGGGGGTCACGCCCTTCCCGTACCACCCGATCCGGTCCGCCTCCTCCACCGACGGCACCTCGACGCTCCCGTCCGCGTTCAGCCCCAGTTCCAGGACCTTCCCGGCGGCCCCGGTGTCCACGCCGGCCGCGGGCACCCTCACCCGCACCGGCACGGACCGCCCCAGCGGGCTCACGGGCGCGGCACTCGCGGTCGGCGCCGGCGCGGTCGCCTCGACGACGTGCGCGGGCGGAGTGGCGCTCTTCCCCTCGCCCGCCGAACAGCCGGCGAGCACGGCCATCGCGGCCACGAGAACAAGGGAAGCGGTACGGGTACGGGCGAGGCGGCGGTTCACGGGACGGCTCCGGACGCGGTACGACCGGTCGCCGCGCGCGGCGACCGGTCCCTGGGGTGGATGCTCCTGGCTCGGGTCAGGGTCGAGGAGCGGGGATCGTACTGCGGGGTGGCGTCCGGTCGGAGCGGACGGCAGCCCCTGGCGTGATCCGGAGGGCCCGAGGCCTTCCGGATCACGCGCGACGGACGGTTCAGGCGCCGGCGCCGGCGCGACGGCGCACGACGACGAAGCCGAGGCCGGCGGCGGCCAGCGAGGCGGCACCCGCGCCGACGGCGATCAGCGCGGTCGAGTCGCCCCCGGCGGCGGGCTCGGCGCCGGCCGCGACACCGCCCTGCGGGACGACGGACGTCTGCCCGCCGGTCGTGGTGCCGGTGCCGGTGCCCGTGCCCTTGGCGCCGTTCTCGATCGGCACCTCGAACGAGCAGCCCTTCGGCAGCTTCGGGAAGGCGTGCGTGGAGCCCTTGGCGGTGCCGCCCTCGACCTTGGTGTAGAGCGACGGCGTGGCGCTCTTCGGGTCGATGATGCGGGCCTCGAAGCCGACGCTCTGCGGCAGCGTGGGGTGCGCCCGGTCGATCATCGCGAAGACCCTGTCCTCGCCGGCGGCGCTGAACTCGGCCACCGGGCCCTGCCGGGTCATGAACAGTTCGGCCGAGGTGCCCGCGCCGATGCTGACCGTGGTGCTGACCGTGCAGGGGCCGAGCGGGTCCTTGCCGCCCGTGGTGGTCACGCGCTGCGGGGCGGCCTGCTTGGCCTGGCCCGGGATGTAGGCGGCGAAGCCACCGTCCTGCTCCAGGACGACGACCGCCTTGCCGTACGTCCAGACCTGGCGGGTGCCGTTCAGGTAGGTGAAGCCGCGGCCCTTGCCGTTCTCGATCAGCTGGAGGCCGTAGCGGCCGTCCTTCCGGGCGAGCTCCAGGACGGTGCCGTCGGCGAGCTTGTACGTGCCGGGCTCGGCGCCGGGGACGTAGTTGCGCTGCCAGTTGAGGGTGTGGCCGTCCTCGAAGAGGACGAAGAACTCGCCGTTGTCGTTGCCGGCAACCGGGCGGGTGACGGCGTCGAGGACGCCGACCGGGTTGCCCTGGTGGAACAGCTCGGCGCGGTAGTGCAGGTCCTTGACCTTGTAGATCTTGGCGACGGTCCCGCTCATGAGGGTCTCGGTGCGGACCAGGGTGCCCTGGGCACCGGCGGTCGCGGTCACCTCGCCCTCGGAGGTCAGGGTCACCGAGTAGCCGGCGAAGACCTCGGTGTCCTTGCCGCCGTAGCCGGCTCCGGCCTTCAGCTCACCGAGCGCCTTGCCGTCCTTCAGGACGGTGGCGGTGAAGTAGGGGTGCTGGTCGCCCTTCGCGTACACCTTGGCCGTCAGCCCGCCGGAGAGCTGGACGGTGCGGACGAGGGTGCCGTTCGCGGCGTCGACGGCGACGGCGGTCACCTTGCCCTCGGCGTCCAGGGTCACCAGTTGGCCGACGAAGACCTTGGAGTCCTGCTGCGGGTAGCCCGCGCCCGCCTTCAGCTCGCCGAGCACGGTGCCGTCCTTCTCGACGGTGGCGGTGAAGTAGGGGTGCTGGTCGCCCTTCGCGTACACCTTGGCCGTCAGCCCGCCGGACAGCTGGACGGTGCGGACCGGGGCGTCCTGCGACGCGGCGGCCTGGGTCGTGCCGGCGGCGAAGGCGCTGCCGGCCGCGAGGGCCGGGGCGGCGACGACGCCCGCGACGAGGGCGGTGGCGAGGACGGTGCGAAGGGCGGTGCGCATAACGACTCCTGTGCATTCAGGTGGGTGGTCGAGGTGAGTCGCATGCCGCTTTTTCTCGGTCCGACTGTTTCCGGTGAGGTCTGGCTGGCTGCTGATAAGAATCTATTGATCTTGTATGCGGGACCTGTCTGTTCCATGTCACGGACGTGTGACAGCCGTCACTGTGCCGATAGCTCCTGATGTGACCTCCGGCTCGGCCGAGGGGCTCCCCTGTACAGGTCGCTACGCGCGTAGATATGCTCGACTGGTGACCATGCCCACCACTGCATCTGCAGCATCCGCATTCGCCGACGTGACCGCGTCCGACAGTGCGCTGCGCCGCTTCCTCCACGGGCTCCCCGGCGTCGACGCCGTCGGCCTGGAGGCGCGCGCCGCATCTCTCGGCACCCGCTCGATCAAGACCACGGCCAAGGCGTACGCCATCGACCTGGCCATTTCCATGATCGACCTGACGACGCTCGAAGGCGCGGACACCCCGGGCAAGGTCCGGGCGCTCGCCGCCAAGGCCGTCAACCCCGATCCGACCGACCGCACGACGCCGACGACCGCCGCCGTCTGCGTCTACCCCGACATGGTGGCCACCGCCAAGGCCGCCGTCGCGGGCACGGACGTCAAGGTCGCCTCCGTCGCCACCGCCTTCCCGGCCGGCCGCGCCGCGCTCCCCGTGAAGCTGGCCGACACCGCCGACGCCATCGCCGCGGGCGCCGACGAGATCGACATGGTCATCGACCGTGGCGCCTTCCTCGCCGGCCACTACCTGAAGGTCTACGAGCAGATCGCCGCGATCAAGGCCGAGTGCGGCGACCGCGCCCGGCTCAAGGTGATCTTCGAGACCGGCGAGCTCTCCACGTACGACAACATCCGCCGCGCCTCCTGGCTCGGCATGATGGCCGGCGCGGACTTCATCAAGACCTCGACCGGCAAGGTCGCGGTCAACGCCACCCCGGCGAACACCCTCCTCATGCTGGAGGCGGTCCGCGACTTCCGCGCGCAGACCGGCGTCCAGATCGGCGTGAAGCCGGCCGGCGGCATCCGCAACACCAAGGAAGCGATCAAGTTCCTGGTGCTCGTCAACGAGACCGTGGGCGAGGACTGGCTGGACAACCACTGGTTCCGCTTCGGCGCTTCCAGCCTGCTCAACGACCTGCTGATGCAGCGCCAGAAGCTGGCGACCGGCCGTTACTCCGGCCCCGATTACGTGACGGTGGACTGATCAACATGGCATCTGCATTCGAGTACGCACCGGCGCCCGAGTCCCGGTCCGTCGTCGACATCGCGCCGAACTACGGCCTCTTCATCGACGGCGAGTTCGTCGACGCGGCCGACGGCAAGGTCTTCAAGACCGTCTCCCCGTCCACCGAGGAGGTCCTGTCCGAGGTCGCCCAGGCGGGCGCCGAGGACGTCGACCGCGCCGTGAAGGCCGCCCGCAGGGCCTTCGAGAAGTGGTCGGCGCTGCCCGGCTCCGAGCGCGCCAAGTACCTCTTCCGGATCGCCCGGATCATCCAGGAGCGCAGCCGCGAGCTGGCCGTCCTGGAGACCCTGGACAACGGCAAGCCGATCAAGGAGACCCGCGACGCGGACCTCCCGCTGGTCGCCGCACACTTCTTCTACTACGCGGGCTGGGCCGACAAGCTCGACCACGCGGGCTACGGCGCGAACCCGCGCCCGCTCGGCGTGGCCGGCCAGGTCATCCCGTGGAACTTCCCGCTGCTCATGCTGGCGTGGAAGATCGCCCCGGCGCTGGCGACCGGCAACACGGTCGTCCTCAAGCCCGCCGAGACGACCCCGCTCTCCGCCCTGTTCTTCGCGGACATCTGCCGCCAGGCCGGGCTGCCGAAGGGCGTCGTCAACATCCTTCCCGGTTACGGGGAGACGGGCGCCGCGCTCGTCGAGCACCCGGACGTGAACAAGGTCGCCTTCACCGGCTCGACCGCCGTCGGCAAGGCCATCGCGCGCTCGGTCGCCGGCACCGACAAGAAGGTGACCCTGGAGCTGGGCGGCAAGGGCGCCAACATCGTCTTCGACGACGCCCCCATCGACCAGGCCGTCGAGGGCATCGTCAACGGCATCTTCTTCAACCAGGGCCAGGTCTGCTGCGCGGGCTCGCGCCTCCTGGTGCAGGAGTCGATCCAGGACGAGCTGCTCGACTCGCTCAAGCGCCGCCTGAACACCCTGCGCCTGGGCGACCCGCTCGACAAGAACACCGACATCGGCGCCATCAACTCCTCGGAGCAGCTGGCCCGCATCACCTCGCTGGTGGACCAGGGCGAGGCGGAGGGCGCCGAGCGCTGGACCGCCTCCTGCGAGATCCCGTCGGCCGGCTACTGGTTCGCCCCGACGCTCTTCACGAACGTCACGCAGGCGCACCGGATCGCCCGCGACGAGATCTTCGGCCCGGTCCTGTCGGTGCTGACCTTCCGTACCCCCGACGAGGCCGTCGCGAAGGCCAACAACAGCCAGTACGGCCTGTCCGCCGGCATCTGGACGGAGAAGGGCTCCCGCATCCTGGCGGTCGCCTCCAAGCTCCGCGCCGGTGTCGTCTGGGCCAACACGTTCAACAA
Source organism: Streptomyces sp. NPDC037273 (assembly GCF_055603625.1). Lineage (NCBI taxonomy): Bacteria > Bacillati > Actinomycetota > Actinomycetes > Kitasatosporales > Streptomycetaceae > Streptomyces > Streptomyces sp. NPDC037273. The sequence continues at coordinate 22,539 of NZ_JBVJVO010000002.1, forward strand.
GTTCGACCCGACCTCGCCCTTCGGCGGCTACAAGGAGTCGGGCTTCGGCCGCGAGGGCGGTCGCCACGGCCTGGAGGCGTACCTCGATGTCTGAGTCTTCTTCCGTGACGCGTCTGAGCGTCTTCAAGACCTACAAGCTGTACGTCGGGGGCAAGTTCCCCCGCTCCGAGAGCGGCCGGGTGTACGAGGTGAGCGACTCGAAGGGCAAGTGGCTGGCGAACGCGCCGCTCTCCTCCCGCAAGGACGCCCGTGACGCGGTCGTCGCCGCCCGCAAGGCCTTCGGCGGCTGGGCCGGCGCGACCGCGTACAACCGCGGCCAGATCCTCTACCGCGTCGCCGAGATGCTGGAGGGCCGCCGGGACCAGTTCGTCCGCGAGGTCGCGGACGCCGAGGGCCTGTCGAAGTCGAAGGCGGCCGCGGTCGTCGACGCGGCCATCGACCGCTGGGTCTGGTACGCGGGCTGGACCGACAAGATCGCCCAGGTCGTCGGCGGCGCCAACCCGGTCGCCGGCCCGTACTTCAACCTGTCGAGCCCCGAGCCGACCGGCGTCGTCACCGTCGTCGCGCCCCAGGAGTCGTCCTTCCTCGGCCTGGTCTCGGTGATCGCCCCGGTCATCGCCACCGGCAACACGGCCGTCGTCATCGCCTCGGAGAAGTCCCCGCTCCCCGCCCTCTCCTTGGGCGAGGTCCTGGCCACCTCCGACCTGCCGGGCGGTGTCGTCAACATCCTCTCCGGCAAGGCCTCCGAGATGGGCCCGCACCTCGCGGCCCACCAGGACGTCAACGCGATCGACCTCACCGGCACCGAGGGCGACCTCGCCCGCGACCTGGAGATCGCCGCCGCCGACAACCTGAAGCGCGTCCTGCGCCCCCGCACCGAGGACTTCGCCGCGTCCCCCGGCACGGACCGCATGACCGCCTTCCTGGAGACCAAGACCGTCTGGCACCCCACGGGTTCGCTGGGTGCGAGCGGCTCCTCGTACTAGCCCCACCCCGCGAGGCCCCCGGATGTCCGCACCCGGGGGCCTTGCGCATGCCCGCTCCCGGACCACAAGATCCTTTCATGCTCAGGGGATTGATCAAGGGGGACAACGCCTTCGTCCCGACGGCCGCGCTGCGCGTCGCCGTCGGCACGGGCATCGACGTGGCGGCGCTGCTCGTCACCGACCGGGGCCGGGTCCGGGGTGACGCCGACATCGTCTTCCCCGGCGCACCCGTCCACGCGTCCGGCGCGGTACGGCTCACCGAGAACGAGGACGGCACGGCCCTGCTGGACGCCGACCTCGCGGGCGTCGAGGAGGCGATCGACCGCCTCCTCCTCGTCGCGTCCACGGACGAGGGCTCCCTCAAGGACGCGCGCGGCCTCTCCGTCGAGGTCACCGGCCCCGACGGCGCGGCGGTCGTCGCGTACGAGGTGACCGACCCGGGCCCCGAGACCGCGATGGTCCTCGCGGAGCTCTACCGCCGCTCCGGCGGCTGGAAGTTCCGGGCGGTGGGCCAGGGGTACGTCGACGGGCTGACCGGCCTGGCCGTCGACCACGGGGTGGAAGCCCCCACCGAGGCCCTCCCGGAGCCGGAGGACGCCCTCCCGGAGCCGGAGGACGCCCTCCCGGAGCCGGAGGACGCCCTTCCGGAGCCCGAGGCCGTGCCCACGGCACCCCCGGCGCCCGTAGCCCTGCCGGCGGCCTCCAAGACGACGGCGCCCCCTGCACAGCTCCCGGCGCACATCCCGGCGCCCGCCCCGGCCCCCTTCGCGCCGGACTGGCCGTACGCGGAAAACGTCTTCGAGCCGCACACGCTCGAAGGCTCCGGCAGCGACGTCCTCTCCGTCGAGGGCCTCCCGCCGGGCCCCGTCCTGGTCGACCTCGCCGTCCGGACCGAAGGGCACACGGCCGTCTGGACCCTCACGGCGGCCGGCAAGGAGACGGACCTCCTCGTCAACAGCACGAAGAAGGACTGGCGGGGCCGCCTCCTCGCCGTCGTCCCCCTCGACGGCCGGCTGCGCCTGAAGCTGACGGCCGCCGGGCCCTGGCAGGCACACGTCCTGCCGCTCGCGGCGGCCCGCCGCCTGACGGAGGACACCCTGGAGTCCTGGGGGCCCGAGGTCCTGCTGCACACGGGCGAGCCGATCGACGTCGCCTTCCACTACCGGGGCGACAGCAACTTCATCGTCGACTCGTACGACCTGACGAAGCACGAGGACCCGGTCGAGCTCCCGAGCTCCCGGTTCCCGTACATCAACGAGATCGGCAGGCGTCGTGAGGCCCTGCCGATCCCCGGGGGAACGATCCTCGTCCACGTCCAGCGGGCGGACGGCGCGTGGCGCGCGCGGCTGAAGCAGCCGAGCGCGGCCGTGGCCTGGCTGCGCCGGGTCCGCGACTGAGAGGACCTACGGAAGCAGGCGCTGCGTCAGCGGACCGGCCACCGGCAGGTCGGCGACCGCGCCGCCCTTCGTGAGGTGGTCGGTGACGAGGTTGGTGCCGACCGGCTTGAAGTCGGCGACCTGGGTGCCGAGGCCGTTGTCGAGCGGGTCGACGCCGGTCTTGGCCAGCGGGTCGAGCTGGAGGCGGGTGAGCGGACCCACGCCGTGGGTGACGCCCTCCAGGGCGCCCGCCCCGGCCGCGCCGGCGTCCGTCCTGGTGAGCGAGTCGACGGGCAGCGGCACCGGGGCGGCGGCCTGCGCGGCGGCACCCGCGCCGACCAGCGCGGCACCGGCCGCCGTGACGGTGAGACCGGCCTTCAGCAGGGCGCTGCGGCGGGGGGTCCGGGGTTCTGCGTGACGCGCCATCGTGATCCTTCCAGGGGGTGACCGGGCGGCCACCGACAGTAGTGGAGGTGTGATGCTCGATACCAACGGGCTTCCTCGGGGGTCCCCTGACCGGGGGAATGGTTCACACTGGTGTCCCGTGAGTTCCCAACCGATCCCGACCCGTGTCGTCCTGCTCGCGGGCCCCTCCGGCTCCGGCAAGTCGTCCCTCGCCGCCGTCACCGGCCTCCCGGTGCTGCGCCTCGACGACTTCTACAAGGAGGCCGACGACCCCTCGCTGCCACTCGTCGAGGGCAGCTCGGACATCGACTGGGACTCCCCGGCCTCCTGGGACGCCGACGCGGCCGTCTCCGCCATCGTCGAGCTGTGCCGTACGGGACGGACCGACGTCCCCGTGTACGACATCGCCACCAGCTCCCGGGTCGACCGCGAGCGCCTCGACATCGCGCGGACCCCGCTGTTCGTGGCCGAGGGCATCTTCGCGGCCGAGATCGTGACCCGCTGCCGCGAGCTCGACGTCCTCGCCGACGCGCTCTGCCTGCGCGGCCGCCCCTCGACGACCTTCCGCCGCCGGCTCGCCCGCGACCTGCGCGAGGGCCGCAAGTCCGTGCCGTTCCTGCTCCGCCGCGGCTGGCGCCTGATGCGCTCCGAGCGCGCCATCGTGGCCCGCCAGGCGGCGCTCGGCGCCCACCCCTGTGCCAAGGACGAGGCCCTCGGCCGCATGGCCGCCGCCGCGGCTGGCCGCCACCGCACCCCGACCCCGCGCTGACCCGCCGCGCCCCGCACCCCGCGGGAACGCACGAAGCGGGTCGTACGAGACCCCCCGGACTCGTACGACCCGCTTCGTTCTTTCCCCCGTACCCCCGTACGGTCCCCCCGTGTTTCCCCCGTCCCCCGAGAGCCCCCGTTTCCCCCGTGGGCTCTCGCGGGGTCGTTCCCCCCGACCTTCAGGCCACCAGCTCGCCGAAGGACTCCTCCTCGTCACGGCCGAAGCTGAGCGCCTCGTCCTCGCGCATGCGCCGCAGCGAGCGCCAGATGCTCGACTTCACCGTGCCGACACTGATGTCCAGGATCTCCGCGATCTCCGGGTCGGTCCGGCCCTCGTAGTAGCGCAGCACCAGCATCGTGCGCTGGAGCTCGGGCAGCCGGGCCAGGGCCTGCCACAGGACCGCGCGCAGCTCCGTACCCCGCATCGCGTCCGTCTCGCCGACCGTCTCCGGCAGCTCCTCGGTCGGGTACTCGTTGAGCTTGCGGCGGCGCCAGGCGCTGATGTGCAGGTTCGTCATGGTGCGACGCAGGTAACCGCCGACGGCGGCCTTGTCGCTGATGCGGTCCCAGGCGCGGTACGTGGAGAACAGCGCGCTCTGGAGGAGGTCCTCGGCCTCGAAACGGTCACCGGTGAGGTGGTAGGCGGTGGCGTACAGGGAGGCACGACGCTCCTGGACGTAGGCCGTGAACTCGGCCTCCGAACAGCCGGCGCGTTCCCCCGTGCTCTCCCCGTACGCCGCTCCCCCGTCAGCAATGGCCACCATGTAAGGCGCCTTGCGCTGACGCCCGACGGTCCGAACGCACCCCCGCCCTCCCCCAAGCTCTCGGCTTCGCTCGAGCAGGGAGGTGCCCCCATTTCCGCCGGACTTCTCGGCGCTCCGCGTGACGTCGTGGAGGCGCGTGACAACTGCGCTTGAGGTGGTGCTGTGCAGTGCGTTCATCGTGCGCCCCCCGTCGTTCGGAGTGAGATTCGGTCCGTGTGCCAAGAAGCTTGCCCTCGGGACTTCATGGCGGTGTCCGCCGACTGTCACAGCCGTGTCACAGGGGACGGGACGGATGCGAGTCGCCGAGCGGTCGATCTCGGACGGCCCAATGGGACAGAATGACGGCGTGCCTTTTCTGTTGCTGATCGAGGACGACGACGCCATCCGCACGGCCCTCGAACTTTCCCTGTCACGGCAGGGCCACCGGGTGGCCACCGCCGCGACGGGCGAGGACGGCCTGCAGCTGCTCCGTGAGCAGCGGCCGGACCTCGTCGTGCTCGACGTCATGCTGCCCGGCATCGACGGCTTCGAGGTGTGCCGGCGCATCCGCCGCACCGACCAGCTGCCGATCATCCTGCTGACCGCGCGCAGCGACGACATCGACGTGGTGGTGGGCCTGGAGTCGGGCGCCGACGACTACGTCGTGAAGCCGGTGCAGGGCCGGGTGCTCGACGCCCGCATCAGGGCCGTACTGCGGCGCGGTGAGCGGGAGTCGACGGACTCGGCGACGTACGGGTCCCTCGTCATCGACCGGTCGGCGATGACCGTCACGAAGAACGGCGAGGACCTCCAGCTCACCCCGACCGAGCTGCGGCTGCTGCTCGAACTGAGCCGGCGGCCCGGACAGGCGCTGTCCCGGCAGCAGTTGCTGCGACTCGTGTGGGAGCACGACTACCTGGGCGACTCGCGGCTCGTCGACGCCTGTGTGCAGCGGCTGCGCGCCAAGGTGGAGGACGTGCCGTCCTCGCCGACGCTGATCCGTACCGTCCGGGGTGTCGGTTACCGGCTGGACGTTCCTGCGTGAGCAAGGGGATCCTCGCGCGGCCGCGGCTGTCCAGCCTGCGGCTGCGGCTCGTCGTCGTCTTCGCCCTGGTCGCGCTCACCGCGGCCGTCGCCGCCTCCGGCATCGCGTACTGGCTGAACCGCGAGGCGGTGCTGACGCGTACCCAGGACGGGGCGCTCAACGACTTCCGGCAGGAGATGCAGAACCGGGCGGCCACGCTGCCGCTCCGGCCGACCCAGGACGACCTGCGGCGGACCGCCGAGCAGATGGCGAGCGGCAGCGCCGCCGACTACCAGGTGCTGCTGCTCGGCGAGCGGGACGCGGGCAAGCCGATCGTGGGGGCGTCCGACCCGGACGACTTCACGCTGACGGACGTGCCGCGGTCGCTGCGGGACGCGGTGGACACGAAGCGTCAGGTGACGGAGGCGAACCCGTACCCGTACCACCTGTTCTGGCAGCGGACCGAGCGGAACGGGACGCCGTACCTGGTGGCGGGGACGCGGATCGACGGCGGCGGGCCGGCCGGTTACATGTTCAAGTCGCTGGCCGCGGAGAAGGCGGACCTGAACTCGCTGGCCTGGTCGCTGGGGATCGCGACCGCGCTCGCGGTCGCCGGTTCCGTGCTGCTCGCGCAGGTCGCGGCGACGACCGTGCTGCGCCCGGTGCACCGGCTCGGCGAGGCGGCCCGGCAGCTCGGCGAGGGCAAGCTCGACACCCGGCTGCGGGTCAGCGGGGCGGACGAACTGGCCGACCTCTCCCGTACGTTCAACAGCGCGGCGGAGTCGCTGCAGAAGAAGGTCGCGGACATGAGCGCGCGCGAGGAGTCCTCGCGGCGGTTCGTGGCCGACATGTCGCACGAGCTGCGCACCCCGCTGACCGCCCTGACGGCCGTCACCGAGGTCCTGGAGGACGAGCAGGACACCCTGGACCCGATGATCGCCCCGGCGGTGGCGCTCGTGGTGAGCGAGACGCGGCGCCTGAACGACCTGGTGGAGAACCTGATGGAGGTGACCCGCTTCGACGCGGGCACCGCCCGGCTCGTCCTCGACGAGGTCGACATCGCCGACCAGATCACCGCCTGCATCGACGCGCGCGCGTGGCTGGACGCGGTCGATCTCGACGCCGAGCGCGGGATCGTGGCGCCGCTCGACCCGCGCCGCCTCGACGTGATCCTGGCGAACCTGATCGGCAACGCGCTGAAGCACGGCGGCTCGCCGGTCCGGGTCTCCGTGCGCACCGAGGACGACGAGCTGGTCATCGCGGTGCGCGACCACGGGCCCGGCATCCCCGAGGAGGTGCTGCCGCACGTCTTCGACCGCTTCTACAAGGCGAGCGCGTCCCGGCCGCGCTCCGACGGCAGCGGTCTCGGCCTGTCGATCGCCATGGAGAACGCGCTGATCCACGGCGGCTCGATCACGGCCTCCAACTCGGTCGGCGAGGACGGGGCGGTGGACGGCGCGGTGTTCGTGCTGCGGCTGCCCCTGGACGCCTCGGGGATCACCCGCGAGGTGCAGACCCGCAGCAGTCAGGGCGAGGTGGAGGAAGCGTGAGGCGCCGCGTCTTCGGGCGTACGACGGGAGCGGGCGTCCTGCTCGCCGCCGCGCTGACGGTGCTGGTCACCGGCTGCGGGATCAGGACCACGTCCGTGCCGGTGGACGCGGGCGCCGCCCCGTCGCGCGTCCCGTGCAGTCTGACCGACGAGACCACGTCGGCGGCCGGGCAGGGCATGCCGGTCCGGGTCTATCTGGTCTGCGGTTCGCAGTTGGACGCGGTCGACCGCCGTTCGCCGCTGCCGGAGGAGAAGGCGGGCGGTGACCCGGTGCGCATCGCGGCGGGGCTGCTCGCGCAGCTGCTCGCCGAGCCGTCGGACAGCGAGCGGCAGGCCGGTTTCACCACGGCGGTGCGCAGCCCGCTCGCGGTCAGGGGCCCGCGGGCCGGCGATCCGGCCGGGACGCTCCGGCTGAGCCGTCAGCCGGAGGACCTGGCTCCGCTCGCCCTCTCCCAGATCGTCTGCACCTTCGCCGAGAGCTCCGCCGGTGCCGGCGGCCACTCCACCCTCCTCGGCGGGCCCGGCCCGTATCCGCCGAAGCGCTATCTGTGCACCGCCGACCTCCGCGACCGCCCCGAGTCGGCGCCTCCGACGGCGACCCCTTCCGCCGGCTGACACCCGCCGTCACCAGGTGGCGGCGGGAGCGGGGGAACCGATTCCGCTGCCGGGGGCGTCTTGGGGGGCGTGGAACGTGAACGTTCGGGTGCTGGGGCCGCGGGGGTCGTGCGCGGGGTGGGATTCGTACTCCTGCTCGCGCATCTGCTGTTCGTGGCGTGGGTCAGTCTGCGGCCGCGTGACGTGGCGTGGGTGACGGCGCCGAACACGATTCCGCTGCACGGCCTGAGGGCCGATCTGGCGCTGGGGGCCGCGGAGGCGGCGCGGCTGTTCGGCGAGGGGCTGTTGCTGCTCGCCCCGCTGGGGGTGCTGCTGCCGATGGCGGACGGGCGGCTCGACGTGTCGCGGTGGGCCTCGTTCGCGCGGACGACGGCCGCGGGCGCCCTGGTGTCGCTGGCCGTCGAGCTGCTGCAGACCGCCGTGCCGGGGCAGGTCGTCGACGTCGACTCGGTGCTCCTGAACACGGTGGGCGTGGCGCTGGCGCATCTGCTGTTCGTCCCCGCCGGCCGGGGGTGGCTGCGCCGCAGGTCGGAGGCGGTGCCGCGGGTGTCATCCGGGAGGCGCGGTCCGGGTAGGGGTTCTCCCCTGCTGCGGAACGAGACGGCTCAGGGTTCGACCCCGACGATTCCCAGGGTCCCGATCGCCCGGTAGACCGACGCCCGGGGGCATCCCCCGGCGGCAGTATGGAGTCATCGGGAACGCGGAAGAGCGGCTCCCGGACCTACCTCGAAGGAGCCCACCATGGCCGCGATCATCCGCCCCCGTGACGGACGCGTGATCGGCGGAGTGTGCGCGGCGCTGGCACGGCGCTTCGGCATCTCCGCCTGGACGATGCGCCTGATCTTCCTGGTCTCGTGTCTGCTGCCGGGTCCGCAGTTCCTGCTGTACCTGGCGCTCTGGATCTTCCTGCCGGCGGAGAAGACGGCGAGCTCGGCCTGGTAGTCGACGGGGCCTGACGCACGCCGAAGGGGCGCGTACCCGGTGTCCGGGTGCGCGCCCCTTCGGCGTGTGCGGCGGGTGTCAGCCGAGCGGAAGGGCGCCGACCGGGAGGCCGCCGAGGAGGCCGCCGAGCGGGGTGGCGCCGAGGCCGCCGGCCGCGGCGTCGAGCGGGAGGTTCTGGGTGGCCTGGCCGGCGGCGGCCGGGAGGGTCTTCACACCCTGGTCGAGGCCCTGGCCGAGGGCGCCCTGACCGGCTCCGAGGGACTCGGCGGCGCCGTCGGGGAGCGTGGTGAGGCCGTCACCCAGCGGAACGGCCTTGGTCACCGTGCCCAGCGCGTCGGCGTCGAGCGGCAGGGACGGCGCTGCGGAGGCCGTGCCGGCGGCGGCAGCGGCGAAAGCGGCACCGAGAGCGGCGACACCGAGCTTCTTGGCGGCAGACTGCTTCATCTGAAAATCTTCCTTGGGGAATCCGGGGGCTTCCGGGAAAGCCGGGAGGGGAAATCCTGGGAATGCAGAGCGGCTCTGCAACCTAACCAGCGATCGACCGCTCCGCAAACACCGGAAAGCGGCCGGGTGTCGCGCCGACCCGGCCGCCTCAGGTCCCCGGACGGGGCGCTGCTCAGCCCGCTGCCGGGGAAGATCCGCTGGTCGTGGCGGTCTGCTGGAACAGCCATTCGGACTTGAGCTCGGCATATCCGGGCTTGATGACTTCATTGATCATGGCGAGGCGTTCATCGAAAGGAATGAACGCTGATTTCATCGCATTGACCGTGAACCACTGCATGTCGTCGAGCGTGTAATCGAATGCCTCGGTCAGCAGCTCGAATTCCCGGCTCATGGTCGTCCCGCTCATCAGGCGGTTGTCGGTGTTGACCGTGGCGCGGAAGTGCAGGGTGCGGAGCAGGCCGATGGGGTGCTCGGCGATCGAGGCGGCCGCGCCGGTCTGGAGGTTGGACGAGGGGCACATCTCCAGCGGGACGCGCTTGTCGCGGACGTAGGCGGCGAGGCGGCCGAGGCGCACCGAGCCGTCCTCGGCGACCTCGATGTCGTCGATGATCCGGACGCCGTGGCCGAGCCGGTCGGCGCCGCACCACTGGAGCGCCTGCCAGATGGAGGGGAGCCCGAAGGCCTCGCCGGCGTGGATGGTGAAGTGGTTGTTCTCCCGCTTGAGGTACTCGAAGGCGTCGAGGTGGCGGGTGGGCGGGAAGCCGGCCTCGGCGCCCGCGATGTCGAAACCGACGACGCCGGAGTCGCGGTAGCGGTTGGCGAGTTCGGCGATCTCCAGGGCGCGGGCCGCGTGCCGCATGGCGGTGAGCAGCGCGCCGATCCGGATGCGGTACCCGTCGGCCCTGGCCCGCCGCTCGCCCTCGCGGAAGCCCTCGTTGACGGCCTCGACGACCTCTTCGAGGGTCAGGCCGCCTTCCAGGTGCTGCTCGGGGGCGTAGCGCACCTCCGCGTAGACCACGCCGTCCTCGGCGAGGTCGACCGCGCATTCGGCGGCGACGCGGACGAGGGCCTCGCGGGTCTGCATGACGGCGCAGGTGTGCGCGAAGGTCTCCAGGTACCGCTCGAGGGAGCCGGAGTCGGCGGCCTCGCGGAACCAGATGCCGAGCTTGTCGGGTTCCGTCTCGGGGAGCTGGTCGTAGCCCTGCTCCCGGGCGAGTTCGATGATCGTGCCGGGGCGCAGCCCGCCGTCGAGGTGGTCGTGGAGCAGCACCTTCGGCGCACGGCGGATCTGGTCCGCGGTAGGGACGTTGGGGGTCTGGCTCGTCATTTTCGCACTCTAGCCCCTACGCGCGTAGAACGGCGGTCGTGGCGCCGGATTTCTCCCGGCGCCGACGGAACGGCCCTCCTCCGGTGGAGCGGCCCCGTGCGGCTGTCCGGTTCGAACGGGTATAGGGGCAAAGGGTGTTCGGACTGCGGACGATACGTAACAGAGATCGCGCGTACCACTGGTGTACACCTCCGCTTCTGAGACTGTTCTGCCATGGCGCACTTCGCACTCGTGGGACCGCCCGAGACCCGGAGACCCCGGCTCGGGCGGCCTGTTGGAGGTTCCCGGACGGCGACCCCGGTGGGGGGTGTGGTGCTGCTCCTGCCGGACGGCGAGGCGGTGTCGAGACGCCGGGCCTCCGCGCGGGCGCACGCCGCGATGCTGCCACTGGGCCGCGAGCTGGTACGGGCCGGGCGGACGGAAGGCCTGGTGGCGCACGTGGTGCGCTACCGGGGGCGCGGCTGGAACGGCGCCGACGCGGAGCTCGCGGCGGACGCGTCCTGGGCCGTCGAGGAGGCCGTACGACGGTACGGCGACGTCCCGGTCGGCCTGGTCGGGCACGGGCTCGGGGGGCGCGCGGCACTGCGCGCGGGCGGACACGAGGCGGTGGGCGCGGTCCTTGCGCTCGCCCCGTGGCTGCCGGAGGACGACGTGGCCGCGGAGCCGGAGCCGGTGCGGCAGCTGGTGGGGCGCCGGGTGCTGCTGGTGCACGGCACGAACGACGCCCGGCGGGACCCGGAGCTGTCGTTCCGCTTCGCCGAGCGGGCGAAGAAGGCCAACCGCGACACCTGCCGGTTCGAGGTCCACGCCGACGGCCACGCACTGCGCCAGTACGCCTCCGAGGTCCGCAACCTCGCCGCCGACTTCCTCCTCGGCACCCTCTTCGCCCGCCCCTTCGCCCGCCCGGTCACGGACGCCATGGCGGCGCCGCCGCCGCTCGGCCTGCGCATGCCGCTGGCCGCGGGCTTCGGGAGCTCGGCGCGGCGCTGAGCCTCAGGCCGGTGGTGACGGTTCCTTCGGGAGCAGGTGGCCGCGGCGGCCGAGGAGGAACTTCTTGAAGGCGGCCACCGGGGCGGTGTCCGGGTGGCCGTCGAGCCAGGCGACGCCGATCTCGCGGACCGCGCGGGGGGCGGTGACGGCGAGTTCGACGACGCCGGGGCGCGGGACGGCGGGCGGCGGCAGCAGGGCGACGCCGAGGCCCGCGGCGACCAGGCCGCGCAGGGTCTCGGCCTCCTCGCCCTCGAACGCGACGCGGGGCTTGAAGCCGGCCTCCGCGCACAGGTCGTCGGTGATGCGGCGGAGCCCGTAACCGGGTTCGAGGGTCACGAAGGTCTCGTCGGCGGCCTCGGCGAGGCGGACGCGGCGGCGGCCGGCGAGCCGGTGGTCGTCGGGGACGACGAGCCGCAGCCGCTGTTCGTCGAGGCGCCGGGCCACCAGGTCGGGGGCGTCCGGCACCGGGGAGGTCAGACAGAGGTCGAGGTCGCCGGCCCTGAGCCGCTCGATCATCGCCTCGCCGTAGTTCTGGACGAGGGTGAAGCGGATCCGCGGGTGGTCGACGCGGAAGGCGCGGATGAGTCCGGGGACGGTCTCGGAGCCCATCGTGTGCAGGAAGCCGAAGGCGACCCGCCCGGCGGTGGGGTCGGCGTCGGCCCGTACGGTGTCGGCGGCCCGCTCCACCTCGGCGAGGGCCCGCTCGGCGGCGGTCAGGAAGCGGCGGCCCGCCGGGGTCAGCGAGACCGTGCGGCCGCGGCGGGCGAAGAGCGAGACGCCGAGGTCCTGTTCGAGCCGGACCATGGCCCGCGAGAGCGTCGACTGCGGCACGCCCATCTCGGCCGCGGCGCGGGTCACGTGCTCGTGCCGGGCGACGGCGGCGAAGTACGCGAGCCGCGGCGCGAGCAGGTGTCCCATGTCTTCTTCGTTACTGTTCGGTGACAGGCGAAGCTGTGACCTGTACTCATGCACCATGGGAACGATTACAGCAGTTCCGTGCATTGGACGCATGAACCGGAGCGTCCTACGTTCGTGACATGCCTCCTGCCAGTACCAAGGCGGCCGCCACCAGCGCGTCCGCCGACACCCGCCTCTCCCCCGGCGCCCCCGGCTACCGCCGCCTGAGCCTCGCGCTGTTCGCCGCCGGACTGGCCACCTTCGCCCTCCTCTACTCCACGCAGGCCCTCCTCCCGGCCATCTCGGCCGAGTTCGGCGCCACCGCGTCCGCCGCCTCCTGGACGGTCTCCGCCGCCACCGGCGCCCTGGCCCTGTGTGTCCTCCCGCTCAGCGCCCTCTCCGAGCGCTTCGGCCGGCGCACGATGATGACCGCCTCCCTGACGGTCGCGGTCGCCGTCGCGCTCCTGGTGCCGCTCGCCCCGAACCTGGAGTCCCTCGTCGCGCTCCGCGCCCTCCAGGGCGCGGCGCTCGCCGGGCTCCCGGCCTCCGCGATGGCGTACCTCGCCGAGGAGGTGCGGCCCAGGGCGCTGGTCGCCGCGATCGGCCTGTTCGTGGCGGGCAACTCGATCGGCGGCATGAGCGGCCGTCTGGTGACCGGCTGGGTCGCCCAGCTGTGGGGCTGGCGGGCGGGTCTGGCCGCCGTCGGCCTGACCTCGCTGCTCTGCGCGATCGCCTTCCGGGCGCTGCTCCCGAAGGCGCGGCACTTCACGCCGGGCACGCTGAACCCGAAGGCGCTGGCGCGGACCGTCCGCGGGCACCTGGCCGACCCGCTGCTCGTGCGCCTGTACGTGATCGGCGCGCTGTTCATGACGGTCTTCGGCGCGGTGTACACGGTGATCGGCTACCGGCTCGTCGAGGCGCCCTTCTCGCTCCCCCAGGGCGTCATCGGCTCGATCTTCCTGGTCTACCTGGTCGGTACGGTCTCCTCGGCCGCCGCCGGCAAGCTGGTCGGACGGCTCGGCCGGCGCGGGGCGCTCTACCTGGCGGTCTCCACCACCGCCGCGGGCCTGCTGCTCTCGCTCGCCGACTCCCTCGCCGCGGTCCTCGCGGGCCTGGTCCTGATCACGGCCGGTTTCTTCGCCGGCCACGCGGTCGCCTCCTCCTCGGTGAGCCGTACGGCGAAGACGGGCCGCGCGCAGGCCTCGGCGCTCTACCAGTCGGCCTACTACCTCGGCAGCAGTGCGGGCGGCACGCTCGGCGCGGTCGCCTTCCACGCGGGCGGCTGGGCGGGCACGGTCCTGATCGGCCTGGTCGCCGTCCTCGGCGTCGTCTCGGTGACGCTGTACGGCTCGCACAGCGCCCGCGTCGAGTCCCGGCGCCTGCGCCCCTCGGCCGCCTAGCCCGTCCTGTCGCGGGGTGCGCGGGACTCCCCGTACCGCCCTGCAACCGTCAGACTTCCCCCTACGTCCTCAAGTACAGGGACTCAAGGGGGAGTTGACGATCATGAAAACAGTCGCTCGGCAGATAGGCAGAAGGGCGGGCATCGCCGCCGGGATCACGTCGCTCGTGGTGCCGATGACGATCGCGCTCGGTGCGGCCCCGGCGCAGGCGGCGTCCTGCAACGTGACGACGGGGCCGTACCAGAAGCAGGTGGAGAAGTTCCTCGGGCGGACGGTCGACGGGCGCCAGTCGCTCGGCGACTGTCAGGCCATCCAGGCCTTCCAGCGCAAGCACGGCATCACCCCGACCATGGGGTACGCGGGCCCGCTCACCTGGCGCACGATGAACACCATGCTCCAGCAGAAGGCCGCCGGCACCAACCCCAACCGCTCGGGCGCCTGCCCGACCAACCGGGGCCGGATCGCCTGCGTCGACCTGACGCGCCAGCTCAGCTGGATCCAGGACGGGGCGCGGCTCAAGTACGGCCCGGTGCCGGTGCGCACCGGCCGCGACGGCGCCGAGACCCGTACCGGCTCCAAGAAGATCTACTGGCGGAACATCAACCACTGGTCGACGCTGTACCACGTCTCCATGCCGTACTCGCAGTTCTTCGACGGCGGCCAGGCCTTCCACTCGACCACCAAGTCCATGTGGAACCCGCCGGGTTCGGGCGGCTGCGTCAACATGCGCCCGGCCGACGCGAAGGCGTACTGGAACCTCCTCAGGAACGGCGACGACGTCTTCGTCTACGGCCGCAAGCCGGGAACCTGACCCCGGCTGTCAGTCCCCTGCGGTAGCTTCGATTTCGTGACCACGACCGAGACGGTGACGACGGACGAACTCGACAGCTACCGCAGGGAGCTGACCGGTTACTGCTACCGGATGCTCGGATCCTCCTTCGAGGCCGAGGACGCGGTGCAGGACACCATGGTCAGGGCCTGGAAGGCGATCGGCTCCTTCGAGGGCCGCTCCTCGCTGCGGTCCTGGCTGTACCGGATCGCGACCAACGTCTGCCTGGACGCGCTGAACGCGGGCAACAAGAGGGCGCGGCCGATGGACCTCACCTCCCCGACGCCGGTGGCGCAGGCGCAGCTCGTCAAGCAGCCGGAGATCACCTGGCTTGAGCCGGTCCCGGACGGGCGGGTACTGCCCTCGGTCGCCGACCCGGCGGAGGCGGCCGTGAACCGGGAGACCGTACGGCTCGCGTTCGTGGCCGCGCTCCAGCACCTGCCGCCGAAGCAGCGCGCGGTGCTGATCCTGCGCGAGGTGCTCGCCTGGAAGGCGAGCGAGGTCTCCGAGCTCCTCGACACCTCCGTCGCCTCGGTCAACAGCGCCCTCCAGCGGGCCCGCGCGACCCTCGCCGAGCAGGCGCCCGCCGCCTCCGACCCGGCGAACCCGCTGGACGAGGAGCAGAAGGCGCTCCTGGAGCGGTACGTGGCGGCCTTCGAGGGCTACGACATGAAGGCCCTCACCGCGCTCCTCCACGAGGACGCGACCATGTCCATGCCGCCGTACGACCTGTGGCTCCAGGGCCACGACGACATCGTCGGCTGGATGCTGGGCGTCGGCGAGGTCTGCTCGGGCTCCAGGCTCGTCCCGACCGTGGCGAACGGCTCCCCGGCCTTCGCCCAGTACCACCCGGACCCGGCCGGCGGGTTCAGCCCCTGGGCCCTCATCGTCCTGGAGCTGCGCGACGGCAAGGTCGCCGGAATGGACTTCTTCCTCGACACCGAGCGCTGGTTCCCGCTCTTCGACCTGCCCGCCCGCCTGGACGCGTAGACGCCTGGACACCTGGGCGCTGGACGCCTAGACACCCAGCGTCCCGTCGAGTCCCGTCAGCCGGAGCAGGGCCCGCAGCTCGGGCCCCGCTCCGTGGAAGCGGATGCGGTGGCCCCGGCGCGCGGCGGCCAGCTTGAGGCGGGCCAGGGCGTCGACGGCCGCGAGGTCGGCGCGGGCGAGCGCGCCGACCTCGCAGACGACGTCACCGGGCGGGGCGGCGCCGAGCTGGGCACACAGGCGCGCCACCTCGTCCCCTGCGGGACGGGCGGACAGGGTCACGACGAGCGGTCGACTGGTCTCCACGTCCCTTGAGACCGCGGGGCGGCCGAGAACTCATCGCTAGGGTTTCGATCATGACTCATGAACCTGTCGAACTGGTGATCTTCGACTGCGATGGCGTTCTGGTGGACAGCGAGCGGATCTACTGCCGGGTGGACCGGGAGGTGTTCGCCTCCCTCGGCGCCGACTTCACCGAGGCGGAGGTGGTCGAGCACTTCGTCGGCTCCTCGCACGAGATGCTCACCGCGATCGTGGAGGAGCGCCGGGGCAGCCCGCTCGGGCCCGGCTGGCAGGCTCCGTTCAAGCAGCGGTACGAGGACGCGCTGGACGCCGAGCTGACGGCCGTGGAGGGCGTCGCCGACGTCCTGGACGCCCTGGCCGTCCCGTACTGCCTCGCGTCCAACGGCAGCCACGCCGGCATCCGCAAGAACCTCGGCCGCGTCGGGCTGCTCGACCGCTTCGAGGGCCGGATGTTCAGCGCCCGTGACGTCGCCAGGGGCAAGCCCGCCCCCGACCTGTTCCTGCACGCGGCGGCCGCCATGGGCGTCCCGCCCGAGCGCTGCGCGGTCGTCGAGGACAGCCCGTACGGCGTCCAGGCCGCCCGTGCGGCCGGGATGCGGGCCTTCGGCTACTGCGGCGGCCTGACCCGCGCGGACCGCCTGATGGGCCCGCGCACGGTGGTCTTCGACCACATGCGCGAGCTGCCGGCGCTGCTCGGGGAGCCGGTGTAGTCCTCGCACCGGCTCCCGTCGCGCGCCGGGCCCGAGCGCCGGTCTCAGGCGATGCGGTCCAGGACGATCGGGTTCGCCGTGAAGGACGTGCCCTCCGGGGCGATGTCCCAGGCGGCCCCGAGGGAGCCGAGGGCGTAGTCGAACTTCTCCGGGGTGTCCGTGTGGAGGGTCATGAGGGGCTGGCCCGCCGTGACCGTGTTGCCGGGCTTGGCGTGCAGCTCGACGCCCGCGCCGGCCTGCACCGGGTCCTCCTTGCGGGCGCGGCCCGCGCCCAGACGCCAGGCGGCGATGCCGATGTCGTAGGCGTCGAGGCGGGTGAGGACACCGGAGGACGGGGCGGTGACGACGTGCTGCTCGCGGGCGACGGGGAGGGTGGCGTCCGGGTCGCCGCCCTGCGCGGAGATCATCCGGCGCCAGACGTCCATCGCCGAGCCGTCCTTGAGGGCCTTGGCCGGGTCGGCGTCCTTGATGCCGGCCGCGTCGAGCATCTCGGCCGCCAGGGCGATCGTGAGGTCGACGACGTCCTTCGGGCCGCCGCCGGCGAGGACCTCGACGGACTCGCGGACCTCCAGGGCGTTGCCCGCGGTGAGGCCGAGCGGGGTCGACATGTCGGTGAGGAGCGCGACCGTCTTCACGCCGCTGTCGGTGCCGAGCTGGACCATGGTGGAGGCGAGCTCGCGGGCGTCCTCGATGGTCTTCATGAAGGCGCCGGTGCCGACCTTGACGTCCAGGACCAGGGAGCCGGTGCCCTCGGCGATCTTCTTGGACATGATCGAGGAGGCGATCAGCGGGATCGCCTCGACGGTGCCGGTGACGTCGCGGAGCGCGTACAGCTTCTTGTCCGCGGGGGCCAGGCCGTCGCCGGCCGCGCAGATGACCGCGCCGGTGGTGTCGAGGACGTGCAGCATCTCCTCGTTGGAGAGCAGCGCGCGCCAGCCGGGGATGGACTCCAGCTTGTCGAGGGTGCCGCCGGTGTGGCCGAGGCCGCGGCCGGAGAGCTGCGGCACGGCGGCGCCGCAGGCGGCGACGAGCGGGGCGAGCGGGAGGGTGATCTTGTCGCCGACGCCGCCGGTGGAGTGCTTGTCGGCGGTCGGGCGGGAGAGCGCGTCGAAGTTCATGCGCTCGCCGGAGGCGATCATCGCGGCGGTCCAGCGGGCGATCTCCGTGCGGTTCATGCCGTTGAGCAGGATCGCCATGGCCAGGGCGGACATCTGCTCGTCGGCGACCACACCGCGGGTGTAGGCGTCGATGACCCAGTCGATCTGCTCCGGGCTCAGCTCGCCCTTGTCCCGCTTCGTACGGATGACGGAAATGACGTCCATGAGGTGGTTCCTCTTTCTACGCGCATAGAGGGGAGGGGAAAGGAGAGCGACCCTTCCCATCGTGCCGGAAGGGCCGCTCCGAGGCCTTACTTGGCGAGGTGCTCGGGGCCGAACGCCTGCGGGAGCATCTCCCCCAGGGTCAGGAACCCGGCGGGCGTCTCCAGGACGAGTTCGGCGCCTCCGAACTCGTACAGGAGCTGCCGGCAGCGGCCGCACGGGACGAGGGACTCGCCCCGGCCGTCCACGCACACGAAGTGCGTCAGACGGCCGCCGCCGGTCGCCTGGAGCTGGGAGACCAGCCCGCACTCGGCACACAGGCCGAGTCCGAACGAGGCGTTCTCCACGTTGCAGCCGGAGACCACCCGCCCGTCCTCGACGAGGGCCGCCGCGCCGACCGGGAAGCCGGAGTACGGGGCGTACGCACGGGACATCGCCGCGCGGGCGGTCTCCCTGAGCAGCTCCCAGTCGGGCGCCGCCGTCACTTGCCCTGGCCCTTCCGGTACGGCAGGCCGTCCGCCTTGGGCATCCGCAGGCGCTGAGCCGAGAGGGCCAGCACGAGCAGGGTGGTGATGTACGGGGCCGCGTCGACGAACTGGCTCGGGACCTCGTCGGTCAGCGCGTACCAGAGGAAGAACGCGGCCGAGAAGGCGGCGGAGACCACCGCGACCACGTACTTCTTCTTGTACAGCTGCCAGAGGGCCGCGATCACCAGGAGCACCGCGACGAGCAGCAGCAGCGCGTGGACGTTCTCGGCGCCGCCGCGCAGCTTGAGGCTGTCGGTGAAGCCGAAGAGGCCCGCGCCCATCGCCATGCCGCCGGGCATCCAGTTGCCGAAGATCATCGCGGCGAGACCGATGTAACCGCGGCCGCCGGTCTGGCCCTCCTGGTAGATGCCGGTGGAGACGATCGCGAGGAACGCGCCGCCGAGGCCGGCGAGGGCGCCGGAGGTGGCGACGGCGATGTACTTGTACTTGTAGACGTTCACGCCGAGGGACTCGGCCGCGACCGGGTTCTCACCGCAGGAGCGCAGGCGCAGGCCGAAGGCGGTGCGCCACAGGATCCACCAGGTCGCCGGGATGAGCAGGATGGCGACGACGGTCAGCAGCGACAGGTTGGTGACCAGGCCGCCGAGGATGCCGGCGATGTCCGAGATCAGGAACCAGTGCTTCTGCTGGAGGTCCTGGAGCCAGTCGGACAAGCCCGGGATCGTGATCTGGGTGATCTCGTCGATGCGCGGGGACTGCTTCGAGGAGCCGCCCTCGGCCTCGGCGAAGGTGAAGTTCGACAGGTACTGCGTGAAGCCGACCGCGAGGATGTTGACCGCCACACCGGAGACGATGTGGTTCACGTTGAACGTGACGGTGATGATCGCGTGCAGCAGGCCGCCGAGCGCGCCGCCGATGAGACCGAAGAGGACGCCCACCCAGGGGCCCCACTGGTAACCCGCCCAGGCACCGAACCAGGTGCCGAGGATCATCATGCCTTCGAGGCCGATGTTGACGACGCCCGCGCGCTCGGCCCACAGGCCGCCGAGGCCGGCGAGGCCGATCGGGACGGCGAGCTGGAGCGCGCCGGAGACCTGACCGACGGAGGTGAGGTCGTTCGCGCCGGAGACGACCCGGACCAGCGAGAAGAGGACGAGACCGGCCGCGACGATCAGCATGATCCACGGCAGGGTGAGCTTCTGGCGTCCGCCGCCCTTGGGCGCGGCGCTCGGCTTGGTGGCAGTGCCGGTGCTCATGCCGAGACCTCCTTGTCGGCTTCGGTCTTGATGGCGCCGCCGGCGGCGAGTTCCTCGCCGACCTTCTGCTGCTGGCGGCGGAGGCCGTAACGGCGGACGAGCTCGTACGAGACGACGACCGCGATCACGATGATGCCCTGCATGATCTGGGTGATTTCCTTCGGGTAACCCGCGGTGTCCAGCGACGAGGACGCCTTGTCGAGGAACGCGAAGAGCAGGGCCGCGAAGAGGATGCCGACCGGGTGGTTACGGCCGAGCAGGGCGATCGTGATGGCGGTGAAGCCGACACCGACCGGGAAGTCGAGGCTGTACGTGTGGGACTCGCCGAGCAGCGTCGGCATGCCGGAGAGGCCGGCCAGCGCGCCCGAGAGCAGCATCGAGGTGAGGATCATCCGCTTGGCGTCGACGCCGCTGGCCTGCGCGGCGGACTCGCTGGCGCCGGTGGCGCGCAGGTCGAAGCCGAAGCGGGTGCGGTTGAGGACGAACCAGTAGACGACGCCGAGGGCGAGCGCGACGAACGTGAAGCCGTAGATGACTCCGTTGCCCTCGCCCATGTCGATGCCGGGGAACCAGCCGGACTCGGAGATCTCACCGGTGGTGAGGTTGTTCGAGCCCTCGGGCTGGACGCCGAAGTTCTTCGGCAGGATCAGCCAGGCGACCAGGGAGGTCGCGATGGCGTTCAGCATGATCGTCGAGACGACCTCGGAGACGCCCCGGGTGGTCTTGAGGAGACCGGCGATGCCGGACCAGAAGGCACCCGTCAGCATCGCGACGAGCACGATGAGCAGGATGTGCAGCGGGCCGGGGAGCTCGACGGAGGCGCCGACGAGGGCCGAGACCATCGCCGCGAGACGGTACTGACCGTCGACGCCGATGTTGAAGAGGTTCATCCGGAAGCCGATGGCGACGGCCAGGGCGGCCAGGTAGTAGATGCCCGTCTGGTTGACGATCAGTACCTGGATGTCCGTGTACTCGGCGTTCTCGATCATCAGCCGGATCGGCTCGATCGGGTCGAGACCCGTCGCGAGCAGCACCAGGACGGTGAGGACGAACGAGGAGACGAGCGCGAGCACCGGGCCGGCGGCCCCGATGATCAGCTTGTCCTTGTCGAATTTCATCATCGGGCGTCACCGTCTTCGGACTGCTCGGTGCCTTCGAGGTGGCCGGTGGCCGCGCCGGTCATGGCGGATCCCAGCTCCTCGGGCGTGATGGTGGCGGGGTCGGCGTCCGCGACGAGCTTGCCGCGGTACATGACCCGGAGGGTGTCGGAGAGGCCGATCAGCTCGTCGAGGTCGGCGGAGATCAGCAGGACCGCCAGGCCCTCGCGGCGGGCGTCCCGGATCGCGTCCCAGATCTGCGCCTGCGCGCCGACGTCCACACCGCGGGTGGGGTGGGCGGCGATCAGGAACTTCGGGGCGTGGCTCATCTCGCGGCCGACGATCAGCTTCTGCTGGTTGCCGCCGGAGAGGGAGGCCGCGGTGACGTCGATGCCGGGGGTCCGGACGTCGTACTCGCGGACGATCCGCTCGGTGTCCTTGCGGGCGGCCTTCGGGTCGAGGATGCCGCGCTTGGAGTTGGGCTGCTCGGTGACGTGACCGAGGATGCGGTTCTCCCAGAGCGGGGCTTCGAGGAGCAGGCCGTGGCGGTGGCGGTCCTCGGGGATGTAGCCGATGCCGCCCTCGCGGCGCTTGCGCACCGAGACCTTGGAGATGTCCTGGCCGTCGAGGCTGATGACACCCGCGTCCGGGGTGCACATGCCCATCAGGGCCTCGATGAGCTCGGTCTGGCCGTTGCCCTCGACGCCGGCGATGCCGAGGATCTCGCCCTTGTGGATGGTGAGCGAGATGTCGTCGAGGAGCTTGCGGCCGGCCGTGACCTCCTCGTGGACCGTGACGGCCTTCGACGGGTCGGCGGGGGCGGCCGTGGTCAGCGGGGCGCCGGTGGCGCCGCTCTCGACCAGGGTCAGGTTCGCGACCTGGAGCATCGGCACGTCGGTGACGGTCGACTCGCGGGTCTCCGGCGAGGGCAGCTCGCTGCCGACCATCAGCTCGGCGAGCTGCTTGGTGGTGGCGGTCTTCGGGTCGGCGGTGCCGACCGTGGTGCCCCGGCGGATGACGGTGATGTCGTCGGCGACCTTCAGGACCTCGCCCAGCTTGTGCGAGATGAAGATGACGGTCAGGCCCTCGGACTTGAGCTCGCGCAGGTTGTCGAAGAGCGCGTCGACCTCCTGCGGGACGAGGACGGCGGTCGGCTCGTCGAGGATGAGGATGCGGGCGCCGCGGTAGAGGACCTTGAGGATCTCCACGCGCTGGCGGTCGGCGACTCCGAGGTCCTCGACGAGGGCGTCGGGGCGGACCCCGAGGCCGTACTGGTCGGAGATCTCCAGGATCTTCTTCCGCGCCTTGGCGCCGATGCCGTAGAGCTTCTCGCCGCCGAGGACGACGTTCTCCAGGACGGTGAGGTTGTCGGCGAGCATGAAGTGCTGGTGCACCATGCCGATGCCGCGCGCGATGGCGTCACCGGGGCTGGAGAAGGTGACCTGCTCGCCGTCGATGGCGATGGTGCCCTCGTCCGGCTTCTGCATGCCGTAGAGGATCTTCATGAGGGTCGACTTGCCGGCACCGTTCTCGCCGATGAGGGCGTGCACGGTGCCCTTGCGGACCGTGATCGCGATGTCCTTGTTGGCGACGACGCCGGGGAACCGCTTGGTGATGCCGTGAAGTTCTACGGCAGGGGGGCTGGACGCGTTGATGACGCACTCTCCTTGGCCGGAAGGAGTGGGAGCGGGGAGGCAGGGCGGGGCGAAGTTATCGTGCCAGGGAGACATCTACACGCGTAGCGCTGCCGAAAAGTGAAAACCCGTACGGGAATGGGACCCAGGCCCGGGCCCGGTGGACGGTGCCACCGGACGCCGGGCCCGGGTTCAGGTCGTGACCTGCGGTCCTTACGGAGCGGTCTTGACCGTGATCTTGCCGTCGACGATGTCCTTCTTCGCCTTCGCCACAGCGGCGGTGACGTCGGTCATCTTGACGTACGCCGGGTTGGAGTCGGCCAGGCCGACGCCGTCCGTCGCGAGGCCGTAGCGGACCTCACCGGACTGCGGCTTGCCGTCCTTGACCGACTTGATCAGGTTGAAGACGGAGTCGGAGACGTCCTTGGTGACCGAGGTCAGGATCTGGTTCTTGTACTTGGCCAGACCCGCCTGGTTGTACTGGTCGGAGTCGACGCCGATGGCCCACTTGCCCGCGGTGGAGGCGGCCTCGATCGCGCCGGAGCCGGCGAGACCGGCGGCGGCGTAGATCACGTCGGCGCCCTTGTCGAGCTGGCCCTGCGCGGCGGCCTTGCCCAGGTCGGGCTTGGCGAAACCGTCGAAGTTCGGCGGCTGGGTCAGGTACTGGACGAGCACCTTCGCCTTGGGGTTGGTGTCCTTGACGCCCTGCGCGAAGCCCGCCTCGAACTTCTTGATCAGCGGGACCTCGACGCCACCGATGAAGCCGACGGTGCCGGTCTTGGAGGCCTTGGCGGCGGCGACGCCGGCCAGGTAGGAGCCCTGCTCCTCGTTGAAGACCAGGTTGGCGATGTTCGGGCCGGTCTTCGAGGTGTCGTCGATGATGCCGAAGGTGGTCTTCGGGTACGCCTTCGCGACCTTCTCGATCGCCGGGGCGTAGGCGAAGCCGACACCGATGACCGGGTTGTTGCCGGCGCGGGCGAGCGCGGTGAGGCGCTGCACCTTGTCGGCGTCACCCTCGCCGGCCGACGGCTCGGCCTCGGCGCCCTTGACGCCCAGCTCGTCCTCGGCCTTCTTCAGACCCGCGTAGGCGGCGTCGTTGAAGGACTGGTCGCCGCGGCCGCCGATGTCGTACGCGATGGCGGCCTTCGTCGCCTTCGAGTCCGAGCCGGAGCCCGAGTCGTTGGACGACTTGCCACAGGCGGTGGCGGAAAGCGCGAGCGCCGCGGAGGCGATGCCCACGGTCGTGATCCTGGTGATCCGGCGCAAGAGGAGGGTCCCTTCAAGACTGACCGAAAGCGCCTCTTCCGGCGCTGGTTTCGCGGCGATCGTAACGCGCGTAGATGTCAGTTAAAGACCCGTTCATGAGTCGTTATCGGATCGTCGCGAACCGGCCAGTCGAGGCGACCGGGGGCGTTCGGCCCGGTACCGCCGGTTATACAGCCCGGTAGGCGCGTTGGGGAGACCCCGGAACCGAGACACGCCGCACTCTGGGCCGGACGGCTGAGTGCGGCGTCCGGCCGGATTTCAACGCCTCCGGCGTGGCGTTGATCACCGCGCGGGCGTGGCATTGATCACCGGCCCCCGGCGGGGTGACGCCGGGGGCCGGGCGGGTCAGTGGGTGGGGTGGAGGAGGGCGGCGGCGGTGAAGAGTTCGACGCCGGCGTCGATGCAGCGCTCGTCGACGTCGAAGTCGCCGGCGTGGAGGTCGCGGACGCGGGTGTCGCCGGGGGTGCGGACGCCGAGGCGGGCCATGGCGCCGGGGACGTGCTCCAGGTACCAGGAGAAGTCCTCGCCGCCGAGGCTCTGCTCGGTGTCCTCGACGGAGTGGGGGCCCCGGCGGGCGGCCATGGCGTCGTGCAGCAGTTCGGTGACGCCCGCGTCGTTGACGACCGGGGGGACGCCCCGCACGTAGGTGACGGTGGACTTGGCCCGGTGCAGGGTCGCGATCTCGTCGATGGCGGCGTGGACCAGGTCGGGCGCCTCGCGCCAGGTGGGCAGGTCGAGGCAGCGGACGGTGCCGGAGAGCTCCGCGTGCTGCGGGATGACGTTGGGGGCGTGGCCGGATTCGATGCGGCCCCAGGTGACCGAGAGCCCGGAGCGGGCGTCGACGCGGCGGGCCAGGACGGCGGGGACGTCGGTGGCGACCCGGGCGGCGGCGGTCACGAGGTCGGTGGTGAGGTGCGGGCGGGCGGTGTGGCCGCCGGGGCCGTCGAGGGTGACTTCGAGGCGGTCGCAGGCGGAGGTGATCGGGCCGACCCGGAGCCCGATCTTCCCGGCGTCCACCCGGGGGTCGCAGTGCACGGCGATGATCCGGCCCACGCCGTCCAGGACCCCGGCCTCGACCGCGTCGGCCGCGCCGCCGGGCAGGACTTCCTCGGCGGGCTGGAAGATCAGCCGCACGGCGTTGGGCAGCGCGCCCTGCCGGTCGAGCTCGGCGAGGACGAGGCCGGCGCCGAGGACCGTGGTGGTGTGGACGTCGTGTCCGCAGGCGTGGGCGCGGTTGGCCACGGTGGAGCGGTAGGCGACGGTCTTCACGTCGGGGATGGGCAGCGCGTCGAGGTCGGCGCGGATCGCGAGCATGGGGTGGTCGCGGCGGCGGCTGCCGATGTCACAGATGAGCCCGGTGCCGGTCGGGAGGACCTTCGGCGCGAGACCGGCCGCCTCCAGACGGGCCTTGAGCGCGGCGGTCGTACGGAACTCCTGGTTCCCGAGCTCGGGGTGCATGTGCAAGTCCCTGCGGAAGGCGATCAGTTCGGCGCGCAGGGTTGCGGACAGCGTTCCGGGCAGGGTGACGGAGCCTGGCTCACGGGACTTCAACTGGTTCACCCTTTGAAGGGTAGGCCCGTGGAGAGGTCAACTGCCCGTTGATCACGAAAAGTTCAGCCCGTTAGGGGAAAGAATCTCGGTTTGCCCGGCATGAAGGCCCTTCCATGTGGGTACGCTCAGCCGAATTCGAGCCGGTCGGCGGGCGAGGCCGCGCGGGTGGTCAGCCGGTCGACCTCGTGGGCGGCCGTGCCCGTCACGACGGACAGGAAGCCCTGGGCGCGGGGTGAGGCGCTCTCCCGCAGCCACTCGGGCGCGATCTCGCAGACGGCCACCTTCACGCCCGTACCGGCGAGGGCCAGCGGCAGGGTGTGCACGACCGTGGAGGGGAAGCTGACCACGGTGCGCCCGATCGGGCCGCGCCGGGCGATCAGCTCCAGCGGCAGGTCGGGCCTGACCACCTGGAGGCCGGTGTCGACGGCGATCCGGTGCAGCTTCTCGGCGCTCTCCCTGCGGTGCGCGAAGTAGCGGGTGGCGCCGTGGGTACCGGCCAGCTCGCCCACCACCCGGGCGTAGTGGTCGGCGTCGACCACGCCCGTCTCGACCAGCGAGGTGCCGACCAGGTCGGCGCCCTTGGTGAGCCGCGGCGGGCCGAAGCGGCTCCGGGTCCAGGCGAAGGAGTTCTCGGTGACCGTCAGGCCCGCCGGGGCGTCGACGGGCAGCGAGGTGAAGACCTCGACGCTGCGGCCGCGGGCCGGGGCGAGCCTGCGACGGGCCAGCGAGGTCACCGGGAAGAGCACCAGCTCGCGCGGGCCCAGGTTCCCCTTGCGGTGCCAGCGCACCAGGCGCTCGCCGCGGCCGAGCTGGGCGGCGAACTCCATGGTGGCGGTGCCGTCGTCGACCACCGTCAGATGGCGGGGGGCGAAGAGGGACAGGAGCAGCTGGACGTACCGCGAGAAGGGGTCTCCGATGATCACCCGCTCCGCCGACCGCAGCGGGCCGGAGAGCCCGCGCAGGGTGCGCACCAGCGCCCCCCGGCCGCCGCGGGCCTCCTGCCACCGGACGGTGAGGCCCTCGTCGCGGGCCAGCTGTGCCATCCGGCGCAGCTGGCCGCGGGACATGGGGTCGGTCGGCGAGAGGACGACGACCGTGAGGGGCGCCTGGGCGGCGGGGTCGCCGGCGGGCGTCTGGGCGTGCGCCCATTCCAGGACGTTGAGGAGCTGGACGGGGCTCTCGACGAACGCCAGCTGCCCGGTCATGCGGCGACGAGCCCCTGGACCCGGCGGAGCTTCTTCATGGGGCCGAGCTCGGACTCGTAGACCTTCTTGATGCCGTCGCCGAGCGCGGTCTCGATGGTGCGGATGTCGCGGACGAGGCGCTGGAGGCCCTGCGGCTCGACGGAGGCGGCCTGGTCGGAGCCCCACATGGCGCGGTCGAGGGTGATGTGGCGCTCGACGAAGGCGGCGCCGAGGGCGACGGCGGCGAGGGTGGTCTGGAGGCCGGTCTCGTGGCCGGAGTAGCCGATCGGGACGTTCGGGTACTCCTCCTGGAGCGTCTGGATGACGCGGAGGTTGAGCTCCTCGGCCTTGGCCGGGTAGGTCGAGGTGGCGTGACAGAGCAGGATGTTGTCCGAGCCGAGGACCTCAACGGCGTGCCGGATCTGCTTCGGGGTGGACATGCCGGTGGAGAGGATGACCGTGCGGCCGGTGGCGCGCAGCTCGCGGAGCAGCTCGTCGTCGGTGAGGGAGGCGGAGGCGACCTTGTGGGCGGGGACGTCGAACTTCTCCAGGAAGGCGACGGCCTCGGTGTCCCACGGGGAGGCGAACCAGTCGATGCCGCGCTTCCTGCAGTGCTCGTCGATGGCGCGGTACTCGTCCTCGCCGAACTCCACGCGGTGGCGGTAGTCGATGTACGTCATGCGGCCCCAGGGGGTGTCGCGTTCGATGTCCCACTGGTCGCGCGGGGTGCAGATCTCCGGGGTGCGCTTCTGGAACTTGACGGCGTCGCAGCCGGCCTCGGCGGCGACGTCGATGAGCGCGAGGGCGTTGTCGAGCTCGCCGTTGTGGTTGATGCCGATCTCGCCGGTGATGTAGACGGGGCGGCCGGGGCCGGCGGTCTTCTCGCCGAAGGTGCGCAGACGGGTGTTCATGGTGCCGTTCCTTACGAGTCGGTGGTGGTGCGTGCGGGGGTGTCGAGCTCGGGTCCGAGGAGCCAGGCGGCGATCTCGCGGATCGCTCCTGCGCCGCCGGGGGTGACGGTGACCGCGCGGGCGGCGGCCCGTACGGAGTCGTGGGCGCTGCTCACGGCGACGGGCCAGCCGACGAGGTGGAAGCAGGGCAGGTCGTTGACGTCGTTGCCGGCGTAGAGGACGCGCTGGGGGTCGATGCCCTCGGCGTCGCACCACTCCTTGAGGGCCCGGTCCTTGCGGTCGATGCCGTGCAGGACGGGGATCCTGAGCTTGCGGGCGCGGGCGGCGACGACGGCGTTCTGTTCGGTGGAGAGGATGAGGACGGGGAGGCCGGCGCGGCGCAGGGCAGCGATGCCGAGGCCGTCGCCGCGGTGTGCGGAGACGAACTCGCGGCCCTCGGCGTCAAGGTGGACCCGGTCGTCGGTCTGGGTGCCGTCGAAGTCGAGGACGACCGCGTCGATGTCGGCGAAGCCGGGGGTGGCGGGTTCGTCGAGGAGCGGGGCGAGGGCCTTGGCGCGGGCGAGGTCGTGCGGGTCGTCGATCTCCAGGACCCGGGCGGGGTCGGTGACGACGAGCGCGGTGCGGCCGAAGAAGCGGTGTCCGTGGGTACGGAAGCCGGTCGCGTCCATGGCGTAGACGGCGCCGGTCTCCAGGTACTCGGGTGCGCGGTCCTGGCGGCGGGGGCGGTGCGCCTTGTCGTGGTTGACGCCGGTGGCTCCGGTCGGGCTGTCCTCGGGGTCGCGCCAGAGGAAGCCGTGCGAGGGGGCGGCGGTGAAGGCGGTGTCGGCGGCGCCCGTGGTGATCCGCTCGGCGGTCTCGGCGACTTCGGCGGAGGTCAGGAAGGGGCTGGTGCACTGGACGAGGAGGACGACGTCGGCCGGGCGGCCGTGGGTGGCCTCGAAGGCGTCCATGGCGTGCAGGACGGCCGCCTCGCTGGTGGCGGTGTCGCCGGCGATCGCGGCGGGCCGGTGCACGGCCTCGGCGCCGGCGGTGCGGGCGGCCGCGGCGATGGCGGGGTCGTCGGTGGAGACCAGGACGTGGGTGACCGGGCGGGCGCCGAGGCAGGCGTGGACGGCGCGGGCGACGAGCGGGACGCCGGCCACCGGGGCGAGGTTCTTGGCGGGGACGCCCTTGGAGCCGCCCCGGGCGGGGATGACGGCGAGCACGGTGGGCGGGGTGGCGTGCGGTGTCATCAGAGTTCTCCCAGGCGGCGGATGACGGGGGCGACGCGCTGGACGCCGTGGCGGTACGCGCCCCGCGCGGCCTCCCGGACGATCCGGCGCAGGCCGCTCTCGCGGGGCTCCGGCGCGGTGATGTCGAGGCGGTGGCGGGCGAGGATGCCGGGCAGGTAGCCGGGGGCCGTCTCCGCCGTGTAGTAGGGGGTGACGGGGGGCAGGGCGGGGAGCGCGAGGAGTGCGGCGACCCGTGCGCGGGCGGCGTCGAAGGCCGTTTCGTACGGGCTGTCGGAGGCGACGCCCTGCCGGGCGAGCCAGGTGTCGTCGGGTGCCGGGGCGGGCCCCTTGTCGAGCCGGTCGAAGGAGGTCAGCAGGCCGGAGCCGACGAAGTGGTGGTTGCCGAGCGCCTCGCGGACCCCGAGGTCGGTGAGGATCGCGGTGGGGATGCGGCGGTGCAGGGCTTCGAGCGCGGCGGTGGAGGAGACGGTGACCAGGAGGTCGGTGCGGTCGAGGACTTCGCCCATGTGTCCGTACACGAGACGGAAGTTGGCGGGCGGTTCGAGTTCGCGGACCAGCTTCTGGAAGGGGAACTCCTCCAGGTGCGTGGTGTGTTCGCCGGGCTTGGAGCGGAGCTTGAGCAGTACCTCGCGGCCGGGGTGGAGCCGGGCGTGCTCGATCAACCGCCTTAGTACGTAGGCGCGTTCGGCGCGGGTGGCGGGGACGGACGGCTGGGCGGCGAAGACCAGGGTGTCGCGGCCGCTCCGGGGGGTGTACGGGGCTCCGCCGAGGAAGGGCAGGGCGGCCTCGACGACCGACTCGGTGCCGGCGCCGACGCCCGCGTAAACGGCGCGGAAGCGTTCGGCGTCGTGCCGGGAGTTGGCGAGGACGACGTCGGCGCCGTGGCGCAGCAGGAGGCCGTCGGTCAGCTTCTCGTAGACGACGCCGACGTAGCCGGTGACGATGACCGGGCGCCGCTTCAGGCCGAGGTCGGCCAGGCCCTGGAGGACGGCCCGTACGGTGCCGCCGACGAGGGCGAGGACGAGGACGTCGTATCCCTCGCCGCGCGCTTCCGCGTCCCGTACCGCGCGCAGGAACTCCGCGCCCGTGACCTCGCGCGGGGCGGTCTCGGACACGCCGGTCTCGGCGAGCTGGCGGGTGGTGGGCGTGGCCCGTCCGCGCAGGACGAATCCGGCGGGTTCGGCGGTCGCCGTGGTGATGCGGCGCGCGGTGAGGGCGCCCCATTTCCACCGGGTGTCGGAGTCGGCGAGTACGGCGGTCCGTACCGCTTCGCTGTTGCTTCCTTGCACGCCGAGGACGCTAGAAGGGCATTCCGCTTTCCGTCCCAACTGGGCCGCAACAAAGGGTGAACAGAGCCTCTCCGACTTCTGAAGCGGCCCGATTTCCGGACGTCTTGAGGCCTGATTTCCCTGCCGGTAAAGGTGGTTAATCCGCCCGCCTCTCGGCGTTCACCGAACATCCCCCCGCCGGTCGGTGGGAATGCCGGGTCGGCCCCTAACGTCGGCCGGGTGGTCAAGCTCTCCGTCGTCGTGCCGTTCTTCAACGTGCAGACATATGCCCCCGACACCCTCACGAGCCTGCGGGCCAACGCGCGGGAGGACTTCGAGTTCCTGCTGGTCGACGACTGCTCTTCGGACGGGACCCCGGAGCTCCTCGAACGCGCCGCGCGCGAGCTGCCGGGTGCCGTCCTGATCAGGCACGAGCGGAACGAGGGCCTCGCCACGGCGCGCAACACCGGCCTCGACGCGGCCCGCGGCGAGTACGTCGCCTTCCTCGACGGCGACGACTGGCTGGCCCCCGGCCATTACGGGCGCCTGGTGGCCGCCGCCGAGGAACTGGGCTGCGACTTCGTCCGCACCGACCACGTCTCGGTCACCGGGCGGGACCGCGCGGTGCGGCAGGCGCCGGTCCCGCGCCGCGGCGAGGTCCTGGCCCCCCGGGACGCGATCCTGCCGGCGCACCGCACGACCTCCGTCGACTACCCGTACGCCTGGGCGGGGATCTACCACCGGCGGCTCCTCGACCGGGGGCTCCTGCACTTCACGCACGGCCTGCGGACGGCCGAGGACCGGCCGTGGATCTGGCGGCTGCACCGCGAGGCGGAATCGTTCGCGGCGATCAGCGGACTCGGCGTTTTCTACCGGCGGGGCGTTTCGACCTCGCTCACCCAGATCGGCGATGTAAGACAATTGGATTTCATCCGCGCATTCGACCAGGTGATCGAAGAAACGGCACGGGACCGCGATGCCGATCTTCTTCTCCCGAAAGCCGTCCGCACCTATTGCGCGGTGATTTCCCATCACATCGGGTCGATCGGACGATTCGAGCCCGAGGTCGCACGGCAGCTCAAGGCGATGAGCGCGGGCGCGCTGCGCAGGATGCCGCAGGACGTCCTCGACGAGGTCCTGCCCGCGATGGGCCCGGACCGCGCCGCCACCCTGCGCCGGATCCGCAGGCGCCGCCCCGCCCCGCCGCCGGGCCCGACACCGGGGCCGACCTCCGGTGCCGGTACGACCTCCGGTGCCGACGCGGCCCGCGCGGAGGTGGCGGCATGAGCGGGCGGACCACCCAGATCTTCTGCGCCTCCACCCTCTACGGGGCGGTGACGCTGGCCGCCGCCCTCGACAGCGGACGCTTCGGGCCCGCCGACCGGCGGATCCTCCTGGTCACCCACAACGCGCCCGTCCCCGAGACCACCCCCGCCCTGGACGAGGCGGAGGGCTTCGCCCGGCTGCGCGGCCGCTTCGACGCCGTACTGTCCTGGAACGAGACGATCTCCCCGCTGCACCCGAGCGGCTGGACGCCCCGCGCGAGCGACCTCCCGCTCCTCCAGCGCCATCTGCGCCGGATCTGGGGGCTCGGCGACGACCGCATCGAACTCGCCCTGGAATCCCTCCAGGTGACGCCCGCGCTCGCCATCGCCCAGCTGCTGCCCGACGCACCGATCACCGTCTACGCGGACGGCCTCATGAGCTACGGGCCGACCCGCAACAAGATCGACCCGCTGATCGGCGGACGCGTGCGCCGGCTGCTCCACCTGGACCTCGTGCCGGGGCTCACCCCGCTGCTGCTCGCCGAGTTCGGGGCGACGGCGGAGGACGTACCGGCGGAGGCGTTCACCCGGTGCGTCGAGGAGCTGGCGGACGGCGGACCGGGGGCCGCGGAGGCCGAGGGTCCTGCGCTGCTCCTCGGCCAGTACCTCGCCGCGCTCGACCTGCTGACCGCCGCCGAGGAGGAGGAGCTGCATCTGCGGATGGTCAGGGGCGCGGTCGCCCGCGGCCACCGGCGGCTCGTCTTCAAACCGCACCCGATGGCCCCGGACGCCTGGTCGCGGACGCTGGTGCGCGCGGCGGAGGCGCTGGGCGCCGAACTGACCGTCGAGGACCGGCCCGTGCTCGCCGAGGTGCTCTACCGCGAACTGCGGCCCGCCCTCGTCGTCGGCTGCTTCTCCACCGCGCTCCTGACGGCGCGCACCTTCTACGGCCTGCCGGTCGCCCGGGTCGGCACCCGCGCCCTGCTCGAACGCCTCACCCCGTACCAGAACAGCAACCGCGTCCCGCTGACCGTCGTGGACGCGGTCGTCCCGCCCCTTGAGGCCTCGGACGAGGAGCCCGGGATCGGTACGGAGCAGCTGAACGACCTGGTGGCGGCGGTCGGCTTCGCCATGCAGCCGAAGATCAGGCCCGAGCTGCGGGAGGCGGCGGTACGGCACCTGTCGGGCCCGCTGGCCGCCGCCACCCGGCACCACTTCACCCGCCGCCGCCTCACCGTCCTCAACCTCCCCGGCGGCCTCCCGCTCCCCCGCCACCCGAAGGTCCGCCGGCTCGCCCGGCGCGCCCTGCGGCTGCGCAAGGCGCTGAAGCGCTAGGGGGAAACGCCTTGGGGGGTCAGGCGCGCGCGATCGGCTCCTGGAGTTCGGTCACCCAGCGGGTCCGGTCCTCGGGGCACTCCAGGTACAGCTCGCGGGAGTACCCGGTGGAGGCGTAGCCGTTGGTGTCGATCCAGGCGGCGAGGGCCTGCGAGGTCGGCAGGATCTCGTCCATGGAGCCGCGGTGGACGATGGTGGCCGCCTCCTCGATGCCCGGCAGGACGAGCACGTCGACGCCCTCCGCGGCGGTGCCCTCGGGGACGGTCATGCCGGCGTGCACGACGACCGAGCCGTCGCCCTCGCCGGCGTCCTCGTAGTACGCGATGCCGGGGCCGAAGCTGACGCCCGCGGCCTCCAGGCGGCGGCACAACTCGTCGTACAGCGGTCCGATGACCGGGGTGATGTCGTCGGGGCCGAAGCTCGCGGCGACCGCGCTCAGCTCGGCGACGCGGACCGCGGGGATCTTCTTGACGACGACGTCCTGAGTGGACATGCGTCCCTCGCTCTCGATGGCTCGGAGCCGCGCGCCGACCTGGGCGAGCCGGGCCCGCGCCTCCGCCATGGCCGATTCGAGCTCGGTCCGGCGCAGGCGCAGCATGCCCCGCAGCTCGTCCGCGTCGAGCCGCTCGTCGAGGATGGCGCCCACCTGTTCGAGGGTGAAGCCGAGGTCCTTGAGGGCGATGACGCGGTTGAGCCGGGCGAGCTGGTCCGCCGTGTAGAAGCGGTAGCCCGTGTGCGGGTCGACCCGGGCCGGGCGCAGCAGTCCGATGGCGTCGTAGTGGCGCAGCATGCGGACCGACACCCGCCCGTGCCGGGCGAAGTCTCCGATGGTGAACATGACGACTCCTACGGAACGCCCTCACACGGTGTCAGGGTCAAACGTCAGACGGCGCTGCTGAGCGAGAGCTTCGCGGCGAAGCCGAGGAAGAGGGCGCCGGCCGCCGAGGTCGCGCCGGCGGAGAGGCGCTTGCGGCGGCGGAAGGCGGCCGCGAGCCGGGTGCCGCCGAAGATGAGGGTGGTCAGGTAGAGGAAGCTGCCGACCTGGAGGATCGTGCCGAGGACCAGGAAGGAGAGCGCCGGGTAGGCGTAGGACGGGTCCACGAACTGCACGAAGAAGGAGATCAGGAAGAGGATCGCCTTCGGGTTGAAGATGCTGATGATCAGCGCCCGGCGGTACGGGTGCTCGGACGGTCCGGCGTCCGCCTCGGCGGAGGACTCGGCGACGGTCTCGTGCCGGGTGCGCCACATCGACAGGGCCGAGCGCAGCATCCCGTAGGCCATCCAGGCCAGGTAGCCGGCACCCGCGTACTTCACGATCATGAAGAGGAGCGGGGTGGTCTGGAGCAGCGAGGCGGCACCGAGCGCGGCCAGCGTCATCAGGATCGCGTCGCCGGTGAACACGCCGGCGGCGGCCTTGTATCCGGTCCGGGTGCCCTTGCGGGCGGCGACGGACAGCACGTACAGCGAGTTCGGCCCCGGGAGCAGGATTATGAGGACGACGCCCGCGAGATAGGTCGAGAGATCAGTGACACCCAGCATGAAGCGGAGTGTCGCACACCGGTATGACACCCCGCTTTGAGTTTCAACGGGTGAAATGGGTCGGAACGCCTCAGCTCAGAACGCCTCGGCTCAGAACGCGTCGGTGGGGACGTACGTGCCCCAGACCTCGCGCAGAGCGTCGCAGACCTCGCCGACGGTGGCGCGCGCCTTGAGGGCGTCCTTCATCGGGTAGAGGACGTTCTCGGTCCCCTGGGCCGCCTCGCGCAGTGCGGCGAGCGCCGCGTCCACGGCCCGCTGGTCGCGGTCGGCGCGCAGCCGGGCGAGCCGTTCGGCCTGCTGGGCCTCGATGGCGGGGTCGACGCGCAGCGGCTCGTACGGTTCCTCGACGTCGATCGTGTAGCGGTTGACGCCGACGACGACCCGCTCGCCGCTGTCGGTCTCCTGGGCGATCCGGTAGGCGGAGCGCTCGATCTCGTTCTTCTGGAAGCCGTGCTCGATCGCGCTGACCGCGCCGCCCAGGTCCTCGACCCTGGCCATCAGTTCCAGGGCGGCCGCCTCGACGTCGTCGGTCATCCTCTCGACGACGTAGCTTCCGGCGAACGGGTCGACGGTGGCGGTCACGTCCGTCTCGTAGGCGAGGACCTGCTGGGTGCGCAGGGCGAGGCGGGCGGACTTGTCCGTCGGCAGGGCGATGGCCTCGTCGAAGGAGTTGGTGTGCAGCGACTGGGTGCCGCCGAGGACGGCCGCGAGGCCCTGGACGGCGACCCGGACGAGGTTGACCTCGGGCTGCTGGGCGGTGAGCTGCACGCCGGCGGTCTGGGTGTGGAAGCGGAGCATGAGGGACTTCGGGTTCCGCGCGCCGAACTCCTCCCTCATCACCCGCGCCCAGATGCGACGGGCGGCGCGGAACTTGGCCACCTCCTCCAGGATCGTCGTGCGGGCCACGAAGAAGAAGGACAGCCGGGGCGCGAAGTCGTCGACGTCCATGCCGGCGGCGACGGCGGTCCTGACGTACTCGATGCCGTCGGCGAGGGTGAAGGCGATCTCCTGCGCGGGCGAGGCCCCGGCCTCGGCCATGTGGTAGCCGGAGATCGAGATGGTGTTCCACTTCGGGATCTCGGCCTTGCAGTACTTGAAGATGTCCGCGATCAGCCGCAGCGAGGGCTTCGGCGGGAAGATGTACGTGCCGCGGGCGATGTACTCCTTCAGCACGTCGTTCTGGATCGTGCCGGTCAGCCGGTCGGCCGGGACGCCCTGCTCCTCGCCGACGAGCTGGTAGAGCAGCAGCAGGAGGGAGGCGGGGGCGTTGATCGTCATGGACGTGGAGACCTTGTCCAGCGGGATGCCGTCGAACAGCACCCGCATGTCGTCGATCGAGTCGATGGCGACGCCGACCTTGCCGACCTCGCCGTGCGCGATCGCCGCGTCCGAGTCGTGGCCCATCTGCGTCGGCAGGTCGAAGGCGACGGAGAGGCCCATCGTGCCGTTGGCGATCAGCTGCTTGTAGCGGGCGTTGGACTCGACGGCGGTGCCGAAGCCCGCGTACTGGCGCATGGTCCAGGGCCGGCCGGTGTACATCGACGGGTACACACCACGGGTGAAGGGGTACGCGCCGGGCTCGCCCAGCCTCTCGGCGGGATCCCACCCCTCCAGGGCGTCCGGTCCGTAGACCGGCTCGATCGGCAGCCCCGACTCAGACTCGCGCGCCATGCGTTGTGCCTCCCTGTTGTCGTGTCACTGGATCTTTCTCCCAGGATGCGCGGTCGATGGCCCGGGAACGCAACCGCACACGCGTGGGAAGCATCCCTACGTACACACGACTTCTCCCGGGGGGCAAAGATGAAGCGGACCACGTCCGTCATACGCAGAACGTCCAAGAGCGGTACCGCCATGCGCGGATCCGTCCTGCGCAGGGTGGCGCTCGCCGCGGCGGCGGTCGCGCTCGCCGCGGGCTGTACGCCGGACGCGGCCGGTCCCGGCACCGGCACCGCGACCCCGGCGAAGCCGCCCGCCGCGACCTCCACCGCGCCGTCGACGGCTCCGTCCTCGTCTCCGAGCACGGACGACAAGCCGCCGTCCCCGACGGGCACGCCCGCGGCCAAGCCCCTGATGGGCGACGGCGACGAGAACGAGCAGGTCCGCGAGCTCCAGGCGCGGCTGCGCCAGCTCGACTTCTTCGACCGGGCGCCGACCGGCTTCTACGGCACGATGACGGCCGCCTCGGTGAAGAGGTTCCAGGCCCGGCAGGGGCTGACCGAGACGGGCTCGGTCGACGCGAAGACCTGGGAGCGGCTGCTCTCGGCGTCCCGGAAGCCGACCGCCGACGAGCTGAAGCCCGCCACCACCAACAAGCTGGACACGCCCGACCCGCGGTGCATGACCGGCCGGGTGCTGTGCATCAGCAAGGAGAGCCGGACGCTGGCCTGGATGATCGACGGCAAGGTCGTCTCCTCCATGGACGTCCGCTTCGGTTCGGAGAACACGCCGACCCGCGAGGGCCTCTTCCAGGTGGACCGGAAGGCCAAGGACTGGGTGTCGACGCTGTACCACACGCCCATGCCGTACGCGATGTTCTTCAGCCGCGGCCAGGCCGTGCACTTCTCGGCGGACTTCGCGGCGCGCGGCTACAACGGCGCCTCGCACGGCTGCGTCAACGTCCGGGACCGGGCCAAGCTCGCGGCCCTCTTCGACCAGGTGGAGGTCGGCGACAAGGTCGTCGTCCACTGGTAAGGGCGGAGAGCCTCGGCGGGAGAGAAGGGGCGCGGGTGGGACCGGGGGAACGTGTCCCACCCGCGCCGGGTGCGCGGAGCCGTAGGTACGGGGGGAACCCCGGCTCACTGCGCGGCCGATGACCAGTCGGCACATTCCATACTGCGCCGACGGGCCGAGAAGTGTTACACCGGCAGCGGAACGCGTGCCTGGGCGGTGATTCCGGCGGTCGTCCCGGCGGTCGCCTCGGCCGTGATCCCGGCCGGGAGCGCGGTGGAGAGGACGGCCGTGAGCCGGGTGCCGCCGTGCTGTTCGCCGGTACCGCGGCCGGTGCCGGCCGCGGCGGCCCCCGCGTTCCCCGCGCTGCCGCTCTTCTCGCCGTCGCCTTCGGACGTGCCGCCCCGGCCGTCGCCGGCCGTGCCGCCGCCGGACTCGTCCTTGGGGTCGTCCTGGGAGCCGGTGCCCTCGGAGGTGCCGGGGTCGCCGGAGAGGACCCGGTCGCAGTAGCGGCCGAGGGTGTCGCCGGAGCGGAGGCCGCGGTTGAGCTGCTTGCGGCCCTCGGCGTCGAGCTTCCCGGCCCGGTAGTCCCGGCAGTACTTGAGGACCTTGTCCTTGAGGGTGGTGCCGTCGGTGCCGCCGGCGGGGTCGTCCTTGCCGCCCTCGCCGTCCTCGCCACCCGTACCCGTGTCCACGGTGGTACGTCCGGGCCCCGGAGTGGACGCGCCGTGCCCGCCCGGGTCCTGGGTGGCCGGAGCCGTACCGGCGTCGTCGGCGGAGGGAGTCGATCCGGGGGTGCCGCCGCCCGGTCCCTCCGGGGGCGTGCGGGGGTCCTGGCGTATGCCGGGCTCCTTGGAGGCGAGCGGGTCGGCGGACTCGCCCGCCGTGACGGAGCTCGCGGGCGCGGGGCCGCCCACCAGCGGCAGCACGCCGGTGCCGGCGGCGACGGCGACGCCGCCGACCGTGACGGCGGCGACCGCGGCGGCGAGCCCGTACCGCAGGGAGCGTCCCCAGCGGCGCGCCGGGGCGGTGACGGGGGCGAGCCGCACCGCGCCGAGGTCGACGCGGCCGACCGCTCCGGCCGTACCGGGGCGGGCGTCGGCGCGGGCCGCGGTGTCCTTGCGGAAGGCGGCGAGGGCCGCCGCCTCACCGGGGAGTTCGGCGTCCGCGGCCGGGGCGACGGACGGGAGGCGCAGGGCGCCGAGCGCCTCGGAGAGACGTTCCGCCTGGCCGCGCGCAGGGTCGTCGGCGGCGTCGACCGGCTCGCCGCGGAGCAGTCGCTCCGCGGCCTCCTGATCGAGCCACTGGTACCGCTCGTCGGCCATCACATGTCCTTCTGCGTACGCGGACGTGATTGCGTCACACCGCGGGGGGCCACGGACCCCGTGCCGCGGCCGCGTTGCGGAGGCACTCCGTCCAGCGGGACGACGGTCCCGCCCGCCCCTTCCGTACCGCCGGTCTCGCCGTCGACCCCCAGGAGTTCGGCGAGTTTCTTGAGGCCGCGGTGGGCGGCCGTGCGGACGGCGCCGGGGCGTTTGCCCAGGGTGTCGGCGGCACTCTTGGCGTCGAGGCCGACGACGACGCGCAGCACGACGGCCTCGGCCTGGTCCTGGGGCAGCTGGGCGATCAGTCGCATGGTGTGGCCGGTGGCCAGGGACTCCAGGGCTTCGCTCACGGTGTCGGAGTCGGCCGGCTTGTCCGTCAGTTCGGTCTCGTCGCCACCGGACGCGGGGCGCCTGCCGCGCATCCGGATGTGGTCGAGGGCGCGGTTGCGGGCGATCCGGGCGGCCCAGCCGCGGAAGCGGTCGGCGTCGCCGTCGAACCGGTCGAGGTCGCGCGAGATCTGGAGCCACGACTCCGAGGCGACGTCCTCGGCGTCGGCCTCGCCGACCAGTGTCCGTATGTAGCCGAGCAACCGAGGATGCACGGCGCGATACACAGTCCGGAACGCGTTCTCGTCCCCGTCCTGCGCAGCGAGCACCGCGGCCGTCAGCTCCGCGTCGTCCCCCAGCACTCCCCAAACCCTGTTCGT
This sequence comes from Streptomyces sp. NPDC037273, assembly GCF_055603625.1. Lineage (NCBI taxonomy): Bacteria > Bacillati > Actinomycetota > Actinomycetes > Kitasatosporales > Streptomycetaceae > Streptomyces > Streptomyces sp. NPDC037273. Next base: position 60,878 of record NZ_JBVJVO010000002.1, read on the forward strand.
CGGTCGCGTCGGTCGCGGCGCCGCGGCTGGTCACGACCGCCACGCTGCCTCGCGCATCTGCACGCTACGTCGTGTCGCGGCATCGCGTCCACGCGGGTCGGGGTCTTTGTACAACTTGCAACCTTCGAGGACCGTTCCGCGGTGCACGTGCCGGTGCACGTGCGGTGTGACAGAAACCGCACCCGTGGCGCTGTATGGAGTACGGAGCCGTGCTGCGGCTCCGTGGATGACGACCGGGGCCTCTCCTGTGGGGGGTGGCGGCCCCGGTCGTCTCCCTTTTCCCCTCTTCCTTCACCCCGCTCCACAGCCCTGGGCGCACCGCGCCCTTCTCACTGTCAACCGACCGTTGACAGTGAAGGGGTGTCAACCTACGGTTGCCTCATGACGAATCCAGTCGGCCTGAACGTCCCCGTCCGTCTCGACGAGCTCATCGAAGCGATCAAGAAGGTCCACCCCGACGCGCTGGAGCAGCTCTCCGGCGCCGTCATCGCGGCGGACCACCTCGGCGAAGTCGCCGACCACCTCATCGGCCACTTCGTGGACCAGGCCCGGCGCTCCGGCGCCTCCTGGACCGACATCGGCCGCAGCATGGGCGTCACCCGCCAGGCGGCCCAGAAGCGCTTCGTCCCCAAGGAACCGGACGCCGAGAAGATGGACCCGAACGCCGGGTTCAGCCGCTTCACCCCCCGCGCGCGGAACGTCGTCATGGCCGCCCAGAACGAGGCCACCGCCGCCCGCAACGGCGAGACCGCGCCCGCGCACCTCGCCCTCGGCCTGCTCGCCGAGCCCGAGGGCCTCGCGGCGCTGTGGATCACCTCCCGGGGCGTGACCCCCGACCAGGTCCGCGAGGCGGTCGCGGCGACGCTGCCACCGGCCGTCGAGGAGCCGCCCGCGCTCGTCCCGTACGACGCGGCGGCCAAGAAGGTCCTGGAGCTGACGTTCCGCGAGGCCCTGCGCCTCGGCCACAACTACGTCGGCACCGAGCACATCCTGCTCGCCCTCCTCGAACACGAGGACGGCGAGGGCGTGCTCAACGGGCTCGGCCTGGACAAGGCCACGGCCGAGCGCGAGATCGCGGAGACGATCGCCTCGATCACGATCAAGGCACCGGAGACGCCCGAGGCGGAGTAGCCCTCAGGCCGTGCGGGCCCGGCGGGAGACGACGGCGCGCAGCACGCGGCCGCCCTCGACGGAGAGTTCGCGGGCCCGGCGCAGTCCGGTCGGGCCGTGGGCGGCCGATTCGAGGACGGCCTGCTGGCGGCGAAGCTCCCCGGCGAGCAGCGGGCCCGCGCCGTCGGCGTCGCCGGCCAGGCAGCGCTCGACGAGTCCGTCCGGCACCCCGGCGGAGTCGTAGCGGCCGTGCAAGGTGAGGGCGGTGACGGAACATCCGCCGGCCCAGGCGCGCAGGGCCTCGGCCGTCCAGGCGGCCGGGGCCCCGTCGAGCATCCCGCGGACGGCTCCGGCGTCCTCCGTGCCCTCGGCGTCGAGTTCCACCCGGGCCTTGGCGACGGCCTCGCCCCAGGCGTCCCCGTCACCGCGGGCGACGGCCGCCCACACCGGCCGCAGGGCGTCGCCCCGGTCGGGGGCGAGCAGCGGCAGACACCGGTCGAGGCAGGCGAGTCCGGCCGCGGCCAGTCCTCGCTCGTCGGCCCCGTCGATCAGTTCCAGCAGGCTCCGGCCGTTCCCCGACGTCATGGACGCCTCCTCGCCACCCGATGCGGACGCAGTACTTCCACTACTGCGCCGGGTGGCGCCTTTTCGTCACTGCGCGGCCGGAATCATGCCAGTGGCCTTGGCGTGCTGCATAGAGGTCAGACGCCGGACGAACCGGATCGCGAGGACCGCGGCGACGAGGTCGAGGACGTAGCCCGCGAGCGACCACTGGGTCGCCATGGTCCAGGTCCCGGGAGCCTCCGACGTCTTGTACATCTGCCCGGAGATCCAGTTCACCAGCGAGCTGACGACCCAGAACGCCCACCAGCCGTTGAGGAGCCGCAGCTCCCCCTTGTCGTCGGCCGCGTACGGCTGCGTACGGCTGGCCCGCCAGATCTAGACCGCGATCGCCCGCGGGATCCAGAAGTTGCCGATCGGGATGAACCAGCAGCCGATGGCGTACCCCGGCGTCCGGGTCTGCAGGTCGCCGGCCCAGATCTCGGCGTTCCGCCGCAGCCGGTGGAACCAGAGGATGAAGACGATCCCGGTCGCCAGGAACAGCATGAACGCCAGGCCGTAGGCGACGACCAGGTCGACCCCTCCGAAGGAGTCGGGAGCGTAGGAGTCCTCGCCGGCCTCGGACAGCAGGCTGTTGGCGTCGACCAGACCGAGCAGGACGTCGAAGACGATGTTGGCCGCGAGCAGCGCGACGACCGCGCGCCCGAGACCGTTCGGATTCTTGAGCGTGAGCATGTGTGGTTCCCCCCAGGAACACGCGGGGCCGAATGGCCGCCGCCGGGGGAACGTATGTGATGCGGACCGGCCGCGTCCATGCCGGTTCTCAGCTCGTCTTGGCCGCGAGAGCCTTGAACTGTTCCCAGGTCAGGGGCGGTTTCGCCGGGTTCCAGACCTTCTGGGCGAGGGCGGTGAGGGGCATCCGGATGCCGTCGGCGACCTGCGCCTGCGTCTGGGCCTTCGAGAGGTCGCACCATACGGCGAAACGGGCGCCGAGGATCTGGGAGTCGTACCGCGCGGGCACGGGGCTGGTGCCGCGCACGACGAGCGGGGTCCACTGCTCGTAGATCCGGCGGCCGGTGGGGTAGGTGAACTGGTTGGGCTGGCCGAGGACGTAGTAGAGGTACGCGTCGTTGAGGTTGACCAGCTTGCGGCCGGCGCTCAGGTACGAGACGGGCTGGCGGGCGCCGATCTCCTTGCCGGTCCAGTACTCGACCTCGATGTCCTTCGCGGCGGCGACCACCCCGCCGGTGAAGAAGCCGTCGTTCCACGCCTTGAGGGTCTTGCCGGTGGGCCTGACGACGGCCGCGCGATCGTTGAGCCAGCCCGTGGCGAGGTCCTGGACGCGGGCCGACGGGCCGTACTTCGCGGTCGCGGCGCGGGCCAGCCGCGGGTAGGACGCCTCGGGGTTCTTCGACATGAGGGCGACGTACTCGTCGGCGCCGAGGTGCCAGTACGCCCCCGGGAACAGGGCCGTGTACTCGCGCAGCAGGTCGTCGACGATCCGGGCCGCGTCGGGGTCGGAGATGTCCACGGCCCCGCGCGGGGTCCGGCCGCTCGCGCTGACCAGCTGGAGGTCCGGGTGGGCGGCGATGACGGCGCCGAGGTGGCCCGGCGAGTCGATCTCGGGGATCACCGTGATGTGCCGGCTCGCCGCGAGCGCGAGGATCCGGCGCACCTCTGCCTTGGTGAGGTGCTGGGCGGAGACGATCTCCGGGTGGCTGTCGGACTGGATCCGGAAGCCCTGGTCGTCGGAGAAGTGCAGCCCGAGCTGGTTGAGCTTCAGGTCGCCCATCTCACGGATCCGGTCCTCGATCCAGGCGGCCGTGAAGTGCTTGCGGGCGATGTCCACCATCAGCCCGCGCTGCGGCTTCGCGGGCCGGTCGGTCACCGTCCCCTCGGGCATCGCGCCCGTCGCCTTGACGGACTGCTTGAGCGTGCGGGTCCCGTAGAACACCCCGGCCTCGTCGGCGCCGCTGATCCGCACCCGGCCGCCCTGGACGGTGAGGGTGTACGACTCGCGGGCGCCGTCGCCGCCCAGGGCCAGCTCGACGTCCCCTGGACCGGCGGCCGCGGCCCCCCGGTACGGCAGGCCGAGCTCCCCGGCGATCAGCTTCCCCTCGTCGGCGAGGCCCGCGCTGTCCGCCGCGATGACGACCCCGCCGGTCGGCGAGGGCTTCCAGCCAGGGCCACGGGCGGCCTCGTGGGAGCGGACGGAGGGGATGGTCCGCGGCGCGGTCGACAGCGCGTAGGTCCGGGTCGGCGTGGGGGTCGGCGTCGGGGAGGGCGGGGGCGCGCTGGTGGGCGTGGCGCTCGCCGACGTACCGCCGGAGGACGACGGCGTCCCGGACGGAGATCCGTTCGAGCAGGCCGCCACGGTGGCCAGTGCCACCGCGGTCGCCATCAGTGCGGGGCCCCGGCGGGGGCCCCGGAGGGAGTACCGCATCATTCGGAATCCTCCCGTACGGAAGCCGGTCCGGCCAATCGGAGGACGCGACACGGACGGGTTCCGGCCGTTCGGGGGACGGCGCGCGGGCGTAATCCCCGGGCGGCGGAACGGGTGCGTCCATCAGATGTTCCGAAACTCTCCCTTCCGGGTGAAATTCGCGCATCCGTCGGACACTTCCCCCGTCCCGTCGATAACGTTGCGTCACGCCCACCCCGCCCGTCCCGGAGTACCGGAGCCCACGCTGACCAGCGACACCCACGCCCCCTGCCGGAAGCCGGGCTCCACGGACACGCCTGCCATACCCGCCCAGCAGACCCACTCCCGGCACTCGGGCGGCCTCATCGCGTTCAACGCGGCCACGCCCACCGAGGCCGAGGCCCTGCTGCTGTCCTGCTGCCACAGCCGCCGCTGGGCGGAGCGGGTGGCGGCCCACCGCCCCTACCCGACGGTGGACGCCCTGCTCGCCGCCGCCGACGAGGCCGGATACGACCTCTCGCGCGCCGAGCTCGACACCGCCCTGGCCGCCGAGTCCTCGGCGCTGCCGCACCCGGGGGCGCCACCGGCCGCGCGGACGGCACTGCGGGCGGCCCACGCCGCGTACGAGAGCAGCTTCGGGCACGCGTTCGTGATCAGCCTCGACGGAGTGAGTCCCGGGGAGCGGCTCGACCAGGTCCTGGCGGGCATCCGGTCACGTCTCGGCAACGAACCGGAGGAGGAGCGGGTGGTCGCCGCCGACGAACTGCGCCGGCTCGCCCGGGCCCGGCTCGCCTTCCGGCTGTCCGAGGGCCTCACGCCGCGACACACCGAGCCGTGATTCCGTCCGCAATGCGGTGATTCCGCCCTGTGCGATAGCCCGTCCGTGCCTGTTTGATCACACCTATGGACCCCGCGCGAGCGAACCGACAAGTCGTCGCTACGATGACCGGGGCCGGTGGACCGTACCCGGCCGGGTCAGACCGACAGAGAAGCCGGCCGACCCTGATCCCCGCTCCCGGAGGGTTTTTCCGTGCCGGCTGGAACGCTGTACCGCGGCCGGGAAGGAATGTGGAGCTGGGTGGCTCATCGAGTCACCGGCGTCCTCATCTTCTTCTTCCTGTTCGTACACGTGCTGGACACCGCTCTCGTCCGCGTCTCCCCCGAGGCGTACGACGAGGTCGTCGCGACCTACAAGACGCCGATCGTCGCTCTTCTGGAGTACGGCCTGGTCGCCGCCATCCTCTTCCACGCGCTGAACGGCCTGCGGGTCATCGCCGTGGACTTCTGGTCCAAGGGCCCGCGCTACCAGAAGCAGATGCTCTGGACCGTCGTGGGCATCTGGGTCGTGCTGATGGCGGGCTCGCTGTACCCCGTCCTCGGCCACGCCGCACGTGAACTGTTCGGGAGCTGACGCCACTCATGTCTGCTGACACGACCTCCGCCGCGATCGGCCCCGTCGAGGGCGGCCACTACGACGTGGACAACCCCGCGCCGTACATCGAGGCCCCGCGCAAGCGCACCGGCAAGACCCCGCGCGCCACGCGCGGCAACTTCGAGATGGCCGCGTGGCTCTTCATGCGCCTCTCGGGTGTGGTCCTCGTCGTCCTGGTCCTCGGCCACCTGCTGATCCAGCTCTTCCTGGACGGCGGCGTCTCCAAGATCGGCTTCGCCTTCGTGGCCGGCCGCTGGGCGTCCCCGTTCTGGCAGGTCTGGGACCTGCTGATGCTCTGGCTCGCCATGCTGCACGGCGCCAACGGCCTCCGTACCGTCATCAACGACTACGCGGAGCGGGCCAACACGCGCCTGTGGCTCAAGGGCCTGCTGTACACCGCCACGGTGTTCACCATCCTTCTGGGCACGCTGGTGATCTTCACCTTCGACCCGAACATCCGCTAGGCACGGGGCTGAGGTAATCCACGTCATGAAGATCCACAAGTACGACACCGTCATCGTCGGCGCCGGTGGCGCCGGCATGCGCGCGGCCATCGAGTCGACGAAGCGCAGCCGCACCGCCGTGCTGACGAAGCTCTACCCCACCCGCTCCCACACGGGCGCCGCGCAGGGCGGCATGGCCGCCGCGCTGGCGAACGTGGAGGAGGACAACTGGGAGTGGCACACCTTCGACACGGTCAAGGGCGGTGACTACCTGGTCGACCAGGACGCCGCCGAGATCCTGGCGAAGGAGGCCATCGACGCCGTCCTCGACCTGGAGAAGATGGGCCTGCCGTTCAACCGGACGCCCAACGGGACGATCGACCAGCGCCGCTTCGGCGGTCACTCCCGCAACCACGGCGAGGCCCCGGTCCGCCGGTCCTGCTACGCCGCGGACCGCACCGGCCACATGATCCTCCAGACGCTCTACCAGAACTGCGTCAAGGAGGGCGTGGAGTTCTTCAACGAGTTCTACGTCCTGGACCAGCTGATCACCGAGATCGACGGTGTGAAGCACTCCGCGGGCGTCGTCGCCTACGAGCTGGCCACCGGCGAGATCCACATCTTCCAGGCCAAGGCCGTCATCTACGCCTCCGGCGGCACCGGCAAGTTCTTCAAGGTGACCTCCAACGCCCACACCCTGACCGGTGACGGCCAGGCCGCGTGCTACCGCCGCGGCCTGCCCCTGGAGGACATGGAGTTCTTCCAGTTCCACCCGACGGGCATCTGGCGCATGGGCATCCTGCTGACGGAGGGCGCCCGCGGTGAGGGCGGCATCCTCCGCAACAAGGACGGCGAGCGCTTCATGGAGAAGTACGCGCCGGTCATGAAGGACCTCGCGTCCCGTGACGTCGTCTCCCGCTCCATCTACACGGAGATCCGCGAGGGCCGCGGCTGCGGTCCCGAGGGCGACCACGTCTACCTGGACCTGACGCACCTCCCGCCGGAGCAGCTCGACGCCAAGCTCCCGGACATCACCGAGTTCGCCCGTACGTACCTCGGCATCGAGCCGTACACGGACCCGATCCCGATCCAGCCCACCGCGCACTACGCCATGGGCGGCATCCCGACCAACGTCGAGGGTGAGGTCCTCTCGGACAACACCACCGTCGTCCCGGGCCTGTACGCGGCCGGCGAGGTCGCCTGTGTCTCCGTGCACGGCGCCAACCGTCTCGGCACCAACTCGCTGCTCGACATCAACGTCTTCGGCAAGCGCTCCGGCATCGCCGCCGCCGAGTACTCCGCCAAGCACGACTTCGTCGAGCTGCCGGAGAACCCGGAGGCGATGGTCGTCGCGCAGATCGAGAAGCTGCGCAACTCCACGGGCAGCGAGCGGGTCGCCGACCTGCGCCGCGAGCTCCAGGAGACGATGGACGCCAACGTGATGGTGTTCCGTACGGAGCAGACCATCAAGACGGCCGTCGAGAAGATCGCCGAGCTGCGCGAGCGCTACGAGAACGTGTCCATCCAGGACAAGGGCAAGCGCTTCAACACCGACCTCCTGGAGGCCATCGAGCTGGGCAACCTGCTCGAACTGGCCGAGGTCATGGCCGTCTCGGCCCTGGCGCGCAAGGAGTCCCGCGGCGGTCACTACCGCGAGGACTACCCGAACCGCGACGACGTCAACTTCATGCGCCACACCATGGCGTACCGCGAGGTCGGCGAGGACGGCTCCGAGACCGTCCGTCTCGACTACAAGCCGGTCGTCCAGACCCGCTACCAGCCGATGGAGCGTAAGTACTGATGGCTACCCCCGTACTGGACAAGGTCGAGGCGGAGTCCGCCGCCTCCCCGTACATCACGGTCACGATGCGCATCCGGCGCTTCAACCCCGAGGTGTCGGACGCGTCGGTCTGGGAGGACTTCCAGATCGAGATCGACCCGAAGGAGCGAGTCCTCGACGCCCTCCACAAGATCAAGTGGGACGTCGACGGCACGCTGACCTTCCGTCGCTCGTGCGCGCACGGCATCTGCGGCTCGGACGCGATGCGGATCAACGGCAAGAACAGGCTCGCCTGCAAGACGCTGATCAAGGACATCAACCCCGAGAAGCCGATCACGGTCGAGGCCATCAAGGGCCTGACGGTGCTCAAGGACCTCGTGGTCGACATGGAGCCCTTCTTCCAGGCGTACCGGGACGTCATGCCGTTCCTGGTCACCAAGGGCAACGAGCCGACCCGCGAGCGCCTGCAGTCCGCCGAGGACCGCGAGCGCTTCGACGACACCACCAAGTGCATCCTGTGCGCCGCGTGCACGTCGTCCTGCCCGGTCTTCTGGAACGACGGCCAGTACTTCGGTCCGGCCGCGATCGTCAACGCGCACCGCTTCATCTTCGACTCGCGTGACGAGGCGGGCGAGCAGCGCCTGGAGATCCTGAACGACAAGGACGGCGTGTGGCGTTGCCGCACGACCTTCAACTGCACGGACGCCTGCCCGCGTGGCATCGAGGTCACGAAGGCGATCCAGGAAGTCAAGCGCGCCCTCATCACGCGTCGCTTCTGACCTCCGGGTCCGGTGATTCGGCCCGCTTCTGTACGCTGCGGCGTGCAGGAGCGGGCTTTTTCTTTGTGGAGGACGGGGACTGATGAGCGAGCCGAACCCTTACGCGGACGGTGAGTACAAGTGGGGGCCCGGGCAGCAGGGCGGGACGGCCGGGGGGCCCGCGTACGGCTACCCGCAGGCCGGGACGCCCGGGTACGGGTACCCGCAGGACGCGACGCCGGGAGCGGGGGCGTACCAGACTCCGCCGCCGTACCAGCCGACGCTGCCGGCCGGGGTGCCGCTGCCGCCGCAGCCCGCGCCGATGGGCGCGGGGGCGCCGCTGCTGAGCCTCGGTGACATCACCGTGGTCGGCGACCAGATCATCACGCCGGCCGGGCCGATGCCCCTGAAGGGCGCCGTCTGGAACGCGATGGACATGTCGCGGACCGAGGAGAAGATGCCGACCGTGGCGATCGTGCTCGCGATCGTCTTCTTCATCTTCTGCCTGCTGGGGCTGCTGTTCCTCCTGATGAAGGAGAAGACGACGACGGGCTTCATCCAGGTCACGGTGACCAGCGGCGGCCGGCACCACGCGACGATGATCCCGGCGACCGGTCCTGACACCATCCACTGGGTGATGGGTCAGCTCAACTACGCGCGCTCGCTGAGCGTCTGACCCGGCCTCAGGGGTGCCAGCGGGCGCCCTCCGCGCTCTCCGCCTCGACCATGATCCGGCGCAGCAGGCCGTTGAGCAGGCTGCGCTCCTCGGGGGAGAGGACGCCGAGGAGGCGGTACTCCTCGTGGCCGAGGACGTCCATGGCGCCGAGCCAGGTCTCGTGGCCGGAGGGCGTGAGTTCGACGACGACGCGGCGGCGGTCCGTGGTGGAGGGGCTGCGGCGGACGAAGCCGCGCTTCTCCAGGACGTCGAGGCGGCCGGAGACGGAGGCGGGGGCGAGGTCGAGGTCCTGGGCGAGTTCGGAGGGGGCGGCGCTGCCGCCGCGCCCGGCGAGCTTGTGGAGGGTGTCGAACTCGTGGCGTTCCAGGTCGAAGTCGACGAGTGACTGTTCGCGGACCCGGCGGAGGTGGACGGAGAGCTTCTTCATCCGGGTGACGGCGCCCTCGATGACGGGGTCGAGGCCGGGCAGGACGGGCTGCCAGCGGTCGACGTGCTCGTCGGTCCAGTCACGCGGTGCGGGTTCGCGTGGGGCCCGTGGTTCCTCGGGATGCGCCATGGGGTGATCGTACGTCGGGAGGCGGCGCTCCTCACGGGAAAGTATTTCGTTGACGAATTATTCGGCGCCGAAATACCCTGCGTGGCATGCCCGTGATCCCCGAGGACACCGTCACGCCCACGCCCGTCCCCCACCCCCTGCGCACCCGCCCCTTCCGCCTGCTCTTCACCGGCCGCGCCCTCTCCCTCCTGGGCGACGCCGCCATCCCCGCCGCCCTGGCCCTCGCGGTCCTCGAAGCCACCGGCTCGACCACCGCGCTCGCCCTCGTGCTCGGCTGCGCGATGGTCCCCAAACTGCTCCTGCTGCCGGTGGGCGGAGTCGTCGGCGACCGCTTCGACGCCCGCACGGTCGCGCTCACCACCGACCTCGTCCGCTGCGCCACCCAGCTCCTCGTCGGCCTCCAGCTGCTCGGCGGCTCCCCCAGCCTCGCCGTCCTCGCCGTCTCCGAGGCCATCGGCGGAGCCGCCGGGGCCTTCGCGATGCCGACCGGATCACCCCTCGTCAAGGGAACGGTCCCGGCCGCCTCCCTGCACCGCGCCAACGCCGCCATGGGAGTCGCCCAGAGCGCCACCCGGCTGGGCGGCCCGGCCCTCGCCGGCGCCCTCGTGCTGACCGTGGGCCCCGGCTGGGCGTTCGTCCTCGACGCGGCCACCTTCGCCGTCAGCGCCCTGCTCCTCACCGCCGTACGGGTCGAACGCGTGACAATCCCCCGCCGCTCGCTCCGCGCCGACCTGGCCGAGGGCTGGCAGGAGGTCCGCTCCCGCGACTGGTACTGGACGAGCCTGATCGGCCACAGCGCCTGGAACGGCGCCGCCGCCGTCCTCATGACCCTCGGACCCGCCATCGCCCTGCACCGGCTCGGCGGGGCCGCCACCTGGGTCGTCATGCTCCAGGTCGGCGCCGTCGGCTTCCTCCTCGGCGCACTGCTCGCCGACCGGATACGCCCCCGGCGCCCCGTCCTCACCGCGAACCTCGGCCTCGCCACGTACGCGCTGCCGCTGGTCCTGCTCGCCGTCGCGGCCCCCGCGCCCCTGACCATCGCCGCCTACGGGCTCGCGCAGGCCGGCCTCGGCTTCCTCTCCCCCGTCTGGCAGACCGCCGTCCAGCAGGCCGTCCCCGCCCACGCGCTCGCCCGCGTCACCTCGTACGACTGGCTCCTCTCGCTCGCCGCGATGCCCCTCGGCTACGCCCTGGCCCCCCTCGCCGCCTCCGCCTGGGGCCCCGAAGTCCCGCTCCTCGCCGCCGCGGTGGTGGTCGGCGGCTGCTGCCTCGGTACGGCGCTGGTGCCGGGAGTGCGGAAGTTCGGATAGGCGCGGGTGCCGCTGGGGAAGGGCGGCCCGGCGGCCGCTGTCGGTGGGGTCCACTACCGTCGTGCGCATGGTGATCGGCATGGTGGGGGACCCGGGGCCGGGCGACAGGCTGGACGCGGCACTGGCGCGCGAGCACGCGGAAGGGCCGGGAGCGGTCGGGGAGTTGCTCGCCTCCCTGGACACGGAAGAGCTCCGCGCGTGCGCGCTCGCGCTCCAGTCGCGGGCCTGCCACGGCACCCGGCACGGGGTCGCGCCGGCCCTCGCCGACCTGGCCGGCCGCCAACTGGACTGGACCGTCGAGGAGTCGGACCTGCTCCTCGCCCGGCTCGTCGGCAAGGACGCGCAGGTCGCCCCGCACGAACTCCAGGAGAACTTCTCCACCTTGGTCCCCCTCGCCCTGTCGGCGGCCGAGCAGGCCGGAGACTTCGACCGGGCCAGAGTCCGGGCCCTGCGCCGCGCGGCCGACTCCCCACACGCCTCCGGGAGCGCCCCGCTGCGGGACCGGATGGACGCCCTGCTCCGCCGGGAGGTCCCGGCCGTCCCCGGGGCGCTCCCCCGCCATCTCCTCGACGGGCTCGACGACTTCGGCCCCGCGATGCGCGCGGCCCACGGCGACCTGCTCACCGGCCCGGGCGTGAGCGCCTTCCTGGACCACTGCCTCACCCTGGACAGGCCCCGGGCGACCCGGACCTGGCGCCGGACGGCGTCCGTCCTGCTCGCGCAGGCCGACCACGGTCCGGAGGTGATACGGCTCCTCCTCGCGGGCCTCGCCGACCAACCCGAACACCGGATCAGCGATCTGGGCCCCTGGAACCTCCCCGTCCGGGGCCTCACCGGCGAGACCAACACCGCGCTGGTACGGGGATTGCTGTGGGCCTCGCTCGACGTGACCGCCGACTGGGTCGTGCCCACGGTCGGCGCCGTCGCGCTGCACGCCGGCACCGGCATCGGCGGCTCCGGCGGCACCTGCCGCAACCAGCCGCTGGCCACGGCCGCCGTCGCCGTCCTCGGCGCATGCGGGGGTACGCGGGGCGAGGAGGCCATGCGGTGGCTCGACCGCCTGCCGGAGGCGGTCCACAACCGCACGGTGGCCAAGGCGGTCACCAAGGCCCTCGAATCGCTCGTCGCCGCCGAGCGCTCCGCCCTTGAGGCCCACCTGACGGCGGGGACGCACTGGCCGGCCGACGACTGGCAGCGGTGCTACGTGGACCATCCGGTGACCGGCACCCTGGCCCGCGCGCTGCTGTGGGAGCTCACGGAGGACTCCGACGAGCCCGGCGGCGGCCCGGGCAGCTCGGCGGGCGGCTCCACGGGCGGCTCCGCGGGCGGCGAGCGGTGGACCGCCGGGCTGCCCGAGCGGACCGGGGGCGGCTGGGCCCTCGCGGGCGTCGACGGCACCGCGCGCCTGGTCGGCACGGGTGCACGGCTGCGGCTGTGGCATCCGCTGCGGGCGGACGCCGAGGAGGTCGCGGAGTGGCGGGCCGAGTGGAGAGAACAGGAGGACCCGCAGCCGTTCCCCCAGGTCTTCCGCGAGGCCTGACGGGCCGCTCCGGGAGCCGGACGGCCCGGTCCGGGAGCTAGGCGGAGACCTTCAGATCCGCCAGGAACTCGGTGAGGAGGCGGGCAGTCTCCTCCGGGCGTTCGATGGCGGGGAGGTGGCCGGCCCAGTCGAGTTCCAGGAGGGGGCGGGCGGCGGGGAGGAGGCTTACGAGTTCGGCGGAGACGGCCCGGAAGTCGGGCAGGTCGTGGGCGCCGACGGCCACGAGGGCGGGCACCTGGATGCCGGCGATCTCGTCCTTGGTGACCCCGGGGTTGACGGGGTGGTTCGACTCGGGGGCGGCGAGCTGGACGTCGAAGATGTGCCGCTGCGCGGCGCGGACGAAGGCACGGTCGTCCTCGTCGGCCTCGGGGCCGAGCCAGGTGTCGACGTTGAGCTCGGTGGCCGCGTCGAGGTCGCCCGCCTCGATGAGCGCGTCCTCGCGGGCGCCCCAGGCGCGGAGTTCGGCGCTCGGTTCCATGCCGGGTATGCCGGAGGCGAGCAGGGCGAGGGCGGTCACGCGGTCGGGGTGACGGACGGCGAGTTCCAGCGCGACCCGGCCGCCGAAGGAGGAGGCGACGACGACGGCGCTGTCGGCGCCGAGGTGGTCGAGCAGGTCCCGTACGTCGTCGGCGTGGGTGTGCGCGGCGTCCATCGGGCTTTCGCCGAAGCCGCGGAGGTCGCAGCGGACGACCCGGTGTCCGGCCTCGGCGAGGGCGGAGAACTGTCCGTCCCACATGCGGCGGTCACAGACCCCGGAGTGCAGCAGGACGACGGTCGAGGGGCCGGTTCCGGCCAGATCATGAGAGAGCGTCATTGACGTGACCTTACGTGCCCCCGGGACCGGCCGCCATCAGGTATTCCACCTGCGTTCCGCCCTCTACTTGAACACGTTCAAAGATAGGTCTACAGTCATGCCCGTCAGCTTTTGAACGTGTTCAAGGGAGGGTGGGGCATGGACCTCACTGTCGTCGCGTACATCGCCTACCTGCTGATCAGCGTGGCCCTCACGATCTGGGTCGCCCGGACGCTCAGCCGCAACGGAAAGGTCTTCCTCGCGGACGTCCTGCACGGGAACGAGAAGCTCGCGGACGCCGTCAACCACCTCCTCGTGGTCGGCTTCTACCTCGTCAACTTCGGCTTCGTCGCGCTCTACCTGAGCCAGGACGCCGCCGTCCTCGACGCCCGCGCCCTCTTCGAGGCCCTCTCCGTCAAGCTCGGAGTCGTCCTCCTCGTCCTCGGCGTGATGCACCTCGGCAACGTCTACGTGCTCAACAAGATCCGCCGCCGCGGTGTCATGGAGCGCGAACAGGTGCCGCCCGTCCGCCCCCAGGGCTGGACCACCGCCCCCAAGCCCGGCCCCTGGGCCCCGCCGGCCCCCCAGGCCTGAGACCGCCGTGCGGCCCCCGACCGGGCAGAACCCGGCTCCGACCCCGGCCCCGGCCCCCGCGCCGGGGGCGGCCCCGACCGGCCCCGTCACCCCCGTGGGACACCTCACCGTGCTCTACGACGCCGACTGCCCGCTCTGCGTGCACCTCAGGCACTGGCTGCTGCGCCAGCGGCAGCTCGTACCGCTCGACCTCGTACCCGCCGGATCGCAGGAGGCGCGGCGGCGCTTCCCGGAGCTCGACCACGCCGCCACCCTGCGGGAGATCACCGTGGTCGGCGACCGGGGCCAGGTCTACGGCGACACCGCCGCCTGGATCGTCTGCCTCTGGGCGCTCGCCGAGCACCGGGCCATGGCCCACTGGCTCGCGACGCCCGCCGGGCAGCCCTTCGCCCGGGCCACGGTCCTCGCCGCCGCGAAGTGGCGGGCCGCGCTCAAGGGGCCGTCCTGCGCGGACGGGCACTGCGAGTCACCCGGTCCGCCCGGCTAGGCTCGGCCCCGTGAAGGACGTGAACGAAGAGACCAAGGCCGAGGACAAGAAGGCCCCCAAGAGCGAGCAGACCCGCACGCTCATCCTCGAGACCGCGCTCCGGCTGTTCAAGGAGCGCGGTTACGACAAGACGACCATGCGGGCCATCGCCCAGGAGGCCGGGGTCTCCGTCGGCAACGCGTACTACTACTTCTCGTCCAAGGAGCACCTCGTCCAGGGCTTCTACGACCGGATCGCCGAGGAGCACCAGGCGGCCGTCGAGCCCATCCTGACCGGCGACGAGAAGGACCTCACGGCCCGCATTCGCGGTGTCTACCTCGGCTGGCTTGACATCGCGGAGCCGTACCACGAGTTCGCGTCCCAGTTCTTCAAGAACGCCGCCGACCCCGACAGCCCGCTCAGCCCCTTCTCCCCCGAGTCGGAAGGCCCCCGCGAGGCCGCGATCGAGGTCCACAGGCGGGTCATCTCCGGCGCGTCCGTGAAGGTCGACCCGGAACTGAGGGAAGCCCTCCCCCAGTTGCTGTGGCTCCAGCAGATGGGCCTCGTCCTGTTCTGGGTCTACGACCGCTCCGAGGGCGCCGCGAACAGCCGGCGTCTCGTGGAGCGCCTCGCGCCGGTCACCGCCCGCGCGATCTCCCTCTCCCGCTTCCGCATCCTGCGCCCGCTGGTCAAGGAGACCCACGAGCTCCTCTCCGACTTCATGCCCACGGCAGCCGGAATGGCGGCCTCGGGCAAGCCCAAGCGGGCCAACCCGAAGCCGCCGTCCGCGTAGGGACCGGCCGGATCAGATCCAGGCCAGTTCCCACAGGCGCCAGATGCCGGTGCCGTCCGTGAGGTACTGGGAGCCGGCGACGGTCTCCGTGGAGAGGACGTAGTCCTTCTTCTGCCACAGCGGGACCAGCGGGACGTCGGAGGCGACCACGTTCTGGATCTCCCGGAAGTCCCCGGTGGCGCGCGAGCGGTCGCTGTACTGCTGGGTCGCGGAGATCAGCGCGTCGATCCGCTTGCTGGAGAAACCGTTGTGCAGGGTGTTCTCCGTGCCGACGAGCGGCGCGGTGAAGCTGTCGGAGTCCGGGAAGTCGGGGAGCCAGCCGACCGGGTAGACGTCGTAGGCGCCGCGCGCGTACCCCTTCTGGAAGCTCTTCCAGTCGGCCTCGACGACCTCGACCTCGAAGAGGCCGGTCTCCTCCAGCTGCCGCTTGATCTCGGCGGTCTCGGCGGCGTAGACGGCGTCCTTGCGGTAGCCGTACGTGAACTTCACCGGCGTCGTGATGCCGGCGGCCCGCAGGATCCGCTTCGCCTTCGCGGCGTTCGGCTCCGGGTCGACGTCGAAGAACGCGGTGCTGTGCCCGACGAAGCCCTGCGGGATGAGGGAGTACAGCGGCTCGACCGTGCCCTTGTACGCGCCGGTGGTGATCGCCGGGCGGTCGATGACGGCCGCGATGGCCTGCCGTACGGCCTTGTTCGCCATCGGCGAGCCGGGCCGCACGTTGAAGTTGATGTTGCGGATCTCGGCGCTCTCCGCCTCCGTGACCCGGGTGCCGTCGCCGGTCTCCAGGGTCGACAGGTACTCCGGCGGAAGCTGCCGGTGCGTCACCTGCACCTGCTTCGCCTTCCACGCGGCGGCGAGCTCGGCGGACTGGCCGAAGTACTTCACGACGACCGGGCCGCCGGCCTTGGTGATCGCACCCCGGTACTTCGGGTTGGGCTCCAGACGGGCGGACTCGCCCTCCTTGTACTCCTTGAGCACGTACGGCCCCGAGCCGTCGACCGTGAGGTCGGTGCGCAGCCGGTCGGCCGGGTACTTGTCGCGGTCGACGATCGAACCGGCGCCCGTGGCCACCTTCAGCGGGAACGTGGCGTCCCGGCCGCTCAGGTGGAAGGTGACGGTACGGCCCTCGGCCGAGACGTTCTTCAGCGTCGGGAACAGCGGCTGCGGGCCGACGTCCGTCTTGATCCGCAGCATGCGCTCGAAGGAGTACTTGACGTCCTCGGCGGTCACCTTGCGGCCGTTGGAGAACGAGAGGTCGTCGCGGAGCGTGCACTGGTACGTGGTGAGCTTGGTGCCCACGAACTTGCAGCTCTCGGCGGCGTCCGGAACCGGCGCGCTGTAGCCCGGCTTGAACGTCAGCAGCGACTGGAAGACGTTGCTGTACATGGCCCAGGAACCGGCGTCATAGGCGCCGGCCGGGTCCAGTGAAGTCACCTCGTCGGTCGTGCCGACGCTGATCGGATCGGTCCTGCCGTCGTCGGAGGGCAGGAGTTGCCAGCCCCCCACTCCGGCGGCCACCAGTACTCCACAAGTGATGAGGATCCGCAGACGGACCGTCGACCGCATTGCCGTGCTTCCTTCATTTGGTGCCACCCCAGAAGCGACGAACCCCCCGATCCACGCCGCGATGGCGTCATCCCATCACACGTATTTCACAAGTGGAAGAGAAAACTTTCACACCACAGGTATATGTCCGGGATATGAGAATTTAAGTCGATGAGCAGCACGTATCGACCTCGGAGCACGGAGTGACGAGGCCCGATTACGCCTGTTTCGAGGCGAGTTCGACGATCGTGATGTCCGACGGCGCCCCCACCCTCACCGGCGGCCCCCACGCCCCCGCGCCCCGCGACACGTACAGCTGCGTGTCCCCGTACCGCTCAAGACCCGCGACCGTCGGGTTCGCCAGGTCCGCGAGGAAGTTGCCGGGCCACAGCTGACCGCCGTGCGTGTGCCCGGACAACTGCAGGTCCACCCCGTGCCGCACCGCGTCGTGGACGACGACCGGCTGGTGCGCCAGGAGGACGGCCGCCCGCGCCCGGTCCCGGTCCCCGAGCGCCCGCGCGAAATCGGGCCCCTGCCCCTCACGCTCCCCCGCCACATCGTCGACACCCGCGAGGTCGAACCCCGCCGCGATCTCCACCCGCTCGTTCCGCAACGGCCTCAGCCCGAGCTCCCGCACATGGTCGACCCACGCGTCCGCCCCCGAGAAGTACTCGTGGTTCCCCGTCACGAAGAACGAGCCGTGCCGCGCCCTGAGCCGGGCCAGCGGCTCCGCCGCGCTGCCGAGGTCCTCCACCGTCCCGTCGACGAGGTCACCGACCACAGCGATCAGATCCGGCTGCGCCGAGTTGATCGTGTCCACGATCCGCTGCGTGTGCGCCCGCCCCAGGATCGGCCCGAGATGAATGTCGGACACGACCGCGATCCGGTAGCCATGCGCCGCCCTCGGCACCTTCGCCAGCGGAACCGTGACCCTCTTCAGCCTCGGCCCCCGCATCACCCCGTACGTCCCGTACCCCACCGTCCCCACCGCCACGGCCGCCGCCGACCCCGCCACCACCCGCGACACGAACAACCGCCGCGACACCTCACCGGGCTCCGACACGGCCGGCTCTGCCATCAGCACGGGCACGGCCTCGGCCTCGGCCTCGGCCTCGGGCTCCGCGAGCGCCGTCACCTTCGCCGTCGCCATCGCCTCCGCCTCCGCCCGCCGCGCGAGCCACCGCCGCAGCAGCGGCCGCACGGCCTCCCCCACGACCAGCGCCAACACCACGTACAGCAGCACGGCCAGCCACAGGAACCCCGGCCACGCCACCACCCGCTCCAGCCAGAACGGCGCCCCCGCCCGCCCCGCCACCAGCGCACCGACCGACAACAGCGGCAGAACCACCAGCACCGCCGTCCCCACCCGGCGCCCCACACCCCCCGGCACGCTGACATCCCGCACCAGCCGCCGCCACACATACCAATGGACCAGCCCCAGCAGCCCCAACACCACGACCAGCACCAACACGAACGCCACCACGGCCCGAACCCCCTCTATCCGAACTCAGGCGCTGTGATCACCGTCGCGCCGCACGGCCCGCACACCACGCAACCCGATCACCCCGATCACCGTCCCCAGGACAAAGGACGTGACGGCGAGCAGCAGATGCACCCAGAAGTAGGCCGTCGGGTCGCCGGCGTCGTCGAAGGCGAGACCGCTCCCGTCCTTCCAGAGGTTCTTGACGAAGGTGATCCAGATGAACCAGCTCCACACGCCGAAGGCGAGCAGGAACCAGGAGATGCGGCGGCTGAGCTTCATGGGCTCAGTATCACCGTGCGCCGCTCCGGGCCCGCGTCCGGGTGGAGGGGAGGGGGGGAAGAGCCGGGTGGGGTTCGGATCGGGGGCGGGGGGAGGTACGTTCTCGACCGTGTCTGCTTCGAGGAAGACCGCGTGTGCGGTCGCTGCTGCCGTGTTGTTGCCGGTTGTGATGGGCGGGTCGCCCGCGTGGGCGGATGAGAAGGACAAGCAGCCCAAGCCGCCTGCGGCGATGTCCAAGGTGGGTGGGCAGCTGTTGGGGCTGCCGGGGACGCAGGTGAAGCTGGGGCCGGGGGCTCCGGTGCTGCCGAAGGAGCTGTCGGGGCGGTCGTGGATCGTCGCGGACGCGGAGACGGGGGCGGTGCTCGCCTCGCACAACGCGCACTGGCCGCTGGCGCCGGCCTCGACGCTGAAGATGCTGTTCGCGGACACGCTGCTGCCGAAGTTCCCGAGGACGCAGAACCACCTGGTGACGAGCCAGGACCTGGCGGGCATAGGAGAGGGCTCCAGCCTGGTCGGGATCAAGGAGAAGCAGACGTACAGCGTGCACGACCTGTGGCTCGGGGTCTTCCTGCGCTCGGGCAATGACGCCGTACACGTGCTGACCAGCATGAACAGCGGTCTGCGGCAGACCGTGACGGACATGAACGACCGGGCGGCCGAGCTGCAGGCGCTCGACACGCACGTGGTGTCGCCGGACGGGTACGACGCCCCGAACCAGGTGTCGTCGGCGTACGACCTGACACTGATCGCCCGTAGCGGCATGCAGAAGGCGGATTTCCGCGAGTACGCCTCCACGACCCGCGCCGCGTTCCCCGGGGAGGCGAAGCCGGGCAAGAAGCGCGAGACGTTCGAGATCCAGAACACGAACCGGCTGCTCACCGGTGACCTGGGGGTCGCCCCGTACCCGGGGATCGCCGGGGTGAAGAACGGCAACACCACGCACGCGGGGGCGACGTTCACGGGTGTCGCCGAGCGGAACGGCAAGGTGCTGCTCGTCACCGTCATGAACCCGTCCTCGAAGGAACAGCACGCGGTGTACCGGGAGACGGCCCGGCTGCTCGACTGGGGCTTCGCCGCGTCGGGGAAGGTGACCCCGGTGGGCGAGCTGGTGCCGCCGCGGTCGGCGCGTACGGAGTCGGCGGCGCCGGACGACGGTACGGCGCCGGCCCCGGCGCCCGGCAAGAACGCGCCGGTGGAGACGGCGGCCGCGGAGAAGTCCGGTGGGGTCGGGATCGCGCTCGGTGTGGCGGGCGGGGTGCTGGTGCTCCTGGCGGGCGCGGTGTTCCTCGTCAACCGCCGTTGGCCGCTGGCCGCGTCGGGGACGCTGCGTCGTCGGGGTCAGGCCGGGCCTGCCGGTCAGGACCCGGCGGACGCTCCTCGGGAGGAGTCGAAGGATCCGGGTTCCGGCGGGAACCCGTAGCCGTCCAGGCGGCGCAGAACAGCAGGAGTTTCGCGGTGAAGTTGATCCAGAGGAGCAGGGCCACGGGGACGCCGAAGGCCCCGTACATCGACTTCGCCGCGATGCCCTTCATGTAGCCGCCGAGCAGGAGCTTGAGGAGTTCGAAGCCGACCGCGCCCATGAGCGCGGCGACGACGAGCCGGCGGCGGGGCGGGTGGACGCCGGGCAGCAGCGTCAGGACGTACAGCAGAATCAGGAAGTCGGCGACGACGGCGACGAGGACGGCGGCGGCCTGGAGGAAGAAGCCGCCGGCGCCCTGGCCGGAGATGCCGATCCGGTCGGCGCTCCAGCCGACGGCGGTGGAGCCGAGCCAGGACGCGGCGAGCGAGCAGAGGGCGACGCCGCCGAGGCCGATGAGGATGAGCCCGTCCTTGCCCTTGAGCAGGATCGGGTTGCCCTCGATGTCGTCGAGGCCCCACACCGCACGCAGGCACTCCCGCATGGAGCCGATCCAGCTGATGCCGGTGACGAGCAGCACGGCGCCGGCGACGAGTCCGACGGTGCCGGCGTTGTCGACCAGTGCGCCGATGTCGAGCTGGTCGGAGATGCCGGGGACCTGGTCGCCGATCTTCTTCTCGATGCGGTCGAGCTGGTCGTCGGTGAGCAGCGCGGCGCCGATCGCGGCGGCGACGGTGATCAGCGGGAAGAGGGCGAGGAAGGACAGGAAGGTGATCGCGGCGGCGAGGCGGCTCCAGTGCGCCTCGTCGAGGGTCTCGTACGAGCGCCAGGCGTGGGTCCGCATGAGGCGGGTGACCACGGGGCCGATGACGGGGAGCTTGGTCAGCCAGTCCATGTCGTACGTGTGCCCCTTGGTCGGTTCGATCCGTGAGTTGAGCCGTGTACGAGAATCCCCCGCCGTGGCGCGCAGAACCGCGACCGACATCCCGGAGCAATACCGCCAAATGCGACAGAGGCGCCTATACGGTCACCCCCATGGCCGTCGTGATCGACCCCGGTCGGTGCCCGGCCCGGACCCTTCCCGCCGTCCCGCCCTCTGAGGAGCACCCACCATGAAGGACGCCTCCGGCCTCCCGCAGTCCCTGCTCGTCCTCGGCGGCACCTCCGAGATCGGGCTCGCCACCGCCCGCCGGATGATCGCGCGGCGCACCCGGACGGTCTGGCTGGCCGGCCGCCCCTCCCCCGCCCTGGCGGCCGCGGCGGACTCGCTGCGCCGGCTCGGGGCCGAGGTGCACACGGTGCCGTTCGACGCGCTCGACACCGAGTCGCACGAGGAACGGCTCGGCAAGGTCTTCGCCGAGGGCCCCGTCGACATGGTGCTGCTCGCCTTCGGCGTCCTCGGCGACCAGGCGCGCGACGAGTCCGACCCGGTGGCCGCCGTCCGGGTCGCCCAGACCAACTACACGGGCGCCGTCTCCTCGGGCCTGGTGTGCGCGGGCGCCCTCCAGGCGCAGGGGCACGGCACGCTCGTCGTGCTCTCCTCGGTCGCGGGCGAGCGGGCCCGCCGCACCGACTTCATCTACGGCTCCTCGAAGGCCGGTCTCGACGTCTTCGCCCAGGGCCTCGGGGACGCGCTGCACGGCACGGGCGCGCGTGTCATGGTCGTACGCCCCGGCTTCGTCCGCTCCCGGATGACCGCCGGCCGCACCCCCGCCCCGCTCGCGACCACCCCCGACGCCGTCGCCGGCGCCATCGAACTGGGCCTGCGCCGCCGCTCGGAGACGATCTGGGCCCCCGGCGCGCTCCGCGTGGTCATGACGGCCGTACGCCATGCCCCGAGGCCGCTGCTCCGCCGCCTGGCGGTGTGAGGGCGCGGGGGTCGCGGTGGGCGCGGGGGTCGGTGGCCGCGGGGGCGTGACGGTCGGCGCGCGGGGCGTGACGGTCGGCGCGGGGCGTGACGGTCGCTGTACGGGTGCGGGTGACGGCCCGGGCGGGGGATCGCCGGGCGGGGCGGGTCAGCCCGTGGGCGTGGCGGTCGGGGCGTCGACCGGGCGGCCGCCCTGGGCGGGGACGGCCGGGATGGGGCGGCCGCTGCCGAACTGGTAGTCGTACAGCTTGCGCCAGACGCCGTCCGGGCCCTGCTCGTAGAGGGCGAAGGAGCGGCAGGTCCAGGCGGCCTCGTAGCCGGCGAGTTCCTCGAACGCCCGGTCCATCCCCTCCTCGGAGATGCCGTGCGCCACGGTGACGTGCGGGTGGTACGGGAACTGGAGCTCGCGCACCAGCGGCCCGGCCTCGTCGCGGATCGCGTGCTGGAGGCGGTGGCAGTGGGGCTCGCCCTCCTCGACCTTGACGAAGACGACCGGCGAGAGCGGGCGGAAGGTGCCGGTGCCTTCGAGGCGCACCGGGAACGGCTGGTGCTCGGCGGCGACACCGGCCAGGTGCGCCTCGATGGCCGGCAGGCGCTCTTCGTCGACCTCGGTCGGCGGGACGAGGGTGATGTGCGTGGGGATGCCGTACGCGGCAGGGTCCCCGAAGCCGGCGCGCCGCTCCTGGAGCAGGCTGCCGTAGGGCTCCGGGACCGCGATCGAAACGCCGAGCGTTACGGTCCCCACGTCGTTCTCCTCCGTCGTCGGTCGAAAGGTGTGTGGTGGTGCAGCCGCCAGTGTGCGGCCTGCACCACCCTTGTGGCCAGGGTCCTTGGACTCAGTGCTTGGCGGGCAGGAAGCCCAGCCGGTCGTAGGCCTGCGCCAGCGTCTCCGCCGCCACGGCCCGCGCCTTCTCCGCTCCCTTGGCCAGGATCGAGTCCAGCGTCTCCGGGTCGTCCAGGTATTCCTGGGTGCGGGTCCGGAACGGCGTGACGAAGTCCACCATGACCTCGGCCAGATCCGTCTTCAGCGCGCCGTACATCTTGCCCTCGTAGCTCTTCTCCAGGTCCTCGACGGAGGTGGCGGTGAGCGTGGACATGATGGTGAGCAGGTTGGAGACGCCGGCCTTGTTCTCCGGGTCGAAGCGGATCACCGTGTCGGTGTCGGTGACCGCGCTCTTGACCTTCTTCGCGGTGGCCTTCGGGTCGTCCAGGAGGTTGATCAGGCCCTTCGGCGAGGACGCCGACTTGCTCATCTTGATCGTCGGGTCCTGGAGGTCGAAGATCTTCGCCGTCTCCTTGAGGATGTACGGCTTGGGGATCGTGAACGTCTCGCCGAAGCGGCCGTTGAAGCGCTCCGCGAGGTCGCGGGTCAGCTCGATGTGCTGGCGCTGGTCCTCGCCGACCGGGACCTCGTTGGCCTGGTAGAGCAGGATGTCCGCGACCTGGAGGATCGGGTACGTGAAGAGGCCGACGGTGGCGCGGTCGGCGCCCTGCTTGGCGGACTTGTCCTTGAACTGGGTCATGCGGGAGGCCTCGCCGAAGCCGGTGAGGCAGTTCATGACCCAGCCGAGCTGCGCGTGCTCGGGCACGTGGCTCTGGACGAAGAGGGTGCAGCGCTCCGGGTCGAGACCGGCCGCGAGCAGCTGGGCGGCGGCGAGCCGGGTGTTGGCGCGCAGCTCGGCGGGGTCCTGCGGGACCGTGATGGCGTGCAGGTCGACGACCATGTAGAAGGCGTCGTGGGTCTCCTGGAGAGCGACCCACTGGCGGACGGCGCCGAGGTAGTTGCCGAGGTGGAACGAGCCTGCGGTGGGCTGGATTCCGGAGAGCACGCGGGGACTGTCAGAGGCCATGCACATCATTCTCTCAGGTGTGGGAACCGATCCCCGTCGACCGGTGTATCAAGAGTGTGAGGACGCGGGAGGGGGGCCTGGTCGACGACGAGGCCGTGGTGATCGCCCGGGTGCGCGCCGGAGAGCCGGAGGCGTACGCGGAGCTGGTCCGCGCGCACACGGCGGTGGCGCTGAGGGCCGCTGTGGCGTGCGGCGCGGGTCCGGAGGCCGAGGACGTGGTGCAGCAGGCGTTCTTCAAGGCGTACCGGTCGCTCGGGCGGTTCCGGGAGGGCTCGGCGTTCCGGCCGTGGCTGCTGCGGATCGTCGCCAATGAGACCAGGAACACAGTGCGGTCGGCGGGCCGGCAGCGTGCCGTCCACGACCGCGAGGCGGATCTGCTGGGGGCCGAGCCGCTGATACCGGAGTCGGCGGACCCGGCGGTCGCGGCCGAGGAGCGGGAGCGGAGCCGGCGGCTCTGGGAGGCGCTGGACGGGCTCGCCGACGACCACCGGCAGGTGGTGATCCACCGGTATCTCCTGGAGCTGGACGAGACGGAGACGGCGCTGGCCCTCGGCTGGCCGCGGGGGACGGTGAAGTCCCGGCTGAGCCGGGCGCTGAAGAAGCTGGGACGGGAGCTGACGGAAGGCCGGGAAGGAGGTGGGGAGCGTGGCTGACGAGGATCTGCCGGACGAGCTGAGGGAGCTGGGACGGCGGCTGCGGGTGCCGGACGTGGACGGCGAGACGATGGCCGAGCGGGTGCTCGCCCAGCTCCTCGCCGAGCGGGTGCCCACGCCCGTGCCGCCACCGGTCCGGGTGGTCTGGTGGGCATCGGTGCGCGGGTGGGCGCGCGAGCGGTGGCGCGCGCTGGTGGCGGCGCTGACCGGTGTGCTGATCGTGCTCGTCCTGACGCCTCCGGTCCGGGCGGCGGTCGCGGAGTGGTTCGGCTTCGGCGGGGTCGCCGTGCGGTACGACCCCGGCGGGGAGCGCGTCCCGTCCGCGGGGGCGGTGCCGGGCTGCCCCGGCTCGGTGTCACCGGCGGAGGCCGCGCGCCTGGCCGGCTTCGAGCCGGTGATACCCGGCGCCCTCGGCGAGCCCGACGCCGTCGTGGTGACCGGGTCGGCCGAGAGCGGCCGGGCGGTGATCAGCCTGTGCTGGCGCGAGGGGGAGCGGACGGTCCGGCTCGACGAGTTCCCGGCCCGGCTGGACCTCGGCTTCGCGAAGGAGGTCACCACCCAGCCGCAGTGGGTCGACCTCCCGGACGGCGCCCAGGCCTACTGGTTCGCCACCCCGCACCTGCTGACCTTCCCCCTCACCGACGCCTCGGGCACGGTCTGGACCCACCAGGTCCGCACGGCGGGCCCCACGCTCCTCTGGACCAGGAACTCGGGCACGCTCACCTTCCGCCTGGAAGGCATACCGGACCGCGAGCGGGCCCGCCGCACGGCGGAGTCGATCGGCTGACCGCCTCCGCGGGGGCCGCGCGTCAGGACGGGAGGCCGGGGGCCGGGAAGGCGGACAGGAGGTCGGAGACCTCGGCGCGGATGGTGTGGAGGGCGTCCTCGTCGCCGGTGCCGGCGGCGGCGACGGCGCGGTCGATCCACTCGGCGACCTGGGCCATGTGCTCGGTGCGGAGGCCGCGGGAGGTGAGGGAGGGGGTGCCGATGCGGATGCCGGAGGGGTCGAAGGGCTTCCGGGTGTCGTAGGGGACGGTGTTGTAGTTGACGACGATGCCCGCCCGGTCGAGGGCCTTCGCGGCGATCTTGCCGGGGACCTGCTTGGGGGTCAGGTCGATCAGGATCAGGTGGTTGTCGGTGCCGCCGGAGACCAGGTCGAAGCCGCGGGCGAGGAGCGCCTCGGCGAGGGCCTTGGCGTTGGCGACGACGGCGTGGGCGTAGTCGCGGAAGGAGGGCTGGGAGGCCTCGCGCAGGGCGACGGCGATGGCGGCGGTGGTCTGGTTGTGCGGGCCGCCCTGGAGGCCGGGGAAGACGGCCTTGTCGAGGGCCTTGGCGTGCTCCTCGGTGGACATCAGCATGGCGCCGCGCGGGCCGCGGAGGGTCTTGTGGGTGGTGGTGGAGATGACGTCCACGTGCCCGACCGGGGACGGGTGCGCGCCACCCGCGACGAGGCCGGCGATGTGGGCGATGTCGGCGACCAGGACGGCGCCGGCCTCGCGGGCGATCTCGCCGAAGGCGGCGAAGTCGATGGTGCGGGGCAGTGCGGTGCCGCCGCAGAAGATGACCTTGGGGCGTTCCTTGAGGGCCAGTTCGCGGACCTCGTCGAAGTCGACGAGCCCGGTGTCGTGGCGGACGCCGTACTGGACGCCGCGGAACCAGGTGCCGGTGGCGGAGACGCCCCAGCCGTGGGTGAGGTGGCCGCCCATCGGCAGGGCCATGCCCATGACGGTGTCGCCGGGCTGGGCGAAGGCGAGGTAGACGGCGAGGTTGGCCGGGGAGCCCGAGTAGGGCTGGACGTTGGCGTGGTCGACGCCGAAGAGGGCCTTGGCGCGCTCGATGGCGAGGGTCTCGACCTGGTCGATGTTCTGCTGGCCCTCGTAGTAGCGGCGGCCGGGGTAGCCCTCGCTGTACTTGTTCTGGAGGACGGTGCCGGAGGCTTCGAGCACGGCGGCGGAGACGTAGTTCTCGCTGGGGATGAGGCGCAGGGTCTCGCCCTGGAGCCGTTCCTCGGCGCCGACGAGGGCGGCGAGTTCGGGGTCGGCGGCGGTGAGCGCGGGGTGCTGCTGCGGGGTGGTCATGTCGTGTCCTCCGGGCGTTCGGCAGGAACGGTCCCGGGGCTGAGGTGCGCACGGGACCAGGGCCCGTGATGCCCAGGCGAGCGGCACCTCGTGTGGTGGAGCGCGCGCGGCTCCCCCGGGGTCGCTTCCCCGTACGCCAGTCGCCGCGCGTGTCTCCAGGGTAGCTGGCGCGCCGTCGCCGAGGTTTCCCCGTCCGGCATCCGAGCGACGATAGGAAGGGGGCCACACGCACCCCCCGAGCCGCAGGACGAACGGAGATCCCGTGTCGAGAACAGAAGACGCGATCGCTGCCGCGGACGCGCACAGCGCGCACAACTACCACCCCCTTCCGGTCGTCGTCGCCTCGGCGGACGGGGCCTGGATGACCGACGTCGAGGGCCGCCGCTACCTCGACATGCTCGCCGGCTACTCGGCGCTCAACTTCGGGCACGGCAACCGGCGCCTGATCGACGCCGCGAAGGCGCAGCTGGAGCGGGTGACGCTGACGTCCCGGGCGTTCCACCACGACCGTTTCGCCGAGTTCTGCGCGCAGCTCGCGGACCTGTGCGGCAAGGAGGCGGTGCTCCCGATGAACACGGGGGCGGAGGCCGTCGAGACGGCGGTGAAGACCGCCCGGAAGTGGGGGTACGAGGTGAAGGGCGTGCCGGACGGGCACGCGAAGATCGTGGTCGCGGCGAACAACTTCCACGGCCGGACGACGACGATCGTCAGCTTCTCCACGGACCACGAGGCGCGCGACCACTTCGGGCCGTACACGCCGGGCTTCGAGATCGTCCCGTACGGGGACCTGACGGCGATGGAGGCGGCCGTCACCGAGAACACGGTGGCGGTGCTGCTCGAACCGATCCAGGGCGAGGCGGGCGTCCTGGTCCCGCCGGCCGGCTATCTGGCCGGGGTGCGGGAGCTGACGCGCCGGCGGAACGTGCTGTTCGTGGCGGACGAGATCCAGTCGGGCCTGGGCCGCACGGGCCGGACGTTCGCCTGTGAGCACGAGGGCGTGGTGCCCGATGTGTACGTCCTGGGGAAGGCGCTGGGCGGTGGCGTGGTGCCGGTGTCGGCGGTCGTCGCCGACCGCGAGGTCCTCGGGGTGTTCCGGCCAGGCGAGCACGGCTCGACCTTCGGCGGCAACCCGCTGGCCTGCGCGGTCGCCCTGGAGGTGATCGCGATGCTGCGGACCGGCGAGTACCAGGAGCGGGCGGCGGAGCTGGGCGAGCATCTGCACGCCGAGCTGGGGCTGCTCGTCGGCGGCGGCGCGGTGGAGGCGGTGCGCGGGCGCGGCCTGTGGGCCGGTGTCGACATCGTGCCGTCCCGCGGCACGGGCCGCGAGATCTCCGAGCGGCTGATGGAGCGCGGCGTGCTCGTGAAGGACACCCACGGTTCGACCATCCGGATCGCCCCGCCGCTGGTCATCTCGAAGGAGGACCTCGACTGGGGTCTGGAGCAGTTGAGGGCCGTCCTGTCGGAGTGACGGGCGGCGGTGCGGTCGGGTGCGGTGGTGCGTGGCGGGGCGCGGTGGGGCGCGGTGGGGCAACGGCGTGGTGGGGCAACTCGGACCATTGACACGGCAGTTGGTCTAGGCCAATGATGCGGCCATGCCGAGACTCCGTCTGCGTCACGCCGTGCGTGCCGCGCTCGCCGCCCTCGTCCCGCTCGCGCTCCTCGGCGCGGTCACGGGACCCGCGCACGCCGCCACCGGGGCGGCCTGGCCCGAGCCCGTCCCGGTGGTCTCCCACATCGAGACCACCGACCCGGTCGTCTTCATCACCATCGACGACGGCTGGAACCACGACCCCGCGGCGGCGCAGCTGCTGCTCGACCGCCGGGTCCCCGCCTCGCTGTTCCTGCTCCCGGGCGCGTACTCGTACGACTCCGGCTACTTCCACAACCTGCTGAACCAGGGCCGCTCCCGCGTCGAGAACCACACCGTCAACCACCCCGACCTCACCACGCTCGACGCGGCCGGCCAGAAGGCGGAGGTGTGCGGCGCCCGCGACCAGCACCTCGCGCAGTTCGGCGACGGCCCGCGGCTGCTCCGCCCGCCGTACGGCACCTACGACGGCACGACCCGGACCACCGCACGCCAGTGCGGGGCGAAGGCCCTGGTCACCTGGACCTACGACCTGACCACCTGGGGCCAGTGGACCCCGCAGGCCCCGCGGCTCAAGGCCGGCGACATCATCCTGCTGCACTTCAACGAGACGGTGACGCAGGACCTCAAGCGGGCCCTCGACCTCGCCGAGGCGGCCGGCCTGAAGCCCGCGCCGCTCCGCGAGTACGTCCCCGAGTAGCCGCTACAGGATGACGTGCGGGAGGAAGCGGGCGTACTCGTCGGTGACGAGCCCCGCCGACTCCCGTATCCCGAGCCCCGCCGCCTCGTCCTCGA
The DNA here is from genome assembly GCF_055603625.1 of Streptomyces sp. NPDC037273. Classification (NCBI taxonomy): domain Bacteria; kingdom Bacillati; phylum Actinomycetota; class Actinomycetes; order Kitasatosporales; family Streptomycetaceae; genus Streptomyces; species Streptomyces sp. NPDC037273. Next base: position 89,607 of record NZ_JBVJVO010000002.1, read on the forward strand.
CGACCCACGCGCCGAGCACCACCCGGTTGCCGTCGAAGTCGGGCAGCGGGGCCAGCGCCTGGTAGCAGCAGGCCTCCCCGTCCCGCGCGAACGGCTCCGTGCCGGCCTCGTGCAGGGTGACGCCAGCGCCCTCGCGGCCGAGCAGCGGCTTGGCGACCCAGCCGGTGGTCGCGGCGAGTTCGCGCGGCCCGTCGAGATAGGCGGGCAGCAGATTGGGGTGGCCGGGGTACAGCTCCCACAGGATCGCCAGCAGCGCCTTGTTGGAGAGCAGCATCTTCCAGGCGGGTTCGATCCAGCAGGTGGTGCCGGTGCCGCCGCCGTTGTCGAGGGTGTCGAGGACGTGCCGGCCGAAGCGGTCGGTGGTCAGCCACTCCCACGGGTAGAGCTTGAAGCAGCTGCGGATGAAGCGGAGCCGGTCGTCGACGAAGCGGCCCGAGAGCCGGTCCCAGCCGATCCGTTCGACGGACAGCGCCTCGGTCTCCAGACCGGCCTGCTGCGCGGTCTCCCGCAGGTACGCCACCGTCATCAGGTCCTCGCCGAGCTCGTCGCCGTCCGAATGGGCGAAGTGCAGCGGGCCCGGCGGCAGCAGGTGCGCCTGCCGCTTCCAGGCCTCGACGAGCCGCTCGTGGAGCGAGTTCCACTGGTCGGCTCCGGGGAACCGTTCCTCCATCCAGAACCACTGCGGACTCGCCGCCTCCACCAGCGAGGTGGGCGTGTCGGCGTTGTACTCCAGCATCTTCGCCGGACCCGTACCGTCGTAGCGCAGGTCGAACCGGCCGTAGAGGGAAGGGAGTTCCGCACGCCGGTGCCACGACTCGGCGACCAGGCCCGCCAGCTTCGGGTCGGTGATCCCGAGCTCGGCGAACCGGTCCCGCTCGACGATGTGCGCCGCCGCCGCGAGACACATCCCGTGCAGCTCCTCGACGACCTCCTCCAGCGCCTCGACCTCGGGCAGCGTGAACGAGTAGTACGCGCTCTCGTCCCAGTACGGGCGCAGCGAGCCGTCCGGGTAGCGGGTCAGCGGGTAGACGAGCCCCTGCTCCTCGACCGTCCGCTGCCAGTCCGGGCGGGGTTCGACGGTGTGCCGTTCCATGGTGTCGCGCCGCCCGCCTCAGCCGCCGCCGGTACCGGAGCAGCCGAAGCCGCCGGTGTCGACGGCGGTCTTGTCGAAGCTGCCGCCGCTGACCTTCTTGTCGCGGACGGAGCCGCCGTAGTAGTACGAGCCCCGATGCGTGCCGCTGCCGTTGTCGTCGTCGCTTCCGCCGCCGCTCTCGCACCGGTAGCTCGGCAGCTCCTCGCGGGTCAGCGGGTCCACGCACCGCCGGTCCGGATCCGCACCGCACGCGGTGATCGTCGCCGCGAGCACACCCATCCCACCGAGCACCACCGTGCTCGACCTGAGCCTGCGCATCTCCGTCGCCCTCCCCTTCGCGGTCGCGGCCGTCACGGTCGCGGCCTTCGCGACCGCACAGTGTAGGCCGGTGATTTCCGGCCGCAGCACCTAGAGTCGTTTCGTGCTTCTCGGGATGATTTGTGCGCTTGCCTCGTCCGTGTGCTTCGGCGCGGCCTCGGTGTTCCAGGCGGTCGCGGCGCGGGCCGCCGAACCGGGAACGGGCGGCGGCGTCGACGTCGCACTCATGTGGCGGGCCCTGCGCCAGTGGCGCTATATCGCCGGCCTCGGCATGGACGCCCTCGGCTTCGTCCTCCAGATCGTCGCGCTGCGGACCCTGCCCATCTACGTCGTCGGCGCGGCCCTCGCCGCCAGCCTCGCCGTCACCGCCGTCATCGCCTCCCGGGTGCTCCGCGTCCGGCTCAAGCGCGTCGAGTGGCTCGCCGTCGCCGTCGTCTGCGCGGGGCTCGCCATGCTGGCCCTCGCCTCCGGCAAGGAAGGCCACCGCAACGGCTCCGACGCCCTCCGCTGGGCCCTCCTCGCGGTCTCCTTCGGCGTCCTCCTCCTCGGCTTCCTCGCCGGCCGCCTCCCCCAGCGCTCCCGCGCCCTCCTCCTCGGCCTCGGCGCCGGCTTCGGCTTCGGCGTCGTCGAGGTCGCCGTCCGCCTCATCGACGGCCTCGACCTCACCGACCCCGTCTGGTACGCCCTCCTCGTCGGCGGCGCCTCCGCCTTCCTCCTCCTCACCTCCGCCCTCCAACGCGGCTCCGTCACCACCGCCACCGCCGGCGCCGTCCTCGGCGAAACCATCGGCCCCGCCATCGTCGGCGTCGTCTGGCTCGGCGACCGCACCCGCGACGGCCTCTCCTGGCTAGCCCTCACCGGCTTCGCCGTAGCCGTAGCCGGCTCCCTCACCCTCGCCCGCTTCGGCGAACCCCCAGCGGCAGACACGGACACGGGGGCGGGGACTAGGGCGTCGCCGGGGGCGGGGTCGGCTGCGGGGCCGGGCGCGGCGCCGGGTGCGGGGCCCGGTGCGGGGCCGGGCGCGGGACCAGGCGCGGCCCCGGGCGCGGGACCAGGCGCGGCCCCGGGCGCGGGACCAGGCGCGGCCCCGGGCGCGGGGCCAGGCGCAGACCCCGACACGGGCCCGGACGCCGCCTGAGGCTCAGGGCCGGGCGCCGCGCCCAGGACGGCGCCCGGGTGCGGGGCCGGGCGCTGCCTCGGGTGCGGGGCCGGGCGCAGACGCAGGCCCGGACACGGGCCCGGACGCCGCCTCAGGCTCAGGGCCGGGCGCCGGCTGAGGCGCAGCCTCAAGCGGCGCACCGGGCGCGGGATCGACTGGCCCGGCGGGGCCTTCTCGCGCCCCCGCTCAGGGGAGGACGCGGCAGAGGGTCTGGAGGGCGTTCTGCCAGGCGCTGTCGGGGGGTGTGGCGTAGCCGACGACGAGGCCGTCGAGGGTGGGGGGGATGGTGGGGCGGCGGAATTCGTTGAGGCCTTGGAGGGCGAGGCCGTGCCAGGCGGCGGCGCGGAGGGCGTCTTGTTCGGTGCCGGGTGGGAGGGTGAGGACCGCGTGGAGGCCGGCGGCGATGCCGCTGACGCGGGTCGCGGGGGAGTGGGTGGCCACCGCGGCCACCAGTTGGTCGCGGCGGCGCCGGTAGCGGAGGCGGCTGGCGCGTACGTGCCGGTCGTACGCCCCCGAGGAGAGGAACTCGGCGAAGGCCAGTTGGTCGGGGGCGCTCGACGCCCAGTCCGCGGCCCCCTTCGCCGCCACCACCTCCCCCATCAGCTCCTCCGGCACCACCATCCACGCCAGGCGCAGCCCCGGGGCCAGCGATTTGCTCGCGGTGCCCAGGTACACCACGCGCTCCGGCTCAAGTCCCTGGAGCGCGCCCACGGGTTGCCTGTCGTACCGGAACTCGCCGTCGTAGTCGTCCTCCAGGACGAAGCCGCCCGACGCCCGCGCCCAGTCCACCACCGCCGCCCGCCGGTCCGGCGGCAGCGCACCGCCCAGCGGGAACTGGTGGGCAGCGGTCATCAGCACGGCACCGGCACCGGCCCCCGCCGGCCCCTCCCCCGCCAACTCCTCGACGCACGTCCCCCGTTCGTCGTACGGCAGCGGCGGCGTCCCCAGACCGGCCCGTTCGAGCAGCCCCGTATGGACGTCAAGGCCGTACGACTCGACCGCGACGGCCCGCACGCCCCGGCGCCGCAGCACCTCGCCCATCATCATCAGCCCGTGCACGAACCCCGAACAGATCATGATCCGTTCGGGCCGCGCGTGCACACCCCGTGCCCGCGAGAGGTACTCGGCCAGCGCGGTGCGCAGTTCGATCCGGCCGCGCGGATCGCCGTACCCGAAGGCCTCGTTGGGTGCCGCCGTGAGCGCCCACCGGTACGCCTTCAGCCACTCGGCGCGCGGAAAGGAGGCGAGGTCGGGGGTGCCGGGCTTGAGGTTGTGGGCGGGGACCCCGGGTCGCCGCGTGGCCGCCGGTGCGGAGGGAGTACGGCCGGGGTCGGGGGGCCGGGTGGTACGGGTCGCCGGGCGGGCGCCGGGGGTCGCGCCGGGGGTCCCGGCGGTGCGGGACGGTTGGCGGGCGCCGGGGGTCGCGGGCTTGCGCAGGGCGGCTCGGCGGGCGACGTGGGTGCCGGAGCCCTGGCGGGCCGTGAGCCAGCCCTCGGCGACCAGCTCCGCGTAGGCGTCGGCGACGGTGTTGCGGGCCATGCCGAGGTCGGCGGCGAGGGACCGGGAGGAGGGCAGTCGGGTGCCCGCCTCCAGGCGTCCGCTGCGCACGGCTTCCCGCAGGGCTTCCATGAGTCCGGCGCGCAGCCGGGGGCCGCGCAGGTCCAGGTGCAGATCGGCCCCGAAAGTGGCCCACTCGTTCGCCATGTAAATGGACCATACTCGTGCGCCACAGGGCTCGTACGGTGATCGGTATGACGACCACGACCCCGCGCACCGCGCCCGCCGCCGAGACCACCGCCGCCGCTCACGGGAACTCCGGGGAGTACGCCCACGAGCACACCCCCCGGCTCGCCCTGGCCGAACTCCACCCCGAGTTCTACCGGGCCATGCTCCGCGTCGAGGCGGCCGCCGCGAAGGACGTCGACCCGACCCTGTACCACCTGATCAAGATCCGGGCCTCGCAGATCAACCACTGCGCCTTCTGCCTGGACATGCACACCAAGGACGCGCTCGCCGAGGGCGAGACCGTCGAGCGGATCGTCCAGCTCTCCGCCTGGGAGGAATCCCGCCACTTCTACACGGAACGCGAACTCGCCGCGATCGCCCTCACCGAGGCCGTCACCGTCCTCACCGACGGCTTCGTCCCCGACGACGTGTACGCCCACGCCGCCGCGCACTTCTCCGAGACCGAACTCGCCCGGGTCATCGCCGCGGTCATCACGATCAACGCCTGGAACCGCATCGGCGTCACCACCCGCATGGTCCCCGGCCACTACACCCCCCGCTCCGCATGACCGGCACCTCCGACGCCCCTGACCTCCCCGTGACCGGCTCCGGCGGGGCCGCGATGCTCCCTGTGGCCGGGAGCGACGGGGCCGCGACCCGCCCCGCGGCCGGCTCTGCCCTCCGCGCCCTGCATCACGGCCGCGCAGCCGGCGACCCGCTCGTCCTGCCCGGTCCCTGGGACGTGGCCACCGCGCGGGCCTTCGAGGCGGCCGGCTTCCCCGCGCTCGCCACTCCGAGCGCCGGGATCGCCGCGTCGCTCGGTTACGAGGACGGTGCCACGCCCGCGGAGGAGATGTTCGCGGCCGTGGCCCGGATCGTCCGGTCGGTGTCGGTCCCCGTGACGGCCGACCTGGAGGGCGGTTACGGACTTCCGGCGGCCGAACTCGTGGAGCGCGTACGGGAATCCGGGGCGGTCGGCGTCAACCTGGAGGACAGCGGGCCCGGGCGCGTACTCAAGGACCCCGAGGCGCAGGCGGAGTTCCTCGCGGAGGTACGGGCGGCGGACCCGTCGCTCTTCGTCAATGCCCGCGTGGACGTCTACATCCGCCGCGTCCCCGAACCGGCCGCGGCCGCCGTCGACCGCGCCCGGCTGTACGCCGCCGCGGGTGCGGACTGCGTCTATCCGATCGCGGCGCCCCTCGCCGATCTGCCCGCCCTCCGGGCCGCGCTCGGCTCCCTCCCGCTCAACGTCCTCGCCGTTCCCGGCGGACCGTCCTTCGCCGAGCTCGGGCGCGCCGGCGCCACGCGGGTGACCTTCGGGGACGGACTGCTGCTGCGCGCGCTCGACGACGTGTCGGCGCTCGCGACGAGGCTGCGCGCCGGGGACGGACTGTAGGGCGCGGGGGCGGAAGAGGGGGGGGGGGGGGGGGGGTGTCTCCCCCCCCCCCCCCCCCCCCCCCCCCCCCCCACACCCCCAAAAAAAAAGACAGAAAAAAGAAGAGAGAAGCCACCCCACCCCCCCCCCCCCCCCCCCCCCCCCCCCCCCCCTCCCCCCCCCCCCCCCCCCCCCCCCCCCCCCCCCCCCCCCGCCCCCCCCCCCCCCCCCCCTCCCCCCCCCCCCCCCCCCCCGGCCCCGGCGGTACGTTTCTGCTGTGGCCTCGTGAGAGGTCAGTTGTCCTCGTGGGCGACCGCGCGGCGCGCGTCCGCGTCCAGGACGCCCCAGCTGATCAGCTGCTCGGTGAGGACCGAGGGGGACTGGTCGTAGATGACGGCGAGCGTGCGCAGGTCGTCCTGGCGGATCGACAGCACCTTGCCGTTGTAGTCGCCGCGCTGCGACTGGATCGTCGCCGCGTAGCGCTGGAGCGGGCCGGCCTTCTCCTGGGGGACGTGCGCCAGGCGCTCCAGGTCCAGAACCAGCTTCGGCGGCGGCTCGGCGGCGCCACCCGGGGTCGTGCCCGGCAGGAGCTCCTGCACCGGCACCCCGTAGAAGTCGGCCAGCTCGGCAAGACGCTGCACGGTCACCGCGCGGTCACCACGCTCGTACGAGCCGACCACGACGGCCTTCCAGCGGCCCTGGGACTTCTCCTCCACCCCGTGGAGCGACAGACCCTGCTGGGTGCGGATGGCACGGAGTTTGGCCCCGAGCTGCTTTGCGTATTCGCTGGACATAACGCTCCCGGACGCTGTGACGACATGCGGCTGCGCCGCGCGGCTGGTAACTCACTGTGAGGTTACGCAGCGTTACTCTTTCCCGTCAAGCCGAATGGTCCGTACCGCCCCCTCCCGGGGGACCGCGCGCGGAGCGGCGACCGGGGTGCGCGCGTCGCGGCCGTCCAGCCCTGGTAAAGTGAACGGCGCAATTCCGACGTCCTTTAAGAACCGTCCCGTGAGGCGGAGAAGGAGGTCCGTTTTTCATGGACACCCAGCAGCAGTACAGCGATGACGCCCGGCCCGTCCTCGAGGCCCCCGACATCGCGCGGGTCCTCACCCGCATCGCCCACGAGATCGTCGAGCGCGCCAAGGGCGCCGACGACGTGGTCCTCCTCGGCATCCCCACCCGCGGCGTCTTCCTCGCCCGCCGGCTCGCCGAGAAGCTCGAATCGATCACCGGCACCAAGGTCCCGGTCGGTTCGCTCGACATCACCATGTACCGGGACGACCTCCGGCTGAAGCCCGCCCGGGCCATCGGCCGTACCGAGATCCCCGGTGACGGCGTCGACGGCCGCCTCGTCGTCCTCGTCGACGACGTCCTCTTCTCCGGCCGCACCATCCGCGCCGCCCTCGACGCCCTCGGCGACATCGGCCGCCCGCGCGCCGTCCAGCTCGCGGTCCTCGTCGACCGCGGCCACCGCGAACTTCCGATCCGCGCCGACTACGTCGGCAAGAACCTCCCCACGTCGCTGCGGGAGACGGTCAAGGTCCAGCTCGCCGAGGAGGACGGTCGCGACACCGTGCTGCTCGGCTCCAGGCCCGCCGCCTAGCCGGACCGGCTTCCCCCGCGGGGCCCAGGGCACCCCCCTGCGCCCCCGCATGTCCGCACACCTCCCCACCACGGAGAGACACCCCGATGATGCGTCACCTCATCTCGGCCGCCGACCTCACCCGCGACGACGCCGTCCAGATCCTCGACACCGCCGAGGAGATGGCCCGGGTGGCCGACCGGCCCATCAAGAAGCTGCCGACCCTGCGCGGCCGGACCATCTGCAACCTCTTCTTCGAGGACTCCACCCGCACCCGGATCTCCTTCGAGGCCGCCGAGAAGCGCCTCTCCGCGGACGTCATCAACTTCGCGGCCAAGGGCTCCAGCGTCTCCAAGGGCGAGTCCCTCAAGGACACCGCGCAGACCCTGGAGGCCATGGGCGTCGACGCGGTCGTCATCCGGCACGGCGCCTCCGGTGCCCCGTACCGCCTGGCCACCTCCGGCTGGATCGACGCCCCCGTCATCAACGCCGGCGACGGCACCCACCAGCACCCCACCCAGGCCCTCCTGGACGCCTTCACCATGCGCCGCCGCCTGGTCGGCCGCGACGAGGGCCTCGGCCAGGACCTGGCCGGCAAGCGCATCACGATCGTCGGCGACGTCCTGCACAGCCGCGTCGCCCGCTCCAACGTCGACCTGCTGCACACCCTCGGCGCCGAGGTCACCCTGGTGGCCCCGCCGACCCTGGTCCCCGTCGGCGTCGAGACCTGGCCCTGCGAGATCTCGTACGACCTCGACAGGGTGCTGCCGAAGTCCGACGCGGTGATGATGCTGCGTGTGCAGCGCGAGCGGATGAACGCCGCCTTCTTCCCCACCGAGCGCGAGTACTCGCGCCGGTACGGGCTCGACGGCGACCGGATGGCGAAGATGCCCGAACACGCCATCGTCATGCACCCCGGCCCCATGGTCCGCGGCATGGAGATCACCGCCGAGGTGGCCGACTCCGACCGCTGCACGGTCGTCGAGCAGGTCGCCAACGGCGTCTCCGTCCGCATGGCGGTCCTCTACCTGCTTCTGGGCGGCAACGAGTCCGCCGTCAGCCACACCCGTACCGAGGAGACGAAGTAACCATGAGCAAGATCCTTATCCGCGGTGCGAAGGTCCTCGGCGGCGAGGCCCAGGACGTCCTGATCGACGGCGAGACCATCGCCCAGGTCGGAACGGGCCTGTCGGCCGAGGGCGCGAGCGTCGTCGAGGCCGAGGGCCAGATCCTGCTGCCCGGCCTCGTCGACCTCCACACCCACCTGCGCGAGCCCGGCCGCGAGGACTCCGAGACCGTCCTCACCGGCACCCGCGCCGCCGCCTCCGGCGGCTACACCGCCGTCTTCGCCATGGCCAACACCCACCCGGTCGCCGACACCGCCGGTGTCGTCGAGCAGGTCTACCGGCTCGGCAAGGAGTCCGGCTACTGCGACGTGCAGCCCATCGGCGCCGTCACCGTCGGCCTGGAGGGCAAGAAGCTCGCCGAGCTCGGCGCCATGCACGACTCCGCCGCCGGCGTCACCGTCTTCTCCGACGACGGCAAGTGCGTCGACGACGCCGTGATCATGCGCCGCGCCCTGGAGTACGTGAAGGCCTTCGACGGCGTCGTCGCCCAGCACGCCCAGGAGCCCCGCCTCACCGAGGGCGCCCAGATGAACGAGGGCATCGTCTCCGCCGAGCTCGGACTCGGCGGCTGGCCGGCCGTCGCCGAGGAGTCGATCATCGCCCGCGACGTCCTCCTCGCCGAGCACGTCGGCTCCCGCGTCCACATCTGCCACCTCTCCACCGCCGGCTCCGTCGAGATCGTCCGCTGGGCCAAGTCCCGCGGCATCGACGTCACCGCCGAGGTCACCCCGCACCACCTCCTCCTCACCGACGAGATGGTCCGCTCGTACAACCCGGTCTACAAGGTCAACCCGCCGCTGCGCACCGAGAAGGACGTCCTGGCGCTCCGCGAGGCCCTGGCCGACGGCACGATCGACATCGTCGCCACCGACCACGCCCCGCACCCGCACGAGGACAAGGACTGCGAGTGGGCCGCCGCCGCCATGGGCATGGTCGGCCTGGAGACCGCGCTCTCCGTCGTCCAGCAGACCATGGTCGAGACCGGCCTCCTCGACTGGGCGGGCGTCGCCGACCGGATGTCCTCCGCCCCCGCCCGCATCGGACGGGCCACCGGCCACGGACGACCCGTCTCGGCTGGTGAGCCCGCGAACCTGACGCTGGTCGATCCGGCATACCGTGGTGTCGTGGACCCCGCGGACTTCGCCTCCCGCAGCCGCAACACCCCCTACGAGGGTCGCGAGCTGCCGGGACGCGTCACCCACACCTTCCTGCGGGGCCGGGCAACGGTCGTGGACGGGAAGCTGGCGTGACACCACTCATCACCATCGCCGCACAGGCGGCGGACCAGAAATCGGCGGAGGTCACCGACTGGGCCGGCCGGATCGGCTGGGTCGCGGGACTGCTGCTCTTCGTCGCCTTCGTCTACTGGCTGATGCGCCAGGGATGGAAGTGGCGCGGCAGCCTCCAGTCCGACCTGCCCGAGCTCGCCGCCGTGCCGGAGCACCCCGGTGAGGCGACACTGACTCTCAGCGGGCGCTACCACGGCTCCACCACGGCCGGTCAGTGGCTCGACCGGATCGTCGCCCACGGCCTCGGCACCCGCAGCCGCGTCGAGCTCACGCTCACCGACGCCGGGATCTCGGTCGTACGCCCCGGGGCGAACGACTTCCTCATCCCGGCCGGCGCACTGCGCGAGGCCCGCCTCGACAAGGGCATCGCCGGCAAGGTCCTCGCCGAGGGCGGTCTGCTGATCGTCACCTGGGCGCACGGCGACAAGCTGCTCGACTCGGGCTTCCGCTCCGACCGGGCGGCCGAGCACACCGCCTGGGTCGAGGCCATCAACTCCATGAACCACACCACCACGACGGAAGGCATCGCACGATGACGACCTCCACAAGGGGAGCCGCCAAGACTCCCGCCGTACTCGTCCTGGAGGACGGCCGCATCTTCCGCGGCCGCGCCTACGGGGCCGTGGGGGAGACCTTCGGCGAGGCCGTGTTCTCCACCGGCATGACCGGCTACCAGGAGACCCTCACCGACCCGTCGTACCACCGCCAGGTCGTCGTCATGACCGCCCCGCACGTCGGCAACACCGGCGTCAACGACGAGGACCCCGAGTCCGGCCGCATCTGGGTCTCCGGCTACGTCGTCCGCGACCCCGCCCGCGTCTCCTCCAACTGGCGCGCGCAGCGCTCGCTGGACGAGGAGCTGGAGCGCCAGGGCGTCGTCGGCATCTCCGGCATCGACACCCGCGCCCTCACCCGCCACCTCCGCGAGCGCGGCGCCATGCGCGTCGGCATCTTCTCCGGCGGACAGCTCGCCGACGACGCGGCCCTCCTGACGAAGGTCCAGGAGCAGCCGCAGATGAAGGGCGCGAACCTCTCCGCCGAGGTCGCCACCAAGGAGACGTACGTCGTCCCCGCGATCGGCACGAAGAAGTTCACCGTCGCCGCCGTCGACCTCGGCATCAAGGGCATGACCCCGCACCGGATGGCCGAGCGCGGCATCGAGGTCCACGTGCTGCCCGCCACCGCCACCGCCGAGGACATCTACGCGGTGAACCCGGACGGCGTCTTCTTCTCCAACGGCCCCGGCGACCCGGCCACGGCCGACGGCCCCGTCGAGGTCATGCAGGAGGTCCTGCGCCGCAAGACCCCGCTGTTCGGCATCTGCTTCGGCAACCAGATCCTCGGCCGCGCCCTCGGCTTCGGCACGTACAAGCTGAAGTACGGCCACCGCGGCATCAACCAGCCGGTCCAGGACCGCACCACCGGCAAGGTCGAGGTCACCGCGCACAACCACGGCTTCGCCGTCGACGCGCCGCTCGACAAGGTCTCCGAGACCCCCTTCGGGCGGGCCGAGGTCTCCCACGTCTGCCTGAACGACGACGTCGTCGAAGGCCTCCGGCTGCTCGACCAGCCCGCCTTCTCCGTCCAGTACCACCCCGAGGCGGCCGCGGGCCCGCACGACGCCGCGTACCTCTTCGACCGCTTCGTATCCCTGATGGAGGCCGAGCGTGCCTAAGCGCACCGATATCCAGTCCGTCCTGGTCATCGGCTCCGGCCCGATCGTCATCGGCCAGGCCGCCGAGTTCGACTACTCCGGCACCCAGGCGTGCCGCATCCTCAAGGCCGAGGGCCTGCGGGTGATCCTGGTCAACTCCAACCCGGCCACGATCATGACCGACCCGGAGATCGCCGACGCCACCTACGTCGAGCCGATCACCCCCGAGTTCGTCGAGAAGATCATCGCCAAGGAGCGCCCCGACGCCCTCCTGCCCACCCTCGGCGGCCAGACCGCGCTCAACACCGCGATCTCCATGCACGAGCAGGGCGTCCTGGAGAAGTACGGCGTCGAGCTCATCGGCGCCAACGTCGAGGCCATCAACAAGGGCGAGGACCGCGACCTCTTCAAGGGCGTCGTCGAGGCCGTCAAGGCCAAGATCGGCTACGGCGAGTCCGCCCGCTCGGTCATCTGCCACTCCATGGACGACGTCCTCAAGGGCGTCGAGACGCTCGGCGGCTACCCCGTCGTCGTCCGCCCCTCCTTCACCATGGGCGGCGCCGGCTCCGGCTTCGCCCACGACGAGGACGAGCTGCGCCGCATCGCCGGCCAGGGCCTCACGCTCTCCCCGACCACCGAGGTGCTCCTGGAGGAGTCCATCCTCGGCTGGAAGGAGTACGAGCTGGAGCTGATGCGCGACAAGGCCGACAACGTCGTGGTCGTCTGCTCCATCGAGAACTTCGACCCGATGGGCGTCCACACCGGTGACTCGATCACCGTCGCCCCGGCGATGACGCTCACCGACCGCGAGTACCAGCGCCTGCGCGACATCGGCATCGCGATCATCCGCGAGGTCGGCGTCGACACCGGCGGCTGCAACATCCAGTTCGCGATCGACCCGGTCGACGGCCGGATCATCGTCATCGAGATGAACCCGCGCGTCTCCCGCTCCTCGGCGCTCGCCTCCAAGGCGACCGGCTTCCCGATCGCCAAGATCGCGGCCCGGCTCGCCGTCGGCTACACGCTGGACGAGATCCCGAACGACATCACGGAGAAGACCCCGGCGTCCTTCGAGCCCACGCTCGACTACGTCGTCGTCAAGGCCCCGCGCTTCGCCTTCGAGAAGTTCCCGCAGGCCGACTCCACCCTCACCACCACGATGAAGTCCGTCGGCGAGGCCATGGCCATCGGCCGCAACTTCACCGAGGCGCTGCAGAAGGCGCTGCGCTCCCTGGAGAAGAAGGGCTCGCAGTTCACCTTCGTCGGCGAGCCCGGCGACAAGGCTCTCCTCCTGGAGGAGGCCGTCCGTCCGACCGACGGCCGCATCAACACCGTCATGCAGGCCATCCGCGCCGGCGCCACCCCGCAGGAGGTCTTCGACGCCACGAAGATCGACCCGTGGTTCGTCGACCAGCTCTTCCTGATCAAGGAGATCGCCGACGAGCTGGCCGCCGCCGAGAAGCTGGAGCCCGAGCTCCTCGCCGAGGCCAAGCGCCACGGCTTCTCCGACGCCCAGATCGCCGAGATCCGCGGCCTGCGCGAGGACGTCGTCCGCGAGGTCCGGCACGCCCTCGGCGTCCGCCCGGTCTACAAGACGGTCGACACCTGCGCCGCCGAGTTCGCCGCCAAGACGCCGTACTTCTACTCCTCGTACGACGAGGAGACCGAGGTCGCGCCGCGCGAGAAGCCCGCCGTGATCATCCTGGGCTCCGGCCCGAACCGCATCGGCCAGGGCATCGAGTTCGACTACTCCTGCGTCCACGCCTCCTTCGCGCTCAGCGACGCCGGCTACGAGACCGTGATGGTCAACTGCAACCCGGAGACCGTCTCGACGGACTACGACACCTCCGACCGCCTGTACTTCGAGCCGCTGACGCTCGAGGACGTCCTCGAGATCGTCCACGCCGAGACGCTGGCCGGCCCCGTCGCCGGTGTCGTCGTCCAGCTCGGCGGCCAGACCCCGCTGGGTCTGTCGCAGGCGCTCAAGGACAACGGCGTGCCGGTCGTCGGCACCTCCCCGGAGGCCATCCACGCCGCCGAGGACCGCGGCGCCTTCGGCCAGGTCCTCGCCGAGGCCGGCCTGCCCGCTCCCAAGCACGGCACCGCGACCACCTTCGCCGGCGCCAAGGCCATCGCCGACGAGATCGGCTACCCCGTCCTCGTACGCCCGTCGTACGTGCTCGGCGGCCGCGGCATGGAGATCGTGTACGACGAGGCCCGCCTGGAGTCGTACATCGCCGAGTCCACCGAGATCAGCCCCACCCGGCCGGTCCTGGTCGACCGCTTCCTCGACGACGCCATCGAGATCGACGTCGACGCGCTCTACGACGGCGAGGAGCTCTACCTCGGCGGCGTCATGGAGCACATCGAGGAAGCCGGCATCCACTCCGGCGACTCGGCCTGCGCGCTGCCCCCGATCACCCTCGGCGGCTTCGACATCAAGCGCCTGCGCGCCTCCACCGAGGCCATCGCCAAGGGCGTCGGCGTCCGCGGACTGATCAACATCCAGTTCGCCATGGCCGGCGACATCCTGTACGTCCTCGAGGCGAACCCCCGCGCCTCCCGGACCGTCCCCTTCACCTCGAAGGCGACCGCCGTACCGCTCGCGAAGGCCGCCGCCCGCATCTCGCTCGGCGCCACCATCGCCGAGCTGCGCGCCGAGGGCCTGCTGCCGAAGAACGGCGACGGCGGCACCCTGCCGATCGACGCGCCGATCTCCGTCAAGGAGGCCGTGATGCCGTGGAGCCGCTTCCGCGACATCCACGGGCGCGGCGTCGACACGGTCCTCGGCCCGGAGATGCGCTCCACCGGCGAGGTCATGGGCATCGACGCGGTCTTCGGCACGGCCTACGCCAAGTCGCAGGCCGGCGCCTACGGCCCGCTGCCCACCAAGGGCCGCGCGTTCATCTCCGTCGCCAACCGCGACAAGCGCTCGATGATCTTCCCGGCCCGCGAGCTCGTCGCCCACGGCTTCGAGCTGCTCGCCACCTCCGGCACCGCCGAGGTCCTCAAGCGCAACGGCATCAACGCCACGATCGTGCGCAAGCTCAGCGAGGGCGAAGGCCCCAACGGCGAGAAGACGATCGTCCAGCTGATCCACGACGGCCAGGTCGACCTGATCGTCAACACCCCGTACGGCACCGGCGGCCGCCTCGACGGCTACGAGATCCGTACGGCCGCGGTGGCGCGCAGCGTCCCCTGCCTCACCACGGTCCAGGCGCTCGCCGCCGCCGTCCAGGGCATCGACGCGCTCAACCGGGGCGACGTCGGCGTCCGATCGCTCCAGGAACACGCGGAGCATCTGATCGCGGCCCGCGACTAGCAGCCCGTACGAAGAGGGGGACACCGGAAACACCGCGGTGTCCCCCTCTTCATGACCTGGATGACCTGGAGCCACCCATGTACAAGTTCTTCTTCAACCTCGTCTTCAAGCGGATGGACCCGGAGGAGGCCCACTACCTGGCCTTCCGCTGGATCCGGCTCGCGGCCCGCGTCCCCGTCCTGCGCACCTTCGTCGCCGCCGTCCTCGCGCCACGGTACGAGGAGCTGCGCACCGAGGCCCTCGGCCTGCGGATGCACGGCCCGTTCGGCCTGGCCGCCGGCTTCGACAAGAACGCCGTCGCCATCGACGGCATGTCGATGCTCGGCTTCGACCACATCGAGATCGGCACGGTCACCGGCGAGGCCCAGCCCGGCAACCCCAAGAAGCGCCTCTTCCGGCTGGTCCCGGACCGCGCCCTGATCAACCGCATGGGCTTCAACAACGAGGGCTCCGCCGCCGTCGCCGCCCGCCTGGCCGCCCGCAACCCGGTCTTCAAGACCGTCGTCGGCGTCAACATCGGCAAGACCAAGGTGGTCCCGGAGGAAGAGGCCGCCGCCGACTACGTGAAGTCGACCGAACGCCTCGCCGCCCACGCCGACTACCTCGTCGTCAACGTCTCCTCGCCGAACACCCCCGGCCTCCGCAACCTGCAGGCCACCGAGTCGCTCCGCCCGCTGCTCACGGCCGTACGGGAGGCCGCCGACCGCGCGGTCACCGGCCGCCGGGTCCCGCTCCTCGTCAAGATCGCCCCCGACCTGGCCGACGAGGACGTCGACGCGGTCGCCGACCTGGCCCTGGAACTCGGCCTCGACGGCATCATCGCCACCAACACCACCATCGCGCGCGAGGGCCTCGGCCTGAAGTCCGACCCGGCCCTGATCAAGGAGACCGGCGGCCTCTCCGGCGCACCCGTCAAGGAGCGCTCCCTCGCCGTCCTGCGCCGCCTCCACGCGCGCGTGGGCGACCGTCTGGTCCTGGTGGGCGTCGGCGGCATCGAGAACGCCGAGGACGCCTGGCAGCGCATCCTGGCCGGCGCCACCCTCGTCCAGGGCTACAGCGCCTTCATCTACGAGGGCCCGTTCTACGCCCGCGCGATCCACAAGGGCCTCGCCGCGCGCCTGAAGGCCTCCCCGTACGCCACCCTCGCCGAGGCCATCGGCGCCGACAACCGAAAGGCCGCCAAGTGAGTCTCACCTTCGGATCCCGCCTGCGCACCGCCATGGACGAGCGCGGCCCCCTCTGCGTCGGCATCGACCCGCACGCCGCCCTGCTCGACTCCTGGGGCCTGAGCGACGACATCGCCGGCCTGGAGCGCTTCACCTTCACCGTCGTCGAGGCGCTCGCCGACACGGTGGCCGTCTTCAAGCCGCAGGCCGCCTTCTTCGAGCGCTTCGGCTCGCGCGGTGTCGCCGTCCTGGAGCGGGCCGTCACCGACCTGCGCGCGGCCGGCGGCCTGGTCGTCATGGACGCCAAGCGCGGCGACATCGGCTCGACCATGGCCGCGTACGCCGAGGCCTTCCTGCGCAAGGACTCGCCGCTCTTCTCCGACGCGCTCACGGTCTCCCCGTACCTCGGCTACGGCTCCCTGAAGCCGGCCGTCGACCTGGCCCGCGAGTCCGGCGCCGGCCTCTTCGTGCTCGCCCTCACCTCCAACCCGGAGGGCGCGGAGGTCCAGCGGGCGGTCCGCGAGGACGGCCGGACCATCGGCGCGACCATGCTGGCCCACCTGGCGGCGGAGAACGCGGGGGAGACCCCGATGGGCTCCTTCGGCGCGGTCGTCGGCGCCACCCTCGGCGACCTGTCCTCCTTCGACCTGGACATCAACGGGCCGCTACTCGCCCCCGGCATCGGCGCCCAGGGCGCGACCCCCGCAGACCTCCCCGCCGTCTTCGGCTCCGCGGTCCGCAACGTCGTCCCGAACGTCAGCCGCGGCGTCCTGAAGCACGGACCGGACGCGGCCGCTCTGCGGGACTCGGCTCACCGGTACGCGGACGAGGTGCGGGCGGCCGTCGGCGCGTAGCGGTCCGCGCGAGAGCGCTTACCGGCTCCGTCGGCGATCCGATCCGGGGTGCCCGGACAAGCCGCAGGTGGGAGCCGTTACGGCCCGGTGGGACGACCCGTCTCGCCGGGCCGTCTCACTACTTGACGAAATCTTGGCTCAAAACCGGGTCGTTATGCCGGAAAAGTCCCGGTCAGTCGATGCTGACCAGGACTTTTCCGCTGTTCTCGCTGACGGGAGCGGCCTCGGCCGCTAGTCTCCGGGGCAGAGCAGGCGTTCAGCGACCACTCCGTTGGGCGTTGCTCCACTGGTGTGGGGCGCTGGTTCCTCACTGGTCCGTATCCGACAGATCGACATCCGAGGTGACGTAGGCGTGGCTCTTCCGCCCCTTACCCCTGAACAGCGCGCAGCCGCGCTCGAGAAGGCCGCCGCGGCTCGCCGGGAGCGGGCCGAGATCAAGAATCGACTCAAGCACTCCGGCGCCTCCCTCCACGAGGTCATCAAGACCGGTCAGGAGAACGACGTCATCGGCAAGATGAAGGTCTCCGCCCTCCTCGAGTCCCTGCCGGGCGTGGGCAAGGTCCGCGCCAAGCAGATCATGGAGCGCCTCGGCATCTCCGAGAGCCGCCGCGTCCGTGGTCTCGGCTCGAACCAGATCGCCTCCCTGGAGCGCGAGTTCGGCAGCACCGGCGCCTGATCCGGGACACGCGTCCCGGGCACACCGGTAAAGCTGGAATAATCGCTGCATGGCAGCAGAGGTACGTCCGCGGCTGACCGTGCTCTCCGGCCCCTCAGGGGTCGGCAAGAGCACGGTCGTCGCACATATGCGCAAGGTCCACCCCGAGGTCTGGCTCTCGGTGTCGGCGACGACACGGAAGCCCCGCCCCGGCGAGAAGCACGGCGTCCACTACTTCTTCGTGACGGACGACGAGTTCGACAAGCTGATCGCCAACGGTGAGCTCCTCGAATGGGCCGAGTTCGCGGGGAACCGCTACGGCACCCCGCGCGGCGCCGTCCTCGAGCGGCTCGACTCCGGCGAGCCCGTTCTCCTGGAGATCGACCTCCAGGGGGCCCGCCAGGTGAAGGACTCCATGAGCGAGTCCCAGCTGGTCTTCCTGGCCCCGCCGAGCTGGGACGAGCTGGTCCGCCGGCTCACCGGCCGCGGGACCGAGTCGGCCGAGGTCATCGAGCGCCGCCTGGCGGCCGCGAAGGTCGAGCTGGCGGCCGAGTCCGAGTTCGACACCACGCTCGTCAACACCTCCGTCGAGGACGTCGCGCGCGAGCTGCTAACGTTGATGCACGTTGTCTGATCTTTTTTCCATCTTCGGAAGGTAGAGCGTGTCCTCTTCCATGACCGCGCCCGAGGGCATCATCAACCCGCCGATCGACGAGCTGCTCGAGGCCACGGACTCGAAGTACAGCCTCGTGATCTACGCTGCCAAGCGCGCGCGTCAGATCAACGCGTACTACTCCCAGCTCGGCGAGGGCCTGCTGGAGTACGTGGGTCCGCTCGTCGACACCCACGTCCACGAGAAGCCGCTCTCGATCGCCCTGCGGGAGATCAACGCGGGTCTGCTGACGTCCGAGGCCATCGAGGGCCCGGCGCAGTAAGCACGTATCGCTTGTAACGCTTGTCACCTCAGGCCCGGCGGAACATCCGCCGGGCCTGTGGTGTCTCATGGAGTCGTACGCATCCGAGTGCGGGGAGTGGCAGTGGTGACCAAGCCGAAGGTCGTTCTGGGGGTCAGCGGCGGAATCGCAGCCTACAAGGCGTGCGAGCTGCTGCGCCGGCTCACCGAGTCGGGCCACGACGTCCGCGTCGTGCCCACCGACTCGGCCCTGAACTTCGTCGGCGCCGCCACCTGGTCCGCGCTCTCCGGCCACCCCGTCTCCACCGAGGTGTGGGAGTCCGTCCACGAGGTGCCCCACGTGCGGATCGGCCAGGGCGCCGACCTCGTCGTCGTGGCGCCCGCCACCGCCGACATGCTCGCCAAGGCCGCCCACGGCCTCGCCGACGACCTCCTCACCAACACGCTGCTCACCGCGCGCTGTCCGGTCGTCTTCGCCCCCGCCATGCACACCGAGATGTGGGAGCACCCGGCCACCCAGGAGAACGTGGCCACCCTCCGCCGCCGCGGCGCCATCGTCATCGAGCCCGCGGTCGGCCGCCTCACCGGCGTCGACACCGGCAAGGGCCGGCTCCCCGAGGCCGCCGAGATCTTCGAGGTCTGCCGGCGGGTCCTGAACCGGCACGGCATCGCCGCCGACCTCGCCGGCCGTCACGTGGTGGTCAGCGCGGGCGGCACCCGCGAGCCCCTCGACCCCGTGCGCTACCTGGGCAACCGCTCCTCCGGCAAGCAGGGCTACGCGCTGGCGAAGGCCGCCGCCGCCCGCGGCGCCCGGGTGACCCTGGTCGAGGCCAACACCGGCATCCCCGACCCGGCCGGCGTCGACGTGGTCCACGTCGGCACCGCGCTCCAGCTCCGCGAGGCCGTGCTCAAGGCCGCCGCCGACGCCGACGCCGTGGTGATGGCCGCGGCCGTCGCCGACTTCCGCCCGGCCGTCTACGCCGCCGGGAAGATCAAGAAGAAGGACGACGGCGGCGCCCCCACCGTCGAGCTGGTCCGCAATCCGGACATCCTCGCCGAGCTGTCCGCCGACCGCGTCCTGCCCGGCCAGGTCGTCGTGGGCTTCGCCGCCGAGACCGACGACGTCCTCGCCAACGGCCGCGAGAAGCTCCGCCGCAAGGGCTGCGACCTGCTCGTCGTCAACGAGGTGGGGGAGCGCAAGACCTTCGGCTCCGAGGAGAACGAGGCCGTCGTCCTGGCCTCGGACGGCGCCGAGACCCCCGTGCCGTACGGGCCGAAGGAAGCGCTGGCAGAGACCGTCTGGGACCTCGTGCTGCCGCGGCTGCGGTCCGCGACCTGACGGGCTCCGCCCCCGCCGGCGGCGGTCTGCGGGGTGAGGGACCTGACGGGCTCCGCCCCCCCCGCCGGCGGTCTGCGGGGTGACACACCGGAGGCGGGAAACGCCCCGTCCCGAGTGACGTAGGTCCCACCGAACGGGTGATCTTCACCCGCCGGAGGGCGGTTCCGCGCCGCCTGGACCATTCGTCTGTCGAGACACCTGGTCCATAGCGCGACCACGACCGATAGACTGTTCGTGGAACGTCGCGGGGCGCAGCCCCCTGCCGGTCCGCGTCACGTATAGCCAGCAGCCGCTGCAACACCAGGGAGCGTTGTGTCCCGTCGTCTGTTCACCTCGGAGTCCGTCACCGAGGGTCACCCCGACAAGATCGCTGACCAGATCAGCGACACCATCCTCGACGCACTGCTGCGGGAGGACCCCACCTCTCGCGTCGCCGTCGAGACGCTGATCACCACCGGCCTCGTGCACGTCGCCGGTGAGGTGACCACCAAGGCGTGGGCGGACATCCCGACCCTCGTCCGGAACAAGATCCTCGAGATCGGTTACGACTCCTCGAAGAAGGGCTTCGACGGCGCCTCCTGTGGCGTGTCGGTGTCCATCGGATCCCAGTCCCCGGACATCGCCCAGGGTGTCGACACCGCGTACGAGAAGCGGGTCGAGGGCGACGAGGACGAGCTCGACAAGCAGGGCGCCGGCGACCAGGGCCTGATGTTCGGCTACGCCTCGGACGAGACCCCCGAGCTGATGCCGCTGCCGATCCACATCGCGCACCGGCTCTCCCGCCGCCTCACCGAGGTCCGCAAGAACGGGACCATCCCGTACCTGCGCCCCGACGGCAAGACCCAGGTCACCATCGAGTACGACGGCGACAAGGCCGTCCGTCTCGACACGGTCGTCGTCTCCTCGCAGCACGCCTCCGACATCGACCTCGAGTCGCTGCTCGCGCCCGACATCCGCGAGTTCGTCGTCGAGCACGTGCTCAAGCAGCTCGTCGAGGACGGCATCAAGCTCGACACCGACGGCTACCGCCTCCTGGTGAACCCGACCGGCCGCTTCGAGATCGGCGGCCCGATGGGCGACGCCGGCCTCACCGGCCGCAAGATCATCATCGACACCTACGGCGGCATGGCCCGTCACGGTGGCGGCGCCTTCTCCGGCAAGGACCCGTCCAAGGTCGACCGCTCGGCCGCCTACGCCATGCGCTGGGTCGCCAAGAACGTGGTCGCCGCCGGCCTCGCCTCGCGCTGCGAGGTCCAGGTCGCGTACGCGATCGGCAAGGCCGAGCCCGTCGGTCTCTTCGTCGAGACCTTCGGCACCAACACCATCGAGAACGAGAAGATCGAGAACGCCATCGCCGAGGTCTTCGACCTCCGCCCGGCCGCGATCATCCGCGACCTCGACCTGCTCCGCCCGATCTACTCCCAGACCGCCGCCTACGGCCACTTCGGCCGCGAGCTGCCGGACTTCACCTGGGAGCGCACGGACCGCGTGGACGCCCTGAAGAAGGCCGCCGGCCTGTAATCGCCCGCACGAGACCGAGGCCCGGCACCCCCGCGAAGGGGTGCCGGGCCTCGGTCATGCCCGGCTGTCGGTGGCGTCTGGTAGGTATGGGGCTGTGAGCAGCGAGAACGAGAAGTCCGACGAACCCGAGCAGCTCGCGCTCATTCGGGAGACCGTGCGGACGGCGAAGGTGCCGCGGGCGAAGCCGCGGACCTGGCGCGGGGCCGCGCTGGCCAAACGGCTGCCGGTCGCCCGGGTCGTGGTGAACAAGGGGGCGCTCCACCTCGACCAGTTCTTCGACTACGCGGTGCCCGAGGAGCTCGACGAGGCCGCCCGGCCCGGGGTCCGGGTGCGGGTGCGCTTCGGCGCCGGCGCGCACCAGGTGCGGGGCGGGCGGCGCGAGGGCGGGCGGCTGATCGACGGGTTCCTGGTCGAGCGGCGCGCCGAGTCGGACTACTCGGGGCCGCTGGCCGCGCTCGCCGACGTCGTGTCGCCGGAGCCGGTGCTCGGCCCCGAGCTGCTCGGGCTCGCGCGGGCGGTCGCCGACCGGTACGCGGGAAGCCTCGCCGACGTGCTCCAGCTGGCGGTTCCGCCGCGCAACGCCACCGCCGAGCGCAGGCCCTCGCCCGCGCCGCTGCCGCCGCCGAAGGCACCCGAGCCGGGGAGCTGGACGCGGTACGAGCGGGGACCGGCGTTCCTGGACTCGCTGGCCCGCGGCGGGGCACCCAGGGCCGTGTGGAACGCGCTCCCGGGGCCGCACTGGGCCGAGGAGATCGCCCGCGCCGTCGCCGCGACCCTCGCCTCGGGCCGCGGCGCCCTCGTCGTCGTCCCGGACGGGCGGGCGGCCGCGCGGGCCGACGCGGCCCTGCGGGAGGTCCTGGGGGAGGGGCGGCACGCGCTGCTGACCGCCGAGGCCGGGCCGGAGAAGCGGTACGGGCAGTGGCTCGCGGTGCGACGCGGGTCGGTGCGGGCGGTCGTCGGCACCCGGGCCGCCATGTTCGCCCCCGTGCGGGACCTCGGGCTCGTCGTCATCTGGGACGACGGCGACGGCAGCCACAGCGAGCCGCACGCCCCGCAGCCGCACGCCCGCGACGTGCTGATCCTGCGCGCCGGCCACGACCGGTGCGCCTTCCTGCTCGGCGGCACCAGCTGCACCGTCGAGGCCGCCCAGCTCGTCGAGTCCGGCTGGGCCAAGGCGCTGACCGCCGGACGCGAGCAGGTCCGCAAGGCCGCCCCGCTGATCCGGACCGTGGGCGACGGCGAGCTCGCCCGCGACGAGGCCGCGCGCGCCGCCCGGCTGCCCTCGCTCGCCTGGCAGACCGTACGGGAAGGGCTCAAGACCGGCCCGGTGCTCGTCCAGGTGCCCCGGCGCGGATACGTGCCGAAGCTGGCCTGCGAGCGGTGCCGGACACCCGCCCGCTGCCGCCACTGCGCCGGGCCCCTCGAAGCGCCGGAGCAGCAGGAGCTGCGGTGCGGCTGGTGCGGCAAGGGCGCGCCCGACTGGCACTGTGTGGAGTGCGGCTCGAACCGGCTGCGCGCCCAGATCGTCGGCGCCCGGCGGACGGCGGAGGAGCTGGGCCGGGCCTTCCCCGCGGTTCCGGTACGCACCTCCGGACGCGACCACGTCCTCGACAGCGTGCCGGGCCGCCCCGCCCTCGTCGTCTGCACACCCGGCGCCGAACCCGTCGCCGAGGGCGGCTACGCGGCGGCGCTGCTCCTCGACGGCTGGGCGATGCTCGGCAGGCCCGACCTGCGGGCCGGCGAGGAGGCGCTGCGCCGCTGGATCGACGCGGCCTCGCTGGTGCGGGGCCAGGCCGAGGGCGGCACGGTGGTGGTGGTCGCCGAACCGACGCTCCGGCCGGTCCAGGCGCTGGTCCGCTGGGACCCGGTCGGGCACGCCCAGCGGGAGCTGGCCGAGCGGGCCGAGCTGGGTTTCCCGCCGGTCTCCCGGATGGCCGCGGTGACGGGCCCGCCGGAGGCCGTCGAGGGCTTCCTGGCGGCGGTCGCGCTGCCCTTCGACGCGGAGATCCTCGGCCCGGTGCCGCTGCCCGTCGTCCGGCCCGGCGGGCCCCGCAGGCCGGGCGACCCGCCGCCGGGCGAGCAGTGGGACCGGGCCCTGGTCCGGGTCCCGCCGGGCAGCGGCGCGGCCCTCGCGACCGCCCTGAAGCAGGCGCGGGCCGCCCGCATGGCGCGCGGCGGCGGGGAGCCCGTCCGCATCCGCGTCGACCCGCCGGACATCGGCTGAGCGCCGCGGCACAGCGCGGCCGCCCGCGCGTGAGCCCGCACGGGGCGGCCGCCCGTGACCGGAGCGCGCACGGGACGGCCGCCTGTGACCGGAGCGCGCACGGGGCAGCCGCCCGCGATCGGAGACCGCATACGACGGCCGCCCGCTCCCTGAGGGGGACGGGCGGCCGTCGGGGTCCGGCGGGTCAGCCGTTGCGCGGGCCGGGGAAGGCGGGCGGGCGCGGGTCCTCGCGGAGGGAGGCGCTGCCCGAGGTGGGCTGCGGGGGCATCGAACGGGCGGCGGGCACCGCGGGGAGCGTGCGGGTCACGCCCGGCTCCACCGTGTGGTCCTGGTCCACGGCGACGCTCTGCTGGGGCGCGCGCCGGGCGCCGTAGCGGCGGTGGACGGCCTGCTTGGTGACTCCGAGGGCGGAACCGACCGCGTCCCACGAGAAGCCCAGCGAGCGGTCGAAGTCGACCGCGGCGGTCACCAGGGTCTCGACGCTGTCCCGCAGCTCCTGGGCGAGCCGTACGGTCGGGGCGGGGGCGCGGCCGTAGACGACGAAGCCCGTCGACGGGCCGGAGCGGCGAGGGCGGTAGACATTGCCCAGCTGGGCCGTGAGCGTGCGCAGTGCGTCCACCTGCCGCCGGACCCGCTCGATGTCCCTCACCAACAGGTGCAGACTCGCCCGGGCTTGGGCGTCGTGGGTTGCGTGGTCGGCCATGTGAAAGCCTCTCGAACCGGCGTGTGTAAGGGGCGGGTCGCAAGGGGGGAACGACGACCCGATTCGGTCAATCTCTCTTGACCAACGCGCCACCGGGAGTTGGGTCACGCTGCGGGGGCGTACACGCATATGCACGGGGGCGCTCGTCCTTCCGTACGCCCCCTCGGGGACTCGCCCGTAGACTGGTGCGTCGCTCGCAACGCCCCCGGACAGACAGGCAGTCGCCACCCATGAAGCTCGTCTTCGCAGGCACCCCCGAGGTCGCCGTACCCGCCCTGGACGCCCTGATCGCCTCCGGCCGGCACGAGGTCGCGGCCGTGGTCACCCGCCCGGACGCCCCGGCGGGGCGCGGCCGGCGGCTGGTCGCGAGCCCGGTGGCCCAGCGGGCGGAGGAAGCCGGGATCGAGGTCCTGAAGCCGGCCAGGCCGCGCGACGAGGACTTCCTCGCCCGGCTGCGGGAGATCGCGCCGGACTGCTGCCCGGTCGTCGCCTACGGCGCGCTGCTCCCCAAGGTCGCCCTCGACATCCCGGCCCGCGGCTGGGTGAACCTGCACTTCTCGCTGCTGCCCGCGTGGCGCGGCGCGGCCCCCGTGCAGCACTCCCTGATGGCCGGCGACCAGGTGACCGGCGCGTCCACCTTCCTCATCGAGGAGGGCCTCGACTCGGGCCCGGTCTACGGGGTCGTCACCGAGGACGTCCGTCCGACCGACACCAGCGGTGACCTGCTGACCCGGCTCGCCTTCGCGGGCGCGGGACTGCTCGCCGCGACCATGGACGGCATCGAGGACGGCAGCCTCCACGCCGTCCCGCAGCCCGTCGAGGGCGTCACCCTCGCCCCCAAGATCCAGGTCGAGGACGCGCACGTCGACTTCGGCGCCCCCGCTCTGCGGGTGGACCGCGTGGTGCGCGGCTGCACCCCGGCGCCCGGCGCCTGGACGGTCTTCCGCGGCGAGCGCCTCAAGCTGATCCAGGTCGCCCCGCTTCCCGACCGCACCGACCTGACCCCCGGCGAGCTCTCGGTCGGCAAGAACAACGTGTACGCCGGCACCGGCTCGTACGCCGTCGAGCTGCTCTGGGTCCAGCCGCAGGGCAAGAAGCCGATGAAGGCCGCGGACTGGGCCCGTGGCGTCCGGATCGCCGCGGGCGAGCGCCTCGGGGCGTAGCGCGTCCCCGGGTCCACGCCCTCGGGCGCGGGCCCGGGCCCGGCGGACGTAGGCTTGGTGGGGTCGACCACCTCTTCGGCGGCCGACACGTTCGACCTCGTCATTTCGTCACGCGGAGCACCTTTGAGCGAGCAGGCACGTCGCCGTCCCCACAAGCCCTACCGGAGGCCCCAGAAGGACCCGGTCAGGATGCTGGCCTTCGAAGCGCTGAGGGCGGTGGACGAGCGCGACGCCTACGCGAACCTGGTGCTGCCGCCGCTGCTCAGGAAGGCCCGCGAGAAGGGCGAGTTCGACGGGCGTGACGCGGCGCTGGCCACCGAGCTGGTCTACGGGACGCTGCGGCGCCAGGGCACGTACGACGCGATCATCTCGGCCTGTATCGACCGCCCGCTGCGCGAGGTCGACCCGCCCGTCCTCGACGTGCTGGCGCTCGGCGCGCACCAGCTGCTCGGCACCCGGATCCCCACCCACGCCGCCGTCTCCGCCAGCGTCGAGCTGGCCCGGGTGGTGCTGGGCGACGGCCGGGCCAAGTTCGTGAACGCCGTGCTGCGCAAGATCTCGCAGCAGGACCTCGACGCCTGGGTGGCGCAGGTCGCCCCGCCGTACGACCAGGACCCCGAGGACCACCTCGCCGTCGTCCACTCGCACCCGCGCTGGGTCGTCTCGGCGCTCTGGGACTCGCTCGGCGGCGGCCGCGCCGGCATCGAGGACCTCCTGGAGGCGGACAACGAGCGCCCCGAGGTCACCCTGGTCGCCCGGCCGGGCCGCGCCACGACCGAGGAGCTCGCGGCGGCCACCGAGACGCTGCCGGGCCGCTGGTCCCCGTACGCGCTGCGGATGTCCGAGGGCGGCGAGCCCGGTGCCATCGAGGCGGTGAAGGAGGGCCGGGCCGGCGTCCAGGACGAGGGCAGCCAGCTCGTCGCCATCGCCCTGGCCAACGCGCCCCTCGAGGGCTCCGACGCCCGCTGGCTCGACGGCTGCGCGGGCCCCGGCGGCAAGGCCGCCCTGCTCGCCGCGCTGGCCTCCGAGCGCGGCGCCGCGCTGCTCGCCTCCGAGAAGCAGCCGCACCGCGCCCGGCTCGTCGAGCGCGCCCTCGCCGGCAACCCGGGGCCGTACCAGGTGATCGCGGCGGACGGCACCCGGCCGCCGTGGCGCCCCGGCACCTTCGACCGGGTCCTGATGGACGTGCCCTGCTCCGGTCTCGGCGCGCTGCGCCGCCGCCCGGAGGCCCGCTGGCGGCGCCGCCCCGAGGACCTGGACGGCTTCGCGCCGCTCCAGCGGGCGCTGCTGACCGAGGCGCTGAGCGCGGTGCGCGTCGGCGGCGTGGTCGGGTACGCGACCTGCTCGCCGCACCTGGCGGAGACCCGGGTGGTCGTCGACGACGTCCTGAAGAAGGTGGGCGGCGCCGAGCTGATCGACGCCCGGCCGCTGCTGCCCGGAGTGCCCGCGCTCGGTGAGGGCCCGGACGTCCAGCTGTGGCCGCATCTGCACGGTACGGACGCGATGTACCTGGCGCTGCTGAGGCGCACCGCCTGACCGCTATCTCCCGGTCCGTCCCGGGTCACGCCTCGTCGTTTCGTACCGAAATTGGTCTGGACCGGATTCGAAACGGCTCAGCGGCAAAGAAGTACCCAAGAACGTGGGAGGCTTGGCACATGGCGCAGATCAACCCCAGCATCCTGTCCGCGGACTTCGCCCGGCTCGCCGATGAGGCGAAGGCCGTCGGAGGTGCCGACTGGCTGCACGTCGACGTGATGGACAACCACTTCGTGCCCAACCTGACGCTCGGCGTGCCGATCGTCGAGTCGCTGGCCCGGGCGACGGACACCCCGCTCGACTGCCACCTGATGATCGAGGACCCGGACCGCTGGGCCCCGCAGTACGTGGAGGCCGGCGCCGGCTCGGTGACCTTCCACGTCGAGGCGGCCGCGGCGCCGGTGCGCCTCGCGCGGGAGATCCGGGCCAAGGGCGCGCGCGCCTCCATGGCGCTCAAGCCGGCCACGCCCATCGAGCCCTACGAGGACCTGCTCCCCGAGCTCGACATGCTGCTGATCATGACCGTCGAGCCCGGCTTCGGCGGCCAGGCGTTCCTCGACATCATGCTGCCCAAGATCCGCCGTACCCGGGAACTGATCTCCAAGCACGGCCTGGAGCTGTGGCTCCAGGTCGACGGCGGGGTCGCCGAATCCACCATCGAGCGGTGCGCCGAGGCGGGCGCCGACGTCTTCGTCGCGGGCTCCGCGGTGTACGGCGCGGCCGACCCGGCCGCCGCCGTCGCCTCGCTGCGGGCCCGCGCCGAGGCCGCCACGGCCTCCGCCCCGTGGGCATGTGGCCACTGAGCCTCCGGCGGATGAACGCGGTCCGTCGGGCCGCCGACAGGACTGATCAAGGCACGCCGGATCTGACAGGATGAACGGCGAGTCCAGAGTGTGAACCACATCGGAACGTGACTTCCGTACGTGAACAGCGGTACGTGAACAGCAGTGAGGAGATCGCGGTGGCGGGAATGTCGGCGGGACGGTCAGCCCTGCGGATGGGCCCCGCGGAGCTGGTGCAGGCGGCGGCCATGGCCCGCCGCTTCTACCTCGAGGGCAAGTCCAAGATCCAGATCGCCGAGGAGTTCGGCGTGAGCCGCTTCAAGGTGGCCCGGGTGCTGGAGACCGCCCTGGAGCGCGACCTCGTACGGATCGAGATCCGCGTACCGGCCGAGCTGGACGCCGAGCGCTCCGACGCGCTCCGCGCCCGCTACGGGCTCCGCCACGCCGTCGTCGTCGAGTCCCCGGCGGAGGGCGACGACGAGTCGCCCGACCCCGAGAACCTCGGCGAGGTCGCGGCCGACCTCCTCGGCGAGCTGGTCACCGAGGGCGACGTCCTCGGCCTGGCCTGGGGCCGCTCCACCATCCACATGGCGGCCGCCCTCGACCGCCTGCCGCCCTGCACCGTCGTCCAGCTCACCGGCGTGTACGACGCCGGAACCGCCGAGCGCGGCTCGGTGGAGGCCGTACGGCGCGCCGCGCAGGTCTCCGGCGGCGAGGCCCACCCCATCTACGCGCCCATGCTGCTCCCCGACCCGGCGACCGCCGCGGCGCTGCGCAGCCAGACCGGCATCGCGCGGGCCTTCGAGTACTTCGACAAGGTGACCGTCGCCTGCGTCTCCATCGGCTCCTGGGAGCCGGGCATCTCGACCGTCCACGACATGCTCTCGGACGCCGAGCGCGCCCACTACGCCTCGCTGGGCGTCGCCGCCGAGATGTCGGCCCACCTCTTCGACGCCGAGGGCCGCCGGGTCGGCCGGGACCTGGGCGAGCGCTGCATCACCGTCGAGGCGGACCGGCTGCGCCGCATCCCCGAGGTCGTCGCCATCGCGGGCGGCCAGCGCAAGGCGGCGGCGATCGGCGCGGTGCTCCGCTCCGGGCTCGTCACCAGCCTCGTCACGGACCGCGCCGCGGCCGACTACCTGCTCACCGAGTCCAGCCCCGGCACGCACCCGGCGCTCGACCGCAAGGACCCCGACGGCGGCTGACGCCGACGCGGCCCGGTCCGCGACCGGGTGAACCAAGGGGCCGGAGCTATCCCGTAACGGTATGTTCGGGACATGTTGCTCCGGCCCCCACGCGTGCTCCTCGCGCTCGTCCTCGCCGTCCTCCTGGCGTCCTTCCTGGGCGGGTGCTCCTCGGAGAGCGGCGGCGCCGCGTCCGGGCCGACCCGCACCGCCACGGCGAGTGCCGCCGCCGCGCCCACCGGGAGCTCCGGCCTGCCGACCCTACGGGTCCAGGACCTGCCGGCGGAGGCGCGGAAGACCCTCGACCTCATCGCGCAGGGCGGCCCCTTCCCGTACACCAAGGACGGCACCGTCTTCGGGAACTTCGAGGGCATCCTGCCGCGCGAGGACCGCGGCTACTACCACGAGTACACCGTGCGGACCCCGGGGGTGAGCGGCCGTGGAGCGCGCCGGATCGTCACCGGGAAACAGGGCGAGAAGTACTACACCGACGACCACTACGAGACGTTCCGGGAGGTGGTCACGGATGAGGCTTGACGACCCCGTCGTCCTCGACCTGACCGGGGTCACGGACAAGGCCGAGCTCATGGACCGCTGCGCCACCGCGCTCGGTCTGCCCGACTGGTTCGGGCGGAACTGGGACGCCCTGGCCGACTCCCTCGGTGACCTGCCCGAGCCGGTCACCCTCGTCGTCACCGGCTGGCAGAGGTACGCCGGCGAGAGCCCGCGCGAATGGCGGACCGCCCAGGACGTCTTCGCCGCGGCGGTCGACGAGCGCCCCACCCGCCTCACCGTCCTCCTCGCCCTGGGGGACGCCTTCGGAGGATCGCACGAACCACCTGCCGCCAGCCTCGGATGATTCGCCCTGGACTGGTATGCGTAGAGCCGTGGGACAATGAACTACGTGCTTTTTCCCCTGGCTGAAATGCCTAGGGGCCGATCCGAACGACTGGGATGTCAGCACGTGCGTTTCCTCAATGACGTCAAGCCGCCCTACGACCTGACGTACGACGATGTCTTCATGGTGCCGAGCCGCTCGGCCGTCGGTTCCCGCCAGGCGGTGGACCTCTCCTCGCCGGACGGAACCGGTACGACGATCCCGCTGGTCGTCGCCAACATGACCGCCATCGCCGGCCGCCGGATGGCCGAGACCGTCGCCCGCCGCGGTGGCCTCGTCGTCATCCCCCAGGACATTCCGATCGAGGTCGTCACCGACGTCATCACCTGGGTCAAGAGCCGCCACCACGTGCTCGACACCCCGATCGTCCTGGAGCCGCACCAGACCGTCGCCGACGCGCTGTCGCTGCTGCCCAAGCGCGCCCACGACGCCGGTGTCGTCGTCGACGAGCACCGCCGCCCGGTGGGTGTCGTCACCGACGCCGACCTGTCCGGCGTGGACCGCTTCACCCAGCTCTCCGAGGTCATGTCCAAGGACCTGCTGCTCCTGGACGCCGACATCGACCCGCGCGAGGCCTTCAACACCCTCGACGCCGCCAACCGCCGGTACGCCCCGGCCGTGGACGCGGACGGCAAGCTCGTCGGCATCCTCACCCGCAAGGGCGCCCTGCGCGCGACCCTCTACAGCCCCGCCGTCGACAAGGCCGGCAAGCTGCGCATCGCCGCCGCCGTCGGTATCAACGGCGACGTGGCGGGCAAGGCCAAGCAGCTGCTCGACGCGGGCGTGGACACCCTCGTCATCGACACCGCGCACGGCCACCAGGAGTCGATGATCTCCGCGATCAGGACCGTCCGGGCGCTCGACCCGCACGTCCCGATCGTCGCGGGCAACATCGTCGCCGCCGAGGGCGTCAAGGACCTCATCGAGGCGGGCGCGGACATCATCAAGGTCGGTGTGGGCCCCGGCGCCATGTGCACCACCCGCATGATGACCGGCGTCGGCCGCCCGCAGTTCTCGGCCGTCCTGGAGTGCGCCGCCGAGGCGAAGAAGTACGGCAAGCACGTCTGGGCCGACGGCGGTGTCCGTCACCCGCGTGACGTCGCCATGGCGCTCGCCGCCGGCGCGTCCAACGTCATGATCGGCTCCTGGTTCGCCGGGACGTACGAGTCCCCCGGCGACCTCCAGACGGACGCCCAGGGCCGCGCCTACAAGGAGTCCTTCGGCATGGCCTCCGCCCGCGCGGTCAAGAACCGCACGAGCGACGAGTCCGCCTACGACCGCGCCCGCAAGGCGCTGTTCGAGGAGGGCATCTCCACCTCGCGCATGTTCCTCGACCCGCAGCGTCCGGGCGTCGAGGACCTGATCGACTCGATCATCGCGGGCGTCCGGTCCTCCTGCACCTACGCCGGTGCCGGCTCGCTCGCCGAGTTCGAGGACAAGGCCGTGATCGGCATCCAGTCCGCGGCCGGCTACGCCGAGGGCAAGCCCCTCCACGCCAGCTGGAGCTAGTAGCCCTATCCGTCCGCGGGCCCCCGGGAGCTTTCCTCCCGGGGGCCTGCGGCGTTCCCGGGGGCCGGTACGTACGGGCGCAGTGCCGCCGCCACCGCCCGGGCGATCCGGGCGTGGCCCCCGTCGTTCGGGTGCAGGCCGTCCGCCAGGTGCTCCGGGCCGAGGAGCGGGCGCCCCGGCAGGACCAGGAGCCGCCTGTCGCCCTCCGCCGCCAGGTCGCGGCCCGCGCGCTCCATCGCCCTGCGCAGCTCCGTGAGCGTGGCTCCCAGGGCGTTGCGGGTGTGCTCGGCTTCGGGGCGCAGCACGGGCGAGACGATCAGCAGCGGCGTGTCCGGGTGGCCCCGGCGGACCAGGCCGACGAAGGCCCGCACGGTCGCGTACAGCCAGTCGGCGGTGGCCGGGACCCGGGACCAGCAGTTCGTGCCGAAGGCGAGGGTGACGAGGTCACCCGGGAGCCGGGCCAGGTGTTCGGCCAGGGGGAGTTCGCCGCGCGCGCCGCCGGCGTAACCCAGGTTGACCGGGTCGAGGCCGAGCAGCCGGCCGGTGGTGGCGGGCCAGGAGTGCGCGGGGCGGGTGGACCACCATCCCTCGGTGATCGAGTCGCCGTGCACGAGCCAGCGGGGCCTGGCGGGGGCGGGGGAGACGGCGCCGCCGACGGCCCGCAGCGCGAGCGGCACCGGAGCCTGGCTCTCCGGCGGATGGACGGCGAAGTCACCACCGCCCGCGGGCAGCCGGAGCGTGACGGTGCCCTCGGCGGCCGGGGCGACGCAGGTCTCGCCGACGAGCCGGGTGCCCTGCCAGAGCGCGAAGCAGTGCCGCAGGGCGGCGAGCGGGTCGTCGCGCCGCGGGACCTCCGCCCGGTAGCGCAGCTCCACCGCGCGCGTGCCGGGAGAGGCCGTGAACTCGATCCGTACGCCGATCGGCAGCGCGGCCCGCGCGGTGATGTCCCACGGCAGCCGTTCGAGGTCGTCCGGGTCCGCGCGCACGGGCCGCGGACCGTCCAGCCAGGCGGTGCCGCGCAGGAACGGTGCCGGGTCGAGCCAGCCCACCGGGGCCTCCGATCGTGGGTCGCCGGGACGGCCGCCGGAGCGGTCGTCGGACGTCGTCGTCAGGAGCTCGCAGGGTCGGTCATCGGGCGCGAGGAGTCCAGAGGCTTACACAGGCCGGTTCACCCCTGATGTGTCGATTCATGCGGGGGAGCGCAATGTTTCCCCGTCTGCTTCGCGAGCGCGCAATGATCATCCGCCAGTGCGCAACAACGATGCATTACGAGTGCGAAGCTCTGACCCTTAGGCTCATGCCCCGTACCAGGAGTGGCGGCGACCGCCTGCTCGGCGGTTCCCCTTCCCCCGTGGGCCTGTTCCGGCATGCCCCCGTACCGCCGCGGTCGCCTCCGTACCCACAGGCAGCGATAAGGAGCCTCCGCAGTGCTGGATCAAGGCGCAGCCCCACCGGTCGTCGACCCGACCACCCAGAAGACCTCCGCTCTCGGCGCACTTCTCCGGCGCAAGCCGGTCGAAGCGCTGGTCGCGGAGGGTGGACAGGGTGAGGGCGGCAGCCTCCGCCGCTCGCTGTCCATGTGGCAGCTGACCATGATCAGCATCGGTGCGACGCTCGGCACCGGCATCTTCGTCGTCCTCGGCGACGCGGTGCCCAAGGCCGGCCCCGCCGTGACGATCGCCTTCGTCATCGCCGGTCTCACGGCGCTCTTCTCCGCGCTCTCGTACGCCGAGCTGGCCGGCACCATACCGGTGGCCGGCTCCTCGTACTCGTACGCGTACGCAACGATGGGCGAACTCGTCGCCTGGGTCTGCGGCTGGTGTCTGGTCCTGGAGTACGGCGTCTCCGTCGCCGCCGTGGCGGTCGGCTGGGGCGAATACCTCAACGAGCTGCTCGACGGCACCATCGGCGTCACCATCCCCGACGCGCTCTCCTCCGCCCCGGGCGAGGGCGGCATCATCAACCTGCCCGGCCTGATCGTCGTCCTGCTCGCGATGGTCTTCCTGCTCGGTGGCGCCCGTGAGTCCGCCGTGGTCAACACGGTCATGGTCATCGTGAAGATCGCCGCGCTCGCCCTCTTCTGCGCCATCGGCTTCATGGGCTTCAAGTCCGGCAACTACGAGGACTTCATGCCGCTCGGCGTGGCGGGCGTCGGCGCCGCGAGTGCCAGCCTGTTCTTCTCGTACATCGGCTTCGACGCCGCCTCCACGGCCGGCGAGGAGGCCAAGAACCCCAAGCGCGACCTGCCGCGGGCGATCATGCTCTCGCTGCTGATCGTCACCGTGCTCTACGTCCTCGTCGCGGCCGTCGCCGTCGGTGCCTGGCACTGGAAGGCCTTCGACGGCTCCGAGGCCACCCTCGCGGCGATCATGAACGACGTCACCGGCAAGACCTTCTGGGGCACCCTGCTCGCCGCCGGCGCCGTCATCTCCATCGCCAGCGTCGTCCTCACCGTGCTCTACGGCCAGACCCGCGTCCTCTTCGCGATGTCCCGCGACGGCCTGGTGCCGAAGGCCTTCGGCAAGGTCAGCGCCAAGACCGGCACCCCGCGCGTCAACACGGTGCTCGTCTCCCTGTTCTGCGGCGCCCTCGCCTCGGTCATCCCGCTGGGCAAGCTCGTCGACGCCACCAGCATCGGCACCCTGTTCGCCTTCGGCCTGGTCAACATCGCGGTCATCGTGCTGCGCTACAGCCGTCCCGACATGCCCCGCAGCTTCAAGGTCGCGCTCGGACCGGTCTTCCCCGTCCTCGGCTTCCTCTTCTGCGCGTACAACATGTTCAGCCTCGACGCCGTCACCTGGGTGGTCTTCGGTTGCTGGATGGCCGCCGGGCTCGTGTTCTACTTCCTGTACGGCATGCGCCGCTCCCGACTGGCCACCGCAGCGTCAGCAGCATCAGCAGAGAAGTGATCCACCCGTAGTGCGACTCAACGACCTCGACGAACGCATCGTCCACGCCCTCGCGGAAGACGCCCGCCGCAGCTACGCCGACATCGGCTCGCTCGTCGGACTCTCCGCCCCCGCCGTGAAACGGCGCGTGGACCGGCTCCGGGCCGAGGGTGCCATCACCGGCTTCACCGTACGGGTGGACCCGGCGGCGCTCGGCTGGGAGACGGAGGGGTTCGTCGAGATCTACTGCCGCCACAACACCTCGCCGGACGACATCCGGCGAGGTCTGGAGCGGTACCCCGAGGTGGTGTCCGCGTCGACCGTCACCGGTGACGCGGACGCCGTCGTCCAGGTCTTCGCCTCGGACATGCGGCACTTCGAGCGGGTCCTGGAGCGCATCGCGGGCGAGCCGTTCGTGGAGCGCACCAAGTCCGTCCTGGTCCTCTCGCCGCTGCTGCGGCGCTTCTCCTCCGGCTCGCCCGCCTGAGGGTCTACTCCGTCGGGTAGACGAACTCCCACGGGGTGACCCGGAAGTCCCCGGTGCCCTCCTTCACCTTCTCGAAGGGGGCGCCGCTGAGGCACGGCTGCACCTTGTCCTTCTTCGGGTCGGCCGTCATCCAGGTGTAGCCGAGCCGGTCGGGGCCGCCCTCCACGTCGTGGACCGTCACCCCGACCCGCGCCTTCCTGAACTCCTTCACGTCGGTCTCGACGACGACACCGGAGACGACGGCGACCTTGCCGCCGGTGGTGAGGCAGTCCACCTCGACCTTGGCGTAGCCGCCCCAGTCGCCCTTGTAGTGGCTGAAGCGGAAGGTGCCGGTGGCCTTCATCGGATCCTGCCGGTCCCGCTCGGCCAGGTGTGCGTCGAAGGAGAAGGTGATGTCGTCCCCGGCCGGCCGGTAGAGCTTGGCGGTGCCGGTCAGGGCGGCGGCCTCCGAGACCGCCGCCGACGAGGCCGCCGGGGCGGCGGCCTCGTCGGCCGACGCGGCGGCGACGCCGCCGGCCCCGACGGTGAGCAGTACGGCGAAGGCGACGGCGACGATCTTCGTACGGCGGTTCATGATGCGGTCCTTTCGGCAGGTCAACCGGACGACCACCACTCTTCCTGCTCGCCCGCCGCCGGGCGTCGGGCCGTGGGACGGTCCTCGCCTCCGCCGCGCGGCGGGGGAGCCGTACGACCCCGGGCGGAGCCGTACGCAACGAATCGCCGCGATGCTCGCCCATCGCGCAACGGTTCGACGGTCGGTCCGCAACGCTCCCGCCTTGTCCCGACGGAGCGCGAAACCGTACCGTTTTTGACGTCTTCCCCTTGTACTCAGACCCCCCGAGGATCGCCCATGCCCGCGCTGCGCACCGCCCTGCTCCAGAGCTCCGGTGAGCTCGGTGACGTGGCCGCCAATCTCAAGATCCTCGACGAGGCCGCGGCGCGCGCCGCCGCCGCCGGAGCGGGCCTGCTGCTCGCCCCCGAGCTCTTCCTCACCGGCTACGCCATCGGAGCCGATCTGGCGCGCCTGGCCGAGCCGGCCGACGGGCCCTCCGCCCGCGCCGTCGCCGCCATCGCCGTCCGCCACGGGCTCGCCGTCGGCTACGGCTACCCGGAGCGCGACACCGAGCGGCACGGGGTCCTCTACAACTCGGCGCGGCTCGTCGGCGCCGACGGGGTCCCGCTCCTGAACTACCGCAAGACCCACCTCTTCGGGGGCTTCGAGGCGACCTGGTTCACCCCCGGTGACGAGGCCGTCGTCCAGACCGAGCTCGGCGGACTCACCGTCGGCCTGATGATCTGCTACGACGTCGAGTTCCCGGAGAACGTACGGGCGCACGCGCTGGCCGGCACGGACCTCCTCCTCGTGCCGACCGCGCTGATGCACCCCGCCGAGGTCGTGCCGCTCTCCGTGGTGCCGGTGCGCGCCTTCGAGAACCAGCTGTACATCGCGTACGCCAACCGCGCGGGCTCCGAGGGAGACTTCGAGTTCGTCGGCCTCTCCGCGCTCGCCGGCCCCGACGGCACCGCCCGCGCCCGCGCCGGGCGCGCCGAGGAGCTGGTCATCGGCGACGCCGACCCCGAGCTCCTGGCGGCCTCCCGCGCGGAGAACCCCTACCTCCGCGACCGGCGCCCCGGCCTCTACGGCCCGCTCGTCTGAGCCGCCCCCCCCAGCCTTCCCGACCCGCCTCACCTTTTTCCGTGCAAGGAGTCCGTACCCCATGACGTCCACGGTGCCCACGACCGCCGTCCCCCACAGCGACGGCCAGCCGCCGATCACCATGTTCGGTCCGGACTTCCCGTACGCCTACGACGATTTCCTGGCCCACCCGGCCGGGCTCGGCCAGATACCGGCCACCGCGCACGGCACCGAGGTCGCCGTCATCGGCGGCGGGCTCTCCGGCATCATCGCCGCGTACGAGCTGATGAAGATGGGCCTCAAGCCCGTCGTCTACGAGGCCGACCAGATCGGCGGACGCCTGCGCACGGTGGGCTTCGAGGGCACCGGCACCGAGGGCCTGACCGCCGAGATGGGCGCCATGCGCTTCCCGCCCTCCTCGACCGCGCTCCAGTACTACATCGACCTGGTCGGCCTGGAGACCACGCCCTTCCCGAACCCGCTCGCCGAGTCGACCCCGTCGACCGTCGTCGACCTCAAGGGCGAGTCGCACTACGCCACCACCGTCGACGACCTGCCGCAGGTCTACCGCGACGTGATGAACGCGTGGAACGCCTGCCTGGAGGAGGGCGCCGACTTCTCCGACATGAACCAGGCCATGCGCGAGCGCGACGTCCCGCGCATCCGCGAGATCTGGGCCAAGCTCGTCGAGAAGCTCGACAACCAGACCTTCTACGGCTACCTCTGCGAGTCCGAGTCCTTCAAGTCCTTCCGGCACCGCGAGATCTTCGGCCAGGTCGGCTTCGGCACCGGCGGCTGGGACACCGACTTCCCGAACTCCATCCTGGAGATCCTCCGCGTCGTCTACACCGAGGCCGACGACCACCACCGCGGCATCGTCGGCGGCTCGCAGCAGCTGCCGCTGCGCCTGTGGGAGCGCGAGCCGGAGAAGATCGTCCACTGGGCGCAGGGCACCTCGCTCAGCTCCCTGCACGAGGGCACCCCGAAGCCGGCCGTCACCCGGCTGAACCGGACCGCCGGCAACCGCATCACCGTCACCGACGCCTCCGGCGACATCCGCACCTACCAGGCGGCGATCTTCACCGCCCAGTCCTGGATGCTGCTCTCCAAGATCGCCTGCGACGACGCGCTGTTCCCGATCGACCACTGGACGGCGATCGAGCGCACCCACTACATGGAGTCCTCGAAGCTCTTCGTCCCCGTCGACCGGCCGTTCTGGCTGGACAAGGACGAGGAGACCGGCCGGGACGTCATGTCGATGACGCTGACCGACCGGATGACCCGCGGCACCTACCTGCTCGACGACGGCCCGAACAAGCCGGCCACCATCTGCCTCTCGTACACGTGGTGCGACGACAGCCTGAAGTGGCTGCCGCTCTCCGCGAACGAGCGGATGGAGGTCATGCTGAAGTCGCTCGGCGAGATCTACCCGAAGGTCGACATCCGGAAGCACATCATCGGCAACCCGGTGACGGTCTCCTGGGAGAACGAGCCCTACTTCATGGGCGCCTTCAAGGCCAACCTGCCGGGCCACTACCGCTACCAGCGCCGTCTGTTCACGCACTTCATGCAGGACCGGCTGCCCGAGGACAAGCGGGGCATCTTCCTCGCCGGTGACGACATCTCCTGGACGGCCGGCTGGGCCGAGGGCGCGGTGCAGACGGCGCTCAACGCGGTCTGGGGCGTGATGCACCACTTCGGCGGCGCCACCGACGGCACCAACCCCGGTCCGGGCGACGTGTACGACGAGATCGCCCCGGTCGAACTGCCGGAGGACTGATCCCGGTCCGGAGCCGTACGGTTCAGGGCCTGGTGAGCGGCGTGAGCAGCATCCGCCCCACCAGGCCCACCGACCGGTCGAGCCGCTCCGTGAACTCGGCCGCGAGCTCCGGCAGCCCGCGCAGCTGCCACAGCGAGCGGGCGGCGAGCCAGGCCCCGTCCCGGGCCCGGTCCAGGCTCCAGCAGCCGAGCAGATGCGTCAGCGGGTCCGCGATCTCCAGGAGGTCCGGGCCCGGCATCAGTTCCTCCCTGATGCGCTCCTCCAGGAGGACCAGGATGTCGCCGACCCGGTCGAACTCGTCCTCCAGGTCGGCGGGCGCGCACTCCAGGATGCGGCAGGCGTCGACGACGGCGAGTGCCAGGTCGTGCCCGATGTGCGCGTTGATCCCGGCCAGCGCGAACTGCAGCGGCCGTACGCCGGGATGCCGCCGGTAGTGGAAGAGGGGCCGCCAGCAGGCGGGGGCGGGACAGCCGGTGGCGACCGCGTCGACCGCCGCGAGGTACCGCTCCGCGAACCGTACGTCGAGGGTGGCGGCGGCCCGCCGGTCGGCGAAGGTGCCGGCCTCGATGGCGTGGCCGATCTCCTCGGTGACGGTCAGATAGACCCGGTTGAAGACGGCGACGCCGTCGGCCGGATGCCAGGCCGAGCGGAGGGACCGCATCCGGTCCACCACGGGGTCGACCGCGAGGAAGGGCCCGATCCGCTCGGTCCGCTGTCCGATCTGCTGGGTCTGCGCCATGGGGGCAGGCTCCCAGGCAGCGGGCCCGGGAGGGAACCTCCCGGGCCCGGCTTACCCAGAACGGGCGAATCACTCAGTTCTTCGACGCGCCGTCCGCGCTCTTCTCGTACGAGCTGGTGCCGGAGTCGAGCAGCGGCTCCTGCTCCTTGAGGT
This sequence comes from Streptomyces sp. NPDC037273, assembly GCF_055603625.1. Classification (NCBI taxonomy): domain Bacteria; kingdom Bacillati; phylum Actinomycetota; class Actinomycetes; order Kitasatosporales; family Streptomycetaceae; genus Streptomyces; species Streptomyces sp. NPDC037273. The sequence continues at coordinate 128,384 of NZ_JBVJVO010000002.1, forward strand.
GGGCGGGGGCGAAGGCCCGCAGCACGTGGTAGCCGGTGATGACGACGATCGTGCCGAGCGCGATGCCGCCCAGCTCGAAGGTGTCGGTGAAGGTCAGCTTCACGCCGCCGACGCCGATGATGATGCCGGCGGCGGCCGGGACCAGGTTGAGCGGGTTGCGCAGGTCGACCTTGGCGTTGATCCAGATCTGGGCGCCGAGCAGGCCGATCATGCCGTAGAGGATCACGGTGATGCCGCCGAGGACGCCGCCGGGGATCGCGGCGACCACCGCGCCGAACTTCGGGCAGAGGCCGAAGAGCAGCGCGAAGCCGGCCGCGGCCCAGTAGGCGGCGGTCGAGTAGACCCGGGTGGCGGCCATGACGCCGATGTTCTCGGAGTACGTGGTGTTCGGCGGGCCGCCCACGGCGGTGGACAGCATCGAGGCGGCGCCGTCGGCGGCGATCGCGGTGCCCAGCTTGTCGTCCAGGTTGTCGCCGGTCATCTCGCCGACGGCCTTGACGTGTCCGGCGTTCTCGGCGATCAGGGCGATGACCACCGGCAGGGCGACCAGGATGGCGGACCACTCGAAGCTCGGTCCGTGGAAGGACGGCAGACCGATCCAGTCGGCCTTGCCGACACCGGAGAGGTCGAGCCGCCAGTGGTCGGTGACCTGGCCGCTCGGCGACATCGAGTGGATCTTGCCGAAGACCAGGTCGAGGATCCACGAGAGGCCGTAGCCGAAGACCAGGCCGAGGAAGATCGCGATCCGCGACCAGAAGCCGCGCAGACAGACCACGGCCAGACCGGTGAACAGCATCACGAGGAGAGCCGTCCACTGGTCCTGCGGCCAGTACGTGGCGGCCGTCACCGGCGCCAGGTTGAAGCCGATCAGCATCACGACGGCGCCGGTCACGATCGGCGGCATCGCCGCGTGGATGATCCGCGCGCCGAACTTCCGTACCGCGAGACCCGCCAGGAACAGCACCGCGCCGACGACCAGGACCGCCCCGGTCACGGTGGCGCTGGTGCCGCCGGAGGCCCGGATCGCGGCGGCGACGCCGACGAAGGAGAGCGAGCAGCCCAGGTAGGACGGGACCGTGCCGCGGGTCGCCAGGAGGAAGATCGCGGTGGCGACACCGGACATCATGATCGCCAGGTTCGGGTCCAGACCCATGAGGACCGGGGCGACGAAGGACGCCCCGAACATGGCCACGACGTGCTGGGCGCCGAGTCCGACCGTACGGGGCCAGGAGAGCCTTTCGTCCGGCCGGACGACGGCTCCGGGAGCGGGTGTTCTCCCGTCGCCGTGCAAGGTCCAGCGCACGCCGAGGTTCATGAGGTCGCTCCCGTTCTCCGGTTCCGGCGGCCGTGTCACGACCGCAAAAGATCAGCCACATGCTATGCGCCGCCGCAGGCCGGAGCCGTTCGACCGCCGCCGGGACGCGGTCGTACGGGACCCCCTAGCCGACGGGGGCGGGCGCCGCGGGCGCCTTCTCGCGGGTGCCGGTCCGCAGGACGCCCGCGCCGAGCACGAGGCCGAAGGCGAGCAGGGTGACCAGGCCGAAGGAGAAGACCAGGGAGGTCGCGTCGGCGATGCCGCCGATCGCGGAGGGGGCGATGAGCCCCGAGGTGTACGTGATGGTGGCGACGCCCGCGATGGCCTGGCTGGGGTTCGGACCGCTGCGCCCGGCCGCGGCGAAGGCGAGCGGGACGACGACCGCGATCCCGAGTCCGATGAGACCGAATCCGGCCATCGCGACGGCGGCGTGCGGGGCCAGGACCACCATGACGCCGCCGAGGGTGGCGACCGCGCCCCCGACCCGTACGGTACGGACCGCGCCGAAGCGGTCCACGACCCGGTCGCCGGCCAGCCGCGCCACGGCCATCGTCAGGGCGAAGGCGGTGGTGGAGGCGGCCGCGAGCCCGGCCGAGCTGCCCAGCTCGTCGCGCAGGTAGACCGCCGACCAGTCCAGGCTGGCGCCCTCCGCGAAGACTCCGCAGAAGCCGATGGCGCCGATGATCAGCGCGGACTTCGGCGGCAGCGAGAAGCGCGGCGGCGGCTCCTCGTCCGGGGTGCTGTGCACGTCCAGGACGCCCTGGCAGAAGACCAGGCCGAGCGCGGTGAGGACCAGGGCGGCGATCAGGTGGTGGAGGCGGGCGTCGCCGCCGAGGTGGGCGGCGACGGTGCCGGCGGCGGAGCCCAGCAGGGCGCCGACGCTCCACATGCCGTGCAGGCTCGACATGATGGACTTGCCGAGCCGGTTCTCGGTCTCGACGCCGAGCGCGTTCATCGCCACGTCGGACATGCCGGCCGTCGCCCCGTAGACGAAGAGCACGCCGCACAGCCCCCAGATGTTCGGGGCGAGCGAGGGCAGGATGAGCGCCAGGGTCCAGAGGCTGAGCAGGCCCCGCAGTGCCCGCCGGGCGCCGAAGCGGTGGGAGACGGCGCCCGCGAGCGGCATCGCGAGGGAGGCGCCGAGCGCCGGGAAGGCCAGCGCGAGCCCGAGCTGGCCGGCGCTCACCCCGGCGTGCTCCTGGATCCAGGGGATCCGGGTGGCGAAGCTGCCGGTGACGGAGCCGTGGACGCAGAAGACGGCGGCGACGGCGAAGCGCGCCCGCCGCAGGCGTTCGGTGCTGGTGACGGTCTCTGCCGCCATGGGTCCCTCCCCGTGTCGTCGTGTGTCGCGTAAACTATCAGGAACCCTGCCTGATAAATAGTGGGCGGGAGAGAGCCCGGGCCGCGACGGTCCGGGCGGGGTTCCGGCGCGGAGCCCGTACACGAGTCTGAGAGGATCGCCGCATGGCCGCATCCCCGAGCACCGCACGGGCCATCAACGACCGGTCCGCCCTGCGACTGCTCCAGGACGAAGGTCCGTTGACGGCCACTCAGCTGAAGACGCTCACCGGCCTCTCCCGGCCGACCGTCGCCGACCTCGTCGAGCGGCTCCAGGACTCCGGCCTCGTCCACGTCGTCGGCGAGTCCGGGGCCGAGCGCCGGGGCCCCAACGCCAAGCTGTACGGGATCGTCGCCGACCGCGCCCACCTCGCCGCCCTCGACGTGCGGATGAGCTCGGTCTCCGTCACCGTCGCCGACCTCGTCGGCACCACCCTTGCCGAGGCCTCCGTCCCGGTCGGCGACGACGCCGGCGGCACGGGACCCGCCGTCGACAAGGCCGTCGCCCTCCTGGAGCGGACCGCCGGCGCCGCCGGAGCCGACCGGCTGCACAGCGTCGCCGTCGGCGCTCCCGGCCTCATCGACCCCGCCACCGGCGAACTCCGCGACTCCTCGGGCCTGCCCGCCTGGCACCGCCGTCTCGTCGCCGTCCTCCAGGAACGGCTCCCCGCCCACGTCCTGGTCGAGAACGAGACCAACCTCGCGGCCGTCGCCGAACTCCGCGAAGGCGCCGCCCGCGACCGCGAGGACTTCGTCCTCCTCTGGCTCGGCCAGGGCGTCGGCGCCGCCCTCGTCCTCGGCGGCCGCCTCCGCCGGGGCGCCTCGGGCGGCGCCGGAGAGATCGGCTTCCTGCCGGTCCCCGGCACCTCGGGCCTTCCCTCGGCCACCGGCTGCGACGGCGGCTTCCACGAGCTCGCCTCCGCCGCGGCCATCGCCTCCCTCGCCGCCGCCCACGGCCTCGACCCGGCCACCGCCCTCACCTCCGGCCACGGCCCCTTCCTCGACGCCCTCGCCCAGCGCCTCGCGATCGGCGCCGCCGCCGTCGTCTCCGTCCTGGACCCCGGCTGCCTGGTCCTCGCCGGTGAGACCGGGCACCACGGCGGCCCCGCCCTCGCCGACCGCGTCGAGTCCGCCCTCGCGGCCCTCTCCCCCCTCCGCACGGAGGTCCGCGCCACCACCCTCGGCGACTCCGCCGTCCTGCGCGGCGCCCTCCTCCAGGCCCGCGACGCGGCCCAGGACCAGCTGTTCCCGTAAAGGTCCGGGGAACGCGTCCGCGCCGCGCCCCGGACAGGGGGGCGCGGCGCGGAGGGGGCCGGCGGCGGGCAAGGGCCGTGAGCGTCCGCCGCCGGGGATCTCAGGAGGTGGGGGTCAGCAGGTGCCGAGGTCCTTCCAGACGCCCCACTGGCCGGTCGTGCCCGGCTCCTCGTTCTGGGTCCACCACTGGGCCTTCCACTTGTGGCCCTTGTGGGAGACCTCGTTGCCGGCGTTGTAGATGGTGCCGGCCACGTATGCCGGGGTGGTGCAGCCCGTGGTGGGCGGCGTCGTCGGCGGGGTGGTCGGAGGCGTCGTCGGGGGAGTCGTCGGCGGGGTGGTGGGCGGGGTCGTCGGCGGCGTGGTGGAGCCGGGCTCCACGACCGTCGTGCCGCGCGCCAGGTCACCGGCGAGGGCGTACGTCGTGCCGTTGATGTTCACCGTCCAGTTGGAGGGGGTGGACACCGGCAGGTAGTAGTTGAACGCCAGGTCGACCGTCGCGCCCGGGGCCAGCGACTGCCAGGCCGGGAGCTTCAGGGAGACGCGGTGGAAGTCGCCCTTCAGGCCGCCCACGTTCGAGCCCGTGTGGTCGCTGCTGATCACCTTGGTGCCGAAGCCGGACTGGTCGGAGGCGTTCGACGGGGCGGAGGTGCCGTAGTCGAACTGGAACTCGGTGCCGCCGGGCAGGGTCGCCGCGGTGTTGTTGGTGATCTTGATCTTCGGCGTGATCGGGTAGTTCGAGTCGCCCAGCTTGAACTCGGTGAACTGGGTGTCGATCTTCACGGCCTGGGTCGGCAGCGCCTTGTTGGACTTCTTCGCGCCGTACGGGGTGGCCGCCTTGAACTTGTCGTACATCAGCGAGGTGAGCGTGGAGCCCATCTCGTACTGGCCCTTGGCGGCGTTCCAGGCGTAGTCGCCGGCCATCTCCCAGACCATGGTGCCGCCGATGCCGCGGTCGACCACGTAGTCGGCCTTCGCGGCCACGGACTGCTCGTCCTCGGTGGAGAGGAAGACCTTCTTCTGCGCGTTCCACAGCCACGGCGCGACCAGGGTCGAGTCGTACTTGCGGGCGTAGGTGCCGGTCAGGGTGGTGTTCGCCGGGAAGCCGTACTGGGTGACGTAGTCGCCGACGATCCCCTTCTCGAGGTTCTTGGCGTGCCACATCGGGTTGGAGCCCGCGGGCGACTCGACGCCGTTGGTGTCCTTGTCGTGCCAGAGGTTGTCGATGCCGCTGGCGCCGTCACCGCACTTGGTCAGGCCCGCGCCGGCCGGGCAGGTGGTCGCGGTGGCCTTGCCCCACAGGCCGTCGGTGCCGCCCTGCACGTTCTTGTGGCCGCGGGTGTAGTACGGCAGGCCGATGTTGATGCGGCCGGCCGGCATGGAGCCGCGGAAGTAGTGGTACGCCCAGTCGGTGTTGAGGTAACCGATGTTGCCGTACTGCGAGGAGCCGTAGACGTTGGCGGCGGCGAGCTCGCCGTCCTTGCCGTCGTCGAAGAGCGAGGCGTTGGGGCCGACGTACTCGTTCCAGGCGCCGTGCAGGTCGTAGGACATGATGTTGACGTAGTCCAGGTACTTCTGCATCTGGAACGTCTCCATGCCGCGCAGCAGGTAGCCGGAGGAGGGGGCGGCGACGGTCAGCATGTAGTGCTTGCCGTCGGTGGCGCCGGCCGTGTCCAGCTTCTCGCGCAGGGACTTCATGAGGGCCGCGTAGCCCTGGACGAGTCCGGCGCGGCGGGCGTTGGAGAGCTGCCAGTCGAGCGGGTTTCCGGCGTCCTTCATGGTCGTCGGGTACTCGTAGTCGATGTCGACGCCGTTGAACCCGTACTTCCGGATGAAGTCGACGGCCGAGGTGGCGAAGGTGTCGATCCCGGCCTGGTTGACCGAACCGTCGGCGTTGGTGGCCATCGAGTAGAAGCCACCGGAGTTGACCCGGTCGCCGTTGTCCGCGAAGTAACCGCCGGTCTCCGCCCAGCCGCCGACCGAGATCAGCGTCTTGACGCTCGGGTGCTGCTTCTTGAACTTGTTGAGCAGGTTGAAGTGGCCCTTGTACGAGTACGCCGGGTCCATCTCGGCGCCCGCGACACCGGGCCAGGTCATCCCGGTGGCGGCGTTGTCCGGGCCGTCGGTGCCGACGGACAGTTTGTTGTCGCCGCCGATGTGGCCGAAGGCGTAGTTGATGTGGGTGACCTTCTCCCACGGGATGTCCTTGGCCAGGTAGGCGGGCTGGCCGTTCTTGCCGGTCCGCCAGCCGGTGAAGTAGCCGATGACGCGACGCTGGTGGTCGGCGCCCATCTTCTCGCGGCCCTCGGTGTCGTAGACCGAGCAGTAGGGGACGTCGACGCCCGGCGTCTTGTAGAGCCCGTCGGGGCGACAGGACTCGTTGTCGGCCGCGTACGAGACGCCGCCCGCGAGCGAGCTGAGCAGCAGTCCGGCGACGGCCGCTCCGGAAGCGAGCAGCGAGGCTCTCTTCGTGGTGGGGGACAACACGATCGGTTCCTCCTGGGGAGGTGGAGAACACAACGAACAAGGGGGTGGGTCGTGTTGGGCCCGTGGAGTGCGCACGCCGGCGGACCGTTACCTCTGAGGTGACTCGGAGATTAAGAGGACTAGACCAGTGCGTCAATAGGTCTGGACCATCGAAGACTTCTCTGCCAGTCTGTGAGCCAGCCCACAGGGACTCGACCACATCGCCTCGCGGCGTCCGTGGCACACTGGCCCTGTATCAGCAGCAGCGCACTCCGGGGTCGGTGTAATTCCGAACCGGCGGTATAGTCCGCGACCCGTCCGCAGCCAGCGGCCGGTTGACCAGGTGAGATTCCTGGACCGACGGTGAAAGTCCGGATGGGAGGCAGTGCGCGGCGGGTGACCCCTCTCAGGGGTGCGCCGGCCGTACGTCCGCTGGTCGCCGTCTCGCGAGAGATCCGGCGTACCCGTGCGGACGCGGCCTTCCGGCGCACCCTGCGCGAGGCGTCCCACCCGCTCTCTGTCGTCATCGACAGCCCCGGAGTCCGTGCCCGAAGAGGCAGGAGGACCCGGTGGCCCAGCAGGCCGACACCACCGCCATGCGACGCGCCGTCGAGCTCGCCGCACGCGGTCTCGGCGCGACCAGCCCCAACCCCGTCGTCGGCTGCGTCATCACCGACGCCTCCGGCCACCAGGTCGGCGAAGGCTGGCACCAGCGCGCCGGCGGCCCGCACGCCGAGGTCCACGCCCTGCGCGAGGCCGGCGTCCTCGCCCGCGGCGGCACCGCCTACGTCACCCTCGAACCCTGCAACCACACCGGCCGCACCGGCCCCTGCGCCCAGGCCCTCATCGAGGCCGGGATCAGCCGGGTCGTGTACGCGGTCGGCGACCCGAACCCGCAGGCCACCGGCGGTGCCGACACCCTCCGCGCCGCCGGCGTCGAGGTCGGCCAGGGCCTCCTCGAAGACGAGGCCGAAGCCGGCAACATCGCCTGGCTCACCTCCGTACGCCGCGGCCGCCCCTTCGTCCGCTGGAAGTACGCCGCCACCCTCGACGGCCGCATCGCCGCCGCCGACGGCACCTCCCGCTGGATCACCTCCGCCGAGTCCCGCGCCGACGTCCACCGGCTGCGCGCCGAGGCCGACGCCGTCGTCGCCGGCTCCGGCACCGCCCGCGCCGACGACCCCCATCTGGCCGTACGCGGCATCGACGGAGCCGTACAGCCGCTGAGGGTCGTCGTCGACACCGAGGCGACCGCAGTGAAGCCCGGCGCCCGGGTCCTCGACGACGCCGCCCCCACCCTGATCGCCATCGCCGAGGACGCCGAGACCCCGCTCACCGAGGTCGTACGCCTCCCCAGGGCCGAGCGCGGCATCGAAGTCCCCGCCCTCCTGGACGCCCTGTACGAGCGCGGCGTCCGCTCCGTCCTCCTCGAAGGCGGCCCCACCCTCGCGGGCGCCTTCGTCGCCGCGGGCGCCGTCGACCAGGTCGTCGGCTACCTCGCCCCCGTCCTCCTCGGCGCCGGCCCGCAGGCGCTCGCCGACGCGGGAATCGGCACCATCACCGAAGCGTTGCGGCTCGACATCACCGAGACCGTCCGCATCGGCCCCGACCTCCGTATCACCGCCACCTTCAAGGGAGCCTGACCGTGTTCACCGGAATCGTCGAAGAACTGGGCGAGGTCGTCGCCGTCGAGCAGCTGGAGGACGCCTCCCGCTTCCGGCTCCGCGGCCCCCTGGTCACGGAAGGCGCCCAGCACGGCGACTCCATCGCCGTCAACGGTGTCTGTCTCACGGTCGTCGAGTTCGGCGACGGCGAGTTCACCGCCGACGTCATGGCCGAGACCCTCAAGCGGTCCAGCCTCGGCGCCCTCGCCATCGGCTCCCGGGTCAACCTGGAGCGCCCCATGGCCGTCGGCGGCCGCCTCGGCGGTCACATCGTCCAGGGCCACGTCGACGGCACCGGCACGATCCTGGAGCGGACCCCGTCCGAGCACTGGGAACTCGTCAAGGTCGGCCTCCCCGCCCACCTCTCCCGGTACGTCGTCGAGAAGGGCTCGATCACGGTCGACGGCGTCAGCCTCACCGTCGTCGAGGTCGCCGACGACTGGTTCACCATCAGCCTCATCCCCACCACCCTCGACCTGACCACGCTCGGCATCAAGCAGTCCGGCGACCCGGTCAACCTCGAAGTGGACGTCATCGCCAAGTACGTCGAGCGGCTGCTCGGCACCGACGCCAAGGAGAACGAGAAGTGAACTGGCTCAACTCCGAGGCGTTCACCGTCTTCGGCCAGCACATCCTCTGGTCCGACATGATCGGCAACACGATCGGCCTCATAGCCCTCGCGCTCGGCTGGCGCCGCTCCATCTGGACCTGGCCCGCCCAGTTCCTCTCCGGCGTCATCCTCTTCATCGCCTTCGCCGCCGGCCACCTCGCCGGCAGCGCCGGCAAGCAGGTCGTCGTCATGCTCGTCGCCGCCTGGGGCTGGGCCCAGTGGAACCGCGGCCGCCGCAACGCCCAGGACGGCTCCATCGCCGTCCGCTTCGCCACCTGGCGCGAACGCGGGCTCCTCGTCGGCGCCGCCGCCCTCGGCACCGTCGCCGTCGCGCTGCTCTTCACCGCCTTCCCGACGCTGTCCTGGGACCCCTGGCCCGACGCGTACATCTTCGTCGGCACCGTCGTCGCCATGTACGCCCAGTCCCGCGGCATGGTCGAGTTCTGGTTCGCCTGGCTGCTCGTCGACCTCGTCGGCGTCCCGCTGAACTTCGCCAACGGCTACGCCTTCTCCGGCTTCGTCTACGTCATCTACGGCGCCCTCGTCCTGTGGGGCATGCGCGACTGGTGGCTGCGCTCCCGCGCCACCACCGTCCTGGAAGGAGCCCACGCATGAGCACCCAAGACCTCTGGGACGGCGACCTCGCCCTCGACCCCGTCGAGCAGGCCATCCGCGACATCGCCGCCGGCCGCCCCGTCGTCGTCGTCGACGACGAGGACCGCGAGAACGAGGGCGACCTCGTCATCGCCGCCGAGAAGGCGACCCCCGAGATCGTCGCCTTCATGATGAGCGAATGCCGCGGCCTGATCTGCGCCCCCATGGAGGACGAGGAGCTCCAGCGCCTCCAGCTCCCGCAGATGGTCGAGCACAACACCGAGTCGATGCGGACCGCCTTCACCGTCTCCGTCGACGCGAGCCCCGCGCACGGCGTCACCACCGGCATCTCCGCCGCCGACCGCGCCACCACCCTGCGGATGCTGGCCTCCGGCAGCCACGAGCCCTCCGACTTCGTCCGCCCGGGCCACATCTTCCCGCTCCGCGCCAAGCCCGGCGGCGTCCTCGTCCGCAACGGCCACACCGAGGCCGCCGTCGACCTCGCCCGCCTCGCGGGCCTCCGCCCGGCCGGCGCGATCGTCGAGATCGCCGGCGAGGACGGCGTCATGCTGCGGCTGCCCGAGCTCGTCCCCTTCGCCCGCAAGCACGGCCTCACGATCATCTCCATCGAGGACCTGATCGCCTACCGGCGCTCCGCGGAGCCGACCGTCCGCCGCGAGGCCGAGGTCCGCCTCCCCACCGCGCACGGCGACTTCACCGCCTACGGCTACCGCTCCACCGTCGACGGCGTCGAGCACGTCGCCCTCGTCCACGGCGAGATCGGCGACGGCCAGGACGTCCTCGTCCGGGTCCACTCCGAGTGCCTGACCGGCGACATCTTCCAGTCGCAGCGCTGCGACTGCGGCCCCCAGCTGCACACCTCCATGGACCGCATCACCGAGGCGGGCCGCGGCGTCGTCGTCTACCTGCGGGGCCACGAGGGCCGCGGCATCGGCCTGCTCTCCAAGCTCCGCGCGTACGAACTCCAGGAGCGCGGGCGCGACACCCTCGACGCCAACCTGGAGCTCGGACTGCCCGCCGACGCCCGCGACTACGCGGCCGGCGCCCAGATCCTCGCCGACCTCGGCGTCCGCGGCCTGCGGCTGATGACCAACAACCCCGACAAGGTCGAGGCCCTCACCCGGCACGGCCTCACGGTCGAGGGCCGCGAGCCCATGCCGGTCACGGCCGGCGAGCACAACCTCGGCTACCTGCGCACCAAGCGGGACCGGATGGGCCACGACCTGCCCTGGCTGGACGGCTCCCCGGCCTCCACCTGCGGCAACCAGTAACCACGAACGTACGACCGGCTAGGAGAATCATGAGCGGCAAGGGCGCACCCGTCCTCAGCGTGAAGAACTGCGGCGACCTCCGGGTCGCGGTCATCGCGGCGCAGTGGCACGAGAAGATCATGGACGGCCTCGTCGACGGCGCCCTGCGCGCCCTGAGCGAGCTCGGCATCGACGAACCGACGCTGCTGCGCGTCCCCGGCAGCTTCGAGCTCCCGGTCGTGGCGAAGGTGCTCGCCGGGCGCGGCTACGATGCCATCGTGGCGCTCGGCGTCGTGATCCGCGGCGGAACGCCGCACTTCGAGTACGTGTGCCAGGGCGTCACCCACGGCCTCACCCAGGTCTCGATCGACACCGGCGTACCCGTCGGGTTCGGTGTCCTCACCGTCGACAACGAAGAGCAGGCCCTCGACCGGGCCGGCCTCGAAGGATCCTCCGAGGACAAGGGCCACGAAGCGGTCACCGCCGCCGTCGCCACCGCCACCACGCTGCGCACGGTCAGCGAACCCTGGCGCTAGGTACGCGACCCCAACCCCGTACTCTTAGGACCATCATGGCGAACGGAACCCGCAAGACTTTCGAAGAGCTCTTCTCCGAGCTCAAGCTCAAGGCAGAGACCGGCGACCCGGCCACCTCCCGCACCGCGGAACTGGTGGACAAGGGCGTCCATGCCATCGGCAAGAAGGTCGTCGAGGAGGCCGCCGAGGTCTGGATGGCCGCCGAGTACGAGGGCAAGGAAGCGGCCGCCGAGGAGATCTCGCAGCTGCTCTACCACGTCCAGGTGATGATGGTCGCCCGCGGGATCTCGCTCGACGACGTCTACGCCCACCTCTGAGCACACCCGTCCCACCCGTTCCGAAGTTCCCAGGCAAAGGAAGCTGACCTCATGCTGCGCATCGCCGTCCCCAACAAGGGTTCCCTCTCCGGACCTGCGTCGGCCATGCTCCATGAGGCCGGCTACCGCCAGCGCAAAGAGTCCAAGGAACTGGTGGTCATCGACCCCGATAACGAGGTCGAGTTCTTCTACCTGCGGCCCAAGGACATCGCGATCTACGTCGCGTCCGGCAAGCTCGACATCGGCATCACCGGCCGTGACCTGCTCCTGGACTCCGGCGCCAGCGCCGAGGAGATCCTCGCGCTGAACTTCGGCCGCTCCACCTTCCGCTACGCCACCCGCCCCGGCACGGCGAACGGCCCCGAGGACTTCGGCGGCATGACGATCGCCACCTCCTACGAGGGCATCGTCGCCAAGCACCTCGCCGACCAGGGCATCGACGCCTCCGTCGTCCACCTCGACGGCGCCGTCGAGACCGCGATCCAGCTGGGCGTCGCCCAGGTCATCGCGGACGTCGTCGAGACCGGCACCAGCCTGCGCAACGCCGGCCTCGAGGTCATCGGCGAGCCGATCCTCACCTCCGAGGCCGTCGTCGTCCGCCGCCACGGCGCCTCCGACGACCACCCGCAGGTCCAGCAGTTCCTGCGCCGCCTCCAGGGCGTCCTGGTCGCCCGCTCGTACGTGATGATGGACTACGACTGCCGCGCCGAGCACCTGGAACAGGCCGTTGCCCTCACCCCGGGCCTCGAGTCGCCGACCGTCTCCCCGCTGCACAACGAGGGCTGGGTCGCCGTCCGCGCGATGGTCCCCGCCAAGGAGGCGCAGCGGATCATGGACGACCTGTACGAGATCGGCGCGCGCGCCATCCTCACCACCGCCATCCACGCCTGCCGCCTCTGACGGCCCGGCCCGTACGAGCACCAGGCACCGAGGAACCCCCGATGTCCCAGTCAACGATGCCCGCCCTGCCGGTCACCTTCCGGCCCGGCCGCACCCGGGCGGTCCTGCTGACCGTGGGCACCGCGATGTTCACCGTCATCACCGCCGTCGCGCTGCTCCTGGAGCGGCTGGGGCCGGGGGAGCGGGTCAGCTTCGTCTTCACGGCCGCGCTCCTCTTCGGGGTGCTCATCCTGCTGAGCCGCCCCAAGGTCGTCGCCGACCAGGACGGCGTCACGGTCGTCAACATCACCAGGACCCGGCGGCTCGCCTGGGCGGAGATCCTCAAGGTCAACCTCCGCCCCGGTGACGCCTGGGTCTTCCTCGACCTCAGCGACGGCACCAGCCTGCCCGCGCTCGGCATCCAGCCCGGCATCGCCAGGGAAGCGGCGATCCGGGACGCGCGGGCCCTGCGGGCCCTGGCCGAAAGCCACGGCACGGTCGCGGAAACCCGCTGAGACCAGGGGAACGACCGGGGGCCACCCCGATCCGTCCCCCATCCGGGGCTGACCCCCTGCCCTTCGGGGCATGCACGTGACTACTCTGGAGACGGTGGTGCCGAGCGGCACCACCGTCTCGCGTGTGCAGGGCCGCTGCCGCGGCCCGCGAGACCACCCTTCGACCCGAGGAGTGACTCCCTCCAGCAATGGACGGATCGTCCGGTAGTACCTGCGCCGCCCCCTCCCAGGAGGCGGCGGCATGATCATCTCCCTTCTGCTGCTCTTCGCGGCCTTCCTCCTGATCCTCGCCAACGGCTTCTTCGTGGCCGCCGAGTTCGGCCTCGTGACCGTCGAGCGGGCCGAGGCCGAACGGGCCGCGGCCGCCGGCGACCGGCGGGCCCGCACCGTCGTCACCGCGCTGCGCGAGCTCTCCTTCCAGCTCTCCGGCACCCAGCTCGGCATCACGATCACCTCGCTCGTCGTCGGCATGCTCGCCGAGCCCGCGCTCGCCGGACTGCTGCACGGCCCGCTCACCGCCACCGGACTGCCCGAAGGGGCCGTCTCCGGAATCGCGGTGGTGATCGGCATGCTGCTCGCCTCCGCCGTCCAGATGGTGGTCGGCGAGCTCGTACCGAAGAACTGGGCGGTCTCCCGGCCGCTCCAGGTCGCCCGCTTCGTGGCCACCCCGCAGCGCCGCTTCTCCGCCCTCTTCCGGCCGGTGATCGCCCTGCTCAACCGCGTCGCCAACCGGCTCGTCCGGCTCCTGGGCGTCGAGCCCACCGAGGAGCTCGACTCCGTGCGGACCCCCGGCGAGCTCGTCTCGCTCGCCCAGCACTCCGCCCTGGCCGGCACGCTCGAACAGGACACCGCCGAACTCTTCGTACGGACCCTGTCCCTCGGCGGACTCACCGCCGAGCAGGTCATGACCCCGCGCGTGAAGGTGAGCGCCCTCCAGTGGGACGCCACCGCGGCCGACGTCCTCAACCTCACCCGGGCCACCGGCCTCTCGCGCTTCCCGGTCTACCGCGACCGCATCGACGAGATCGTCGGCATGGTCCACCTCAAGGACGCGCTCGCCGTCGCCCCGCACGCCCGGCTGCGCACCCCCGTCGGCCGGATCGCGGTCCCGCCGCTCCTGGTCCCCGGGACGCTCCCCGCACAGCCGCTCCTGGAGCGGCTGCGGCGCGAACAGCCGATCGCGGTGGTCGTCGACGAGTACGGCGGCACGGCCGGTGTCGTCACCCTCGAGGACATCGTCGAGGAGCTCGTCGGCGAGGTCCGCGACGAGCACGACACCCTCGCCGACGGACGCCCCGAACTGGCCGCCGCCCCCGCCGAGGACGGCCGCGCCGCCTGGGAGGCCGACGGCTCCTGCCGGGTCCACACCCTGCGCCGGATAGGCCTCGACGTGCCCGACGGGCCATACGAGACGGTCGCCGGCCTCGTCGCCGACCTCCTCGGGCGGATCCCCGCGCCGGGGGACCGGGCCGAACTCCCCGGCTGGCGGTTCTCGGTCCGCCAGGTCGACCGCTACCGGGCCGAGCGCGTCCGGATCGTCCGGACCGAACCCGACCAGGACGCGGACCCCACCGGGGCCTCCGCCACCGCCCCGCTGGTCACCGGAGGCGCCCGATGAGCACCCTGCAACTGCTCTTCGCCGTCCTCCTGGTCCTCGCCAACGGCTTCTTCGTCGGAGCCGAGTTCGCGCTCGTCTCCGTCCGGCGCAGCCAGATCGAGCCGCTCGGCGGGGCGCGGGCCAAGCAGGTCCTGCACGGTCTGGAGAACCTGCCGCAGATGATGGCGGCCGCCCAGTTCGGCATCACCGTCTGCTCGCTGACCCTCGGCGCGGTCGCCGAGCCGACCGTCGCCCACCTCCTCGAACCCGTCTTCCACACGGTCGGGGTGCCGGAGGCGCTGATCCATCCGCTCGGCTACGTCATCGCGCTCGCCGCCGTCGTCTTCCTCCACCTCGTCATCGGCGAGATGGTGCCGAAGAACCTGGCCATGGCCGCGCCCGAGCGGACCGCGCTCTGGCTCGCGCCCGGCCTGGTCGGCTTCGCCCGGCTCTGCCGGCCGGTGACGGCCGCGCTCGGCGCCTGCGCCCGGCTGGTCCTGCGGGCCTTCAAGGTCGAGCCGAAGGACGAGGTGGAGGCGGTCTTCACCAGCGCCCAGCTCGGCCGGCTCGTCGAGGACGCCGGACAGGCCGGACTGCTCGACCCGGTCGAGCAGGAACGCCTCGAAGACGCCCTGGAACTGGGCAGCCGCCCCGTGACGGACGTCCTCATCGCGCCCGCGTCCCTCGTGACGGTCCCCCCGTCCGTCACCCCGCGCGAGATCGAGGAGCTGACCGTAAGGACCGGGTACTCCCGCTTCCCGGTCCGCGCCGACGCCCACCACACCTTCATGGGCTTCGTGCACGTCAAGGACGTCCTCGACCTGGAGGAGCGGGAGCGGGCGGTGCCGCAGCGGCTCTGGCGGCCGATGGCCACCCTCCGCGCCGAGCTCCCGCTCGACGACGCCCTCACCGTGATGCGCCGCGCCGCGACCCATCTGGCGCAGGTCGCGGACGGCTCGGGCCGCGTCCTCGGCCTCGTCGCCCTCGAGGACGTCCTGGAGATGCTGGTGGGCGAGGTCCGCGACCCCGCCCACCGCGTCCAGGAGGCGCGGGTCTAGGGGGTGTCCGGCGGATCAGGGTCGGACAGGCCCTAGTAGCCCGGCTCCTGCTGAGGGCCGCGGTCCGTCGGACCGCGGCCCGACAGGACCTCGCCGTACGCCTGCATGAGGTCGGGCAGCCTGAGGGTGGCGAGGTCCTCCCGGGTCAGGGTGCCCGGGTAGCCGGAGAGCCGCAGGTCGCGGTAGGCGCAGGACTTCTCGTACAGGGTGCGGAGGAAGCGGCCGTTGCCCAGTTCGTCGATCCAGCCCTGCTCGACCACGTGCCCGCTGATGGAGCGCAGCTCGTCCAGGGCCTCCTCGTCCCAGCCGTCGCCGTCGGCCGCCGCGAGCACCTCGCCGATGGCGGTGAGCTCCAGGGGCCGGTACGAGGGGAAGTCGACCCGGGTGGTGAAACGGGAGGAGAGCCCCGGGTTGGTGTTGAGCAGCCGGTCCATGCCCTCGGGGTAGCCGGCCAGGATCACCACGAGGTGGTCGCGGTTGTCCTCGGCCCGTTTCAGGAGGACCTGGAGGGCCTCGTCGCCGTAGGCGTCGCCCTTGCTGTAGCCGGTGTTCGAGAGCGCGTAGGCCTCGTCCACGAAGAGGACCCCGCCGACGGCCGAGTCGATCAGCTCGTTGGCCTTGACCGCCGTCTGCCCGAGGAACTCGCCGACCAGATCGGCCCGCTGCGCCTCCACGAGATGGTCGCCGCCGAGCAGCCCGAGCGCGTAGAAGACCCGGCCCAGGATCCGGGCGACGGTGGTCTTGCCGGTGCCGGAGGGGCCTGAGAACACGAAGTGCCGTTTCGGCGGCTGGACCGGAAGCCCCTGCCCGGCGCGCAGCCGCGCCATCTCCAGCTGCGCCGACAACGCCTTGACCTGGCGCTTCACCGGTTCGAGGCCGACCATGCCCTCCAGCTCGGCGAGAGCCTCGGCGAGCAGCACCGGATCGGTCGGCCCGGCCGGGAAACGCGGCGGCACCGGCTGGTGGGGGACCGGAGCCTTCTGCCGTACGGTCTCCGGCGGGGTGACCGGCACGGGCGGTACGGGCTCGGGGGCGAGTCGCAGGCCGTCGCCGAGACCGCCGGCATCCGGCTCCGCGCCCGGCACGGTCTCGCCGGCGTCCTGCCCGAGGCCCCCGCCGAAGGTGCCGAGCGCGACCGTCGCGAGCCCGGCCGGGTCGTCCACGCCGTCGTAGCCCTCGAAGCCGTCGTACTCGGCGATCGCCGCGAGACGCGCCGCCGTGTCCATGAACGCCGGGTCGATCCGGTGCACGGCCCGGTAGAGCGGCAGGGCGGCGGCGCTGCGACCGGTGCCCTCGTGGGCCCTGGCGAGCCAGTACCGCAGCTCCTTGCGCTGCGGCTGCTCGCTGCGGCAGCGCATCAGCGAGGCGGAGAGCAGCGGTTCGGCCTGGCTGTACATCTCCAGGCGCACCCGGGCCATCCCGCCGAAGAGCCCGGCCTCGATGCCGAGCAGCGGGTCGTCCACGAGGGTCTCGGTGTGCCGGACGAGCTGGTCCCAGTCCTTGACCAGATAGGCCCGGCAGGCGTGCAGAAAGCGGACCTGGGGGTCGGTGTCGACCGGCGGGAGCCCCGCAAGGGCCCGGTCGAGCTCCGGCACGTGCCGCCCGTCGAGCCAGTGGGAGGCGTGCGCGAGCAGCAGGTCGCGCGGGCTCTCCAGGACCGGCTGCACCCACCAGCCGAGCCAGTACCAGGAGTTCAGGGTGCGCCGGTACCGCGACCGCTGCTCGCCGAAGCGCTCGCGGTTCCGGTACATGCGCAGCAGCGCGGTCGTGGTGTCGACCCTGAGCGCGTGCAGCCCGAGCCAGGCGTCCGCCATCCCGGGATCGATCCGTACCGCCGTCCGGAACTCGTCCTCCGCCTGCGGGTAGGCGCCCATCGTGTAGGCGTCGACTCCGCGCAGCCAGGCGAGCTCGGCCGGGGCCTGCGAGCCCTGCGTGCCGATGTCCATCGGGTCCCCCACAACCGTCATCGCATGGACGGGATTTGACCGCACCTGCGGGCATCGTACCTGCGCAGGGGGTGTGTGCTTAAGGAGAAGCGCATGATCCGGAAGCGGTGACCCTGGGTGAGCATCAGGGGTCGCCAAGGGCCCTCGAAGAGGCCTTGAAAGGCCCTCGAAGGGGCCTCGAAGGGCAGAACGAAGCCCCCGATCACGGGGGAACAACCGGGGGCTTCGTGTCCGCGGCGGCTCCGAAAAGCCGCACATTCAGAACGTAAGACCAGTACGCCCCTTGGGTCAAGCGGAGTTGAGGCACTTGCGGAAGTGGACTTCCGGCCGCTCAGTTCACGGACATGAAGCCGTCACGGTGCGTGATGATCTGGTCCGCGCCCGCTGTCACACCGGGCCCTGGAAGCCAGTCGTACCCCTCCCCGCACTCACGTACCAACGTGTCGGCGGCGGCCCGCGAAGGGTCCTCGGCGAAGTGGCGAGTCTCCGCCACGGTCCAGCCGTCCCAGAACGCGGACTGCTCCTCCCCGTCCCTGCGCCGCCCCCGCGCCCACGACTCCTCCGCCCCCCGCTCCATCCACAACAGCCACGCCAGGAACGGCCGTACCGCCCGCCGCCCCGCACCCACCCCCTCCACCAGCACCACCGGCGCCGCCGGCAGCTCCCTTCCCGCCCCGAAGCACCTCAGCCGCCAGTCGTACGGCCGGTACACGGCGGTCTCACCCCGCGAGAACGGCTCGATCACCTGCTCCCGCAGCCGCCCGGTCCACTCGAACAACTCCTCGTGCGTGGCCAGGTCGTCCAGATGCAGCACCGGCGCACCCCCCAGCGCCACCGACAGCCGAGCCGCCAATGTCGACTTCCCCGACCCCGCGTGCCCGTCCACCCCCACCAGCCGCACCGGACCGCAAGAAGGCTCAAGCCGAAGCAGCGCCCGCGCGGCGCGGTCCAGGTCATCCATGCCCCCAGCCTAGGCGAGCCCCACACCGCCCCAGGTCAGCGCCGTGCCACCGCCCCGCCACCGCCACAGGTCGAGACCAATATTGCTCCGCCGACGCGTGCCGAAGTGCTGGCGAAGGCCGGGTGCCGGCGGCGATAGTGGGTCGGCGGCGGCAGGGGCCGTACGACTGCTGGGACCCATGCGCGTGCGTGCTCCCCGCCAGGCCCCGCCCGCCCCGCACTTCTGCCACGCCCCGCCCGCGCACCGGTCCGCAAGCCCACCGTTCTCGTCGACTGGGGGTCACCGCCCATGACCAGTTCCACCCCGCGCAGAACCGTCCTCGCCGCCGCGCTCGCGGCAGCCGCGGGAACGGCCGCGACCGCCGCCCCGGCCGCCGCCGCCCCCGACTGCTCCACGGCCGACTGCCCCGACACCTCCGACCAGGCCGACGACCGAGGCCACGCCCCGGCGGCCGGGCTCGTCGACAACCGCTTCTGGTCCACCTACACGGACTGGCGATGCGGCTCCGCGGCCGGCACGAAGGCGGTCAGCGGCCGCCGCCCCGGCCTGGTCATCGCCACCCCCGCGGGACGCGTCGACCACACCGACCCGCACACCGGACGGACCGCCACCTGGGAGTACGCGAGCTGGACCTCCCCGGTCCACACCTCCACCGTCCCCGCCACCGAGGCCATCGCCTCCTGGAACGCCCACACCCCGTCCGGCACCTGGCTCCAGGTCGAACTCTCGGGCGCGTACTCCGACGGGACCGCGACCCCCTGGTACGTCATGGGGCGCTGGGCCTCAGGCGACGAGGACATCCGGCGCACCTCCGTCGACGACCAGACCGACGGCAAGAGCACGGTCTGGACCGACACGTTCGCCATCGACGACGCCGCGAGCGGCCTCCGCCTCCTGTCCTACCGCCTCCGCCTCACGCTCTACCGCACCCCCGGCAGCGGCCTCACCCCGACGGTGTGGCGCCTCGGCGCCATGGCCTCGGACGTCCCCGACCGCTTCACCGTCCCGGCCTCCACCCCCGGCCTCTCCCGTGAACTGATCGTCCCGCGCTACTCGCAGAACACCCACGTCGGCCAGTACCCGGAGTACGACAACGGCGGCGAGGCCTGGTGCAGCCCCACCTCCTCCCAGATGATCGTCGAGTACTGGGACCGCCGCCCCACCGCCGACCAACTCGCCTGGGTCGACCCCGCCTTCGCCGACCCCCAGGTCTGCCACGCCGCCCGTTTCACCTACGACCACCAATACCAAGGCTGCGGCAACTGGCCCTTCAACGCCGCCTACGCCGCCACCTACCCCGGCATCAACGCCCTCGTCACCCGCCTCCACTCCCTCACCGAACTCGAATCCCTCATCCGCGCCGGCATCCCCGCCATAACCTCCCAGTCCTTCCGCAAAGAAGAACTCACCGGCGCCGGCTACGGCACCTCCGGCCACCTCATGACCGTCATCGGCTTCACCCCCACCGGCGACATCATCGCCAACGACCCCGCCTCCCCCACCAACAACGCCGTCCGCCGCGTCTACCCCCGCCGCGAATGGGAGAACATCTGGCTGCGGACGAAGAGGTACGACGCGAACGGCAAGGTCAGGGGCGGTACGGGCGGTGTCTGCTACCTCTTCTGGCCCACCGAACCCACCCCCACCCAGCACCACACCCTCCGCGCCCTGGGCCTCCTCTGACCCCTAGGACAGGAAGTGCCGGACGTCGGATGTCAGGGCGGACATCTGCTCACCGGCCTCCACCCAGGTGGTGACCGAGGTGCTCCAGTCGCCCGCCGTGCCCCGCCACGGGCGAATCGTCCAGGTCAGGCCGATGTGGCCGCCGGAGCGGAAGACGGCGGAGACGGCGAGGTCGCGGTCGTCGGTGTGCCAGGTGCGCTCGCCTTCCCAGCCCCGGTAGTCGGCGGCCAGTTCCTCCAGGAACGTGCTGAGGTCGCTGTCCCAGGTCCAGGCGACGACCTCGTTCACCCGGGCGGTGAGGCCGGGGGCCCAGGCTTCGACGGCGTAGTGGACGGAGTCGCGGTCGAAGCTGAAACGGTCGCGGAAGGTCACGCCCACGGCTGCGTTGTCCTGGCAGCGGATCGTCACGGTGGGCTGGTCGTCGGGGTCGTCGGCTGGGGATGACATGTGCGGAACGTTAGGCCAGCGGGGCCTTGATCGTCATGCCGATGGGGCGTCGGCGCCGTGTGGCAGGGCTTGGGCGGGTTCGTGGCGGCGGTTCGAGGGGGCCGAAATGCCGTTCTCTGATTGTGACTTCAGGGGCGGATGTTGTCCGGAAAGGCGGTTCGCGTGGCGTGGGGGTTGAACTACCGTTCGGTAGCGCAGGGGGGTGGGGTCGGTGGGTGGCTCGTGCTCTGGGGATGGCCGGTGGGTGGGGGGCTTGGGGATGAAGGTGCAGAGGGTGGTTCGGGGGCGGGTGGGGGCGAGCGTCGCTTTGGCGGTGGTGCTCATGGTGTCGGGGGTGGCGTCGCCTGGGGGGTGGCGGGGGGCGGCTTCGGGGGTGCCGGACGCGGGGGCGGCGGTGCAGGGGCCGGAGGGGCCGGAGGGGACGTCGTTCAATCCGAACCAGATCAAGGACATCAAGGCGGCGGACCCGGGGTCGGGAGTGAACCTGGTCGGGGTGCCGTCGGCGAACAACAACGGGGACGCGAGGCTGTCGTACCCGTTGGAGGTGCCGAAGGGGCGCGGGGGGCTGGAGCCGACGCTGGCGCTCGCGTACAACTCGTCGGGGGCGAACGGGTGGGCCGGGGTCGGGTGGGACATCACGACGCCGATGGTGACGGTCGACACGCGGTGGGGGGTGCCGCGGTACGACGCGGGCCTTGAGACGGAGACGTACCTGCTCAACGGCGAGCAGCTGACACCGGTGGCGCACCGGAGCGCGCCGCAGGCGCGGACCGCGGAGAAGGTGTTCCACTCGCGGGTGGAGGGGCAGTTCGACCGGATCGTGCGCCACGGCGACAGTCCGGCGAACTACTGGTGGGAGGTCACCGACAAGCAGGGCGTGCGGACGGTCTTCGGCGGTACGGCCGAGAGCACGCTGGCCGACGGCGGCGGTCGGGTCGCCACCTGGGCGGCGCGGGAGATCCGCGACGGCAACGACAACGTCATGCGCTACCGGTACGCCAAGGTGGCCGACGGCGGCACGACGGGCTCCAAGGTGCCGGGCAGCGAGCTGTACCCGCAGAAGATCACGTACACCGGCCGCGGCGACACCGACGGCAGGTACTCGGTGACGTTCATCCGGGACCGCGAGCGCGGCGAGCCGCGCCGGGCGGACGTGCGGGTCGACGCCAGGTACGGGTTCAAGAAGGTCACCGCCGACCTGCTGCGCCGCGTCGAGGTCAAGCTGGACGACCGGCTGATCCGCGCCTACGAGCTGAACTACCGGACCGGCGCGTTCGCCAAGACGCTGCTGACCTCGGTGTCGCAGTTCAGCGAGACCAACCAGCTGTTCAACACCCACACCTTCGACTACTTCGACGACGTGCGCGACCCGTCGGGCAACTACAACGCCTTCGCCGACGCGGCGGGCTGGTCGGTGCCGGACGACGACCTCGGCGTGAACATACGGGAGGGCGAGGCCAGCGCGATCTCGGCGAACACGTCGGTCGGCTTCGGCGCGCACCTGTTCGCGGGCTACAACGTGCAGGGCCTGATGACCAAGGAGGGTTCCGTCGGGCTGAAGGTCGGGTTCAACGCCGGCCAGTCCGACGGCCTTTCGGCGCTGGCCGACGTGAACGGCGACAACCTGCCGGACAAGGTGTTCCGCAAGAACAAGGACGTGTACTACCGGCCGAACCTGGCCGCACCGGGCGGTCAGCCGAAGTTCGGCGACACGCCGGTCAAGCTCACCAACCTCCCCGGCATCTCGACCGAGCGCACGCTGTCCGGGACCATCGGCGTCGAGTCGTACGTCCTCACCACCTCGGCCCAGCTGGACTTCGTCGGCACCACGACCACCTCGGACCGCTTCTTCAGCGACGTCAACGGTGACGGCATAGCCGACCTGGTGAACAACGGCGGCGTGCTGTTCGGCTACCTGGACGCGAACGGGCATCCCGCCTACAGCGCCGACTCCACCCGCACCCCGGTGCCGGTCGGCGGCGGCACGGTGACCGGCCAGATCGTCGGCGATCAGACCGCCCAGTTCAACCAGCAGGTCGACAACTCGCCGCTCCTGGACACCGTGCGCCGCTGGGTCGCGCCCTTCGACGGCAAAGTCCGCGTGGACGGCCGCGTCCAGCTGGCCCAGGACCCCTCGCCGGAGCGGGCGGCCTACACCAAGGCCGACGGCGTGCGGGTCACCATCCAGCACAAGGACGCCGAACTCTGGGCGCAGCGGATCGGACCCGACGACCACACCGCGTTCACCCCGGGCAACGTGGCGTCGATCCCCGTGAAGAAGGGCGACGCGCTCTACTTCCGCACCCAGTCCATCCTGGACGGCAAGTACGACACCGTGGCGTGGGACCCGGAGATCACGTACACCGACCTGCCGGCCGGCACGGACGCGAACGGGCTGGCGAACACCGTGTTCCGCGCGTCGGCCGACTTCACCTACGGCGGCCGGCCGTCCCTGGTGACCGTGCCGGTGAACGGCACGCTGCGGCTGACCGGTGACGTGGTCAAGTCCAAGGCGACCTCGGACGACGTGACCGTCGTGATCGAGAAGGGCAACGGCGTCCACACCCCCTCGGAGGTGTACCGCAAGGTCCTGCCCGCCGGGTCGACCGGCACCACCGCGATCGACCTGAGCATCCCGGTCAGCACGTTCGAGAAGATGTCGTGGAAGCTGAAGACCGACTCGCCGATCGACGCCTCCGCGGTCAGCTGGACGCCGAAGGCGCACTACACGGCCGCGCAGGGGGTCGAGTCGGTCGTCGACGCCAAGGGCGATCCCACCCTGGTGATCAACCCGCCGTACGACATGACCATGTTCCCGGCGGACACCCTCAGCGCGCCGCAGCAGGTCTACAAGGCCACCAAGACCGGCCAGTTGAAGGTACGGCCGAAGGTCTCCTTCAACTTCAACCTCCTCGGTGACGCCAAGATCGCGCTCACGGTCAAGAAGCGCGGCGGGCAGTTGCTCGGCAAGCGGATCTTCCAAGCCAAGGACACCTCGCCCTTCGGCGGGCCGAACCTGGACCTGACCGTGCCGGTCACCGCCGGCGACGAGCTCTACATCGACTACTCCACCGCGGAGACCGGCCTGCTCGGCCTGCTCGTCGAGCAGTCCGCCTCGGTCACCTACGACGTGACGTCGAGCTGGCCGGCCTTCACCCCGGCCCCCAGCGCCATGCACGGTTCCGTCGGGCAGGGCGCCTTCGCCCAGCCCTACCGCGGCTGGGGCGTGATCGGCTACCAGGGCAACCGCGACCGCGCCACCCAACCGCTCAAGCAGGCCGAACTCACGCTGGACCAGAGCTTCAAGGACGCGCTCCCCAAGGAGCCCAAGGAAGCGGACGTCGCTCCCTTCACCGCGAACCCCCGGCTCACCATGCCGCGACTCGCGGTGTTCGCCCCCGTCCCCGCCAAGGGAGGCTGGGCCGCCCAGGACGAGTCCTCCTGGATCACCTCGGCGATGGCGACCAGTTCCCGCCTCGGCGCGGACACCATCGACATCGTCACCGACGCCGACGTGGCGGGCGACCGGACGGTGATGCGCCGCGGTGTCACCGGCCAGGTGTCGGCCACCCTCGCGGCGGGCCCGTTCGGCGGCACCGTGGTCGGCGGGATCACCGCGGGTTCGGTCGACTACCTCGACCTCAACGGCGACGGCTACCCCGACGTCGTGGGCGCCAAGGAGATCCAGTTCTCCGACATGAACGGCGCGCTCGGCGCCACGCGCGGCACCCTCGGCGGCAACGTCCGCGAGGCGGACAACGTCTCCGGCAACGTGTCGTACTCCGCGGGCAGCGAGTCCGCCACCGTCGCCAGCGCCCGGGGCATGGCCGCGCCCGACGCGGGCACCAGCGCCAACACCGCCACCACCGGCGCGGTCCAGCCGTCGCTCGGCATCGGCGGCAGCCTCGGTGGCGGCGAGTCCGACGTCCGCGTCGACCTCCTCGACATCAACGGGGACGGTCTGCCGGACAAGGTGTTCTCCAACGGCGACGCCCAGCTGAACCTCGGCTACTCCTTCGCCGCCCGCGAACCCTGGTCGGCCGGACCGATCAACGACGCGTCCACCCGCAACGTCGGCGTCAACCTCGGGTTCAACGTCGACCGTTACGGCTTCGCGGGCGGCCTGTCCGCCGAGCTGGGGACCTCGTACACCAGCGCGAGCATGACGGACGTCAACGGCGACGGCCTCACCGACCGGGTGTTCACCGACGGGGCCAACCCGATCAAGGTCGCGGTCAACACCGGCACCGGCTTCACCGCGCCCACCCCATTCCGGGGCAGCTTCCCCCAGATCGCCGTCGACAAGAACGCCAGCCTCGGCGCGGGCGTCTACTTCACCGTCGGCCTGCCCACCCCCGTCGGCGTCTTCGTCTTCAACCCCGGCGCCAACGCGACCACCGGCATCAGCCGGGCCGAGACCATCCTGCGCGACGTCGACGGCGACGGCCGCGCCGACCACGTCAAGTCCACCCGCGACGACGAACTCGTCGTCGCGGTCAACAAGACCGGTCGCACCAACCTGCTGCGCTCCGTCAGCCGGCCGATGGGTGCCCGGATCGACCTGGACTACACCCGGACGGGCAACACCGCCGCGATGCCGGAGAGCCGCTGGGTGCTGTCCCGGACCCAGGTCTTCGACGGGGTCGCGGGGGACGGCGCCGACACGGGGCTGACCACCTTCCGCTACGAGCAGGGCCGTTACGACCGGCTCGAGCGCGAGTTCCTCGGCTTCGGCCGGGTCGTGACCGAGGACCGCGACCCCGGTGCGGGCGATGCCGTCCGCCGCACGGTGACCGACGAGTTCCGCACCGACGGATACGTGGGCCGCGGCCTGCTCACCCGCACGCTGACCGAGGACGGCGCGGGTCACCCGTACCGCGAGACGCTCAACACCTACCGGCTGCTCGACACCTCCACGAACGAGGACGCCGACCCCCGGAGCCGTACCGCCACCGTCTTCCCCCAGCTCACCCGCGTCGAGGCCAGGCACTACGAGGGCGCTGCCGCCGCGGTGAAGTCCACGGTCACCGACCTCTCCTACGACGCGTACGGCAACGTCACCCGCACCCTCGACACGGGTGACGAGGGCACCGCGGACGACGTGGAGACCCTCTACGCGTACACCGGCTCCGACACCCGGTGCCGCGACCGGCACCTGGTCGGCGTCGCCGACGCGATACGCCAGAAGGCCGCGGCCACGGGCACGCTCCTGCGCCACCGCGAAGCCGCCGTCGACTGCGCGACCGGCGCCGTGAGCCAGGTGCGCGAGTACCTCGACGACGACACCGCGGCCGTCTCCGACCTGGCGTACCACCCGGACGGGAACCTGAGATCGGTGACCGGTCCGGCCAACGCGAAGGGCCAGCGCTACAAGCTGGAGTACGGCTACGACACCACCGTCGGCGTCCACATCGAGTCCATCGAGGACAGCTTCGGCTACCGCTCGTCCACGGCGTACAACCTCAAGTACGGCCAGCCCGAGCGGAACACCGACCACAACGGCCAGCCGGTCCTGATGTCCTACGACAGCGTCGGCCGGCTCGAGAAGGTGACCGGGCCGTACGAGAAGGACGGCGACCAGGCCACCATCACCTTCGGCTACCACCCCGAGGCCGCCGTCCCGTACGCCACGACCAAGCACCTCGACCGCGCCGCCTCGGGCGTCCGCGACGACACCATCGACACCGTCACCTTCGGCGACGGCCTCAAGCGTGTCCTCCAGACCAAGAAGGACGCCTCCGTCTCCGCCTCGCCCGGGGCCACGCCCACCCAGGTGATGACGGTCTCCGGCCGGCTGAAGTTCGACCACCTCGGCCGCGCCGTGGAGAAGTACTACCCGGTGACCGAGGCCAAGGGAGCCGCGAACACCACGTTCAACGCCTCCTTCGACTCCGTGGCACCCACGAAGGAGACCTTCGACGCTCTGGACCGCTCGGTCAGGACCGTCCAACCGGACGGAGTCACCACCAGCACCGCGTACGGCTTCGGCCAGGACCGGGCGGGCACGACCCGCTTCGAGCGGACCGTCACCGACGGCAACGGCAAGGAACGCCGCACATACACCGACATCCGGGGCGCCACGACCGCGGTGAAGGAGTTCGACGGCGCCACGGCGATCTGGACCGGCTACGGGTACGACCCCATGGGCCAGGTCACCACCGTCACCGACGACAAGAACAACGTCACACGCGCCGGCTACGACGCACTGGGACGCCGCGTCTCCTTCGACAGCCCGGACGCCGGCCGCTCCGAGACCCGCTACGACCTCGCCGGAAACGTCACGTCGAAGACCACCGCGAACCTGCGGGCGGCGGAGAAGGCCGTCGAGTACGACTACGAGTACTCGCGACTGAAGGCCATCCGCTACCCGACCTTCCCGGAGAACGACGTCTCCTACGAGTACGGAGCCCCCGGCGCGCCGGACAACGCCGCCTCGCGCGTCACCCGCGTCCACGACGCGGCGGGCACCGTGCAGCGCGCCTACGGCGCACTCGGCGAGGTGATCAAGGAGACCCGCACCATCACCGCGCTCCGCGACGCCCCGCGCACCTACACCACCGCCTGGCGCTACGACGCCTTCAACCGCGTCCTGCAGATGACCTATCCCGACGGCGAGGTCCTGACCTACGACTACGACTCGGGCGGCCAGGTCGGCCGGGCCACCGGATCCAAGAACGGCACCGACTACACGTACCTGGACCGGGTCGACTACGACAAGTTCGGGCAGAAGATCCTCCAGCAGACCGGCAACGGGGTCCGCACCACCTACACCTACGACGCCGAGGACCGCCGCCTCGGAGCACTGAAGTCCGTGGCCCCCGGCGGAACCGCGTTCCAGAACCTGGGCTACGCGTACGACAAGATCGGCAACATCACCTCGCTCACCAACGACGCGCCCCAGGGCGGCGACATCGGCGGTCCGAGCAGCCAGACCTACGGATACGACGACCAGTACCGGCTCACCTCGGCGTCCGGCCGCTACACGGACAAGAACAACGCGGTCAACACGTACACCCTGAGCCTGGGCTACGACTCGATCCACAACACCACCAGCAAGTCGCAGACCCACCAGATCACCGGCGGCACCCCCGCCTTCCCCGTCGGAAGCGGCACGGCCGGACCGATCGAACCCGTCGACGACCCGTCCAACCCGAACGACGTCCAGGACCGCACCACCTACACGTACGCGTACGCGTACGACGGCACCCGTCCGCACGCCCCGACCAAGGTCGGCCCCGTCACTCACGCCTACGACGCCAACGGCAACCTGACCGGCACCGTCAACACGGCCGCCGCCGGCAAGCGCCGGCAGTACGTCTGGGACGAGGAGAACCGCCTCGTCTGCAACCAGGACACCGCGACCGGCACCCTCACCCAGGACCCGAGCGGCTGCGCCGGCGCCACCGTCTCCTACGTCTACGACGACAAGGGCGACCGGGTCGTCAAGCGCAGCGACGACGGGCTCTCGCTCTACCCGAACCGCTACTACAGCGAACGCGACACCACCGGCTACAAGCACGTCTTCGTCGGCGACAGCCGCGTCACCACCAAGACCGTCGCCACGACCGGCCCCGAGGACGCCCAGCAGTTCTTCCACGCCGACCACATCGGCTCCTCCGGCTACGTCACCGACAAGCAGGGCAAGGTCACCGAACACCTCGAGTACTTCCCGTACGGGGAGACCTGGGTGGAGGAACGCACCGGACAGGCCGACACGCCCTACCAGTTCACCGGCAAGGAACTCGACGCCGAGACCGGCCTCTACTACTACGGCGCCCGCTACTACAACCCACGCACCCAGCTCTGGGCCAGCACCGACCCCGCCCTGCCCGACTACCTCGACGGCGGCATGGCCGGCGGCATCAGCGAGCCCCGCAACCTCGCCGCCTACACCTACAGCCACAACAACCCGGTCAAACTCATGGACCCGACCGGCAAGTGGCCCAAGATGCCCTCCTGGAAGACCATCGGCCACACCACCCTCGACGTCGTCGGCATGGTCCCCGTCGTCGGCGAAGTCGGCGACCTCGCCAACGCCGGCTGGTACGCCGCCGAAGGCGACTACGTCAACGCCGGCCTCTCCGCCGCCTCCGCCATCCCCGGCGCCGGCTACGCCGCCAACGTCGCCAAATACGGCAACAAAGCGATCGACGCCGCCCAGGCCGCCAAGACCGCCAACAACGCCGGCGACGCCGCCGCAGCCGCCAAAGCCGCCGACACCGCCCCCGTCCCCAAGGCCGCGGACAGCCCCCCCGCCCCCAAACCCGCCGACAGCCCCCCTCCCGCCAAAGCCACCGGCGGCTGCGGCGCCGGCACCGGCAACAGCTTCACCCCGACCACCCCCGTCCTCATGGCCGACGGCACCCCCAAGCCCATCGCGGACGTACGCCCCGGCGACAAAGTCACCGCCACCGACCCCACCACCGGCGAAACCGCCCCCCGCACCGTCACCGCCCTCATCACCGGCGAAGGCACCAAAAACCTCGTCGAAATCACCATCACCACCCCCACCGCCCCCACCGGCAAGGTCACCGCCACCGACAACCACCCCTTCTGGGCCCCCACCCTCGGCAAATGGCTCTACGCCAAGGAAATCCTCCCCGGAACACTCCTGCAGACCGGCAACGGCACTTACGCGCAGGTGAGCGCGGTACGGGCGTGGACCCAGCACCAGAGGGTCCACAACCTCACGGTCGATGATCTGCACACGTACTACGTGCTGGCGGGGGCCACATCGGTCCTGGTGCACAACTGCAGTGAGTCGATGGACTTCGTCCATGGGACGAGCACAACTCATGCAAACAACATCGAGGCCAATGGGTTGAGCGGCACGGCGGCTCGGGAGAATTCCGCCGGCGGGTCCGTGGGGCAGCCGGGGAATCTGTTCACCTACCAAGTGAGCCCTGGCGACTCGGACACCCTCAGTGCTGCGGCGACCTTTGGTGGAAGCCGCGCGGCTCCTGGCGATCGCCCGTCCATCCTGATTTTCAACATGTGCAAGTGCACCTACGAAGGCCTGCTGGCGGAGGGGCACATAACCACTCGCATCACTGACGAGGTGAGCGGGAGGGTCGAGCACATATTCGGACCAGAGGCCATGCAGCACTTGCAGCAGATCTACCGCAGGGATTTTTGACCCCTGTAGGGTTTTCAAGGTGATGGGTGGTGGTTTAAGGATGGCCGATCCTGCCGAATACGACAAAGACATGCCGCGCGTTCAAGAGCACCTGGAGAAGTTCCAGAGGGCAATTGCGGATGTGCGTCGAACCCACACGGGTCAGCCGCTGAATGAAGTGCGAAAGGCTCTCTCGGAGGCATTCGAATCTGAGGGCCTGACAGTGTGGAGCGAAGTGGCGGATGATGCCGCTCGACGCATCGCCGGGGGGACGGGAGAGCCGTAAGGAACGTGGTGCTCGGCACAGGAGGACCCTGCTGTCTCTACGGTCAGGGTCCCCCCGGCCGTGCGGCGCAAGGCTTCTGGGCCCCCGGCCGCCGTCCGGCGGTCGGGGGGCCCACGTGGGTGGTGACCGACGTCTCTACCCACGGGGTGGGGTCGTGGCGCAGTGTGGGGGCCATGACCGCGATGACCTACGCACGCATGCTGACCCGCGCCCGCACGGGCGGACCCCGGGATGGGGAGGGGCCGAAGGTTCTGGAGCAGGTGCTCGGGTGGACGCTGGTGGTGGTGTTGGCGGTGTTCGTCACCAGGGCTGGGCTGATGTGACCGAAGGGCGCTCCGCTCCGTGATGCGTTGGTAGCAAAGGGGCATACTCCCTGCGAATCCGGCATCGCGCCGTGAGGGAGGAGCGTTCTGTCGTGGCCGAGCGTCGTGGGAGTGACGAGGCGCGGGAGCTGCTCGCGTTGGTGGGGGAGATCGCGCGGAGGGAGATCGCGCCGGGGGCGGCGGAGGGGGAGGCGGAGGGGCGGTTTCCTCGGGAGGTGTTTCGGCTGTTGTCCCGGTCGGGGTTGCTGGGGCTGCCGTACGGGCCGGAGTACGGCGGGGGAGGGCAGCCGTACGAGGTGTATCTCCAGGTGCTGGAGGAGCTGGCGGCGGCGCGGCTGACCGTGGGGCTCGGGGTGAGCGTGCACACGCTGTCCTGTCATGCCTTGGCCATGTTCGGGACCGAGGAGCAGAGGGGCGCGCATCTGCCGGCGATGCTGGGTGGAGGGCTGCTGGGGGCGTACTGCCTGTCCGAGCCGTCGGCCGGGTCGGATGCCGCCGCGTTGACGACGAGGGCGGTCCGGGAGGGGGACGAGTGGGTCATCGACGGGACGAAGGCGTGGATCACGCACGGGGGTATCGCGGACTTCTGCACGGTCATGGCGCGGACCGGCGGGCCGGGTGCGCGGGGCATCACCGCGTTTCTGGTGCCTGGTGACGCCCGGGGGCTGACTGCCGCTCCGCCGGAGCGGAAGATGGGGATGAAGGGTTCGCCGACGGCGCAGTTGCACTTCGACGGTGTACGGGTTCCCGACGCGCGGCGTCTCGGAGCGGAGGGGCAGGGGTTCGCGATCGCGCTCGCGGCGCTGGACGCGGGGCGGCTGGGGATCGCCGCGTGTGCGGTGGGGCTCGCGAGGGCGGCGCTCGACGAGGCCGTGGCGTATGCGCGGGAGCGCCGGCAGTTCGGGCGGCCGATCGCCGATTTCCAGGGGCTGAGGTTCCTGCTCGCGGACATGGCGACGCTGGTGGAGGCGGGGCGGGCGCTGTATCGGGAGGCGGCGCGGCGCAAGGACGAGGGGCGGGAGTTCGGGCGGCACGCGGCGATGGCGAAGCTGTTCTGCACGGACGCGGTCATGAAGGTCACGACGGACGCGGTGCAGGTGCTCGGCGGGTACGGCTATACGGCGGATTTCCCGGTGGAGCGCTATCTGCGCGAGGCGAAGATGCTGCAGATCGTGGAGGGGACCAATCAGATCCAGCGGGTGGTCATCGCCCGTCACCTGGTCGGACCAGAGTCCCGCTGACCCGCACGGTCCGGTCCGCCCAGACGGGCCCGGCGGCGAGCCGGATCCACTCCTGGTCGCGGTGGCCGGGGAGGGTGCGGCCGTGGCTGGCCCAGAGCGAGAGGACGTCCTGGTAGATGGGCGGGTCGGCGGGGACGGGGGTGGGGGTGGAGACGTAGGTCTGGGTGGGGGTGGGGATGGGGGGTGTTACGGGGGCGGGTGGGGGTGCGAGGGGCGGGGCTGTCGTGGCGGCGGGCGCCATCGAGGTCGCGGATGCTGTCGCGGTCGTCGCCGGCGCCAGGTGAGGAACCGATTCTTCAGCGCGCGGTTCGGTCTGCCGGTGCCGACCGTAACCGCTGGGTGTGGTGTACAGCGTGGTCATGCCCGGACCAACGCGTTGCGGCGGCGGGGGTCACCGGCGGAGGGATTCGAGCGGGAGTTCGCTCGGTACCCGGTGCACGACTCTGGCCCCTGCTCGCGTAGCTGACGTACCGTCAGATCTTCTTCGTGGCAGCGCGCCAGCAGACCAGGAGGTCAGCCATGTCCGTGCAGCGGCACGCCGACGACCGACCCGTCGCCCTCGACGAGTACCCCGTGCACCAGGCACCGCTCTCGATGAAGCACCACGTCAGCGGCGATCGGAACGCCTATGACCGGTGCATCTTCCATGTGTTCGACCACGAGGGCCGCGCGCTGCTCATCGCGGGGCTGGGGGTGTATCCCAACACCGGGGTGGTGGACGCGTACGCCACGCTGCGGACGGGGGACCGGCTGCACGCCGTCCGGGCCTCGGACGCCCTGGGCGACGACCGGATGAACCTGGCCGTCGGGCCGCTGACCATCACCGTGGACGAACCGCTCAAGAGGTTGTCCCTGCGGTGCGAGGCGGATCCCGACGACCCCGAGGGACTGTCGTTCGAGCTGACCTGGACCGGCGACTTCCCCGCCGTGTGGGAGCCCCATCACACCCAGCGGCACGGCGGCCGGCTGACGCTGGAGGGCCGCCGTTTCGTCCAGGCGGGGCACTGCACCGGCACGATCAGGGCGGGCGGCGAGGAGTTCGAGGTCACGGCGGGGGAGTGGACCGGGACGCGGGACCGGAGTTGGGGGGTGCGGCCCATCCCCGGTGAGGAGCCGGGACGGGCGGCGGAGTTCCGGCCGGAGGGGTTCCACTGGCTGTGGATCCCGATGCGGTTCGACGACCGGTTCCTCATGGTGATCGCGCAGGAGGACGCCGACGGCTACCGCACCCTCAACGAGGCCCTGCTGGTACGGAACGGGCAGCGGGACACCCAGCTCGGCTGGCCGCGCACGGAGATCACGTACCGCTCCGGCACGCGCCACCCGGAGCGGGCGGTCGTCCATGTCACGGACCCGGCGGGGAAGCCCCTGGAGATCGGGGTGGAGATCCTCGCCTCGTCGCCGCTCGCCGTCGGCGCCGGATATCCGCCCGCGGCCGACTGGCAGCACGGTAGCTGGCAGGGCAGGGGCTGGACCGACCGACGCGTCTACGACCTCGCGGACCCCGCCGCGCACCCGATGGCCGCCTACGGCGTGACCGACCACGCGGCCCGCTTCACGCTCGACGGCCACACCGGGTACGGCATCTTCGAGCACGGCTCCTTCGGCCGCCACGACCCCAGCGGTTTCGCCGACCATACGTCAACCGCCAGCTGAGGAGCCGGAGATGACCACACCCCGCCCCCGCACGACGACCCGTGACCCCGAGGAGCTCGGCCGGCGGCTCACCGCCTGGCTCGACGGGCACCTGCCCGGGGCCACCGTCTCCGGCCTGGCCGTCCCCGGGTCGAACGGCATGTCAAGCGAGACGCTCCTCTTCGACCTCGACCATCCGGACGCGCCCGTGCGCGCCTGCGCGCTGCGGCTGGCCGCCGACCCCGCCGCGTACACCGTCTTCCCCGTCTACGACATGGCGCGCCAGCACCGCGTCATGCGCCTGGTCGGGGAGCACACGGACGTCCCCGTGCCGCGCGTCCTGTGGCTGGAGGAGGATCCGGAACCGCTCGGCGCGCCCTTCTTCGTGATGGCCCGCGCGGAG
Organism: Streptomyces sp. NPDC037273; assembly: GCF_055603625.1. Lineage (NCBI taxonomy): Bacteria > Bacillati > Actinomycetota > Actinomycetes > Kitasatosporales > Streptomycetaceae > Streptomyces > Streptomyces sp. NPDC037273. The sequence goes on from NZ_JBVJVO010000002.1 coordinate 161,835, forward strand.
GGCCGGGTGCCGCCGGACGTCATGCCTTACACGTACGAGGGGAACTGGCTGCACTCCGCGAGCGACGACGAACGGGCGCTGCTGGAAGCGGAATCGGTGTCCGTGCTGGCGCGGCTGCACGACCAGTTCCCGGTGAAGGAGGCCGAGTTCCTCCTCGCGGAGGGTGCGGGGAGCCCGCTGCGCCGTCACGTCGACGCCCAACGCGCCTACTATGCCTGGGTGGTGAAGGGGCTCGCCCCGTCGCCGCTCATCGAGTCGGCCTTCGACTGGCTCGACGCGCACTGGCCCGCGGACGAGGGCGAGGCGGTGCTCGGCTGGGGCGACGCCCGGATCGGGAACATCGTCTACGACGGGTTCACGCCCGCAGCCGTGCTCGACTGGGAGATGGCGTCCTGCGTCCCGCGCGAGGTCGACCTGGGCTGGGCGGTCTATCTGCACCGCTTCTTCCAGGACCTGACGGTGAGCTTCGGCCAGCCCGGCCTGCCCGGCTTCCTGCGGCGCGACGCGATCGAGCGGCGGTACGCGGAACTGACCGGGCACACCCCGAGGGACATGGAGTTCCACACGCTCTACGCGGCACTGCGGCACGCGATCGTGATGCTGAGGATCGCGTACCGGCAGGCGCACTTCGGCGAGGTCGAGGTCCCGGCCGACCCGGACAGCCTGATCCTGCACCACGCCACACTGGCGGCGATGGTGCGGGGAAGCTACTGGTAGCCGACGCCCCAGGGCCTGGGAGGGCCTGATCCGCCGGACAGGCCCCCGGCCGCGCCGGGGGCCGACCTCAGGCCGCGCGCCGCAGCTGCGCGACGCGGATCGGGCGGGAGCCCGGGCCGCCGACGTGCGAGAAGGGCTGGGTGCGCCAGTCGAGGCCCTGGGGGAGCGTCAGGAGCAGGGCGGTGTCCTGCTCCTGGACCTCCAGGGTGTCGTCGGCGGGGCGCGCGGCGGAGGCCTGGATGCCGGTGCCGGGGCAGACCGTCAGGACGAAGGGGTTCCACGGCGTGGGGCAGAGCGCGTGCTCCGGCAGCACGTCCTCGTCCGCGAGCAGCGCGATGGGCTGCTCGCACTCCGGGCATACGACCCGGAACATCTCAAAGGTGTCGTACGCGTCGAGCTCGTCGGACGTGTCGACGGAATCAACAGGCTCCTGCATGGAGAATCTCCCCCTCGGGTGGGTCGGCCGGATTCGTACGGCCGCGACCACAGCAAGCACTTCCCATACGGAACTCCGCATAACCGTGAGGCGATACCTCAGGCAGGGCGCGGACATGTGGCGTTCGTCACATGCCCGTCGCAGGTGCCCCGTGACCGCCCAAAGCGCCGCATACGGGTCGCCCCCGGCTGTGCCCCGCTCGCGCCGGGGTCATAGGGTCACGGCATGGAGGAGCTGGATCGTCAGATCGTCGAGTTGCTCGTCAAGGACGGGCGCATGAGCTACACCGACCTGGGCAAGGCCACTGGCCTGTCCACGTCGGCGGTGCATCAGCGCGTCCGGCGCCTGGAGCAGCGGGGTGTCATCCGCGGCTATGCCGCCGTCGTCGACCCGGAGGCCGTGGGTCTTCCCCTCACCGCCTTCATCTCGGTCAAACCCTTCGACCCCAGCGCCCCCGACGACACCCCCGACCGGCTCGCCGACATCCCGGAGATCGAGGCCTGCCACAGCGTCGCCGGTGACGAGAACTACATCCTCAAGGTCCGGGTCGCCACGCCCCTGGAGCTGGAGCACCTGCTGAGCCGCATCCGCTCCCAGGCCGGCGTCTCCAGCCGTACGACCGTCGTCCTCTCCACCCCGTACGAAGCCAGGCCGCCGCGCATCTGACCGGCTGTACGACCCTGTACAGGCCGTGGCGGCCCCTGTGCGGCCCTTGTGCGGCCCCGCCAGGGGGACCTGCCGGACAAACCGGGTCCGGCCAGGTCCTAGCCTGGTCGCATGAGTGAGTCCATGCCTTCGGTGTCTCCCCTCGACCACCGCACCGTGCTGCTGCGCGGTGGAGAAGTCCACAGCCCCGCCGACCCCTTCGCCACCGCCATGGTGGTGGAGCGCGGGCACGTCGCCTGGGTGGGCTCGGAGGGCGCGGCCGACGCCTTCGCCTCCGGCGTGGACGAGGTGGTCGACCTGGAGGGCGCGCTCGTCACCCCGGCGTTCGTCGACGCGCACGTGCACACCACCGCCACCGGCTTCGCCCTCACCGGGCTCGACCTTTCCTCCGCCGCCTCGCTCACCGAGGCGGCGGAGCTGATCCGCGCCCACGCGGCCGCCCGGCCGCAGGACCGCATCCTCATCGGCCACGGCTGGGACGCCTCGCGCTGGCCCGAGCGCCGGCCGCTCACCCGTACCGAGCTCGACGAGCTCACCGGCGGCCGGCCGCTCTACCTCACCCGGATCGACGTCCACTCGGCCGTGGTCACCACCGCCCTCCTCGACCTCGTCCCCGGCGTCCGCGACCTGGACGGCTTCCACGACGGGCAGCGGCCGCTCACCGGCGACGCGCACCACGCCGTGCGGGCCGCCGCCTTCGGCGCCGTCTCCCCCCTCCAGCGCGCCGAGGCGCAGCGCGCGGCCCGGCAGCGGGCCGCCTCCCTCGGCATCGGCACCCTGCACGAGTGCGGCGGCCCGCGGATCTCCTCCGAGGACGATTTCACCGGCCTCCTGGACCTGGCCCGCGAAGAGGCGGGGCCCCGGGTCGTCGGCTACTGGGCCGATCTCGACGTCGAGCGCGCGCGTGCCCTCGGCGCCCTCGGCGCGGCGGGCGACCTGTTCGCCGACGGCTCCCTGGGCTCGCACACCGCCTGCCTCCACGAGCCGTACGCCGACCACACGGACCCCGGCCACACGGGCGCCGCCCACCTGGACGCGGCCACCGTGGCCCGCCATGTGGTGGCCTGCACCGAGGCGGGGCTCCAGGCCGGCTTCCATGCCATCGGGGACGCCGCCGTGACCTCGGTCGTCGAGGGCGTGCGGGCCGCCGCCGAGAAGCTGGGCCTGGCCCGGATCAGGGCCGCCAGGCACCGCGTCGAGCACGTCGAGATGCTCACCCCCGAGACGATCGCCGCCTTCGCGGAGCTCGGCCTCACGGCCTCCGTCCAGCCCGCCTTCGACGCGCTCTGGGGCGGCGAGCACGGCATGTACGCCGACCGGCTCGGCGTCGAGCGCGCCCGCACCCTCAACCCGTACGCGGCGCTGCTGCGGGCCGGCGTGCCGCTGGCCTTCGGCTCCGACAGCCCGGTCACCCCGCTCGACCCCTGGGGCACGGTCCGGGCCGCCGCCTTCCACCACACCCCCGAGCACCGGATCTCCGTCCGGGCCGCCTTCACCGCCCACACCAGGGGCGGCTGGCGGGCCGTCGGCCGGGACGACGCGGGGACGCTCGTCCCCGGCGCCCCCGCCGACTACGCGATCTGGCGCACCGGGGAGCTGCTCGTCCAGGCGCCCGACGACCGGGTCGCCCGCTGGTCCACCGACCCGCGTTCCGGTACGCCCGGTCTGCCCGATCTGTCACCGGGTGCCGAACTGCCCGTGTGCCTGCGCACGGTGGTGTACGGACAGACGGTGTTCGTACGGCCGAACGAGTGATGTGGGGACATTTCAGACCCTCGGCGCCCGCCCCGCACGCTTGTCCCCGACCTGCGGATCTTCCCCTCTGGCCTGGCCTTTCGGGAAGTCTCCGCAGGTCAAGCGGGTGTTGACAGTCGACCGTCGGCGGCGGGTAGGTTCTGCGGGTCCACCACAGGACGTCCGACCGGTCGAAACCACCCTCGCAGTCGCCGAACGCCGCCCGCGCCTCGGCCGCGAGGGAAGGTTTCTCCGGCGGAAGGTGCGACCCGGGTGGGGCCCGGACGTTCAGTAGACAACGGCTCTCGGTCGACCCGCAGCCAGCGGGTCCCAGGTCGGCCCGAAGGACGACCGGCCCCGCACCGCACGCCTCCCTTTCCCGTACCGGCCGCCGCGGCGGAGCACTCCGAGGACCTCGCTATGGTGGGGGTTCTGCGTTGGTATCCGAAGGGGCAGTAGTGAACGACGGTGGCCAGAGGCGTTACGGCCCGCTCGGCAAGGCATTGGTGATCATCCCGACCTACAACGAGGCGGAGAACATCAAGCCGATCGTCGCCAGGGTGCGGGCCGCCGTCCCCGAGGCGCACGTCCTCGTCGCCGACGACAACAGCCCCGACGGCACCGGAAAGTTCGCGGACGAGATCGCGGCCGATGACGACCGGGTCCACGTCCTGCACCGCAAGGGCAAGGAAGGGCTCGGCGCCGCCTACCTCGCCGGCTTCCGCTGGGGCATCGAGCGGGGCTACGGAGTCCTCGTCGAGATGGACGCCGACGGCTCCCACCAGCCGGAGGAGCTGCCGCGGCTGCTCACCGCGCTCAAGGGCGCCGACCTGGTCCTCGGCTCCCGCTGGGTGCCCGGCGGCCGGATCGTGAACTGGCCGAAGTCCCGCGAGTTCATCTCCCGCGGCGGCAGTCTCTACTCGCGCCTGATGCTCGACGTGCCGATCCGGGACGTCACCGGCGGCTACCGGGCCTTCCGCAAGGAGACCCTGGAAGGCCTCGGCCTGGACGACGTGGCCTCGGCCGGCTACTGCTTCCAGGTCGACCTGGCCCGACGCGCGGTGGCCGCCGGCTTCCACGTCGTCGAGGTCCCGATCACCTTCGTGGAGCGCGAGGTCGGCGACTCCAAGATGAGCCGCAACATCGTCGTCGAGGCGCTGTGGCGCGTCACGGGCTGGGGCCTGACCGCGCGCGCGGAGAAGGTCGGCCGGCGGCTCGGCCGCACCTCCTCCTGACCCCCGGGTACTGATCCGTCCTTTACGACGTTCCGGCGGGCCGCCAGGCACACTGGGGACCATGACGACCGGCGCACCGCCTCCCCTCGCCCCCAAGCGCTCACGCGCGCGTACGTTCCTTCCGCTCGGCGTCGCCGCCTGGCTGGTCCTGGAGATCTGGCTGCTCACGGTGGTGGCGAGCGCGGCGGGCGGGCTGACCGTCCTCGCCCTGCTCGTCGGCGGCGCCGTCCTCGGTGCCGCCGTCATGAAGCGGGCGGGCCGGCGTGCCTTCCGCAACCTCACCTCGACCTTCCAGCAGGCCCAGGCCGCGGCCGCGACCGGGGCGACGCCCCCGTCGCCCGACAAGGCCGCGGCGGAGGACCGCAACGGCTTCCTGATGCTGGGCGGCCTGCTCCTGATGATCCCCGGCCTGATCTCGGACGCGGCCGGTCTGCTGCTGCTGATCCCGCAGGTCCGCTCCCTCCTCGGCCGCACCGCCGAGAAGGCCGTCGAGCGCCGGATGAGCGCCGCGCCTCCCGGCAGCCTCCAGGACGCCTTCCAGCAGGCCCGCATCCACCGGCCGGACGGGAAGGTCGTGCAGGGTGAGGTCATCCGCGAGGACGCGCCCCAGGGCCCCCGCCGGACCGACGAGCCCCGCCCGCCCCTGATGCCCTGACGTCCTGATCCGGCCACTGCCCCCGTACGCGCACCCGCGTACGGGGGCGGCGGCCGAATACGCCGAACGCCGCGGGGGGGGGGGGGGGGGGGGGGGGGGGGGGGGGTGGGGGGGGGGGGGGGGGGGTGGGGGGGGGGGGGGGGGGGGGGGAGGGGGGGGGGGGGGGGGGGGGGGTGGGGGGGGGGGGGGGGGGGGGGGGGGGGGGGGGGGGGGGGTGTGCCCCCCCCCCCCCCCCCCCCCCCCTCCGCCCTCTTGTCGCTCACGGGCCCAGCCGCTTCACTGGCGAGGCTCCCCCACAGGCGAACAGCCGATCATCCGATCCGTTCACACACCGAGGGGTTCTCGTGACCGCCGCCCGCCCCACCCCCGCGATGGCCAACGTTGCACGGAGCGTGGCCGTCGACGGCATCGTGATCAGCCACCCCACCCCCCTCCGACCGACCGCCGGCACCCCTGTCGACCCGGTGATCGAACCGTCCCGAAAGATCACGGACGACCGGCCGTCGATCACCGCGGCGACGCTCCCGGAGGCCGGCTCCCCGGCCGCCACGGAGCTGCGGAATCCGCGCGTCCGCCGCTCCCCCTTCACCGGTCACGGCGCCCGCGGGACCGAGCGGAGGCCGGGCCGCGGGACCTGTCCGGGCGGTGCGGCCCGAGGGATGACACCGTCGGCGTACGACCCCGTCAACGACGTCCGGATCCCCCTCGCCACGACGGCACCCCCGAGCAACAGCCGTACCCGCTACGGCGATTCGGACGGGCCCGGCCCGAGGGTGCCGGGCGGGAGACCGCGCAGGGGAGCCCGCGCGGCGGCGCCCGACACCTCCCCCTCCGTCACGGGCGTCACATACCGCCTGGTCACCCGAGGTGCGCGGGGCCTCCTGACGGCACGCCCCCGACTCCGGTGAAGCCCGGGCGACTTGGGCCGCTCGGGGCCGCGCTCGCCACGGTCCTGGCCGGGTGCGCCCTGGCGCTGGCCGTGGGCGGCGACCGGGCGCCGGAACCGGCGCCCGCGCCCCGGGCGAGCACCCCCGCGGACATCTGCGCGAGCCTGGTGGGCTACTGGGTGAAGGAGGCCCTCAGGGGCAGCATGTGGGCCGGGCTCGACTGGGAGCAGAAGGGGCTTTCCAACGAGCAGTACGAGATCCACGACGAGGTCCTCGCGGCGGCCAGGAGCGAGGAGCGGAGGGCCGGCCGCGAGGCTGCGGAGGCGTTCGCCGAGCGGGAGTCGCGGCGGCGCTGCGAGGCGGCGAAGGGGGCCACCGGAAGCTCGGAGAACTGGCGTCCGCCGGAGGAGTGGACGACCCCTCCGGCCTCTCCGGGCGGCTGATATCGGCCAGGTCGAATGTCACCCTGCGTAACATTCCCGCAATGTTCGGGGCCCGGAGACGGCCTCGACCGGAAGGTGATCTCCGTCCGCTCACCTCAGAGGCCTTGTCCGATATCCGGAGACCCTCACAAGACCGCCGTCAGGACCGTGATCCGCTCAAGCCCCTTAGCGGAACTGGGGATTCTCACTATGTGAACACCGCCCTACAGACCGGTGTGCCCGTATTTGCCCGTGCGGCGCACACCGTCTCCCCCCGTCGGCATAACAAGACAGTCACATCCTGACCTCGGCGCTCCCCGACGGTTCCCACCTGCGCCTAGAGTCACGGCCAGTCACCGCGCCGCCGGGCGCTTTCACTGCACGGCCCTGCTTCACCCCGTACGGCCCGGCATCGAAAACGGCACCTCTAGCTACACAGCTTCACGGCACCGCCTCAGCTTGAGGGGGCCGCGCCAGGGAAAGGATTCTTCGTGCGACACCGTTCACTGCTCATCCTCACCAGCGTGCTCACCACGGGAGCGCTCACTCTCACCGCATGCGGTTCGCGTGACGACAAGGGCGGCAGCGACAACAACGCGGACGGCGGCGTGACCGTCGTCATCGGCGTCGACGCACCGCTGACCGGCTCCCTCTCCGCGCTCGGCCAGGGCATCAAGAACTCCGTGGACCTGGCGGTCAAGACCGCCAACAAGAACAAGGAAGTCCCCGGCGTCACCTTCAAGATCGAGGGTCTCGACGACCAGGCCGTCCCCGCCTCGGGCCAGGCCAACGCCACCAAGCTCGTCGGCAACAAGGACGTCCTCGGCGTCGTCGGCCCGCTGAACTCCGGCGTCTCCCAGCAGATGCAGGGCGTCTTCGCCGCCGCCAACCTGGCGCAGGTCTCCCCGGCCAACACGAACCCGGCGCTGAGCCAGGGCGACAACTGGGGCAAGGGCGAGTTCAAGCGTCCCTTCCCGACCTACTTCCGCACCGCCGCCACCGACGTGGTCCAGGGCAAGTTCGCCGCCCAGTACCTCTTCAAGGACGCCGGCAAGAAGAAGGTCTTCGTCGTCGACGACAAGCAGACCTACGGTGCGGGCCTCGCCGCGATCTTCTCCGACGAGTTCAAGCGTCTCGGCGGCCAGGTCGTCGACACCGACCACGTCACCGTGAAGGAGACCGACTTCTCCTCCACCGCCGACAAGGTCAAGGCCTCCGGCGCCGACTCCGTCTACTTCGGTGGTCAGTACCCCGAGGGCGGTCTGCTCTCCGACCAGATCAAGAAGACCGGCGCCAAGATCCCCGTCATGGGCGGCGACGGCATCTACGACCCGGCCTTCATCAGCGCCTCCGCCGAGGCCAACGACGGTGACCTGGCCACCTCGATCGGTTACCCGGTCGAGAAGCTCGACACCGCCAAGAAGTTCATCGCGGACTACAACGCGGGCGGCTACAAGGACCCGTACGCGGCCTACGGCGGCTACTCCTACGACGCCGGCTGGGCGATCATCCAGGCCGTCAAGGCCGTCGTCGCCGCCAACAACGGCAAGCTGCCGTCCGACGCCCGCGCCAAGGTCACCGAGGCCCTGGGCAAGGTCTCCTTCGACGGTGTGACCGGCAAGGTCTCCTTCGACGAGTTCGGCGACACCACCAACAAGCAGCTCACGGTCTACAAGGTCGAGGGCGGCAAGTGGGTCGACGTCAAGAGCGACACCTTCAACCAGTAGCCACACCTCCCGGTAACCCTCCGGGAACCCGCACCACCTGAACCAACCCGCGCGAGGGCGCAAACAGCGCCCTCGCGCGGAGTCTTATCCGACAAGCTCATCGGAGGCCTGCGGTGAACGAACTGCCGCAACAGCTGGTCAACGGCCTGTCCATGGGAGCCCTCTACGGCCTCGTCGCCATCGGCTACACCATGGTTTACGGCATCGTCCAGCTCATCAACTTCGCCCACGGCGAGATCTTCATGATCGGCGGCTTCGGCGCCCTCACCACCTACCTGGCGCTCCCCGGCGGGACGCCTCTCTGGGTGGCGATTCCGCTCATGATCATCGGTGGCGCGATAGCCTCCGTGGCCGTCGCAACCGCAGCCGAACGGTTCGCGTACAGACCACTGCGCACGGCCCCCAAGCTCGCTCCGCTGATCACGGCCATCGGCCTGTCGATCGCCCTGCAGCAGCTCGTCTGGGGCTTCTACCCGAACGCCAAGGACAAGCGCAGCTTCCCCGAGTTCACCGGTGAGGCCTTCAAGATCACCGAGAACCTGCAGATCCAGCGCGCCGACCTCTTCATCCTGGTCCTCGCCCCGCTCTGCATGCTGGCCCTCGGCCTGTTCGTCTCCAAGAGCCGCAGCGGCCGCGCCATGCAGGCCACCGCGCAGGACCCGGACACCGCGAAGCTGATGGGCATCAACACGGACCGCATCATCGTGATGGCCTTCGCCATCGGTGCCGCGTTCGCCGCCGTCGCCGCCGTCGCCTACGGCCTGGAGCGCGGCCAGATCGGCTTCGAGATGGGCTTCGTCCTCGGCCTCAAGGCCTTCACCGCGGCCGTCCTCGGCGGCATCGGCAACATCTACGGCGCCATGGTCGGCGGCGTGGTCCTCGGCCTCGCCGAGTCCCTGTCCATCGCCTACATCGAGGACATCCCCGGCATGCAGCAGCTCGGCGGCGGTGCCTGGTCCAACGTGTGGGCCTTCGTCCTCCTCATCCTCGTCCTCCTCGTGCGGCCCCAGGGCCTGCTCGGCGAGCGCGTCGCGGACAGGGCGTGAGCACCATGACGATCTCCTCCACCGAAACCACCGCGGTCATCCCGATGCCGCAGGCCGCCGCTCGCGCGATCACGATCGCCGGCGCCCTCCTCACCATCGCCTCCGCCTTCCTCGCCTGGACCTGGACCACCGAGTTCCCGGGCAACCTCACGGTCAACGGCTACCCGGCCGAGCTCCAGATGCTGACCATCGTCGGCGGAGCGCTCACCCTCCTGTTCGCCCTCGCCGGTTACGGCGTCCGTGGCCTGGGCTGGCTCAACCCGGCGGGCGGCAACAACGCCACCTTCCTGGCGGCCCTGGCCTCGCTCGCCACGACCCTGTACACGCTCAGCGCCATCGCGTTCGAACTGGGTGGTCTCGTCCACTGGGAGCCGGGCGCCTTCGTGGCCGCCGCAGGCGTGATCATCGCCTTCGTCGGCGCGCTCGGCCTGCCGCTCGACCGCAAGAAGCCGGAAGAGCTGCCGCGCTGGAACTGGTTCATCGCCATCCTCGTCGGCATCGTGGTCTACGCCCTCTACCGGCACATCCGGCTCGGACGCGCCGAGCGCAAGCCCGCCCCCGCCAAGGCCCTCCCCTCGTGGGCGGAGATCCTGATCATCGTGGCGGTGTTCGGGGTCGGGCTGTTCGTGGTGACGTTCGGGATCGACACGGACGACTCGGAGCCGCAGCTCTTCATCGCGTACCTGATCCTGGTGGCCTTCGCGGCGGTGGCGCTGATCAAGTCGGGGCTGACGCAGCGACTGTCGGCGATCACGGCGCGGAACCGGCAGGTGGCGGTGACGGCGTCGCTGGTGGCGGCGATCGCGTTCCCGTTCATCCAGCAGAGCGGCGACACGTACACGCTGATCGCGGTCAACATCCTGATCTTCGCGACGGTGGCGCTCGGCCTGAACATCGTCGTCGGCCTGGCGGGTCTGCTCGACCTCGGTTACGTCGCCTTCCTCGGCGTCGGCGCGTACACCGCGGCCCTGGTCTCCGGTGCCACGTCCTCCGCCTTCGGCGTGCAGTTCCCCTTCTGGGCGGCGGCGCTGACCGGCATGGCGGCCTCGCTGGTCTTCGGTGTCGTGATCGGCGCCCCGACCCTGCGACTGCGCGGCGACTACCTCGCCATCGTGACGCTCGGCTTCGGTGAGATCTTCCGCATCGCGATGGGCAACCTCGACGGCACCTCGGGCCCGAAGATCACCAACGGCCCGAACGGCATCCCGAACATCCCGCACCTCGAGTTCTTCGGGTACAACTTCGGCAAGCCGCACACCGTCCTCGGTGTCGAGCTCGGCGCGTACGCCAACTACTACCTGCTCATGATCCTGATCATGGCGCTGGTGGTGCTGGTCTTCGCCCGCGCCAGCAACAGCCGCATCGGCCGTGCCTGGGTCGCGATCCGCGAGGACGAGACCGCCGCCACCGCCATGGGCATCAACGGCTTCCGGGTCAAGCTCATCGCCTTCGCCCTCGGCGCGTCCCTCGCGGGCCTCGCGGGCACGGTGCAGGCGCACGTCAACACGACGGTGGTCCCGGAGAACTACGTGTTCGCCGGCCCGGTCCCGCCGAACTCCGCCTTCCTGCTCGCGGCCGTCATCCTCGGCGGCATGGGCACGATCAGCGGCCCGATCGTCGGCTCCGCACTGCTCTTCCTGATCCCGGCCAAGCTGCAGTTCATGCAGGACTTCCAGCTGCTCGGCTTCGGCCTCGCGCTGATCCTGCTGATGCGCTTCCGCCCCGAGGGCCTGATCGCCAACAAGCGGGCGCAGCTGGAATTCCACGAGAACGACCAGGTCGACGTACCGGAACAGCGCCAGTCCGAGGACGAGGACACGGACGCGGCCGTCGGTACGGCGAAGGCAGGGGCGTGAAAGCCATGACGACCACCACCACGGAAACCGCCGGCGGCGGCACGGCCACGGCCTCTCCGGTCCTGGAAGCGAGCGGCGTCACCATGCGCTTCGGCGGTCTGACCGCCGTGCGCGGGGTGGACCTGACCGTCCGCGAGGGCGAGATCGTCGGTCTGATCGGCCCGAACGGCGCCGGCAAGACGACCTTCTTCAACTGCCTGACCGGTCTGTACGTCCCCACCGAGGGACAGGTCAGCTACAAGGGGACGGTCCTGCCGCCGAAGCCGCACCTGGTCACCCAGGCCGGTATCGCGCGTACCTTCCAGAACATCCGCCTCTTCTCCAACATGACGGTCCTGGAGAACGTCCTCGTCGGGCGTCACACCCGGACCAAGGAGGGCCTGTGGTCCGCGCTGCTGCGCGGTCCGGGCTTCAAGAAGGCGGAGGCCGCGTCCCGCGAACGGGCCATGGAGCTCCTGGAGTTCGTGGGTCTGGGCAAGAAGGCGGAGCACCTGGCGCGCAACCTGCCGTACGGCGAGCAGCGCAAGCTGGAGATCGCCCGCGCGCTCGCCAGCGACCCCGGTCTGCTGCTGCTCGACGAGCCGACGGCCGGCATGAACCAGGCCGAGACCCGCACCACCGAGGAGCTGGTCTTCGCGATCCGCGACCGCGGCATCGCCGTCCTGGTCATCGAGCACGACATGAAGTTCATCTTCAAGCTCTGTGACCGGGTCGCCGTCCTCGTCCAGGGCGAGAAGCTGGTCGAGGGCACGTCCGAGGTCGTGCAGGGCGACGAGCGCGTCGTCGCCGCGTACCTGGGCACCCCGTACGAGGGTGCGCCGGGCGCGGAGGAGGCCGCCGAGGTCGAGGCCGCCGAGGAAGCGGCGGAGGCCGCGGCCGAGGCGACCGCGACGGCGGAGGAGTCCGCCGCCGAGGCCGGCGACGAGGCTCCCGAGGCCGACGACACCCCCGCGGACGAGGCTCCGGCCGCCGACGCGGACAGCACCACCGAAGGAGACTCCAAGTGACCGCGCTTCTGGAGGTCGAGGACCTCAGGGTCGCCTACGGCAAGATCGAGGCCGTCAAGGGCATCTCCTTCTCCGTCGAGGCGGGCCAGGTCGTCGCCCTGATCGGCACCAACGGCGCCGGCAAGACCACGACCCTGCGGACCCTGTCCGGGCTGCTCAAGCCGACCGGCGGCACCATCAGGTTCGACGGCCAGGTGCTCAACAACATCCCGGCCCACAAGGTCGTGTCGCTCGGTCTGGCCCACTCCCCCGAGGGCCGGCACATCTTCCCGCGGCTCTCCATCGAGGAGAACCTCCAGCTCGGCGCCTTCCTCCGCAGCGACAAGGCGGGCATCGAGCGGGACATCCAGAAGGCCTACGACCTCTTCCCGATCCTGGGCGAGCGTCGCAAGCAGGCCGCGGGCACCCTGTCCGGCGGTGAGCAGCAGATGCTGGCGATGGGCAGGGCGCTGATGTCCCAGCCCAAGCTGCTGATGCTGGACGAGCCTTCGATGGGTCTCTCCCCGATCATGATGCAGAAGATCATGGAGACCATCGCGGCGCTGAAGTCCGAGGGCATGACGATCCTGCTCATCGAGCAGAACGCGCAGGCCGCGCTCTCCCTCGCGGACTACGGGTACGTGATGGAGGTCGGCACGGTGAAGCTGTCCGGCACCGGTCAGGACCTGCTGGTCGACGACGAGGTGCGCAAGACGTACCTCGGCGAGGACTGATCACCGAGCAGTCCGCTCATGACGGAAGGCCCGCCCCACAGTGCTGTGGGGCGGGCCTTCTTCCGTACCGCGACTCCTACTGCTGTTCCCGGGCCGCCTTCTTCTCCTCGGCGTCCTCGATGACGGCCTCGGCGACCTGCTGCATCGACATGCGGCGGTCCATCGAGGTCTTCTGGATCCAGCGGAAGGCGGCCGGCTCGGTCAGGCCGTACTGGGTCTGCAGCACGGACTTGGCGCGGTCGACCAGCTTGCGGGTCTCCAGGCGCTGGGAGAGGTCGGCGACCTCCTTCTCCAGGGCGCGCAGCTCGGCGAAGCGGGAGACGGCCATCTCGATGGCCGGCACCACGTCGCTCTTGCTGAACGGCTTCACCAGGTACGCCATGGCGCCGGCGTCGCGGGCGCGCTCGACGAGCTCCCGCTGGGAGAAGGCGGTGAGCATGAGGACCGGGGCGATGGACTCGCCGGCGATCTTCTCGGCGGCCGAGATGCCGTCGAGGACGGGCATCTTGACGTCGAGGATGACGAGGTCGGGGCGGTGCTCGCGGGCGAGCTCGACGGCCTTCTGGCCGTCCCCGGCCTCGCCGACGACCGTGTAGCCCTCTTCCTCCAGCATCTCTTTGAGGTCGAGGCGGATGAGGGCCTCGTCCTCGGCGATGACGACGCGGGTCGTCAGCGGCGGGACGTGCGACGCCTCGGCGTCGTCGGCGGGCTGGGGCGACTCGGGGGCGGTCACGCGGGCTCCTCGTTCGATGGCCTCGTTCCGAGGCGGATACAGCTCCCCATGAGCCTACCTACCTCCTGTAAGGTAGGGACACGGCGGGTGATCACCGACCTTCGTTTCGAAGGATGCCCCGGTAGCCCAGCGGAAGAGGCAGTGGTCTCAAACACCATACAGCGTGGGTTCGAATCCCACCCGGGGCACTTTACCTTTCATTCCAAGGTTTGAGACGAAAGGGTGCGCGCTCGGCCGGACGGCCTAGCCGCGGCCTAGGTCAGCGGGTCTCCGATGTGATGGACCCGGACGAGATTCGTCGATCCTGCGACACCCGGCGGGGAGCCCGCCGTGATGACCACGATGTCGCCCTTCCGGCAGCGCCCGATCCGCAGCAGCTCCTCGTCGACCTGCGCCACCATCGCGTCGGTGGAGTCCACGTGCGGGCCGAGGAACGTCTCGACGCCCCAGGTGAGGTTCAGCTGGGAGCGGGTCGCCGGGTCCGGGGTGAAGGCGAGCAGCGGGATCGGCGAGCGGTAGCGGGAGAGCCGCTTGACGGTGTCGCCGGACTGCGTGAAGGCGACGAGGAACTTGGCCCCCAGGAAGTCGCCCATCTCGGCGGCGGCGCGGGCGACGGCACCGCCCTGGGTCCGGGGCTTGTTCCGCTCGGTGAGCGGCGGCAGGCCCTTGGCGAGGACGTCCTCCTCCGCGGCCTCCACGATCCGGCTCATGGTGCGGACGGTCTCGATCGGGTAGCGCCCGACGCTGGTCTCGCCGGAGAGCATGACGGCGTCCGTGCCGTCGATGACGGCGTTGGCCACGTCGCTCGCCTCGGCGCGGGTGGGCCGGGAGCTGTCGATCATCGAGTCGAGCATCTGGGTGGCGACGATGACCGGCTTGGCGTTGCGCTTGGCCAGCTTGACCGCGCGCTTCTGGACGATCGGCACCTGCTCCAGGGGCATTTCGACGCCCAGGTCGCCGCGGGCGACCATGATGCCGTCGAAGGCCGCGACGATCTCCTCGATGTTCTCGACGGCCTGCGGCTTCTCGATCTTGGCGATGACGGGGAGCCGGCGGCCCTCCTGGTCCATGATCCGGTGGACGTCCTCGATGTCCCGGGCGCTGCGGACGAAGGAGAGGGCGATGACGTCGGCGCCGGTGCGCAGCGCCCAGCGGAGGTCCTCGACGTCCTTCTCGGAGAGCGCGGGGACGGAGACGGCGACGCCCGGCAGGTTGAGGCCCTTGTGGTCGGAGACCATGCCGCCCTCGATGACCAGGGTCTTCACCCGGGGTCCCTCGACGGAGGTGACCTCCAGGGTGACGCGGCCGTCGTCGACGAGGATGCGCTCGCCGGCGGTGACGTCCGCGGCGAGGCCGGAGTAGGTCGTCCCGCAGCAGTGGCGGTCGCCCTCCATCGGCTCGACGGAGATGGTGAACTCGTCGCCGCGTTCAAGGAGTACGGGACCCTCGCGGAAGCGGCCGAGACGGATCTTCGGGCCTTGAAGGTCGGCGAGGACGCCGACACTGCGGCCGGTCTCGTCGGCGGCTTTGCGGACGCGCTGGTAGCGCTCCTCGTGCTCGGCGTAACCGCCGTGGCTGAGGTTGAAGCGGGCCACGTCCATTCCGGCCTCGACCAACGCCTTGATCTGGTCGTATGTTTCGGTGGCGGGCCCAAGGGTACAAACGATTTTCGCTCGGCGCATGAGGCGAGCCTAGGGCTTACCCACCAGTAGGAAATTGGTGTGGCATGACTACTCAACAACCTTTCCGTGAAAGGTTGTTGACAAGACTTGAATCTGTGCACCGAGCCGCTCCGATGAGCGTTTTCCGCGCCCGGAAGGCGTTCGTCTCAGAGTGCGGGCGGCAGCATCGTGAAGCGCGCGACGACCTCCGCCGTGACCGCCTGGCGCTGCGGTTCGAGGTCCAGCGGCGGTGCCTCGGCCGCCGCTTCCGCCGAGAAGGCCACCGCCCTCGCGCCGAAGCCGCCGCGCCGCGCCATCGGCGGCTGGGCGAGACCCGCGTCCGACAGTTCGAGGAGTGAGGAGAGGGAGGTGCCGAGCGCCTCCGCGTAGGCGCGCGCCCGCTCCACCGCCTCCCGGACCGCGAGCCGACGCGCCTCCGCGTACGCCGGGGACGCCGGCCGCAGCTCCCACCACGGGCCGTCGACACTCGTCATCTCCAGGTCGGCGAGCCGTGTCACCAGCTCGCCGAGCGCGGTGAAGTCGGTCAGCTCGACCGCCACCCGCACCCGGCCGGTATAGGCGTGCACCCGCTCGCCGCGCCCCTTCCGGGTCAGCTCGGGCGAGAGCGAGAAGCTTCCCGTCTCCAGCTTCTCGACCGCGTCGCCGAGCGCCTTGACCAGGTCGAGCACCCGCGTGTTGCGACGGGTGAGGTCGGCCAGCGTCTCCGCTCGGTCCGTACCGCGCGCGGTGACGGTCACCCAGATCCGGGCGAACTCCGGCTCGACTTCGAGGCGCCCCTCGCCACGCACCGTCACCTGAGGCGCGTCGGGGGTCGGGTTCGGCTGTGTCATGTCGAACACTTTCCCACTCCGTAACCCGAAAGGTCTGTTGCGGCGGTGCGGTCTGAGCCAGAATCTACGCGCGTTGTGCACCAAGGCAGCGCCGTGACTAGGGGAGAAACACACATGCCGCTGAACCGCCGGACCTTCCTGGAGAGCTCCGCCGCCGTAGGAGCCGGAGTCGCTCTCACCGCCGGGGTCGCCGCCCCCGCGCAGGCCCACGAGGCCGGCCGGCCGCGTCCGCAGAAGCGGTACTCCTTCACCGTGATGGGCACCACCGACCTGCACGGCAACGTCTTCAACTGGGACTACTTCACGGACAAGGAGTTCGACGACAAGGCGCACAACGACGTCGGCCTCGCCAAGATCTCCACCCTCGTCGAGCAGATCCGCGCCGCCAAGGGCCACTGCAACACCCTGCTCATCGACGCCGGTGACACCATCCAGGGCACCCAGCTGTCGTACTACTACGCCAAGGTCGACCCGATCACCAAGACCGGCGGCCCGGTCCACCCCATGGCCCAGGCCATGAACGCCATCGGCTACGACGCCGCCGCGCTCGGCAACCACGAGTTCAACTACGGCATCCCGGTGCTGCGCAAGTTCGAGGAGCAGTGCGACTTCCCGCTGCTCGGCGCCAACGCGCTCGACGCCAAGACCCTGCGCCCGGCCTTCGCCCCGTACAGCATGCACCGGCTGCGCACCCCGCACGGCAAGGACGTCAAGGTCGCCGTGCTCGGCCTGACCAACCCGGGCATCGCCATCTGGGACAAGGCGAACGTCACCGGCAAGATGGTCTTCCCCGGCCTTGAGGAGCAGGCCGCGAAGTGGGTGCCGAAGCTGCGCTCGATGGGCGCCGACGTGGTCGTCGTCTCGGCGCACTCCGGCTCCAGCGGCACCTCCTCGTACGGTGACCAGCTCCCGTACATCGAGAACGCGGCCGGCCTCGTCGCCGAGCAGGTCCCGGGCATCGACGCGATCCTCGTCGGCCACGCGCACACCGAGATCCCCGAGTACCGGATCACCAACAAGGAGACCGGCAAGGAGGTCGTGCTCTCCGAGCCGCTGAAGTGGGGCCAGCGCCTCACCCTCTTCGACTTCGACCTGGTGTGGGAGAAGGGCCGCTGGACCGTCGAGAAGGTCGGCGCGAAGGTCCTCAACTCCAACACGGTCGCCGAGGACCCGGAGATCACCGGGCTGCTCACGGACGAGCACAAGAAGGTCGTCGCGTACGTCAACCAGGTCATCGGCACCTCCACCGCGGCGATGACCACGGCCGACGCGCCGTGGAAGGACGAGCCGATCATCGACCTGATCAACGTCGTCCAGGCCGACACCGTGAAGGCGGCCCTCGCCGGCGGCGCGTACGCGGACCTCCCCGTCCTCTCGCAGGCCTCCTGCTTCTCCCGCACGGCCCGGATCCCGGCCGGACAGATCAGCATCAAGGACGCCGCCGGGCTCTACCCCTTCGAGAACACCCTGGAGGCGCGTCTCCTGACGGGCGCCCAGCTGAAGGACTACCTGGAGTACTCGGCGAAGTACTACGTCCAGACCGCGGCGGGCGCGCCGGTGGACACCGCCGCGCTGACCAACGCGGGCGGCACGCCGGACTACAACTACGACGCCGTCTCGGGTCTGAGCTACGAGATCGACATCGCCAAGCCGGCCGGCTCCCGGATCGTGAACCTGTCCTTCGAGGGCAAGCCGCTCGACCCGGCCGCCCGGTTCGTCCTCGCGGTCAACAACTACCGGGCCAGCGGCGGCGGCGCGTTCCCGCACGTCGCGGGCGCCCAGCAGCTGTGGGCCAACTCGGACGAGATCCGCAACACCATCATCCAGTGGGTCAAGGCCAAGGGGACCGTCGACCCGGGCACCTTCGCGTCGGTGGACTGGAAGCTGACCCGGGACGGCGTGCCGGTCTTCTAGGACTCACACGTTCCGAGCGAGAGGCGTCAGCTTCCGGTCCTGGGCCGGAATGACCGGCGCCTCTCGCGTCTCCAGGCCGAAGCTGGTGAACGCGGTGCGGCGCGGCAGCGGGTACGGCTCCTTGCCGCTCACCGCGTTCAGGATCGTCGCGCTCCGCCAGGCCGCCAGGCCCAGGTCCGGGGCGCCGACGCCGTGCGTGTGCTTCTCCGCGTTCTGCACGAAGACCGAGCCGGTCACCGACGGGTCGAGCACCAGCCGGTACCGCTCGTCGACCCGCGCCCGGCCGGCCGAGTCATGGCGCAGATACGGGTCGAGTCCGGCCAGCATCCGGTCCACCGGCCGCTCCCGGTACCCCGTGGCGAGCACGACCGCGTCCGTGGTGAGCCGGGAGCGCGTGCCCTGCTGCAGGTGCTCCAGATGCAGTTCCACCTGCGTGGTCGCGACCCTCCCCGCCGTACGGACCCGGACCCCGGGCGTCAGGACGGCGTCCGGCCACCCCCCGTGCAGGGTCCGGCGGTACAGCTCGTCGTGGATGGCCGCGATCGTCTCCGCGTCGATCCCCTTGTGCAGCTGCCACTGCCGGGGCACGAGCTCGCCGCGCACCGGCTCGGGCAGGGCGTGGAAGTAGCGGGTGTAGTCGGGGGTGAAGTGTTCGAGGCCGAGCTTCGAGTACTCCATCGGCGCGAACGCCTCGGTCCGCGCCAGCCAGTGGATCCGCTCCGCTCCGGCGGGCCGGGAGCGGAGCAGGTCGAGGAAGACCTCGGCCCCCGACTGGCCGGAGCCGATGACGGTGACGTGCCCGGCGGCGAGCAGCGTCTCCCGGTGGGCCAGGTAGTCCGCGGAGTGGAAGACGGGTACGCCGGGGGCGTCGGCGAGCGGCTTGAGCGGCTCGGGGACGTACGGTTCGGTGCCGACCCCCAGGACCACGTTCCGCGTGTACGCGCGCCCCAGCGCCTCCGCCTCGCCCTCCGGGTCGATCTGCGTGAAGTCCACCTCGAACAGCCGGCGCTCCGGGTTCCAGCGCACCGAGTCGACCTGATGGCCGAAGTGCAGCCCGGGAAGCCGCTCGCTGACCCAGCGGCAGTACGCGTCGTACTCGGCCCGCTGGATGTGGAACTTCTCCGCGAAGTAGAACGGGAAGAGCCGCTCCCGGCTCTTCAGGTAGTTCAGGAACGTCCAGGGGCTCGCCGGGTCCGCGAGCGTCACCAGGTCCGCGAGGAACGGGACCTGGAGGGTCGCCCCCTCGATGAGCAGCCCCGGATGCCACTGGAACGCCGGCTTCTGCTCGTAGAACGTGGCCGCGAGCCCGCCCGGCACCCCGTGCGCGAGCGCGGCGAGCGACAGGTTGAACGGGCCGATGCCGACGCCCACCAGGTCGTGGGGCTGATCGAGGTCCTGCTGAGGGGTGCTGCCGGTCATCGGTGCGCGCTGCCTTCCACGAGGGTGATGAGCTGTGCCAGGTCGCCGGTTGTGGCGTGGGGGTTGAGCAGAGTGGCCTTCAGCCAGAGCCGTCCGTCCGCCGCGGCCCGGCCGAGCACGGCGTGACCTCCGGCGAGCAGGGCGCGGCGGATCCCGGCGACGGCCTCGTCACCGGCGCCGGCGGGTGCCGTCGTCGGCCGGAAGAGGACCGTGGTGAGGGTGGGGCGGGCGCGCAGTTCGAGGCCCGGGCCCTTCTCCACCAGGTCCGCGAGGTCCTGGGCGCGCTGCATGCACGCGTCGACCAGCCCGCCGAGTCCTTCGCGGCCGAGCGCCCGGAGCGTGACCGCGGTCTTCAGGACGTCGGGGCGCCGGGTCGTGCGCAGGGAGCGCCCGAGCAGGTCGGGCAGGCCCGCCTCGGTGTCGTCGTCGGCGTTGAGATAGTCCGCCGTGTGCCCCAGCACCGTCAGGTCCCCCGCCTCCCGTACGGCGATGAGCCCCGCGGCGGCCGGCTGCCAGCCGAGCTTGTGCAGGTCGACGGTGACGGTACGGGCCCGGTCCAGGCCGTCAAGGAGATGCCGGTGCGTCCGGCTGAACAGCAGTGGCCCCCCGTACGCCGCGTCGACGTGGAACTCGGCGCCGTGCGCCGCGCACACGTCCGCGAGCGCGGGCAGCGGGTCGATCAGCCCCTCGTCGGTGGTGCCGGCGGTGGCCGCCACCAGGGCGGGCCCCTCGGTGCGGGCCAGGGCCTCGGCGAGGGCGGCCGGGTCCATGGTGCCGTTCGGGGCCGGCACGGTGACCGGTTCGGGGAGTCCGAGGAGCCAGGCGGCGCGGTGGAACGAGTGGTGCGCGTTCGCCCCGACGACGGTACGCAGCGACGGCCCGTGCCGCTCCCTGGCGAGGAGCAGCGCGAGCTGGTTGGACTCCGTCCCGCCGGTGGTGACGAGCGCGTCGGGGGCCGGTGCGCCGGGAAAGACCTCCGCGGCGAGCGCCGCCGTGACCTCGGCTTCGAGGGCGGAGGCCGCGGGCGCCTGGTCCCACGAGTCCATCGACGGATTGAGCGCGGAGGCCGCGAGGTCGGCGGCGACGGCGAGCGCGAGGGGCGGGGTGTGCAGATGCGCGGCGCACAGCGGATGCGCGGGGTCGGCCGCGCCCTCCGCGACCACCCGCACGACCGCCCTCAGCGCCTCCTGCGGCCCCGTCCCCCGCTCCGGCAGTACGCCCCCGAGGGCCGCCACCCTCCGGGCGACCTCCTCAGGGCCGCCCGCGGGCAACGGCCCGCCCCTCGCCTGCGCCCCCTCCCGCAGCGCGTCCAGAGCCGTGCCCAGCAGGCGGCTCAGGGCGGTCGGATCGGCGGCGAGGGGTGGCAGTGCGGCACGCATGGACGACAGCGTGCCGGGCGCTGGCGGGGGCCGTCCGGGGAGTCGGCGATTGTGACCCGAACGGGGGACGGCGCCCTGGTGTTCAGGGCGCCGTCGCTCCGTCAGGCGTCGCGGACGCGCAGGGCGCGCTTGAGGTCGTCGAGCTGGTCGACGAGCTTGCGGTGGAGGGCGGGGATCACCGCCTCGTCGGTGAGGTGGGACTCGCCGAGGGCGAGGGAAGAGGGGTCGACGGCGTAGGAGGGGAAGGCGTAGCGGCCGGCGGCCTCGGCCATGGCGGGGCCGCGGCGGGCGCCGAGGGCGGCGGCGTCGGCGTAGAAGCGCGGGACGTAGTCGCGGACGAGCTCGGCCTGTTCGGGCTGCCAGAAGCCGAGGGCCGTGGCGGTGAACAGGTAGTTGGAGAGGTCGTCGGTGTCGAAGAGGGCCGACCAGGCGGCCGCCTTCGCCTCGGCCGTGGGCAGGGAGGCACGGCAGCGCGCGGCGCCTTCCTCGCCGGTGGCGCTGGGGTCGCGCTCCAGTTCGGCGGCGATGACGGTCTCGTCGGTGGCGCCGAGGACGGCGAGCCGGGCGAGGATGCGCCAGCGGAGCTCGGGGTCGAGCTCGGGTCCGCCGTGGACGGTCCCTTCGTCGAGCCAGGAGGCGATCTTGTCGGGGGTGGTGGCGCTGTCGATGCAGGCGCGGACGGCGGTGAGGCGCAGGCCGGGGTCCTCGCCGTCCTCGGTGCGGCGCAGCAGGGCGCGGGCGAGCTCGCCGATCTTCGCGAGGGCGGCGGGGCGCTCGCCCTCGGAGACGTAACGGTCGGCGATCTGGGTGCGGGCGAAGCCGAGGACGCCCTGGACGAGGGCGAGTTCGGTCTCGTGCGGGAGGTGGGCGAGGGCGGCGTCGAGGTAGGCGGCGGGGGCGAGCTCGCCGTCGCGGACCATGTCGCGGAGGCTGTTCCAGGCGACGGCGCGGGTGACCGGGTCGGGGAGGGCGGAGAGCGAGCGCAGGAGGGTGGCCTTGGACGGCTCGTCGAAGCGGACCTTGGCGTAGCTGAGGTCGCCTTCGTTGAGGACGACGAGGGCGGGGCGCGGGCCGCCGAGGTCGAGCGGGGCGGACTGCGGGACGTCGATCTCGCGGCGTTCGCGGAGGACGGGTGCGTCCTGGGCGTCGAGGTCGTAGACGCCGACGGCGATCCGGTGGGGGCGGCTGCCGTCGCGGTCGACGGTGAGCCGCCAGCTGTTGCCCTCGCCGTCGAGGCGGGGGGTGAGGATGTCGACGCCGGTGGTGCGCAGCCACTGCTCGGCCCAGGCGTGGACGTCGCGGTCGGTGGCGGCGGCGAGGTTGTCGATGAAGTCGGCGAGGGTGGCGTTGCCGAACTTGTGGCGCTTGAAGTGGATGTTGATGCCGGCGAGGAAGTCCTTCTCGCCGAGCCAGGTGACGAGCTGGCGGAGCGCGGAGGCGCCCTTGGCGTAGGAGATGCCGTCGAAGTTGAGGAGCGCGGAGGCGGTGTCGGGGACGGCTTCCGGGTCGGGGGCGACGGGGTGGGTGGAGGGCCGCTGGTCGGCCTCGTACCCCCAGGCCTTGCGGGCGACGCCGAAGTCGACCCAGGTGTCGGGGAAGAGGTCGGAGCAGGCCTCGTTGACGGTCTGGAAGCCCATGTACTCGGCGAAGGACTCGTTCAGCCAGATGTCGTCCCACCAGCGGAGGGTGACGAGGTCGCCGAACCACATGTGGGCCATCTCGTGGGCGATGACCATGGCGCGGGTCTGGCGCTCGGTGACGGTGACGGCGGAGCGGAAGACGAACTCGTCGCGGAAGGTGACGAGTCCGGGGTTCTCCATGGCGCCGGCGTTGAACTCGGGGACGAAGGCCTGGTCGTACGAGTCGAACGGGTAGGGCTCTTCGAACTTCTCGTGGTAGCGGTCGTAGCAGGCCTTGGTGACGGCGAGGATCTCGTCGGCGTCGGCGTCGAGGTGGGCGGCGAGGGAGCGGCGGCAGTGGATGCCGAAGGGCAGGCCGGCGTGCTCGGTGCGGATGCTGTGCCAGGGTCCGGCGGCGACGCAGACGAAGTAGGTGGAGAGCAGCGGGGTGGGGGCGGCCTGCCAGCGGCCGTCGGCCTGCTGCTCGGTGATGCCGTTGGAGAGGACGGTCCAGCCCTCGGGGGCGGTGACGCCCAGCTCGAAGACGGCCTTGAGGTCGGGCTGGTCGAAGGCGGCGAAGACGCGCTGGACGTCCTCCATGAACAGCTGGGTGTAGACGTACGACTCGCCGTCCGTCGGGTCCTTGAAGCGGTGCATGCCCTCGCCGGTGCGGGAGTACCGCATGGTGGTGGTGACGAGGAGGGTGTGCTCGCCCTCGGTGAGGCTCAGCGGGAGCCGGTTGCCGTCGAGCGTGCCGATGTCGAGCGGCTCGTCGTCGAGGAGGGCGGAGTGCAGGGTCTCGGGCTTGAGCTCGACGAAGGTGTCCCCCGCGGCGCGGGCCGTGAAGCGGATGAGGCTGCGTGACCCGAAGGTCTCGTCGCCGGTGGTGAGGTCGAGGTCCACCCGGTAGTGGTGGACGTCGAGGAGCTGGGCACGGGTCTGCGCTTCGTCGCGCGTCAGTACGGACATGGGCCCTATGCTGCCCGATGCCCCGCGCCCGGGGCAGGGGTGGTGCGGTTTGTGCCGGTCTTTCCGGTCGGGCCCTGACCGGCGTCAGGCGAGCCCGGAGCCGTCGAGGTGGGCGAAGGCGGCGGTGATGCGCGGGCGGTCGTAGCCGGTGGGGCCCGCGGCGCCGCTGGAGATCAGGGTGTGGAGCAGGATGCGGGCCTTGGCCGGGTCGAGGGGGCCGGCCGGGATGAGTCCGTGGTGCAGCAGGTCGTACTCGGAGCCGGGGCCGCGGTAGGTGTGCGCGAGGGTCGTGCCGCCGCCTGTGCGGGAGGCGAGGACGACCGGGATGCGGCGGGCGAGTTCGGCGAGCGGGTCGACGAGCCAGCCGGGGGCGTGGCCGGCGCCGAAGGCGGCGACGACGAGGCCCTGGAAGCGGTGGTCGACGGCGTCGAGGAGTTCGCCGCGGTCGCCCTGGGAGAGCGTCACGAGGGCCACGCGTACCGCGGGGTCGAAGCTCATCCGGCAGGGCGCGGTGGTGACGGCGGGGCGGAGCAGGATGCGGGGTTCGCCCTCGACGACGGTGCCGAGGGGTCCGGCGCCGGGCGAGCCGAAGGTGGTGATCGAGGTGGTGTGGGTCTTGCGGGCGAGGCGGGCGGCGTGGATCTCGTCGCCGAGGACGACGAGGACGCCGAGGTTCCGGCAGGCGGGGTCGGCGGCGACGGCGAGCGCGGCGGCGAGGTTGGCGGGGCCGTCGGCGCCGGGCAGGTCGGGGCGGCGCATGGCGCCGGTGACGGCGATGGGCTGTTCGGTGGTGCAGAGCAGGTCGAGGAGGAAGGCGGTCTCCTCCAGGGTGTCGGTGCCCTGGACGACGACGACGCCGGAGCCGTCGGCGACGGTCTTGCGCACCTCGTCGGCGAGCGCGGCGAGGTCCTCGTGGGTGAGGGAGGAGCTGGGGACGCGGCGGAAGTCGTGGAGGACGACGTCCTCGGGCGCCCCGAGTCCGGCGAGGACCTCCACGCCGGTCATGCGGGCCGCGTCACCGCCGCGCGCGGAGATGGTCCCTCCGAGGGTGAAGACCGTGACGCGGGCCATCAGCGTGCTCCGTCCGCAATCGTCTCGTGGTGGCGGATGACCTCGGCGATGATGAAGTTGAGGAGTTTCTCCGCGAAGGCCGGGTCCAGTCTGGCGCTCTCGGCGAGTTCCCGCAGCCGGGCGATCTGGCGGGCCTCGCGGGCGGGGTCGGCGGGCGGCAGCTGGTGCTCGGCCTTGAGGACGCCGACCTGCTGGGTGCACTTGAAGCGCTCGGCGAGCATGTGCACGACCGCCGCGTCGATGTTGTCGATGCTTTCGCGCAGCCGGGTCAGCTCGGCGATGACGCCCGGGTCGATCTCGCTGGTGTCGCTCATGATCTGCGAGCTTAGACGGATCTCGGCGGGATCGTGGGCGGGTGTTCGGGATCCGGAACGCGGTCGCTCCAGCCGCCGTGCACGGAACGTCCCTGCTGCTCCCGGAAGCGGATGGGCGCGGTGCCGACCCGGCGGGTGAAGAGCCGGGAGAAATAGGCGGGGTCGTCGTAGCCGACGCGCCGGGCGACGGCGGCGACGGGCAGCTCGGTGGCGGCGAGGAGTTCCTTGGCGCGGCCGAGGCGGACGGTGAGCAGGTAGTCCTTGGGGCTG
Source organism: Streptomyces sp. NPDC037273 (assembly GCF_055603625.1). Taxonomy (NCBI): domain Bacteria; kingdom Bacillati; phylum Actinomycetota; class Actinomycetes; order Kitasatosporales; family Streptomycetaceae; genus Streptomyces; species Streptomyces sp. NPDC037273. Next base: position 187,136 of record NZ_JBVJVO010000002.1, read on the forward strand.
CAGCCGGCGGCGCGGCGGACGGCGGTGCGCAGTTCGGCGGGGGTCATGCCGTGCCGGGCGGCGTGGTCGGCGACGGAGAGCGGCTGGAAGGCGTCGCGGGCGAGGGCGGAGAGGACGGGGTCGCCGTCGGCGTTGGTGTCGGCGCGGGCCCGGCGCAGGGCGACGAGGAGTTCGTGGACGGCGGCGCCGGTCTCGACCTCCAGGAGCGGGTTTCCGGGGCGGGCCGCGCGGGCGATCCGGCCGATGGCGGCGCGGGCGGGGGCGGCGTCGGAGAGGGGGACGACGGGCCGGTCGGGTTCGATGTAGCCGAGCTCGGTGTAGGTGGCGGTGGCCGGGCCCGAGAAGTCGACGAAGGCCTCGTCCCAGCCGGTGCCGGCGTCGGCGCCGTAGTGGTGGGGGGTGCCGGGGGTGAGCCAGAGGAGGGCGGGGGCGGTGACGGTGGTGCGGCGGCCGTCGGCGCCCCGGTACCAGCCGCTGCCGGCGGAGATCACGACGGCGACGTGGTGGTCGAGGGTGCGGGGGCCGACGGTGGGCAGGGTGCCGTGCTGGAGTCCGACGCCGAGGCAGACGAGGCCGAGCCGGTGGTGGACGGGTCCGGGCGTGAAATAGCGCATCCAGGTGTGGTACATCGCGCGGTCCGACCCTTCTAACGTCCAAACTTCGACGATCTTTGTCCATGGACCGGCTCGCCGCCAGGGGGTGAGGGTGAGGCCATGAGCACGTTCGCTGTGGGTGACGAGGACTTTCTGCTCGATGGCCGGCCGGTGCGGCTGCTCTCGGGGGCGCTGCACTACTTCCGGGTGCACGAGGGGCACTGGGAGCACCGGCTCGGCATGCTGCGCGCGCTGGGCCTCGACTGTGTGGAGACGTACGTCCCCTGGAACCTGTACGCGCCGGAGCCCGGCCGGTACGGGGACGTCGCCGCGCTCGGCCGGTTCCTGGACGCGGTGGGGCGGGCCGGGATGCGGGCGATCGTGCGCCCGGGGCCGTACATCTGCGCCGAGTGGGAGAACGGCGGGCTGCCGCACTGGCTGACCGGGCCGCTCGGGCGGCGGGTGCGGACCCTCGACCCGGAGTTCCTGGCGCCCGTCGAGGACTGGTTCCGGCGGCTGCTCCCCCAGGTGGTGGAGCGGCAGGTCGACCGGGGCGGGCCGGTGATCCTGGTCCAGGTGGAGAACGAGTACGGCAGTTACGGCAGCGACCGGGGCTATCTGGAGTGGCTGGCGGGGCTGCTGCGGGAGTGCGGGGTCAGCGTGCCGCTCTTCACCTCGGACGGGCCCGAGGACCACATGCTGACGGGCGGCTCGGTGCCGGGCGTGCTCGCGACGGCGAACTTCGGTTCGGGGGCGCGGGAGGGCTTCGCGGCGCTGCGGCGCCACCAGCCGTCGGGGCCTTTGATGTGCATGGAGTTCTGGTGCGGCTGGTTCGACCACTGGGGCACGGAGCACACGGTGCGGGACGCGGCCGACGCGGCGGCCTCGCTGCGGGAGATCCTGGAGTGCGGGGCCTCCGTCAACCTCTACATGGCGCACGGCGGTTCGAACTTCGCCGGCTGGGCGGGCGCGAACCGTGCGGGCGAGCTGCACGACGGGCCGCTGCGCCCGACGGTGACCTCGTACGACTACGACGCCCCGGTCGACGAGGCGGGGCGGCCCACGGAGAAGTACTGGCGCTTCCGCGAGGTCCTCGCGGCGTACGCGCCGGGCCCGCTGCCCGAGCTTCCCGAGCCCCCGGCCCGGCTCGCCGCCCCCGCGCACGGCCGCTTGGAGGAGTGGGCTCCGCTGGACGCCGTCCTCGACGTGCTCGGCGGCCCGGAGTCGGTGACGCCGGTGCCGCCGACCTTCGAGGAGCTCGGCGTCGACCGCGGCCTGGTCCGCTACCGGGTGTCCGTGCCGGGGCCCCGGCAGCCGTACCCGCTGGGTGTGACGGGGCTGCGGGACCGTGCCGTGGCGTATGTCGACGGCGTCCCGGCCGGGGTCCTCGACGCCGAGGACGCCGTCCTTCCGGAGCCGGTCGCGGGCCCCGCGCTCGTCGACCTGTGGGTGGAGTCCCTCGGCCGGGTCAACTACGGCCCGCGCCTGGCCGAGCCGAAGGGCATCACGGGCGGCATCCGTCACGAGCGCCAGTACCTGCACGGTGTACGGGCCCGGGCCCTGCGGCTCGACGCGTTCGAGCCGGACGCGGTCGGCAAGGTGCCGTTCGGGGAGCTTCCCGCCGCCCCGGCCCCCGGCCTCTACCGCACGACGCTCACCGTCACGGGCGCGGGCGACGCCGAGCTCAGGCTGCCGGGTGCGACCCGCGGCTTCGTCTGGGTGAACGGCTTCTGCCTGGGCCGCTACTGGTCCGTCGGCCCGCAGGACGCGTTGTTCGTACCGGGGCCGGTGCTGCGGGAGGGAGCGAACGAGGTGTGGGTCCTGGAGACCGAGTCGGCGTCGGGAGCCGTCCTGATGCTTCCCGGACCTTCCTGATCCCCGCGCCGTGCCGGGACAAGGGGAGGGCCCCGGGGCGCGTCGCCGCCCCGGGGCCCTCCCTTCTCGGGCTACAGCGTGGCCGCGGCCGACTTGATCGCGGCGGCGAAGGTCGAGACCTCCGTGTAGACGCCGGGGTAGCCGGCCCGCGCGCAGCCCTCGCCCCAGCTCACGATGCCGACCTGGATCCAGGCACCGGCGTTGTCCTTGCGGAACATGGGGCCGCCGGAGTCACCCTGGCAGGTGTCGACACCGCCCTCGTTGTAGCCGGCGCAGATCTCCTCGCCGGGGACGAGGGAGCCGCCGTAGGCGGCCTGGCAGTCGGCGTCCGAGACGAACGGGACGGTCGCCTTGCGCAGGTAGCGCTGCTGGCTGCCGCCCTCGCGGGTGGCGCCCCAGCCGGCCACGGTGAAGGTGCCGCTGTTGTACGCGGTCGTCTCGGCGATCTTCAGGTTGGGCAGCGAGGTGATCGGCGAGGCGAGCTTGATGAGGGCCCAGTCCTTGCCGGTGCCGTTGTAGCCGGGCGCCTGGTAGACCTTGGTGGACTTGACCTTGATGGCGCTGCTCGACTGCAGGTCGACGACCCCGGCGGTGGCGGTGATGGAGGTGTTGTTGCCGGAGCCGCTCACACAGTGCGCGGCGGTGAGGACGACCTGGGGCGTGATCAGGGAGCCGCCACAGCCCATGGAGAGCCTGACCATCCAGGGGAACTCGCCCTGGGCGGCGCGGACGCCGCCGACGACGGGGGCGGGTGCCGCGGAGGCGGTGGTGGTGGGCTGGAGGCTGACGGCCGCCAGGACGACGGCGCCGGCCGCGGCCAGCTTCTGGAGCGTGCGAACCACGCGGTTCTGCTTCATGTGCCTGCCTTCTCTCGTGGGGGGTTGCCCTCGACGGACGCGTGGTGACATGCGCCCGTCAAGGCATGTCCGGATTATGGACAGCGCCCAACTCCCGCCACAAGGAAGCCTTTTCGGCCAGTGCCCGTAGGGGGAACGTACAGTGGAAGGAAGGGGGAATCCGGTATGCCGAACCGTCACGAGGCCGACCGTGTCACCCACGGCTTCCCGCACCGCGCCACCGTCCGCGCCTCGCTCACCGCGCTCTACCGGCGCCTCTCCCCCGATGGCGTACACCGCTATCCGGCGAGCGTGCCCGCCGCCGCCGTCGCCTTCGGCGACGACGAGGACCTGCACCTCGGCGCCCAGCGGGTGGCCCACGCCCTCGTCCGCCATCTGCGGCTGCCCGAGGCGCGCATGGTGGTGAGCTTCCGGCCCATGGAACACGCGGCGACCGTCGAGCTCACCGCGGGACCCGAGTACTTCGTGGAGCTCAACGACCGCTTCCGGACCCGCCGCAGGGACATCGGCGCGGCCCTCGCCCACGAGATCACCCACGTCCTCCTGCACCGCCTCGGCCTCGGCTTCCCCGGCACCGCCGACAACGAGGTCCTCACCGACGTCGCCGCCACCTACCTCGGCGCCGGCTGGCTCCTCCTCGACGCCTACCGCCGCGACGGCGTGGAGAGCCAGAAGCTCGGCTACCTGACCCCCGAGGAGTTCGGCTACGTCCTCGCCAAACGCGCCGAGGTCTTCGCCGAGGACCCCTCCCCCTGGTTCACCAGCGCGGTGGCGTACGAGGCGTGGACACGCGGCCGGGCCGAGGCCCGCCGCGACCTCGCCCCGCCCCCGCTCGCCGCCGCCCGCCGGCTCGACCGCCGCCGCTACGACTGGGACCGCCGCCGCGGCCACGCCTCCCCCGACGCCCCCTACTCCTTCGAAGGCCGCACCGCCCCCGCCACCACCGTCTCCTTCCCCTGCCCGGTCTGCGCCCAGCGCCTGCGCCTCCCGGCCGCCCGGACCCTGCGAGCCCGCTGCGGGGTGTGCCGCACCGTGCTCGACTGCGTGACGTGACGCTTCGGGGGGCGCCCCCGGGAGTGACCGAAACGATTTGCGCCGGGGGTCGGCGGCGGGTCAGGGTCGGGGCATGAGCGCGTTGTTCGAGGCCATTCTGAGTGGGGACGAGGACGGGGTCGTGCGGGCCCTGCGGGCGGGGGCGGATCCCGAGGGCAGGGAGGACGGGGAGACGGCGCTCTACCGGGCGGCGCTCGACGACGAGCCCGCGGCAGTACGGCTGTTGCTCGCCGCCGGGGCCGATCCGGGGCGGCGCAGCGGCGAGGACGGCGATGACCTGCCGCTGTGCGGGGCCGCGTGCGGGGGACACACCGAGGTGGTGCGGGCGCTGCTCGCGGCCGGGGCCGAACCCGATCAGGAGGAGTCGTACGGATTCACGGCCCTGGCGTGGGCGCTGCGGCTCGGGCACGCGGACACGGCGCGGGTGCTGCTTGAGCACGGGGCGGATCCGGACCGGGTGGGCCCGGACGGGCTGGTGCCGCTGGTGGCGGCGGCGCGCCGGGGGTCGACGGGGTGCGTGCGGGCGCTGCTCGATCACGGGGCGGGGTCGCTGGAGGCCGCGTTGCGGGAGGCGCGGCGGTGGATCGGGGTGGACATGGCGGCCGAGCTGCGGAGGGGGCTGGTCGCGGGGAACGAGGGCGGGGAGACGTACGAGGCGGTCGTCCGGCGGGTGCGGGAGGACGGCGGCGTGACGGTCTGCGTGGAGCTGCTGCGGGAGGACGGGGCGCCGGGGCGGGGGGACGACCGGCACACCGGGCACGCGGCGATCGCGACGCTGATCGAGGCGGCGCTGGGGCTGCGGACGCCGCACGAGGAGCTGGCGGCGCGGGCGTTGCGCTGCGGGGATCCGGAGCTGGACGACTGGACGGCGGCGGTGGCGGAGCTGGCGGGCCGCGCCGACGAGGAGACGTTCGTGGCGGCGGCCGGCTGGTGTGCCTATCGGGACCCGCTGCGCCGGGCGTTCGGGGCGCGGGTGCTGGGGGCGCTGCCGGGGTTCGGTCCGAGCGCGGTGCCGGTGCTGCGGCGGCTGGTGGCGGAGGCGGTGCGCGGCTGGGCGCGTGAGCTGCCCGCGGCGGAGGCCGTGGCCGGCCCGGCGCGTGAGCCGCTCTTGTCGGCGGTCGTGGCGCTGGGCGCGTGCGCGGATCCGGCGGCCGTGCCGGAACTGCTCGCGGCGGCCGGGCATCCGGCGGCGGCGGTACGGCGGGCGGTGGCGGCGGCGCTCGCCGGGATCGTGCCGGCCGGGCACGGGGAGGCGCTCGGTGTGCTGCTGGCGCTGAGCCGGGACGGCGACGCGCGGGTACGGGACTGGGCGACGCTGGCGCTCGCCGAACTGCCCGACGACACCCCGCTGGTACGGGAGGGGCTGGCGGAGCGGCTGGGTGACGACGATCCGGAGGCGGCGGCGGAGGCGGCGCGGGGTCTCGCGATCCGCCAGGACCCGAGGGCGGTGGACGCCCTGTCGTCGATCCTGTCGGACGGTGCCGCCGACGGGGCGGCGCGGGAGACCGCGCTCGCGGCCCTGGAGTACGTACACGATCAGCGGGTCAGGACCCGGCTGGAGTGGACGACGCCTCGGCGGGGGTGACCGGGCACGGGGGTGTCCCACGACCGGAATAGGCCTGTTCGGCGGCCGGTTGGAGCGGAACATGCGACATGATCCGGAACAGGCCGGCGGCCTCCACCCCCTCCTCGCGGAGCGTTTCAGCCCGTACCGGTTCGATCCGTCGGCCGCCGTCGACGACCGCTCCCTCGGGCTGCTGCTCGAAGCGGCGCGGTGGGCGCCGTCGGCGGGGAACTCCCAGCCGTGGGGGTTCTTCCCGGGGCGGCCGGGTGAGCCGGAGCACGAGCGGTTGGTGCCGTATCTGGCGCCCAGTTCGGCGCGGTGGGCCAGGGACGCGGGGCTGCTCGTCGTGACGCTGGCGCGCCGGCATGTAGACGACACGGATCTGCAGTACTCGGAGTTCGCGGACTACGACCTCGGTCAGGCGATAGCCCACATGACGGTGCAGGCGCAGGCGCTGGGGCTGGCCGCGCACCAGTTCAGGGCCTTCGACATGGAGGGCCTCACCAAGGAGCTGGACCCGAACCCGGGGTGGGCGATCGTGTCGATGATCGCGCTGGGGCGGGCGGCCGGGGAGCCGCCCGCGAGCCGTGAGCGGCGCAGCGTCGCGGAACTGCTGTCCGCGCCGTGGTCGCCCTCGGCGTAGCCGCGGGTACGGGCCCGGCGCCGAGGCCGGGCCCGTACCCGCCCGCCCGCCCGCCGCGTCACTCCTGCTCGGTGAGCGCCGTGCGGGGAAGGCGCAGGCTGAGGAGGGCGCAGAGGGCGTAGGCGGCGAGGACCCAGGGCATGGCGGCCTTGAGGGAGAGGTCGGCGAACCAGGCGGTGCCGATGGCGGCGGCGCCGAGGGCGCCGCCGAACTGCTGGGCCGTGGTGAAGACGCCCGAGGCGCCGCCGGCGAGTTCGGCGGGGGCGGCGGAGAGGACGATGCCGACGAGGGGGACGACGAGGAGGCCGAGTCCGGCGCCCGCGACGGCGAGGCCGGGGGCGAGCGGCCAGGCGCCGGTGTGGACGGGGGCGGCGGCCTCCATGGCGTACCAGACCCAGCCGTAGCCGGCCGCCATGAGGAGGGCGCCGGTGGCGGGGACGTACCGGCCGAGCCTGACGGCGAGGGGATCGGCGGCGGGGGCGGTGAGGAAGCCGCCGAGGGAGAACGCGGCCATGAGGACGCCGGCCTGGGTCGGCGTGTAGCCCTGGCCGCCCTGGAGCCAGATCGCGAGGACCAGGAAGAAGCCCTGCATGCCGAAGGCGAAGAGGAGCTGGACGGCGAGGCCGTACGAGAAGGCGGGGACCGTGAGGATCCGCCGGGGCAGTACGGAGCCGCGTACGGCGACGGCGGTCACCGCGGCCGCTCCGGCGGCGAGGAGGGCCCAGCCCCAGAGCGGCCAGCCCCAGGCGCGGCCCTGGACGAGGGGCAGGACGACGGCGACGAGTCCGGCGGCGAGGACGAGGCTGCCGGGCAGCGGGGGCCGGGTGGCGGTCTCCTCGCGGGTGTCGGGGACGAGGGCGACGGCGGCGGCCAGGGTGAGGAGGGAGACCGGCACGTTGACGAGGAAGACGCTGCGCCAGCCGAGCCCGAACAGGTCGGCGTCGGTGAGGACGCCGCCGAGGAGCAGTCCGATCGCGGAGGCGAAGCCGGCCACGGCCCCGTACATCCCGAAGACCTTGCCGCGGTCCTTGCCCCGGAAGAGGCTCTGGAAGGAGCCGAGCACCTGGGGCATCAGGACGGCGGCGGTGACGCCCTGCACGGCGCGGGCGGCGATCAGCTGGCCGGGGCTCTGCGCGAGTCCGCAGGCGAGGCTGGCGAGGCCGAAGCCGGCGGTGCCGGCGAGGAAGAGCGCCTTGCGGCCGTAGCGGTCGCCGAGCCGCCCCGCGACGACGAGGGTCGCGGCGAAGCCGAGGAGGTAGGCGGAGACGGTCCACTGGAGGGCGCTCTCGGAGGCGCCGAGCCCCTGGCCGAGGGAGGGCAGTGCGACGTTGACGATGGTGACGTCGACCAGGTCCATCAGGGCGGCGACCATCATGACGACGGCGGCGGCCCAGCGGCGCGGGTGGACGGGGTACGGGTCGCCGGTGGTGGTGCCGGCCGTGGCTGTCGCGGACATCGCGAGCCCCTCCTTTTATTTCGTTCGGGCGAACGAAATAAAAACTGGCACGAGCGCGCCCTTGATCGCAAGTCTTTCGTTCGGTCGAACGAAATGAATTTTGCTAGGCTCCCCCCATGCCCACGAGCGAGAAGGACACCGAGCGCCGCGCCGAGGTCGTCGCCGCCCTCACCGCCGCCGGCCGGGACTCCAGCGCCGCCTCCGTCGCCTTCCACTCGGCGATCGCCGCCCAGCAGGACCTGGGCGCCACCGAGACCAAGACGCTCGACCTGCTCCAACGCCACGGACCCCTCACCGCGAAGGAGCTGGCCGAGCACTCCGGCCTCGCCCCCGCCTCCGTCACCGGCCTCGTCGACCGCCTCGAACGCAAGGGCTTCGTCCGCCGCGTGAAGCACCCCACGGACAAGCGCCGGGTGCTCGTCGAGCCCCGCCCCGAGAAACTGGCCGAGCTCGCCCCCCTCTTCGACGACTGGGCCCGCGAAGTCCACGAGCTCTACGGCGAGTTCACCACCGAGGAGCTCGTCACCGTCACCCGCTTCCTGACCGGGGCGACCGCGCGCCAGCGCGCCGCGACCAGGCGGCTGACGGACGGGGCGCCGGACCGGAGCTAGGCGGCAGCCACCCACGGGCGCGCGACCCTCCCATCCGGGCGCGTCGGCTGCTACCTTCCCCCCGGACAACGGCCTAACAAACGTTAGGTCGACGCATGTCCCTCCAGTCCGTAAGGGAGCACAGCCATGCCTCTGTCCCGACGCGCGCTGCTCACCACCACCGGCGCCGCCGCCCTGCTCGCGGGAGTGCCCGCGCGGGCCTCCGCCAGGACCCGGCCCGGCCCCCACCCGTGGTCCGCGAACGCCATCCGGCAGATCCCGCTCCAGGGCGCGGTGAACGTCCGTGACCTCGGCGGATACCTGACCTACGACGGGGCCCGGGTACGGCACGGGCTCGCCTACCGCGGCGACCATCTCGGCAAGCTCACCGACGCGGACCTCGCCACGCTCGGCGGGCTCGGGCTCGGGGCGGTGATCGACGTGCGGATCCCGCTGGAGGTGGGGTACGACGGCGCCGACCGGCTGCCGGCCGGCCCGGTCCCGGTCGCGCGGCCCGTCACCGACAACGGCCTGTTCGGGCGGCTGCTCGCCGCGATCGGCTCGCGCGACCCGGTGAAGCAGGAGGAGATGCTGGGCGGCGGGCGGGCCGCCGCCTTCATGGCCGAGGTCTACCGGACCTTCGTCACCGACGCGGGGAACCGGGCGGCCTTCGCGGCCACCCTCCGGGACTTCGCCGATCCCCGCCGGGGCCCGGTGCTCGTGCACTGCACCTCGGGCAAGGACCGCACCGGCTGGGCGAGCTGGCTGCTGCTGACCCTGCTCGGGGTGCCCGAGAGCTCCGCCCGCGCGGACTACCTGGCCTCCAACACCTTCCGCGCCGCGTACGACGCGCGGGTGCGCGAGGGGCTCAAGCAGGGCGGGCTCATGCAGAACCCGGAGCTGATCGTGCCGCTCCAGGAGGTGCGGGCGGAGTACCTGGACGCCACGCTCGCCCAGGTCCGCACCTCCTACGGGAGCCTCTTCCGTTACGTGTCGGTCGGCCTCGGCCTGGACCCGCGCGAGCTGCTCGCGCTCCGCGAACGGCTGGTGCTCGACGCCTGACGCCCGCCACGGCCCGCGCCCGCGCCGGCTCCCGTGCCGGACCCACGGCCGGAGCCGGTGCCGCGGCCCGCGCCGGAGGCCGTACGGCCCGCGCCGGAACCGCCGCGGCCGGAGCCGCCCGTCGCACCGGAGCCACGGCCCGAGGCCGTACCGGAACCGGCGGGACGGCTCGCCGCCGCGCCCGTACCGCCCGAGCGGCCGGAACCCGTGCCCGTACCGCCGGAGCGGGCCGCGCCCGTGCCCGAGCCGCCCGAGCCGCCGCGACGGCGACGGCCGCCGCCGGAACCGGCCGGGTTGCGCGGCGGGGTCGGCTGCGGGACCTCGATGACGACCGGGACGCCCGAGGGCTCGCGGGCGCCGGTGAGCTCGGCCAGCTGCTCGTCGCTGGACTTGATCTGCGCCGTGCGGGGGCTGATGCCCGCGTTCGACATCAGCCGGCCCATGTCACGCTTCTGCTCGGGCAGGACCAGCGTGAAGACGCTGCCGGACTCGCCGGCGCGGGCGGTGCGGCCGCCGCGGTGCAGATAGTCCTTGTGGTCGATCGGCGGGTCGACGTTCACGACCATGTCGAGGTCGTCGACGTGGATGCCGCGCGCCGCCACGTTCGTCGCGACGAGCGTGGTGACCTGGCCGGTCTTGAACTGGTCCAGGGTCCGGTTGCGCTGCGGCTGCGAACGGCCGCCGTGCAGGCCGGAGGCGCGGACGCCGTTGGCGAGGAGCCGCTTGACCAGCCGGTCCACCGACCGCTTGGTGTCCATGAAGAGGATCGTCCGGCCGTCGCGGGCCGCGATCCGCAGCGTGACGGCCTTCTTGTCGGTCTCGTCGGCCACGTAGAGCACGTGGTGCTCCATGGTGGTGACCGCGCCGGCCGACGGGTCGACGGAGTGCACGACCGGGTCGTCCAGGAACATCTTGACGAGCTTGTCGATGTTCTTGTCGAGCGTGGCCGAGAAGAGCAGCCGCTGGCCGCCCGGCTCGACCTGCTTCAGGAGCTTGGTGACCTGGGGCAGGAAGCCCATGTCGGCCATCTGGTCGGCCTCGTCGAGGACGGTGATCGCGACCTGGTCGAGCCGGCAGTCGCCCCGCTCGATCAGGTCGTGGAGCCGGCCCGGGGTGGCGATGAGGACCTCGGCGCCGCGCCGCAGCGAGGAGGACTGCCGGGAGATCGACATGCCGCCGACGACGGTGGTGAGCCGCAGCCGCAGCGCCCCGGCGTACGGGGTGAGGGCGTCGGTCACCTGCTGGGCGAGCTCGCGGGTGGGCACCAGGACCAGCGCGAGGGGCGCGGTCGGCTCGGCGCGGCGGCCCGCCGTACGGGCGAGGAGCGCGAGCCCGAAGGCGAGGGTCTTGCCGGAACCGGTACGGCCCCGGCCGAGGACGTCGCGTCCGGCGAGGGAGTTCGGCAGCGTCGCCGCCTGGATCGGGAACGGCTCCGTGACGCCCTGCTCGCCGAGGATCCGCAGCAGGCCCTCGGGCATGTCGAGGTCGGCGAAGGAGGCCACCGCGGGCAGCGCGGGCGTCACCGTCTCCGGCGGCGTGAACTCGCTCGGCGGCGGGGGCGCCGCGGGGCGGCGCCCGCCGCGGGCGCCCTTCGGCTGAGCGGTGGACTTCGCCTGGGTACTGCGGGGGCTGCGCCTGGGGCGTTCGGAGCGGGTCATGCGTGCCTTCCTGGCCGGTGCTCGCGGCACAGCCGGGGCCCGCACCTGCGCGGTGCGGGCCCCGGCTGCTCTACCCGGAACACGCGATACGGGCCCCGGCTGTTTCTCCCGGGGCACTCGAAACGAGCCCCGGACGTCTCTACCGGAACAATAGTGCGCCTCAGGACCTTCCCGCCCCGCCCGGCCGATGCCCGGACGGATCAGACCCGGCCAGGGCGGTGCGACGTGTGCGAGCTCACAGCCCGCCGCCCCCCGCCGTACGCCTACGCGTCCCGTACGGCGATCCCGTCGAGGACCATCGACAGGTACTGGCGGGCGATCTCCTCGGGCCGGTGCCGGCCGCCCGGCCGGTACCAGGACGCGGCCACCCAGACGGTGTCGCGGACGAACCGGTAGGTGAGGCGGATGTCCAGGTCGGCGCGGAAGGTGCCGGCCGCGACCCCCCGCTCCAGCGTGCCGAGCCAGGCCTTCTCGAACCTGCGCTGCGAGTCGGCCAGGTAGTGGAAGCGGGGCAGGTCGGTGAGGTGGGCCGACTCCTTCTGGTAGATGGCGACGGCGGCGCGGTGCCGGTCGATCTCCCGGAAGGACTCGGTGACCAGGGCCTCGATGGTCTCGCGGGGTCCGAGACCGGCGTCGAGGACGGCGTCGTACCCCTCCCACAGCTCGTTCAGGAAGCTGGAGAGGATCTCGTCGAGCATCGACTCCTTGGAGTCGAAGTGGTAGTAGAGGCTGCCGGCGAGCATCCCGGCGGCGTCCGCGATCTTGCGGACGGTGGTCGCGTTGTACCCCTGGGCGGCGAACACCTCGGCCGCCGTCTCCAGGAGTTCACGGCGCCGCTCGGGCCCGCCGCTCACCTGACTCTTCTTCTTGCTTGCAGTGTTCGGCACGTGCCCATTCTGGTCCTCCGCGCGCCCGCCGCGGAGCAGACCGTCAGGTCGCGCCTCAGACGTCCTCGCGCGGCGGGGCGTCGTCGTTGCCGCGCCGGATCGTCCGGGTCGGACGGCCCGGGGTCCAGGTGCGGAAGACGATCTCCTCGCCGTCCACCCAGGTCCGCACGACCTCGGTCGGTTCCACCCGGAAGAGGTGGAAGGGCTGGGGCGCGCCCGCCTCGGCCGCGTACCGCCCGACGGTCTCCGCGTCGGTGACCTCGACCGCGCGCCCTGAGACGCGCACGTCCCCGCCGCCCATGTCGGTTCCGGGGCCCGGGTTGGCGAGGAGCGCGAAACGGGGGTCGCGGCGCAGGTCGAGGGCCTTGCGGGAGTTCGGCATCATGCCGAGCCACAGCTCTCCGAAGCGGAAGTCCGCCTCGATGCCGCTGAGCCGGGGCGCACCGTCCTTCCGTACGGTGGCGAGGGCGTGGTGCGTGTACTGCCCGAAGCGCTCCCGCACGGTCGCGGCGAACTCGGGTTCCGCGGCCTCGAAGGCCGACCAGGTGGTTCCGGTGTCTCCCATGACTCCAGGAAACACCGGATACCCGACACCTTCTGTCTGGATTACCCGGAGGACCCGCGGCATTACCCCGGAGGACCCGCGGCCGGTCGCGTGCGGGTCGCGGCCGGTTCCGTCACGGGATCGCGGCCGGTCGCGTCAGGAGGTCGCGGCGCGCTCGCCCCGGCTGCGCTCGACGCAGAACTCGTTGCCCTCGGGGTCGGCCATGGTCGCCCAACCGGTGCCGTCCGCGTTCCTGTGGTCGTCGACGAGGGTCGCGCCGAGGGCGGTCAGCCGGTCGACCTCCTCGTCGCGGGTGCGGTCCTGCGGCTCGATGTCGAGGTGGACGCGGTTCTTCACCGCCTTGGGCTCGGGCACCCGGATGAAGAGGAGGCCCGCGCCCGGCGACGGGACGAGCACCTCGTCGTCCCCCGGTTCGTCGTCCTCGGAGACCTTCGAACCGACCACGTCGGCCCAGAAGGTCGCCAGGGCGTGCGGGTCGGCGCAGTCGATGGTCACGTGCCGTACGAGAGAAGTCATGGGCCGATGCTCTCGCGGGGCCGCACCGGCCGGCCACTGGTTTCCGGGCCGCCGGCGGCAAGCGTCAGTCGGCGGCGGCCAGTTGCCTGCCCTCGGTCACGGCGACGAGCGCGGCGAGGGAGGAGCGGGTGCCCTGGAGGTCCTGGATCCTCTCGTCGATGGCGTCGAGCTGGGCGACGAGCATCGGGCTGAGGCAGGGTTCGATCTCCGCCTCGCTGCCGCAGACGCAGTCGAGGACCTCGGAGATGACCCGGGTCGACAGGCCGGCGCCGAGCAGGGCGCGGATGCGGCGGACGACGGCGGGGGCGTCGGGGCCGTACACCCGCTGCCCGCCGGGGGTGCGCTCGGAGTCGAGGAGGCCCTGCTCCTCGTAGTAGCGGAGCAGCCGGACGTTCACGCCGGTCTCCTGTGCCAGTTCACCGATCTTCACTGTGACCCCCCTCACATTCGCCCTCGTGCGCTTGAACCTCACACCGATGTGAGCTCCTACGGTTCGGGGCATGACGAACAAGACGAACTCATCCGACCAGACGATATTCCAGCTCGGCGGCGACCTTCCGGTCCGGCGCGTCGGGTACGGCACGATGCGGCTCGCCGACGCCCCCGGCGACCCGAAGGGCCCCGAGGCCCGCATCTGGACGGCCCCGGCCGACCGGGCGGCGGCGCTGGCCCTGCTGCGGACGGCCGCCGAGGCGGGCGTCACGCTCTTCGACACGGCCGACTCGTACGCCCTCGGGGCCGGTGAGGAGCTCCTCGCCGAGGCCCTCCACCCGTACGGCGAGGAGGTCGCGGTGGCCACCAAGGTGGGCGTGCTCCGGCCCTCCCCCACCGAGTGGGTCCCGCTCGGCCACCCCGCCTATCTGCGCCAGCAGGCCGAACTGAGCCTGCGCCGGCTCCGTACCGAGCGCATCGACCTGCTCTATCTGCACCGCCTCGACGAGAACTTCCCGGTCGCCGAGCAGGTCGGCGCCCTGAAGCGGCTCCAGGACGAGGGCAAGGTCCGGCACATCGGCCTCTCGGAGGTGTCGGTCGCGCAGCTGGAGGAGGCGGAGGCGGTCGCGCCGATCGCGGCCGTCCAGAACCTGTACAACCTGGCGACCCGCGACCACGAGGCCGTCGTCGAGCACACCGCGGGACGCGGGATCGCCTTCGTGCCCTTCTTCCCGGTCGCGATGGGCGGGCACGCGGGCCCGGACGGGCCGGTCGCCCGGGTCGCCGCCGAGGTCGGCGCGACGCCGTCCCAGACGGCCCTCGCCTGGCTGCTCCGCCGGGCCCCGCACATCCTCCCGATCCCCGGCACGTCCTCGGCCGCGCACCTCCTGGAGAACCTGGGCGCGCTCGACGTCACCCTCACCGACGAGCAGTTCGCGCGCCTCGACAAGGAGGTGGGGGCCGGCGCGTGAGCATCGGGCAGACGAGGCCTCAGGACCGGACGATGCCCTGGGCCCGGGCCGCGGCGAGCCAGGCGGGGAAGTCGGCGACGATCCGGTCGTACAGCTCCGCGTCGGGGACGCGGCTCGGGTCCTGGCCGGCGTGGAAGAAGCCGGCGTTGTCGACGGGCCGCTTGGCCGGCACGGCCAGCTCGTCCAGCTTGCGCAGGAACTCGAACTGGCGGCTCGTGGGGTCGCCGAAGCCGATGAACTGCCAGAAGATCGGCAGCCTGGCCGCCTTGCACACGTACCGCTCGGCCGCGAGCTTGTTGATCGGTCCGCCGTCGGTCTGGAAGACGACGAGCGCGGGGGCGGTGGAGCCGCTGTCCAGGTAGTGGTCGATGACGGCGTCCATGGCGAGGTGGTAGCTCGTCTTGCCCATGTGGCCGAGGCCGGCGACGATCCGGTCGACGCGGCCCGCGTGGTCGTCGAGCCGGATGTCCGTCTCGGCGTCGATGTCGGTGGAGAAGAAGACGACCGGCACCCGGCCGTCGTCGTCGAAGTGCGCGGAGAGCCCGAGGACCCGGTCCGCGAGGGCCTGCACGCTGCCGTTGTTGTAGTAGGGCTTCATCGACCCCGAGTAGTCGACCACCAGGTAGACGGCGACGCGCTGCCCGCTGATCCCGTGCCGCTGGAGCGAGGCCCCCGCCGACTTGTAGAGACTGACGAGCGCGGGTGCGGTCTCCTCGACCTTCCGCAGACTCAGTGCCATGTCCCGCCTTCCCTCTCGAGTTTCCCGATGTCCGCGAGCATGGCGTCGGCCAGGTCGCGTTCGGCCGTGTAGTACCGCTCGGCCCACACGAGGGTGAGCCGGGGGTACGCCCAGGCCTCGTCGGCCCCCGCGTCGGCGACGTCCGCCTCGGCCCGCAGCCGCATGGTCTCGGCGTACTCCCGGTGCGCCGTCAGGATCTCCCGCATCCGGGCGGGTTCGACCAGGTGGCCGACCCAGAGCCGGAGCATGGGCCCGTGCTTGAGGACCGGCGGGTCGAGGGGGGCCGTGCGGGCCCAGGTCCGGACGGCGGCGAGGCCCTCGCCGGTGATCCGGTAGACGCGCTTGTCGCGGGTGCCGGTCTCGGGGGCGACGAGCCGCGAGCTCGCGTACCCCCTGGTCTCCAGGCGCTTCAGCTCGCTGTAGATCTGGCTGAAGGACGGGCTCCAGTAGAAGAGGCCGAGGGACCGGTCGGACCACTTCTTGACGTCGTATCCGGACAACTCCCGTTCGTGGGAGAGCAGTCCGAGCACCGCCCAGCCGGTCGCGGGAAGGTCGGGCACGGTCTCGTCATCCACGCTCCGGAGTCTACGGCTCTCTTCCCCCTGCCACCTATGCCTGCTAGAAGTATTTCGATTAGGCATAGCAGCCGTTCTCCCCGGGAGGAGCGTCCCGTGAAGTTCTCCATGATCTTCGAAGCACAGCTCGCCGACCCGACCCCCGAACGCGAACACCGCGTCCTCCACGACTGCGTCGAACAGGCCGTCCTCGCCGAGGAGATGGGCTTCGACCGGATCTGGGCGGTCGAGCACCACTCCCTCACCCAGTACGCCCACATGAGCGCCTCGGAGATCTTCCTGACCTGGGTCGCCGCCCGCACCCGCACCCTCCGCGTCGGCCACGGCGTGGTCACCATGCCCTTCGGCTACCAGCACCCCGTCCGCGTCGCCGAACGGGCCGCGATGCTCGACGTGCTCTCCGGCGGCCGCGTCGACATCGGCGCCGGCCGGGGCGCCACCCGCCAGGAGATGCGGATGTTCGGCGTCCGCCCCGAGGACACCCGCCCGCAGACCGAGGAGGCCCTGCGGATCCTCGCCGCCGCCTGGCGCGAGCCGGAGTTCGCCTGGCACGGCACCCTCGACATCGGCCCCGGCACCGTCCTGCCCCGCCCCGTCCAGCGCCCGCACCCGCCCCTCTTCATGGCCTGCTCACAGCACGCCTCGCTCCGGCAGGCCGCCGAACTCGGCATCGGGGCCCTGGTGATGGGCTTCGCGGGCGCCGACGACGTCCGCGCCATGCGCGCCCTGTACGACGAGGCCATCGCCGCACGCGACGGCTCCCGGTTCGTCTCCACCGAGGTCAACGACCACTTCTCCGCCCTCTGCCCGACCATCGTCCTCGACGACGCCGACCGCGCCCTCCGGCTCGGCACCCGGGGCCAGCGCTTCTTCGCCGAGTCGATCGCCCACTGGTACGGCGGCTCCCCCGCCCCCACCGGATACGCCGAGGACGAGGACCACGCGGGCGCGCTCTCCCGCGAACGGGACGCCCTGATCGCCCGCCTCCACGAGGCCGACATCCCCGCCCGCCCGGTCGACACCGGCACGTACAACACGGACCACGCCTACGGCGACGCCGACACCGCGATCGCCTACGTCGAACGGCTCCGCGAGATCGGCGTCGACGAGGTCATGTGCCTCATCCAGATGGGCACCGTCCCCCAGGACGTCTGCCTGGAGACCATCCGCCAGTGGGGCACCAAGGTCATCCCCCGCTTCCGCGCACCGGCATCCGCCGGCTGACCGACCGACCCCAACCACCCCTGAGCTGTCGTCAGTTCTGGAATCATGGACGTCCAGGGGCGCCGCACAGGGGAGTCGGGGGTACGGGTGAGCGCGATGACGGACACGCCGGCGGACACGGACGGGGAACAGGCCGGCGGCCGGCGGCGGGCCCTGCTCATCGGAGTGGGCCGGACCGGCTTCCTGGAACGCGACGAGGAGCTCGCCCGGCGCTTCCCCCCGCTCGGCTTCGTCGACCGGGACGTCGAACTCGTCGGCACCGCCCTCGCCGAATCCGGCTACACCGTCGCCGCCCTCCACCCGGGCCACCCGGACGGGACACGGCAGGACACCGGCGTCGGCTCGATCGTCAGCGCCGTGGAGGAGTTCCTCCTCTCCTGCACCGCGGGGGACACCGCCTTCCTGTACGTCTCCGCCCACGGCGTCACCGTCGGCGAGCGCGAGTACCTCCTCACCTCGGACGCCCGCCCCCGGGCCGACGGCTCCCTGATCGCGCAGACCATCCTCGAAACCGCCCCCGACGTCCTCCTCGGCGCGATACCCGAGGGCGTCACCGTCGTCGTCTGCCTCGACACCTGCCGCACCGACCAGCCCCCGTCCGCCGCGGATGCGGACGAGACACGCCTGGTGAACTCCGCCTACCGCGACGTAGCCTGGCTGTTGGCGGCCGGACCCGGGCAACCCGCCTACGCCGACCCCGAGAAGGGCAGCTACTTCGGCATCGCGCTCTCCGAGGCCCTGTCCCGCAACAGTCCTCCGAAGACCTTGAAGGACGTCCACGCCTTCGTCGAGGCCCGGATCGAGCGACTGACCGCCCAGCTCTCGGGCCCCTCTCCGAGAGTCGACTTCCAGTGCGTACAGGGCCTCGCCGAACGGCTGGTCCTCTGCCGAGGATCCCAGGAGACCCAGCGCTGGTCCGAGGCGGTCGCCGACTCCGTGCTCTGGCAGCACACCTCGCACGCGGACGCGCACGAGCGGGTCAAGGACAAGCTCGCCGATCTAGCACGCGAGGTCGCGAAGAGCCGCCTGGGCACGGACTCGGCCCTCGCCACCCCCTGGAGCGATCCCGACTACCCGATCCGGGTCGTCGACCGCCTCGGCCGGCTCATCGAGGCCGCCCGCCTCACCGGCCGTGAGCGTCTCTCTCCCGCCGAGACTGCGGCCCTGCTCGCCGCGCCGCTGCTGCACGAGGGCGTCGTCGCCATCGCTCTGAGCGAGCTGGCGGCGCTCCGGCCGGACCGGATCGACCGGCGCGAGGACGGCCGGGGTCGGGAAGCCGTCACCCCGCACGATCACCTGGTGTGCGACGCCGCACGGGACGTGTCCCGGGCTCATTCTCAGGTCAGCCTGGCGGCCGAGACCCTGCGTCAGCGCCACCTCACTGGACCCGCCACGGCGGCCGACCACTGGCTGCGACACCGATTCATCGCCGATTGGGACCGCCTGTGGGACCGGACGGGCGACTACGCGTCGGTCGACCATCTGCTCTCCATGGTGGTCACGGCCGGGAGCGCCGCGTCCTCCGGTGAGACCTCCCCGAAGAACCGCACCCTGATCGACCGCCAGCTCCGCCAAGTCCTGGCCCACGTCACGGTCGCGCCCGGCAGCAGCCCGCGCATCAACGACAGCGGCGAACTCCGCTGGAACGAGCACCCCGCCGTGCCCGGCAACCAGTGGCGCGCCCCCGACCTCGCGTATCTCGTCTGGCTGGCCTCACTCCTCGCCGCGGACCCCCGGCGCATGTCGAGCGTGCTTGTCGACCACCTGGGCGCCCACCGCCGACTGGTCCCCTCGGACGTCACCGCGGCCCTCGCCGAGTACCGCCTGGAGTCCCCCGAGGAGGACATCCGGACGGGCGGTGACAACGGATACGACCTCGCGGTCAACTTCCTCTGCCCGCACCCCGCACTGCACGCGGCCGTGGAGGAGCTGGCCGCGGCCGCCGACGTATCGGTCCGGGCACTCCACAGGGGCTGGAAGGAGAATCGGAGGACCGCCCCCGCCCTGCTGCGCGGCATCCCTCGGAAGGTGACGACAGAGTTCCTGGAGCCCCTGGAACAGCAGTACACCAAGCCCCTGGAGCGCTTCCGCCTCGCCGAGGACGAGATCCGCCCCCTCCTCATGGGCACCCAGCTCTACGGCGACAAGATGCTCGCCGTCCGCGAGCTCTACCAGAACGCCCTGGACGCCTGCCGGTACCGGCAGCTGCGCACCAAGTACGGGCGGAGCTTGCGCAAATGCGGGACGAAGGACATTGAGCCGGAGATCTCCTTCGTCCAGGGGTACGACGAGGAGGACCGCCCGTACATCGAGTGCCGCGACACGGGCACCGGCATGAGCCGCAGAAAACTCACCTCGATGTTCGCGCGCGCGGGCAAACGGTACGAGCAGGACCCCGACTTCGTCCAGGAGCGCCGGAACTGGCGCCGGGCGGGTATCGAACCGGTCCCGTTCAACAGTCGCTTCGGCATCGGGGTGTTCAGCTACTTCATGCTGGCGGAGGAAGTAGTGGTCACCACCGCCACCACCGACCTCCACGGCAACCTCTCCCGTACGGAAGCCCCACTGCAGGCAACCATCCAGTCCGGCTCAGGCCTCCTGGAGATCGTGGAGACCACAGACGCCCCAGAGCGTGGAGGAACGGTGGTCCGCCTCTACCTGAGCGCGGACGGCGAGCCCTCACCTTCACTGGTGGAGACCCTCCGGAAACTGCTCTGGGTGAGTGACCACCGCGTCACGGCAGAGGAGCTGGACCGGAACGGCCACCGGATCCGCTCGGCGGAGTGGAATCCGGGCGAACTCCAGCCTTCAGAGGACTGGTCGACCAGGCCGGCCAGGGCGGGAGCGGACGCCTGGCTCGTCCAGGGGAAGGGCCAGCTGCTCCTGGACGGCGTGGTGATCAGGAACGCGCCGGAGGTCGACGGCTACGTCTTCAACCTGCGCGAGCACGACCAGCCGGTCCCGACGGTGGACCGGAACGGACTGATCAGCTACGACGAGGAGGGAGTGGAGAGGCGCCTCCTCGCAGCCGTGCCGGAGGCAGTCCGGTCGTTCGACGAAGTGTCGCTGCGCTGGCTGTGGGAACTCACCCTCACAGAGCCGCAACTGGCGGTAGAAGTCTTCGACTCGCTCGACAAGGACGCCGTGGGCGTACTGCACGCCACCCACTCCGAGCGCAGCCTGGACGCTTCTCCCCTTCACCTGCGTGTCGTGGGATGCCTGCCCTTCGACGGAAGATCCATCAAACTGAACCGCTACGAGTACACCTTCGACAACGACCGGCGACGGGAAGGCCAGCTGTTCGAGCGGTGGCGGCACTCTCTGCTGGGTGTCTTCCGCGAAGAACATGAACACTTCATGCCTCATGGGTATCCCATGCCTCGCGGCCTGGACGCGCTGCTCTTCGAGCGCGCAGTGCCCGACGGTTCCTGGGAGACACCCCTGTGGGCAGCTGCTCTCACCCGTCAACCCCTGTCGCTGGCCGTACGTGCCCAGCGGCGCTACGCCATCGCCGGTATCAAGGTGCCCGAGACCGCCGACATCCGGGCGCTCGGAAACACGGTCCCGACCCTGGTCATGGCAGGCCTCTATTCCGCGGAGAAGGATGCGCGGCTGCCCATTCCGGGGGAGGAGAGCCCAGACCCTGCCCGCCTCGCGGCGCTCCTGCCTGTTTCCGCGGCTCACGAGATCACGCTGGACGAGACCCTCGCCGCAGCACGAGACCTTGTGAGCAGTGTGGTCGTTGCAGGCTGGGAGGACGTTCCCGAGCTCTCCGGACACGCCGTGCTCGAAACGGAAACGAGCGCGTTGGCAGCTCCGGTCAGCGTGATCACGGAGAGGGATTCCCGGATCTGGCAAGAGGGTACGGCCCACCCTGTCGACCTTCTGGTGCGCGCTCCGGCGATCGAGCAGCGCGAAGAGCTCGTCGAGCGAATCAAGGAACTGGAGCAGCTGGGGTTCCGCCTAGGCCCTGGCGTGTCCGACACTACGCTCGGACATCGAGCCCTGACCGGTGACGAGCGGCGTCTCCTCTCGCAGGACGTGGACGGGGAGCGCCCCTGGGTCAACAGCGATCTCAGCTTGCTCGATGTGCTCAATCGATCCCTTCGCATGCGGGTCCCGGTGGGGCGCGTGGTGGAACAGGTCAATAGCCTCACCGCCGCCACAGAGGTTTCGGCGGCGCCCGTTCCCGATGCCGCCGCCGACTGGATCGTCCCTCACTGGGTCGGCTATCTCCTTCCCTGGAAGGCCGAGGCGCAGGGCGCGTGCGGCCCCTGGCGCGTCGCTGCCGCCCTGCGTAGCGCCCCCGTCGACACCGGGCTCACCTCTTTGCGTCAGGATCTGCGGCACCTGGACGCCTGCGGTGTACTCGCACCCGGCTGCCTCGCCCTCGTCGAAGCGAGCCTGGGGCAGATCACCGACCTGGACCCCTACCTGGACCGGTTCTTGCAGGTGGTCCATCCTTACTCGATGTACGACAGAGGCCGCTGGGATCTCGATGCGCAGGGCTTGGGCCTAGCGCCGTT
This sequence comes from Streptomyces sp. NPDC037273, assembly GCF_055603625.1. Lineage (NCBI taxonomy): Bacteria > Bacillati > Actinomycetota > Actinomycetes > Kitasatosporales > Streptomycetaceae > Streptomyces > Streptomyces sp. NPDC037273. The sequence goes on from NZ_JBVJVO010000002.1 coordinate 208,922, forward strand.
GACCCTTCTCGCCGCCCGGGAGAAGGGCACGCTCGGTGCCCAGATCGAGAGACTAAGGGCCCTTCCTCTGCCCTTCCCCCTGAAGATCGCCGACCTTCCCTGGCCAGTCGCATCCGCCGCTCCCCACTATGCGATCACCACGTGGTTCGAGCAGAGGGAAGACGGGTTCGCCCAACGGATGGCCTTCCACTCCGCCCTAAGCCGCGGGCAACTCCTGCTCCAGTCCGTAGCCTCGTCCCAGAGCCTCGGCGATACCGTCCGCCTCGCCCAGACCTTCCTCGCCGCTGGCGGCCCCGCCCTCCCCGGCTCCTTCGCCGGCCCCGACGCCGAGGTCTTGGAGCATTTCGCCCCGGACGAGTTCGACCTGGCCGCCTTCGACCCCGGCCTCCTCGGCCCCGGCACTCTCGGCCCCCTCGAACTCGTCCTCGTGGCCGGCCGCTTCGGCTGGACGCTCGGGAAGGCGTACGAGCGGTACGCGCCCTTCCGTTGCCTCGGGCTGGAGGTGACCGTCGAGGAACCGGTCGGGGACGAGCGCGAGATCGTGCCCGACTGGCGGGACGTGATCGTGCTGACGGCGCGGCTGACGGGGAGGGCGCCGGCGGTCGAGGGGGACGTGGCCGCCGATCACGTACGGCTCTGCTCCGAGGAGACGGACCTGTCCGAGGAGGAGGTCGTGGACCGGCTTCGCCGGTACGAACGACTGTTCAAGCTCGTGGTTCACACCAGCACTGGAGGCACACACCCATGAGTTCGACCGTTCCTTACCGCGTCACGGACCGGCCGTTGACCTCGCCCGTCACCACGTTTCTGTGGGAGTCGAGGGGCGGGGGGCGGGTGGAGGCCTCGGGTGAGTGCCCGGAGTGCAGGTGTGTGACGACACGGGTGTGGGAGGACGTGCAGTACGTGACGAAGGGGCCGGGGTCGTCGCGGGGCCCTTCGGGGGACGACGGGGTGCCGAGGTACGCGCGGTGCGCGTGTACGACGTGGCATGTGGACCGGCCGGCGGGGGTCGAGCGGGGGTGCGGGGCGTCGTTCTGGATCGCGCCGCCGCCGCGGGGGAACGCGCGGTGAACGAGTTCACGCCCGCGGAGCTGCGGGAGGCCGACGAGCGTGTCCTGGCGATGGCGAAGCCGGAGGAACAGCTGAGGGCGGCGCTCGCGCAGGCGGAGGGCTACCGGAACTTCCTGACCACACTGACCGGGCTGCTCACGGTGGTGTTCGTCCTGAAGGGCCAGGAGAACCTGAGCAAGATGACGACCGGCCCGCGCTGGTGGGTCGTCGGCCTGCTCGCCGGGGCCTTCCTGGTGCTGGTGCTGGCCTCGTGGCTGATGGTCTCGGCAGTGCACGAGCCCCCGGGCCGAACACTGCGGTCGGGGGCCGAGGACCTGCTGCGGTACGAGCGCCGCCGCGCCGAGTCCGTGCGCCGGATGACCGGCTGGGCGCGGTGGATGGGCCTGGTCGGAGTCCTGGCGGTGTGCGCGGCGTCGCTGGTGACGTGGATCTGGCCGGGGAGCGGCTGAGGAGGCGCCGGGAACGCGTCCCGGACGCGCATCGGCGCCCCTCCAGTCGTCCGGTCGGGGACATTCGGGGGGCGCCGCGCTCAGTTCCGTACGTCGTTGTACGGGACGTTCTCGGGGTCGATCAGACCAGCAGGGAGCGGTCCGTCGGGCGGATCGGGGCCGGCAGGGAGCTGGCTCCGGTCAGGTAGCGGTCCACGCCACGGGCGGCGGAGCGGCCCTCGGCGATGGCCCAGACGATGAGGGACTGGCCGCGGCCGGCGTCGCCGGCGACGTAGACGCCATCGACGTTGGTGGCGAAGTCCGCGTCACGGGCGATGTTACCCCGCTCGTCGAGGTCCAGACCAAACTGGGAGACGAGGCCGTTCTCGACGTCCGTGCCGGTGAAGCCCATCGCGAGGGTGACCAGCTGGGCGGGGATCCTGCGCTCCGTGCCCGGCTTCTGGGTCAGCTTGCCGTCGACGAACTCGACCTCGATGAGGTGGAGGAACTGGACGTTGCCGTCCTCGTCGCCCTCGAAGTGGGTGGTGGAGACGGAGTAGACCCGCTCGCCGCCCTCCTCGTGCGCGGAGGTGACCTTGTAGAGCATGGGGAAGGTCGGCCAGGGCTGGTTGGCGTTCCGGTCCTCGCCCGGCTTGGGCATGATCTCCAGCTGGGTGACGGAGGCCGCGCCCTGCCGGTGGGCGGTGCCGACGCAGTCGGCGCCGGTGTCGCCGCCGCCGATGACGACGACGTGCTTGCCCTCGGCGGTGATCGGCGGGGCCACGAAGTCGCCCTCGACGACCTTGTTGGCCAGCGGCAGGTACTCCATCGCCTGGTGGATGCCGTTCAGCTCCCGGCCCGGGACGGGCAGGTCGCGGGCGGTGGTGGCGCCGGCGGCGATGACGACCGCGTCGTACCGGTTGCGGAGCGCCGTCGCCGGCATGTCGCGGCCGATCTCGACGCCGGTGCGGAACTTGGTGCCCTCCGCGCGCATCTGCTCGATGCGGCGGTTGATGTGCCGCTTCTCCATCTTGAACTCGGGGATGCCGTACCGGAGGAGACCTCCGATGCGGTCCGCGCGCTCGTAGACGGCGACGGTGTGGCCGGCCCGGGTCAGCTGCTGGGCGGCGGCGAGACCGGCCGGGCCGGAGCCGATGACGGCGACGGTCTTGCCGGAGAGGCGGTCGGGCGCCTGCGGCTTGACGTCGTTGGTGTCCCAGGCCTTGTCGATGATGGAGACTTCGACGTTCTTGATGGTGACGGCCGGCTGGTTGATGCCGAGCACGCACGCGGACTCGCACGGAGCCGGGCACAGGCGGCCGGTGAACTCCGGGAAGTTGTTGGTGGCGTGCAGCCGCTCCGACGCCGCCGCCCAGTCCTCGCGGTAGGCGTAGTCGTTCCACTCGGGGATGAGGTTCCCGAGCGGACAGCCGTTGTGGCAGAACGGGATGCCGCAGTCCATGCAGCGGCCGGCCTGCTTGCTGATGATCGGCAGCAGGGAGCCGGGGACGTAGACCTCGTTCCAGTCCCGGACGCGCTCGCTCACCGGTCGGGTCTGGGCGACTTCACGCCCGGTGGTCAGGAAGCCCTTGGGGTCAGCCATGGGACGCAGCCTCCATCATCTTCTCGGTGGTCTCGGTCTCGGAGAGACCGGCGAGCTCAGCGGCGTCCTTGGCGGCGAGCACGGCCTTGTACGTGGTGGGGATGATCTTGCTGAACCGGGCCGCGGCGGCGTCCCAGTCGGCGAGGAGCTTCTCGGCGACCGTGGAGCCGGTCTCCTCGAAGTGGCGGCGCACGACCTCGTGCAGCCACGCCTTGTCGGTGTCCGACAGGGCCTCGATCGCCTCCAGGTTGCCGGAGTTGACGTTGTCCCGGTCGAGGTCGATCACGTAGGCGACACCGCCCGACATGCCGGCCGCGAAGTTGCGTCCGGTCTCGCCGAGGACGACCGCCGTACCGCCGGTCATGTACTCGCAGCCGTGGTCGCCCACGCCCTCCGAGACGACCAGGGCGCCGGAGTTGCGGACGCAGAAGCGCTCGCCGGTGCGGCCCCGCAGGAACAGCTCGCCGCCGGTGGCGCCGTAGCCGATCGTGTTGCCCGCGATGGTGGAGTACTCGGCCAGGTGGTCGGCGCCGCGGTCCGGGCGGACGATGACGCGGCCGCCGGAGAGGCCCTTGCCGACGTAGTCGTTGGCGTCGCCCTCCAGGCGGAGGGTGACACCGGCCGGCAGGAAGGCGCCGAAGGACTGGCCCGCGGAACCGGTGAAGGTGATGTCGATGGTGTCGGCCGGGAGGCCGGCGCCGCCGAACTTCTTCGTCACCTGGTGGCCGAGCATGGTGCCGACCGTGCGGTTGATGTTGCGGATCGCGACCTGGGCGCGGACCGGCTGGGCCTCCTCGGCGGAGGCGGCGTTCAGGGCCTCGGCGGCGAGCTGGATCAGCTCGTTGTCGAGGGCCTTCTCCAGGCCGTGGTCCTGCTCGATCCGGGCGTGGCGGACCTCGCCCTCGGCGAGCTCGGGCACGTGGAAGAGCGGCTCCAGGTCGAGGCCCTGCGCCTTCCAGTGCGTGACCGCGCGGCTGGTGTCGAGGAGCTCGGCGTGACCGACGGCCTCTTCCAGGGTGCGGAAGCCCAGCTCGGCGAGGAGCTCGCGGACCTCTTCGGCGATGAACTCGAAGAAGTTGACGACGAACTCGGGCTTGCCGGAGAAGCGGTCGCGCAGGACCGGGTTCTGGGTGGCGATGCCCACCGGGCAGGTGTCCAGGTGGCAGACGCGCATCATGACGCAGCCGGAGACGACGAGCGGCGCGGTCGCGAAACCGAACTCCTCGGCGCCGAGCAGCGCGGCGATGACGACGTCGCGGCCGGTCTTGAGCTGGCCGTCGGTCTGGACGACGATCCGGTCGCGCAGGCCGTTGAGCAGCAGGGTCTGCTGGGTCTCGGCGAGGCCGAGCTCCCAGGGGCCGCCCGCGTGCTTCAGGGAGGTCAGCGGGGAGGCACCCGTACCGCCGTCGTGGCCGGAGATGAGGACGACGTCCGCGTGGGCCTTGGAGACACCGGCGGCGACCGTGCCGACGCCGACCTCGGAGACCAGCTTCACGTGGATGCGGGCGACCGGGTTGGCGTTCTTGAGGTCGTGGATCAGCTGCGCCAGGTCCTCGATGGAGTAGATGTCGTGGTGCGGCGGCGGCGAGATGAGGCCGACGCCGGGCGTCGAGTGACGCGTCTTGGCGACCCACGGGTAGACCTTGTGGCCGGGCAGCTGGCCGCCCTCGCCGGGCTTGGCGCCCTGGGCCATCTTGATCTGGATGTCGTCGGCGTTGACCAGGTACTCGCTGGTGACGCCGAAGCGGCCGGAGGCGACCTGCTTGATCGCCGAGCGGCGGGCCGGGTCGTACAGGCGGTCCGGGTCCTCGCCACCCTCACCGGTGTTGGACTTGGCGCCCAGCTGGTTCATGGCGATCGCGAGGGTCTCGTGGGCCTCGCGGGAGATGGAGCCGTACGACATGGCGCCGGTGGAGAAGCGCTTGACGATCTCGGAGACCGGCTCGACCTCGTCGATGGAGATCGGGGTGCGGTCCTCGGTGGCGAAGCCGAAGAGTCCGCGGAGCGTCATGAGGCGCTCGGACTGCTCGTTGATGCGGTCCGTGTACTTCTTGAAGATGTCGTACCGCTTGGTGCGCGTGGCGTGCTGCAGGCGGAAGACGGTCTCCGGGTCGAACAGGTGCGGCTCGCCCTCGCGGCGCCACTGGTACTCGCCGCCGATCTCCAGAGCGCGGTGCGCCGAGGGGACGCCGGAGACGGGGTACGCCTTGGCGTGGCGGGCGGCGACCTCCTTGGCGACGACGTCGAGTCCGGCGCCGCCGATCTTGGTGGCCGTGCCGTTGAAGTACGTGGCGACGAAGGTCTCGTCGAGGCCGACGGCCTCGAAGACCTGGGCGCCGCGGTAGGAGGCGACGGTGGAGATGCCCATCTTGGACATGACCTTGAGGACGCCCTTGCCGAGCGCGTAGATCAGGTTCCGGATGGCCTGCTCGGGCTCCATGTCCTCGATGAAGGTGCCGGCGCGGACCAGGTCCTCGACGGACTCCATGGCGAGGTAGGGGTTGACCGCCGCGGCGCCGTAGCCGATGAGCAGGGCGACGTGGTGGACCTCGCGGACGTCACCGGCCTCGACGAGCAGACCCACCTTGGTGCGCTGCTTGGTGCGGATGAGGTGGTGGTGGACGGCCGCGGTGAGCAGCAGCGAGGGGATCGGCGCGTGCTCGGCGTCGGAGTGCCGGTCGGAGAGCACGATGAGGCGGGCGCCGCCCTCGATGGCGGTGTCGGCCTCGGCGCAGATGGCCTCGATGCGGGCGGCGAGGGCCTCGCCGCCGCCGGAGACCCGGTAGAGGCCGGAGAGCGTCGCGGCCTTCATGCCGGGCATGTCGCCGTCGGCGTTGATGTGGATGAGCTTGGCCAGCTCGTCGTTGTCGATCACCGGGAAGGGCAGGGTGACGCTGCGACAGGACGAGGAGGTGGGCTCCAGCAGGTTGCTGCCGGGGCCGAGCGAGGAGCGCAGCGAGGTCACCAGCTCTTCGCGGATGGCGTCCAGCGGCGGGTTGGTGACCTGCGCGAAGAGCTGCGTGAAGTAGTCGAAGAGCAGCCGCGGGCGGGCGGACAGGGCCGCGATCGGCGAGTCCGTGCCCATGGAGCCGAGCGGCTCGCCGCCGGTGCGGGCCATCGGCGCGAGGATGACGCGGAGCTCTTCCTCGGTGTAGCCGAAGGTCTGCTGGCGGCGGGTGACCGAGGCGTGGGTGTGCACGATGTGCTCGCGCTCGGGGAGGTCGGAGAGCTCGATCTCGCCGGTCTCCAGCCACTCCGCGTAGGGGTGCTCGGCGGCGAGGCCGGCCTTGATCTCGTCGTCCTCGACGATGCGGTGCTCGGCGGTGTCGACGAGGAACATCTTGCCGGGCTGGAGGCGGCCCTTGCGGACGACCTTGGCGGGGTCGATGTCGAGGACGCCGACCTCGGAGGAGAGGACGACGAGGCCCTCGTCGGTGACCCAGTAGCGGCCGGGGCGCAGACCGTTGCGGTCGAGGACCGCGCCGACCTGGACGCCGTCGGTGAAGGTGACGCAGGCCGGGCCGTCCCAGGGCTCCATCATCGTGGAGTGGAACTGGTAGAAGGCGCGGCGGGCCGGGTCCATGGTCTCGTGGTTCTCCCACGCCTCCGGGACCATCATCAGGACCGCGTGCGGCAGCGAGCGGCCGCCGAGGTGGAGGAGCTCCAGGACCTCGTCGAAGGAGGCCGAGTCGGAGGCGTCCGGGGTGCAGATCGGGAAGATCCGCTCCAGCGAGCCCTCGCCGAAGACGGTGGACTCGAGCTGGGCCTCGCGGGCCGTCATCCAGTTCCGGTTGCCCTTGACGGTGTTGATCTCACCGTTGTGGGCGACGAAGCGGTACGGGTGGGCCAGCGGCCAGCTCGGGAAGGTGTTGGTGGAGAACCGGGAGTGGACCAGGGCCACGGCGGTGGCGCAACGGCGGTCCGACAGGTCCGGGAAGAAGGGCTCCAGCTGGCCGGTGGTCAGCATGCCCTTGTAGACGATGGTGCGGGCGGAGAGCGACGGGAAGTACGTCGCGGCCTCGCGCTCGGCGCGCTTGCGCAGCACGAAGGCCTTGCGGTCCAGCGCGATGCCGGTGGCCGCGCCGTCGGCGTCCTTCACGAACAGCTGGCGGAAGACCGGCATGGTGGCGCGGGCGGAGGCGCCGAGCAGCTCGGGGGCGACGGGGACCTCGCGCCAGCCGAGGACGGTGAGGCCCTCTTCGGCGGCGATCGTCTCGATCTTCGCGGCGGTCTCGTCGGTGCCGTCCTCGGGGAGGAAGGCGATGCCGACGGCGTACGCGCCGGACTCGGGGAGCTCGAAGCCGGCGACCTCGCGGAGGAAGGCGTCCGGGACCTGGAACAGGATGCCGGCGCCGTCACCGGAGTCGGGCTCGGAGCCGGTGGCGCCGCGGTGCTCGAGGTTGCGCAGAACGGTCAGCGCCTGCTCGACCAGCGCGTGGCTGGCTACACCGGTGAGGGTGGCCACGAACCCGACACCACAGGCGTCGTGTTCGTTACGGGGGTCGTACATCCCCTGCGGAGCGGGGCGACCGTCCATGGGCGACCAGGCGTCGGAACGCATCGGCTCTCCCGTCGTCGTCGTGGCATATGCAGATGCCGAGGGACGACGTTGGCCCTCCGCGAAATTTCGTGCAGGTTACATGATGGCTGGCTTCTCGCGAAGTGGATAGCTCATTCCAGCATGCGGACAACACCGATACGGAGCGGTGGTGTGGGTTCACCTGTGGGGTGCGGAAACAGAAGCTGTTCCGCGGGGGACGGTTCGAAGGAGTCGGAGGATCTCCGGGGCTCCGGCGGTCCGTCGCTCGGCGGGCCTCATTGCCCGCTCGACTGGGCTCCATTGCCCAATGACGCTCATGCCTCATTCCCGTTGGTCACGGGTTCGAAACCGCCGGGTAACCGGCTACATATGTGGCGTCCCGCATAGTGTCTCATCGCCGGGAAGGTTCGGACCAGGGAGATACGTCACAGCCGAAACGGGCCCTACGTCCCGGAAAGTCCCCCCGAAAAGCCCGAAAGGCCCCCTTCAGGGGCCTCTCGGTCTTCTATGGCGGTACGAAATCCGTTCCATGCGGATTCCGTACCGGGCGCGGGGGTACGGGGACGGGGCCCGGGCGCGCCGCCCCGCGAGGGGCTGGAGCGCAGCCCGCCAAGGGCCAGTGCGCCGCCCCGCGAGGGGCTGGAGCGCACCCCGCCAGGGCCAGAGCGCCGCCCCGCCAGGGCCAGTGCGCTGCCCCGCCAGGGCTAGAGCGCCGCCCCGAAGAGCATGCCGAGGCCGTAGGTGACGGCCGCGGCGGCGCCGCCCAGGACGAGCTGGCGCATGCCGCTGAAGAGCCAGCCGCGGGCGGTCACCCGGGCGACGAGGGCGCCGCAGGCGAAGAGGCCGACGAGCGCGAGCAGGACGGCCGGCCACAGGGCGGTCGCGCCGAGCAGGTACGGCAGGACGGGGAGCAGCGCGCCGAGCGCGAAGGAGCCGAAGGACGAGACGGCGGCGACCATCGGCGACGGCAGGTCGTCCGGGTCGATGCCGAGCTCCTCGCGGGCGTGGATCTCCAGCGCCTGCTCGGGGTCCTTCGACAGCTGCATCGCGACCTCGCGGGCGAGCGCGGGCTCGACGCCGCGGGAGACGTAGAGCGCGGCGAGCTCCTCCATCTCGTCGATCGGGTGCTTGCGCAACTGGCGGCGCTCGACGTCCAGTTCGGCCTGGACGAGCTCGCGCTGCGAGGCCACGGAGGTGTACTCGCCGGCGGCCATCGAGAAGGCGCCGGCCGCGAGTCCGGCGAGGCCGGTGATGACGAGGGTCTGCGAGGAGACCGAGCCACCCGCGACACCGGTCATCAGGGCGAGGTTGGAGACGAGGCCGTCCATCGCGCCGAACACCGCCGGCCGCAGCCAACCGCCGTTCACGTCACGGTGGGTGTGGTTGTCGCGGTGGGCCTCGTGCAGCGGCGCCTGAGCTTCGATGATGGACATGGCTCTCCCCTCGTTCCGGCGGGCCGGGATGCACCCGCCGCCCCCAACACCCTCGAAAATACGCGCGATGTAAGGGGTCCGCCAGCAAGGCAGGCCGTACTTACTAAGGCCCGCCTCACTGAGGGCACCCACATCTGGCGAGGTGTCAGCCGGGTGACAGAGACGTTTCTTCGGCGAGTTCGCGGCCCGCGGTGGCACAGATCCAGCATCGGGGCGCCACCGGTGCGCCCCACCCGAGGAAGGGGCCGCGAGATGGTGACCACCACGGCACGCGACACGCGTGAACGGGCGAGAGGGGCGCTCCTCGGCCTCGCCGTCGGCGACGCGCTCGGCGCGCCCGCCGAGAACATGCGGCCCTCCGAGATCCGCCGCCGCTGGGGCCGTATCGAGGGCTTCGTCACGGACAGCCCGGCCGGCACCGACGACACCGAGTACGCGATCTTCTCCGCGCTCCTGCTCGCCCGGCACGGCTCGGCCCTCACCGTCCACCACGTGGAACGGGCCTGGCACCACTGGATCGCCGACCTCGACGAAGGCCCCTTCCGCGGCGCGGGCTTCTCCGAGCGCGGCACCCTGGAGAACCTCCGGCGCGGCCTCGCCGCCCCCATCTCCGCCCAGCACCGCCACGCCTGGAGCGACGGACTCGCCATGCGCGCCGCGCCCTTCGGCGTCTTCGCCGCCGGCCGCCCCGCGGAGGCCGCCCGCCTCGTCGCCATCGACGGCAGCGTCAGCCACGACGGCGAGGGCATCTACGGCGGCCAGGCGGTCGCGGCGGGTGTCGCCGCAGCGATGACCGGCGCGACCGTCACCTCGGTCATCGCGGCGGCCCTCTCGGTCGTCCCCATGGACTCCTGGACCGCCCGCTCCCTGCGCCGCGCGGTCGTCGCCGCGCAGCGCGTCCAGCCCGATCCCCTGACCCGCGAACGCCAGGTCCGCTCCGCCGTCGTCATCGGCGGCTACCCGTGGACCGACCTCGCCCCCGAGGCCGTCGGCCTCGCCTTCGGCGCCTTCGCCGCCGCGCGCGGCGACTTCCGCACCGCCGTCCTCACCGCCGTCAACATGGGCCGCGACGCCGACACCACCGCCGCGGTGGCCGGCGCCCTCGCCGGTGCCGCCGGCGGCCTCTCCGCCATCCCCGCCGACTGGGCCTCCGCCATCGCCCCGGTCACCGGCAGCTGCCTCCCCTCCATGCGCGGCTACCACGTCCTCGACATCGCCGACCTCCTCACCCCCGAGGCCCCCGAATGAGCACCCACCTCACCACCCCCGACACCCCGAGGGACCACACTCCCCAGGTCCACGGCACCGGTTCATGGGGAGCCCCCCACGACACCCGCCACCCCGAGGCCCCCGCCAGGGCGCCGCGCGACGCGGTCGAGGGCCTTCTCCTCGGCCTCGCCGCGGGCGACGCCGCCGGATGGCCCGCCGCGCGGCACCGTGCCGCGCGGATGCCGGAGTGGACGCGCCGGCTGACCCGCGAGCTGGACACCTTCGCGGAGCAGAACGCGACGACGACCCTCCCCGTACCCATCGCGCTGAACCAGCCGCCGGAGCCGCTCCGGCTCGGTCCCTCCGACGACGCGGAGTGGGCGGTGTTCACCGCCGAGGCGGTCCTCGCCGCCGGGGGCCCGGTGTTCGCGGGCCTGCCCGCCGAGCGCCGGCTGCGCGCCGCCGTGGACCTGGCGTGGAACGCCCTCGCGGGCCAGGTCGCCGCGGCGGCCGAGCGCGCGCCGGAGGTCGAGTCGGCCGTGCTGCCGCTGCGGGCCCGGATCTCGGTCCGCGCGGGCCTCGGCAACCTCGCGACGGGCCTGCGCCCGCCCGCGACGGGCCATGACAACCCGCACTTCTTCGACGACGCCGCCTGCGTCCGCGCGGCGGTCCTCGCGGTCGTCCACCCGGGCGACCCGCGCGCGGCCGCCGAACTCGCCGAGTTCGACGCGCGGTACACGCAGGACGGCGACGGCGTGCACGGCGCCCGCGCGACGGCGGCGGCGGTCGCGGCGGCACTCGGCGGGGCGACGGTCGACGAGGCGGTCGGGGCGGCGCTCGCCGAACTCCCGCCGGTCACCGAGATCGGCCGCAACGCCCGGCACGCGCTGAAGCTGGCCGAGACCGCGGGGTCGGCGTTCGAGCTGGTCCCGCTCCTGGAGCACCAGATCGTGGACCACGTGTACAGCTACGGGATCGCCGCCGCCGAGACCGTCCCGGTGGCGCTCGCCCTCGCGACCGCCGCCCGGGGCGAGATGACGGCGGCGGTACCGGCGGCGGCCTGTCTGTCCCGGGTGGCCGACAGCGCGCCGGCGCTCGCGGGCGCGCTCACCGGCGCGCTGGGCGGCGGCCGTTCGGTCCCGCCGAGCTGGCGGGACGCCTGCCGGACACTCGCGGGCTGCGCGCTGCCCCGGCTCGCGGGGACGGATCTGGTGGAACTCGCCGGGCTGCTCGGAGCCACGGAACCGGCCACCCCAGGTGGACAATTCCGGCATGACCCCCACGCAGCACACACCCACACAAGACACACCCCCACAGGACGGACCCCCACAGAACGTCCCCGCACTGGATGACCGGATCACCGGAAGCCTCCTCGGGGCCGCCGTCGGCGACGCGCTCGGCGGCCCCGTCGAGGGCTACACCCCCGAACAGATCCTGGAACGCCACGGCGGCCGCGTCACCGGGATCGTCGGCCCCTGGAACGGCGGCGACTGGCGCACCGCCCGCCCCATCGCCCCGTACCACAAGGGCGACGGGCACGTCACCGACGACACCTTGATGACCCACGCCCTGATCAGGGTGTACGAGAAGGTCCGCGGCCACCTCGACGCGTACGCGGTCGCGGACCACCTCGTCCCCGAACTGACCGGCTCCCCCGTCTGGATCCCGGAGCTGGAGGCGGAGGCCCTCCCCCTCCAGCGGATCTTCCTGGCCGAGAAGTGGATCGTCACCCGGCTCCACTACGGCCATGTGGACCCGCGCGAGGCGGGCACCGGCAACATCGTCAACTGCGGCGCGGCGATGTACATGGCGCCGGTCGGCCTGGTCAACGCCGCCCACCCCGAGGCCGCCTACGCCGAGGCCGTCGACCTCACGGGCGCGCACCAGTCCTCGTACGGCCGGGAGGCGGCGGGCGTCTTCGCGGCGGCGGTCGCGGCGGCGTGCGTGCCGGGCGCCACCCCGGCCTCGGTGGTCGGCACGGCGCTGTCCCTGGCGAAGGACGGCACCCGCGCGGCGATCGAGGCGGTCGCCGAAGTCGCCTCGGGACACACGGACTTCGAGTCCGCTCTCGGCCCCCTGCGCAGGGCGGTGGAACCCTTCGACTCGGTCGGCCCCGACTACCGCGCCCCCTCCTTGGGTGCCCGCCGCCCGTCCCGTCTGCACGCCATCGAGGAACTCCCGATCGCCCTGGGCATGCTGCTCGTCGGCGCGGGCGACTTCCGCCGTACGGTCCTCGGCGCGGTCAACTACGGCCGCGACTGCGACTCGACCGCCACGATGGCCGGGGCGATCGTGGGCGCCCTCCACGGCGAGTCCGCCGTCCCCGCCGCCTGGGCGAAGCAGGTGGCGGAGGCGAGCCGCCTGGACCTGCACGCCCCGGCGCGAGCGCTGACCGCCGTGGCCCACGAGATCTTCGCCCGGGACACCGCCCTCCGCCGCGCCCACGAATCCGCCTTCGCGACGCTGACGGGCACGGACCGGTGACCCTGCGCCTGACCTGGGTCCAGCCGGAGGACCTGGTGGGCCACGAACTCCGCCAGGCGACCGAGGACGGCCGCGACGCCGACGTCCTCGCCGCCCGCTGGACCGCCGCGGGCGGCCCCCCGCCCCCCGCCTCGGCCGGCGCCTCCGACACCCCCCGCCCGGACCTCCGCCCGCTGGCCGAACTCCTCCTGGACACCCTGGCCTCCCTCCCCTCCCCGCTCGCCCGCCACGAACCGGCCGACCTCCCCGCCATCCAGGCCGCCACCACCCCCGGACCCGCCCCGGGACCCGCGCCCGCACGCCCCGCCCGCCTCGGCCACGACCCCGCCCTCCGCGACCGCCTCCACGCCGCCTGGCTGGGCAGGGCGGCCGGGTGTCTGCTCGGCAAACCCGTCGAGAAGCTCCCCCTCCCCGCCCTCCGCGCCCTCGCCCGCGCCACCGGCAACTGGCCCCTCACCACCTGGTTCACCGCCCGCGGCGTCCCGCCGGAGCTGCTCGCCGCGCACCCGTGGAACCGGCGGTCCGCCGCCACCTCGCTCGCCGAGAACATCGACGGGATGCCCGAGGACGACGACCTCAACTACCCCCTGCTCAATCTGCTGCTGCTCCAGCGGTACGGCCGCGGCTTCAGCACCGCCGACGTCGCCCGGCTCTGGCTCGACGAACTCCCCGCGGGCCGCACCTTCACGGCCGAGCGGGTCGCCTACCGCAACCTCCTGGACGGGGTCGAACCCCCGCTGACCGCCGTACGCCGCAACCCCTTCCGGGAGTGGATCGGCGCCCAGATCCGGGCGGACGTCCACGGCTGGACCCACCCGGGCGACCCGGTGGCGGCGGCCGCGCAGGCCTACCGGGACGCGGCGCTGACGCACACCGCGAACGGCGTCTACGGCGCGATGTTCGTCGCCGCCACGATCGCCACGGCGGCGACCGGCACCGCCGACGTCCATCAGGCGCTGGCCTCGGGGCTCGGCGTCGTCCCGCCCCGCTCGCGCCTGGCCGAGGCCGTCCGCCGGGGCATCGGACACGCCAGGACCACCCCCGACTTCGACACCGTCGTGGACCGGCTGCACGCCGAACTCGGCGGGTACCACTGGGTACATGCCGTCCCGAACGCCGCCCTGCTCGCCGCCGCCCTCACCCACGCCGACGGCGACTTCTCCCGCTCGGTCTGCGCGGCGGTGTCGGGCGGCTGGGACACCGACTCCAACGGGGCGACCGCCGGTTCGGTGGCCGGGCTGCTCGCCGGCCGTCCCGACCGGCTGCCCGAACGCTGGACCGCCCCGCTCAAGAACCGGCTCGCGACCTCGGTCCCGTCCTTCGACGGCATCGGCTTCGACACGCTGGCCGAACTGACACACACGGAGGCAGTACGCCCATGACCAGCATCGTCGTGCTCGGCAGCACGAACATGGACCTCGTGGCCTATGTGCCGAAGGCCCCCGCCCTCGGCGAGACGGTCACCGGCCGCTCCTTCCGCACGATCCCCGGCGGCAAGGGCGCCAACCAGGCCGTCGCCGCCGCGCGCGCGGGCGCCGAGGTCGCGATGATCGGCGCGGTCGGCGCGGACGACTTCGGAGTACGGCTCCGCGCCACGCTCGAACACTGCTCGGTGGACACCGATCTCCTGCGCACCGTCGAGGGCCCGTCCGGCACGGCCCACATCGTCGTCGACGACGAGGGCGGCAACGCGATCGTCGTAGTCCCCGGCGCCAACGGCACCGTCACCTCCCTCACCCACGGCGACGAGGCCCTCATCGGCACCGCCGACACGCTCCTGCTCCAGCTCGAACTTCCCCTTCCCGTCGTCGTCGAGGGTGCCGTCGCCGCCCGCCGGCTCGGCGTCCGCACGATCCTCACCCCCGCCCCGGCCCAGCCGCTGCCGCCGGAACTCCTCTCCGCCACCGACCTGTTGGTGCCGAACGAGCACGAGGCCGCCGCCCTCACCGGGCTCACCGACCCGCGCGCCGCCGCCCAGGCCCTGCTGCGGTTCGTCCCCGAGGTGGTGATCACCCTGGGCGCGGCCGGTGGCCTGTACGCGGCCCGCGACGCGGAGCCGGTGACCGTCACCGCCCCACGGGTCCGGGCCGTGGACACCACGGGGGCCGGCGACACCTTCGTCGGCGCCCTCGCGGTCGCCCTCGGCGAGGGCCGGCCCGCCCCGGAGGCGCTCGCCTGGGCGCAGACCGCCGCCGCGCTCTCCGTCCAGCGCGAGGGCGCGTCGACCTCAATGCCGTACCGCGTCGACATCGAGGCGGCCTTCCTCTCCCCCCACACCCTGGAGGCCGACGCCGTATGACCACCCCCGCACCGTCCACCGCTCCCACGGCCGCCGCTCCCCCGCTCCAGGGGCTCCGCGTCCTGGACCTCGCCACCCTCTTCGCGGGACCGCTCGCCGCCATGATGCTGGGCGACTTCGGCGCCGACGTGGTGAAGGTCGAGCATCCCCGCAAGCCCGACCCGTCCCGTGGCCACGGCCCCGCCAAGGACGGCGTCGGTCTCTGGTGGAAGGTCCTGGGCCGCAACAAGCGGGCGATCACCCTGGACCTGTCCTCGCCGGGCGGCCGCGACACCCTGCTCGCGCTCGCCGCCGACGCGGACGTGATCGTGGAGAACTTCCGCCCCGGCACCCTGGAACGCTGGGGTCTCGGCTGGGAGGAGCTCTCCACCGTCAACCCGCGTCTCGTGCTCGCCCGGGTCACCGGCTTCGGCCAGTTCGGCCCGTACGCCCACCGCCCCGGCTTCGGCACCCTCGCCGAGGCGATGAGCGGCTTCGCCGCCATCACCGGCGAACCGGACGGCCCGCCCACCCTGCCCCCCTTCGGCCTGGCCGACTCGATCGCGGCCCTCGCCACCGCGTACGCGGTGATGACCGCGCTCACCGCCAGGACCACGACCGGCCGCGGCCAGGTCGTCGACATGGCGATCATCGAACCGATGCTCTCCGTCATCGGACCCCACCCCCTCTGGTACGACCAGCTCGGTTACGTCCAGCCCCGCACCGGCAACCGCTCCCGCAACAACGCCCCGCGCAACACGTACCGGACCGCCGACGGTTCCTGGGTCGCCGTCTCCACCTCCGCCCAGTCGATCGCCGAGCGCGTGCTGCGCCTGGTCGGCCGCCCGGAGCTGATCGACGAGCCGTGGTTCGCCGACGGCACGGGCCGGGCCGCGCACGCGGACGTCCTGGACGAGGCCGTCGGCTCCTGGATCGCCCGCCACACCCGCGACGAGGCGATGGCGGCGTTCGAGAAGGCGGAGGCGGCCATCGCCCCCGTCTACGACGTCCGGGACGTCATGGACGATCCGCAGTTCCAGGCCCTCGGCACGGTCACCGAGGTGGCGGACCCCGAACTCGGCCCGATCAAGATGCAGAACGTCCTCTTCCGGCTCTCCGAGACCCCCGGGGCCATCCGCTGGCCCGGCCGCCCCCACGGCGCCGACACCACCGCCGTCCTCACCGAACTCGGCCTCACCCCCGCCGAGATCGACGGCCTCCGCGAACGGGGAGCGGTATGAGCGGCCGTGCCGGCGGCGCGAGCATGACCGAGGCCGCCGGTCCGCACCGGGTCCGCACACCCCTGACGTGGCTGTACGCCCCCGGCGACCGGCCCGAGGTGGTCGCCAAGGCGCTGACCTCCGGCGCGGATGTCGTCATCGTCGACCTGGAGGACGCGGTCTCCCCGCACCGCAAGGCGTACGCCCTCGACGCCACGGCCGATCTGCTCGCCGACGCCCACCCCGTACCGGTGCACGTCCGCGTCCACTCCCCGCTCGACATCCCCACCCTGGCCCCCCTCCCCGGCCTCTCCGGTCTCCGGGTACCCAAGGTGACACACGCCACTGACATCCACCGGATCGCCGGACTCGCCCCCGGCGTCCCGCTCTACCCGCTCCTGGAGAGCGCCCTCGCCCTGGAGCACGCGTACGCCATCGCCACCGCCCACCCGGACGTGCGCGGCATCGCCATCGGCGAGGCCGACCTCCGCGCCGACCTGGGGGTACGGGAGGACGCCGGGCTCGACTGGCCGCGCAGCCGGGTGGTGGTCGCGGCCCGCGCGGCCGCCCTGCCGCCCCCGGCGCAGTCGGTCCATCCCGACATCGGCGATCTGGACGCCCTGGCCGCCGGCTGCGCCCGGGGCCGGGCGATGGGCTTCCTCGGCCGGGCCGCGATCCATCCCCGCCAGCTCCCGGTCATCGAGCGGGCCTATCTGCCCACCCCGGAGGAGGTCGACGCGGCGCGGGAGGTCGTCGCGGCGGCCTCGGCCGAGCGGGGCGCGCTGGCCCTCCCGGACGGCCGCTTCGTCGACGCGGCGGTCGTGGCGGGCGCCCACCGGGTCCTCGCCCTCGCGTCCCGCACGGCCTGACCCGGAACGCGAAGGAGGGCCGCCGGGACCTCTCGGTCCCCGCGGCCCTCCCGTAGGCGGAAAGGCTCAGCCCTTGGCGGCCGACCCGGCGCCGTTCCCGGCCCCGGCCTCCTCGTTCGTACCGGCGTCGGATTCGGGCGTGGCGTCCTCGGGCTCCCCGTCCGTCGCGGACTCGGCGGACTCAGCGGACTCCGCGGTCTCCGTGGAGTTCTCGGTCTCCGTGGACTTCTCGTCCTTCTCCGCAGCCCTCGGCTCCACGATCTCCTCGCGGCCCGGCCGCAGTCGCGACGAGAGCACGATGTAGACCACGGCGAGCAGGAAGACGATGATCGCCGTCCACACGTTCAGGCGCAGGCCGAGGATGTGGTGCGCCTCGTCGACGCGCAGGTACTCGGTCCAGACCCGGCCGGCGCAGTACGCGGCGACGTAGACGGCGAAGGCGCGTCCGTGGCCGAGCTTGAAGCGGCGGTCGGCCCAGATGACGAGGAAGCCGACGCCGACGCACCACAGCGACTCGTACAGGAAGGTCGGGTGGTAGAGCCCGGCGTCCCGGTTCACGCCCTCGGTGATCTTCAGGGCCCAGGGGAGGTCGGTCGGCTTGCCGTAGAGCTCCTGGTTGAACCAGTTGCCCCAGCGGCCGATGGCCTGGGCGAAGGCGATGCCGGGGGCGATGGCGTCGGCGTAGGCCGGGAGCGGGATGCCCCGGCGGCGGCAGCCGATCCACGCGCCGACGGCGCCGAGGGCGATCGCGCCCCAGATGCCGAGGCCGCCCTCCCAGATCTTGAAGGCGTCGACCCAGTTCTCACCCTCGCTGAAGTACAGCTGGTAGTCGGTGACAACGTGGTAGAGGCGTCCGCCGACGAGGCCGAAGGGCACCGCCCAGACGGCGATGTCGGCCACGGTGCCGGCGGTGCCGCCCCGGGCGATCCAGCGCTTGTTGCCGTACCAGACGGCGACGAAGACACCGAGAATGATGCAGAAGGCATAGCCGCGCAGCGGGATCGGTCCGAGGTGGATCACGCCGGTCGACGGGCTGGGAATGTAGGCAAGGTCCATGGCAGGACCGACGCTACCTTGCCGGGTGGGCGGGACGGCAGCCCACCCGGCAACGTATGGGTAACTAACCCGCCGGGGAGGCCGCGGGAGAGGCCGTGCCGGCCTTCTTGCCCTTGTTGGCCTCGGCCACCCACTTCTTCAGGTTCTCCGGGGAGATCTGCTCGTTCCCCTTGGTCGGGAAGATCGATTCGCCGTTGAGGAGGACGGAGGGGGTGCCGCGGAAGCCGCCGTTCTGGAAGGCCTCGTTCGACTTCTTGACCCAGCCGTCGTGCGTGCCGTCGTTCACACAGCTGCGGAAGGCGGGCGTGTCGAGCCCCGGGACCTTCGCGGCCAGCTCGATCAGCTTGTCGTTCTTCCCGAAGGCGTCGTCCGTCTCCGGCGGCTGGTTGGAGTAGAGCGTGTCGTGGTAGGCGGTGAACTTGCCCGCGTCCTGGGCGCAGCCGGCCGCGTTCGCCGCGCGCAGCGAGCCGCTGCCGCCCATGTTCCCGTCGATGAGGGTGGCCAGGTGGTACTCGGCCTTGAGGGCGCCGGAGGCCTCCAGCTCGTGGATGGTGTCCCGCATGACGGTCTCGAACTGGGCGCACGCCGGGCAGCGGAAGTCCTCCCAGATCGCGAGCGTGGAGGGGGCGTCCGTCTTGCCGGTGGGGATGGCGGGCTTGTCGCCCTCGATCGATCCGGTCGGCGCGACCACCGGGCCGGCCTTGTCGGATCCGCCGTCCTTGTCGCCGCCCGCGGCGATCACCCCGACGACCGCGGCGAGGCCGAGGACCCCGACCACCGCCGCCGACACGATCAGGACGCGCCGCTGCTTCTCGCGGGCCTTCTCGCGCTCACGCTGCTGCTGGAGGCGCTCCCGCGCGCTCCGGTTACCGTCACCGCTGTTCTTCTCGCTCACGCCCCTGGCAACGAACCGGGGAGGCACATCCGCGCCTCCCCGGTCCCAGTTCCACCCGAATGGGCTACGAAACGCGGCGGACGCCCTCCGCGAGTTCGGCCGCCAGTTCCCGCACGGCGGCGAGCCCGGCGGCCTCGTCGCCTTCGGCGTCGAGGAGGCGCTGCACGAAGGCGGAGCCGACGATGACGCCGTCGGCGAAGCCGGCGACCTCCTTGGCCTGGACGGCGTTGGAGACGCCGAGGCCGACGCAGACGGGGAGCGCGGCGGACGCGGCGCGGGTGCGGCGGACCAGGTCGGCGGCCTGCTCGCCGACCGACTCGCGGGTGCCGGTGACCCCCATGAGCGAGGCGGCGTAGACGAAGCCGGAGCCGGCCGCGGTGATGGTGGCGAGGCGCTCGTCCTTGCTGCTGGGCGCGACGACGAACACGGTGGCGAGACCGCGCTTGTCGGCGTGCTCGCGCCAGACCGCGGACTCCTGGACCGGCAGGTCGGGCAGGATGCAGCCCGCGCCGCCGGCCGCGGCGAGCTCCTCGGTGAAGCGCTCGATGCCGTAGCGGTCGATCGGGTTCCAGTACGTCATGACGAGGACCGGCTTCCCGGTGGCCTCGTGGGCCTCGCGGACCGTCCGCATGACGTCGGCGATCTTGACGCCGCCGCGCAGGGCGATGTCGTCGGCGGTCTGGATGACCGGTCCGTCGAGGACCGGGTCGCTGTGCGGAAGGCCGACCTCGACGACGTCGGCGCCGCCGTCGAAGGCGGCCTTGATCGCCGCGATGCCGCCGTCGACGGTCGGGAACCCGGCCGGCAGGTAGGCGATCAGCGCGGCACGGTCCTCGGCCTTCGCCTTGGCGAGGGTGTCGCTCAGCAGCTGGATGTTCCCGGTCGTCACTTCGAGCCCTCCCCGTCGTACAGCCCGAAGTAGCGGGCGGCCGTGTCCATGTCCTTGTCGCCGCGCCCCGAGAGGTTCACCAGGAGCAGGGCGTCCTTGCCGAGCTCCTTGCCGACCTCCAGGGCCCCCGCGAGCGCGTGCGCCGATTCGATGGCCGGGATGATGCCCTCGGTGCGGGAGAGCAGCCGCAGTGCCTGCATGGCCGCGTCGTCGGTGACGGCCCGGTACTCGCCGCGCCCGCTGTCCTTGAGGTAGGCGTGCTCGGGGCCGATGCCCGGGTAGTCGAGTCCGGCCGAGATCGAGTACGGCTCGGTGATCTGGCCCTCCTCGTCCTGGAGGACGTACGAGCGCGAGCCGTGCAGGATGCCGGGCTCGCCGGCGGTGAGGGTGGCCGCGTGCTCGCCGGTCTCGACGCCGTGGCCGGCCGGCTCGCAGCCGATCAGGCGCACGTCGGCGTCGGGGACGAAGGCGTGGAAGAGGCCGATGGCGTTGGAGCCGCCGCCGACGCAGGCGATCGCCGCGTCGGGGAGGCGGCCGGCGCGCTCCAGGATCTGGCGGCGGGCCTCGACGCCGATGACCCGGTGGAAGTCGCGGACCATGGCGGGGAAGGGGTGCGGGCCCGCGACCGTGCCGAACAGGTAGTGCGTCCGGTCGACGTTGGCGACCCAGTCGCGGAAGGCCTCGTTGATGGCGTCCTTGAGGGTGCGGCTGCCGGACTTCACGGCGACGACCTCGGCGCCGAGCATCCGCATCCGGGCCACGTTCAGGGCCTGGCGCTGGGTGTCGACCTCGCCCATGTAGATGGTGCAGTCGAGGCCGAACAGGGCGCAGGCGGTGGCCGTGGCCACGCCGTGCTGGCCGGCGCCGGTCTCGGCGATGACCCGCGTCTTGCCCATGCGCTTGGTCAGCAGTGCCTGACCGAGCACGTTGTTGATCTTGTGCGAACCGGTGTGGTTCAGGTCCTCGCGCTTCAGGAAGATCCGGGCGCCGCCGGCGTGCTCGGCGAACCGCGGCACCTCGGTCAGGGCGCTCGGCCGGCCCGTGTAGTTCACCATCAGGTCGTTGAGCTCGCGCGCGAACTCGGGATCGGCCTTGGCCTTCTCGTACTCGACGGCCACCTCGTCCACGGCGGCGACCAGCGCCTCCGGGATGAACTTGCCGCCGTACTCGCCGAAGTACCCCTCGGCGGACGGGACCTGGCCCTCCAGGTCCGGAATGAAGAACTCGCTCGACATGCGGATGCTCCTCCACGGGGCGGCTCCCGCCCCGTCACGTGTGGTCGATGGTCACGTCCTGCGCAACGACCTCACCGCCCGCTCCGTCGTGGGCACGACGAACGGCGCCCTCTGCCGGGCCTGGGCTTCCACGGGTGGCGGCTAGGCGGAGAGGGGGGAGGTGCGCGCGAGGCGCGGGCGCCATCGCATGCCGTTGACCTGGCCCGGCTCGGAGCCGATGACGTAGCGGACCCGGCGGCCGTGGACACGGCGGGCGGGCGCGCGGCAACCGCGCGGTCGGCAGCCCCTGGCCAGCGGGGCGTGCTTGGAGACGGGCGCGGCGGCGGTACGGAGCCGGCCGCGGCGGCCCGAGGCGTCCGCGGGCACGACCGGGCCGCCCGGGGCGGTGCCCAGGGCGGTCGGCGTGGCGCGGACGGGGGTCACGGCGGGGTCAGCTCCGGCCGTGCCGCAGGGCGGGGTGGGCACCGGCGGCGACGAGGTCGGCGACGGCGGCCTTCGGGTCGCGGCCGGTGACGAGGGACTCGCCGACCAGGACCGCGTCGGCGCCGGCGTTGGCGTACGCGATGAGGTCGTGCGGGCCGCGGACACCGGACTCGGCGACCTTGACGATGTGCGCCGGGATCTCGGGGGCGACGCGCTCGAACGTGCCGCGGTCGACCTTGAGGGTCTTGAGGTTGCGCGCGTTGACGCCGATGATCCGGGCGCCCGCCTCGACGGCGCGCTCGACCTCCTCCTCGTCGTGGACCTCGACCAGCGGGGTGAGCCCGATGGACTCGGCCCGCTCGATGAGGGAGACCAGCGCCTCCTGCTCCAGGGCCGCGACGATGAGGAGCGCGAGGTCGGCTCCGTACGCCCGCGCTTCCCAGAGCTGGTACGCGGTGACGATGAAGTCCTTGCGCAGGACCGGGATGTCGACCCGGGCGCGGACGGCCTCCAGGTCGGCGAGCGAGCCGCCGAAGCGGCGCTGCTCGGTGAGGACGGAGATGACGGCGGCGCCGCCCGCCTCGTAGTCCGCGGCGAGACCGGCCGGGTCGGCGATCGCGGCGAGTGCGCCCTTGGACGGGCTGGAGCGCTTGACCTCGCAGATCACCTTGACGCCGTCCCCGCGCAGTGCGGCGACGCCGTCCTTGGCCTGCGGCGCCTTGGCGGCGCGCTCCTTGAGCTCGTCGAGGGTGACCCGCGCCTGTCGCTCTGCGAGGTCGGCGCGTACGCCTTCGATGATCTCGTCGAGCACACTCACGCGAGGGGCCCCCTTCCGGGACGGTGATGAGGAAACAGGTTCAGCCACTTCGATCCTATCCGCAGGACGGCTCCGGACTCGCATCGGCCGGAGGGGTGTCCCACCTGCTGGGACTGCCGCCGGGGTCCCCGGGGGCAGGTGAACGGCCTCAGGGGGCCAGCGCGGAGCCGAAGGGAAGGTTCCGGACCAGGGTGAAGAGGGCGAGGACGGCCCCGATCCCCCACCACAAGACCGGGGGGATCGCGAGGCGCATCGGCACCCCGCGGATGGCGCGAACCAGCCAGACGGCCATCACGACGGCGAAGATCCCGTAGCCGGCGACGGCCAGGGCGTTGGCGCCGAGCGCGGCCGGCAGGTCGCCGGTGACGAAAGCGTGCGCGCTGCGCAGTCCGCCGCAGCCGGGGCAGTACAGGCCGGTGAACCGGAGCAGCGGGCAGACCGGGTAGTGGCCGGGTTCGTTGGGGTCGACGGCCCCGACGTACGCGAAGGCGGCGCCCACCCCGAGGAGCGTGCCGAGCGGTGCGGCGAGCCGTCGTGCGAGCGGCCGCGCCGGCGGCGGCGCGGGGACCGGTCCCGCCGGCCACGCCGCGGGTCCCGGTGGGGTGGATTCACCCGGGCGGGTGGGAGAAGCGTCGGGCGCGGCTTCGGCCGTCGGGTGCGTGTCCACCCGGTGATTCTCGCCCGTGACGCGCGAGGGCGCAGCCCGGCACGGCCGGACTGCGCCCTCGGATGCGTCGTACCGCGTCAGGCGCGGGCCTTCGCCGTCGCGGTGGCGGCCTCGCGAGCGGCGATGACGGCCGCCGACTCCTTCGGCATGCCGAGGCCGGCGACCTTCATCGCGCCGCCGATGATGCCGCCGAGGACGATGACGCCCACGCCGGCCCAGAAGCCGGGCAGGTTGGCGGCCACCATGAAGACGCCGGCGATGCAGAAGCCGATGAAGGAGATGATGACACCGGTCCAGGCGGCCGGGGTGTGTCCGTGGGCGCTGCCCGCCATGAGTTGCTCCTCGTTGCAGTTGCTCGATGGTGAGGTCTCGCGTGCGCGGACACTCGGCGCTCATTGTCCCGCACGCGGGCGCGCGAGGATGAATCGGGGGTGCCGGGACGATCACGCGTCGCGGCCGGTCCTCCGGTCAGCCGCCGTGCGTGGGGTCCTCGCCGCGGTCGAGGGCCTTCCACAGGTCCTCGGGCCGGTCGGGGTCGGTGGTGGCCGTCCTGCGGGCGCGCGGGGTGCCGGAGCGCTCGTAGCGGCCTCCCATCGCGGGCCAGCTCTTGCCGAAGCGGAGGGCGAAGAGGCCGGCGAGCAGGATGAGGACGGCTCCGGCGGCGGTCACGTACGGCCAGACGGTGTGGCTGAGGCCGGCCACGGCGGCCGCGGTGTCGCCGCTGATGCGGGCGGCCTCGGCGTCGAGGGCGGCGCTGTCGGAGGCGCCGAGGACCGCGGCGAGCGCGGCACCGGCGCCGCTGAGCGCGAGGAGCGCGGCGACGAGGGTGCGGCCGGTGCGGCGGACGGCGAAGACGGCGAAGAGGGCGGCGAGGCCGACGATCGCGAGGGCGGTCGGCACGCCGGTGACGGCGCCGCCGTCGGCTTCGACGGGGACGCTGCCGCCGCCGACGGACGCGGTGCCCTCGGCCCAGATCTGGCCGGCGGAGAGCAGGACGACGGTGGCGCCGAGGGCGCCGAGGAGGAGGGCCGCGGCCAGGCTGCGGCGGCCGCCGGTGGGGACGGCCACGCGGGCGGCCCGGGGCTGGGGTACGGGTACGGCACTCACGTACCCCACTATCCCCTACGTCCTCAGTTGTCGTTCATCCGGTTGGCGGTGTGGACGGCGCGGAGGACGGCCGCGGCCTTGTTGCGGCACTCGTTGTCCTCGGCGACGGGGTCGGAGTCGGCGACGACACCGGCTCCGGCCTGCACGTATGCCGTTCCGTCGCGGAGCAGGGCGGTACGGATGGCGATGGCGGTGTCCGCGTCGCCGGCGAAATCGAGATAACCGACACACCCGCCGTAGAGGCCGCGCCGGGAGGGTTCGAGCTCCTCGATGATCTGCATGGCCCGGGGCTTGGGGGCGCCGGAGAGGGTGCCGGCGGGGAAGCAGGCGGTGAGGACGTCGAAGGCGGTACGGCCTTCGGCGACCTTGCCGGTCACGGTGGAGACGATGTGCATGACGTGCGAGTAGCGCTCGATCGACATGAAGTCGACGACCTCCACCGAGCCGGGTGCGCAGACGCGTCCGAGGTCGTTGCGGCCGAGGTCGACGAGCATGAGGTGCTCGGCGCGTTCCTTGGGGTCGGCGAGGAGTTCCTCGGCGAGGTCGTGGTCCTCCTGCGGGGTGGCGCCGCGGTGCCGGGTGCCGGCGATGGGGTGGACCATCGCCTGTCCGTCCTCGACCTTGACGAGGGCCTCGGGGCTGGAGCCGACGACGTCGAAGCCGTTCTCGAAGCGGAAGAGGTACATGTACGGGGACGGGTTGGTGGCCCGCAGGACCCGGTAGACGTCGAGGGCGGAGGCGGTGCAGGAGGTCTCGAAGCGCTGCGAGGGGACGACCTGGAAGGCCTCGCCGGCGCGGATGCGCTCCTTGATGTCCTCGACGGCGTCCTGGTAGGCGGGGCCGCCCCACAGGGCCGAGAACTCCGGCAGCTCGGAGGCGGGGAGGGCGGCGGGGACGGTGGCGACCGGGCGGGCCAGGTCGGCCTCCATGGCGTCGAGGCGGGCGACGGCGTGCGCGTGGGCCTCGTCGACGCCGGTCTCCAGGTCGTTGTGGTTGATCGCGTTGGCGATCAGCAGGACCGTGCCGTCCCAGTGGTCGAGGACCGCGAGGTCGCTGGTGAGGAGCATGGTGAGCTCGGGGAGCTCCAGGTCGTCGCGGGTGGAGTCGCCGATCTTCTCCAGGCGCCGGACGATGTCGTAGCCGAGGTAGCCGACCATGCCGCCGGTGAAGGGCGGCATCCCGCCCGCCAGGTCGCGGGGGGTGTGGAGGGTTTCGACGGTGGCGCGCAGGGCGGCCAGCGGGTCGCCGTCGACGGGGACGCCGACGGGCGGGGTGCCGAGCCAGTGGGCCTCGCCGTCCCTCACCGTCAGGGTGGCGTCGCTGCGGACGCCGATGAAGGAGTAGCGGGACCAGCTGCGGCCGTTCTCCGCGGATTCGAGGAGGAAGGTGCCGGGGCGTTCGGCGGCGAGCTTGCGGTAGAGCCCGACCGGGGTGTCGCCGTCCGCGAGGAGCCTGCGGCTGACGGGGATGACGCGGCGGTCGGCCGCCAGCTTGCGGAAGGTCTCGAGATCCATGGCGCCAGACCTTACTGGGATACGGGGAGCACGTCGGCGTCGAAGCAGGTGCGGGCGCCGGTGTGGCAGGCGGCGCCGACCTGGTCGACCTTGACGAGGAGGGTGTCGGCGTCGCAGTCGAGGGCGACGGACTTGACGTGCTGCACGTGCCCGGAGGTGTCGCCCTTGACCCAGTACTCGTTCCGGCTGCGGGACCAGTAGGTGCAGCGGCCGGTGGTGAGGGTGCGGTGGAGGGCCTCGTCGTCCATCCAGCCGAGCATCAGCACCTCGCCGGTGTCGTACTGCTGGGCGATGGCGGGGACGAGCCCGTCGGCGCTGCGCTTGAGGCGTGCGGCGATGGCCGGGTCGAGGTCGCTGGGGGTCCGGGGCGTGCTGGTCATGGCGCCATTGTGCCGCGATCCGGGACGGTGTCCGGCGGGGCGTCCACTGGGCGGACCGGTGGGGCCGGTCGTACGCTGGCGGGCATGTCGACCCATGCGAAACGTGAACGTCTCCTGCTCGCCGATCTGTTGGAGGCGGCGGGCCCGGACGCGCCGACGCTCTGCGAGGGGTGGCGGACCCGGGACCTGGCCGCCCATGTGGTGGTGCGGGAGCGGCGGCCGGACGCGGCGGCGGGCGCCCTGGTCCCCGCGCTGAAGGAGCGGATGGACCGGGTGACGGCGGAGTTCGCCGAGAAGCCGTACGAGGAGCTGATCCAGCTCATCCGTACGGGCCCGCCGAAGTTCTCGCCGTTCACCATCAAGCAGGTGGACGAGGGGGCGAACGTCGTCGAGTTCTACGTCCACGCGGAGGACGTGCGGCGGGCCCAGCCGGACTGGTCGTCGCGCGAGCTCGACCCGGTCTTCGCGGACGCGCTCTGGTCGCGCCTGGAGAAGACGGCCCGGCTGATGGGCCGCAAGGCCCCGGTGGGCCTGGTCCTGCGCCGCCCGAACGGCCAGACGGCGGTGGCCCACCGCGGCACCCCGGTGGTGACGGCCTCCGGGGAGCCGGGCGAGCTGCTGATGTACCTGTACGGCCGCCAGGACTCGGCGAAGGTGGCGCTGGACGGGGAGCCGGACGCGATCGAGCGGCTGCGGGAGACGAAGCAGCTGGGGATCTGAGGGCCCCTAGGCGGGCAGTTCGGCGCGGCGGAGGGCCGGGACCACGAGGGCGTACGCGCCGGAGAGGGCGCAGACCGCCGCGCTGACCACGAAGACCGGGCCGGGGCCCCAGAGGCCGACGGCCGCGCCGGTGACCGGGAAGCTCAGCGGGGCGATGCCGAGGCTGCCGAGGCTGGAGACGGCGCTCACCCGGCCGAGGTAGGCGGGGTCGCACTCGGTCTGCACGAGGGCGTTGCACAGGGCTCCGGAGAGTCCGGCGAGCAGGCCGATGGAGACCGCGACGAGGGCGGCGAGGGCCTGCTGGGGGACGTACGCGAGGGCGCCGATGGATACGGCTCCGATGACCATCGTCCAGCCCATGACGGCGCCGGCCCGGGGGATGTGGCCCTTGACGGTCAGCAGCAGGGAGGCGCCGCCGGCGCCGACGCCGAAGCCGGCGAGGACCCAGCCGATGCCGGCGGCGCCCCAGCCGCGCTGGTCGGCCAGGACCGCGAGGCCGACGTTGAGGGGGCCGGCGAAGCCGAGGTCGGCGAGGAGGACGACGACCATCAGCGGGCCGAGCGTCCGGTGGCCGCGGAGGTAGCGCAGGCCGGCGGCGAGGTCGCGCAGGGCGGTGCCCTCGGACGCCTGGTCGTCCTGCGGCAGCGGGCGGAGCCTGAGGGCGCCGAGCAGGGGCAGGGACAGGGCGAAGAGGATTCCGGCGATGCCGAAGGCGGTGGCGGTGCCGCCGAGGGCGACGGCGAGGCCGCCGAGCGGGGCGCCGAGGACGGCGCCGAGGCGGTAGGCGAGGCCGCGCATGCCCTGGACGCGGGCGAGCTGGTCGTGGTCGGCGACGCGGGGCGGCAGGGCGCCGACGGCGGGCAGGAAGAGGGCGTCGACGACGCCGAAGACGAGGGCGACGGCGGCGAGCGCCCACAGGCCGGGCGTGGCGACGAACAGCGTCGCGGCGAGGCCGAGGACGACCA
Source organism: Streptomyces sp. NPDC037273 (assembly GCF_055603625.1). NCBI lineage: Bacteria > Bacillati > Actinomycetota > Actinomycetes > Kitasatosporales > Streptomycetaceae > Streptomyces > Streptomyces sp. NPDC037273. The sequence goes on from NZ_JBVJVO010000002.1 coordinate 236,725, forward strand.
GGGCGCGGACGGTGTCGGAGGCGATGACGACCCGGCGGGGGCCGAGGCGGTCGGCGACCGCTCCCCCGACGAGCAGGAGCAGGGCGCGGGGCACGGCGGAGACGGCCATGACGAGTCCGGCCTGGGCGGGGGTGCCGCTGCTGACGGCGGTCCAGGAGAGGGCGAGGTGGTAGACGCTGTCGCCGAGGGTGGAGGCCGTGTAGGCGCCGAGCCAGCGCAGGACCTGGGGGCTCTTGTGGGCGGGTGTCGAGGGAGCCGCGACGGTCGTGGTCACGCGGTCCCCCGGTACGGGAAGCCGTGGAGGTGGACGGCCACGTTCTCGCGGCCCTCGGTGTCGCCGGCGGCCTCGGCGGCGCGGGCCCGCCGGTCGTACTTCTGGAGCAGCGCGTCGAGCTCCTTGCCGAGGGCGGCGAGTTCGGGGGCGGTGAGGCGCGGCAGCCATTCGGAGCTGACCGCGGCGGAGCGCCACTCGTCGGACCAGGTCAGGCGCTCGTCGAGGAAGCGGCGGTGGAGCTCGGTGCGCTGCTCGTTGAGGGTGCGGCCGAGGGCGTCGCTCGCGGCGGCCAGCTCCGGGGTGTCCTTGACGTCCTCGTCGTGGATGCTCACCCCGTACGAACTCGGCTGCCACCAGCGCTCGCGGCCGTCCGCCGACTGGGCGTCCGCCTCCTCGATGAGCCCGTGCTCGGCCAGCTTGCGCAGGTGGTAGCTGACCAGCGAGACGGCCTCGTCGACCTGCTCGGCGAGCTGGGACGCGGTGGCGGTACGGGCCACGAAGAGGGCCCGGTAGAGGCGCATCCGCAGCGGGTGCGAGATGGCTTTGAGGGTTCCGAGATCGGTGATGCGGCGGTTCTCCGACGAGGTCATGCCACAGACGGTAGATGCGAAAGAAAACTTGCGCAATGAATACTGCGCAAATAATCCTGCGCGTTGGGCGAAGAAGAAGGGCCCCCGAAGGGGCCCTTCCTGAAGACCGCCCGCAAGCGGAACGACGGATCAGCGGACCGGGTGGCCCGACTCCCTCAGCGCCTGCTTGACCTCACTGATCCGCAGATCACCGAAGTGGAAGACGGAGGCGGCGAGCACCGCGTCCGCACCCGCCGCGACGGCCGGCGCGAAGTCGGCGAGCTTGCCGGCGCCGCCGGAGGCGATCACCGGCACCGTGACGTGCTTGCGCACCGCCGCGATCATCTCGGTGTCGTAGCCGTCCTTGGTGCCGTCCGCGTCCATCGAGTTGAGCAGGATCTCCCCCGCGCCCAGCTCGGCCGCGCGGTGCGCCCACTCGACGGCGTCGATGCCGGTGCCCCGGCGTCCGCCGTGCGTCGTCACCTCGAAGGAGCCGGACTCGGTGCGGCGCGCGTCCACGGACAGGACGAGCACCTGACGGCCGAAGCGCTCCGCGATCTCCTGGATCAGCTCGGGCCGCTCGATGGCCGCGGTGTTGACGCCCACCTTGTCGGCGCCGGCCCGCAGCAGCTTGTCGACGTCCCCGGCCGCGCGGACGCCGCCGCCGACCGTGAGCGGGATGAAGACCTGCTCGGCGGTGCGGCGCACCACGTCGTAGGTGGTCTCCCGGTTGCCCGAGGAGGCGGTGATGTCGAGGAAGGTCAGCTCGTCGGCGCCCTCGGCGTCGTACAGCTTGGCCATCTCGACGGGATCGCCCGCGTCCCGCAGGTTCTGGAAGTTGACGCCCTTGACGACCCGGCCGTTGTCCACGTCCAGGCAGGGGATCACCCGTACGGCGAGAGTCATGCGGAATCACCGCCCCGGTACGCCTCGACCTCGACCTCGACGACCAGACGCGGGTCGACGAAGCCGGAGACGATGATCATCGAGGCGGCCGGGCGGACCGCGTCGAACAGCTCCTTGTGGGCGCGGCCGACCTCGTCCACGTCCCGCGCGTGCGTGATGTACATGCGGGTACGGACGACGTGCTCGGCGCCCAGGCCCAGCTGCTTCAGCGCGCCGAAGGCGACGTTGAAGGAGTTGACGGCCTGGTCGTACGGGCCGCCGTCGGCGATCTGGCCGTCCACCACCGACGTACAGCCGGAGACGAGGACCGTGCCGTTCGGGAGCTCCACCGCGCGGGAGTAGCCGAACTGCTCCTCCCAGGGAGCGCCCGTGACGACCTTGCGCAGGGAATCGGTCATACGGCAGCCACCGCCGCGATCGCCTCTTCGAGGGTGAAGGCCTTGGCGTACAGCGCCTTGCCGATGATCGCGCCCTCGACGCCGAGCGGCACGAGGCCGGACAGGGCCCGCAGGTCGTCCAGGGAGGACACGCCGCCGGAGGCGACGACGGGCTTGTCGGTGGCCGCGCAGACGTTCTTCAGGAGCTCCAGGTTGGGGCCCTGGAGCGTGCCGTCCTTGGCGATGTCGGTGACGACGTACCGCGCGCAGCCCTCGGAGTCGAGGCGGGCCAGCGTCTCGTACAGGTCGCCGCCGTCGCGGGTCCAGCCGCGGCCGCGCAGCGTGGTGCCGCGCACGTCGAGGCCGACGGCGATCTTGTCGCCGAACTCGGCGATGACCTTGGCGACCCACTCGGGGGTCTCCAGGGCGGCGGTGCCGAGGTTGACGCGGGTGCAGCCGGTGGCGAGGGCCGCGGCGAGCGAGGCGTCGTCGCGGATGCCGCCGGACAGCTCGACCTTGATGTCCATGGCCTCGGTGACCTGGCGGACCAGGTCACGGTTGTCGCCGGTGCCGAAGGCGGCGTCCAGGTCGACCAGGTGGAGCCACTCGGCGCCGGCCCGCTGCCAGGCCAGGGCGGCCTCCAGCGGAGAGCCGTAGGAGGTCTCGCTGCCGGACTCGCCGTGGACGAGCCGGACGGCCTGGCCGTCGCGGACGTCGACGGCGGGGAGGAGTTCGAGAGTGCTCACAGGGTTCCGATCCAGTTGGTGAGGAGCTGGGCTCCGGCGTCGCCGGACTTCTCGGGGTGGAACTGGGTCGCCCACAGGGCGCCGTTCTCCACCGCCGCGACGAAGGGCTCGCCGTGGGTGGCCCAGCTGACCTTGGGGGCGCGGATGTTCTTGTTGCCGACCTCCAGGGTCCACTCGCGCACCGCGTAGGAGTGCACGAAGTAGTACCGGGTGTCGGCGTCGAGGCCGGCGAACAGCTCGGTGCCGGCGGGGGCGTCGACCGTGTTCCAGCCCATGTGGGGCACGACGGGGGCGTTCAACGGCTCGACCGTACCGGGCCACTCGTCGAGGCCCTCGCTCTCCACGCCGTGCTCGATGCCCTGGGCGAAGAGGATCTGCATGCCGACGCAGATGCCCATGACGGGGCGGCCGCCGGCGAGGCGGCGGCCGATGATCCACTCGCCGCGGGCCTCCTTGAGGCCCTTCATGCAGGCGGAGAAGGCGCCGACGCCGGGGACGAGGAGTCCGTCGGCGTTCATCGCCTTGTCGTAGTCGCGGGTGATCTCGACGTCCGCGCCGACCCGGGCGAGCGCGCGCTCGGCCGAGCGGACGTTGCCGAAGCCGTAGTCGAAGACGACGACCTTCTTCGGGGAGGCCGCGGTCATGCCCACACGTCCAGTCGCAGCACACCGGCGGCGAGGCACATCGCGGCGCCGATGGAGACGAGCACGATCAGGCCCTTCGGCATCTGCTGCTTGACGAAGGAGTAGATGCCGCCGAGCAGGAAGAGCCCGACGACGATCAGGATGGTGGAGAGGCCGTTCACGACTAGAGCGCGCCCTTCGTGGAGGGGAGGATTCCGGCGGCGCGCGGGTCGCGCTCGGCGGCGTAGCGGAGCGCGCGGGCCAGGGCCTTGAACTGGCACTCCACGATGTGGTGGGCGTTGCGGCCGTAGGGCACGTGGATGTGCAGCGCGATCTGCGCCTGGGCGACGAAGGACTCGAAGATGTGCCGGGTCATCGTCGTGTCGTAGGAGCCGATCATCGGCGCCATGTTCTCGGGCTCGGTGTGCACGAGGTACGGGCGGCCGGAGAGGTCGACGGTCACCTGGGCGAGCGACTCGTCCAGCGGGACGGTGCAGTTGCCGAAGCGGTAGATGCCGACCTTGTCGCCGAGGGCCTGCTTGAAGGCGGCGCCGAGGGCGAGGGCGGTGTCCTCGATGGTGTGGTGCGAGTCGATGTGCAGGTCGCCGTCGGTCTTGACGGTCAGGTCGAACAGACCGTGCCGGCCGAGCTGGTCGAGCATGTGGTCGTAGAAGCCGACCCCGGTCGACACGTCGACCTTTCCGGTGCCGTCGAGGTCGATCTCGACGACGACGGAGGTCTCCTTGGTGGTGCGCTCAACGCGGCCTACGCGGCTCATCGTTCCTGCTCCTTCATCAATTCACGGACCGCGTCGAGGAACGCGTCGTTCTCTTCGGGGGTGCCGGCGGTGACCCGCAGCCATCCCGGTACGCCGTTGTCCCGGACCAGGACGCCCCGGTCGAGGATCGACTGCCAGGCCGCGTGCGTGTCGGCGAACTTGCCGAACTGCACGAAGTTGGCGTCGGAGTCGGTGACCTCGTAGCCGATCGCCCGCAGCTCGGCGACCAGCCGGTCGCGCTCGGCCTTGAGCTGCTCGACGTACCCGAGGAGGGTGTCGGTGTGCTCGAGGGCGGCGAGCGCGGTGGCCTGGGTGACGGCCGAGAGGTGGTACGGGAGGCGGACCAGCTGGACGGCGTCGACCACGGCCGGGTGCGCGGCGAGGTAGCCGAGGCGCAGCCCGGCGGCGCCGAACGCCTTGGACATGGTCCGGGAGACCACCAGGTGGGGGCGGCCCTCCAGGAGCGGCAGCAGCGAGTCCCGGTGGCTGAACTCCACGTACGCCTCGTCCACCACGACCATCGAGGGCTTGGCCGCCTGGGCCGCCTCGTACAGGGCGAGGACGGTGGCGGCGTCGACCGCGGTGCCGGTGGGGTTGTTGGGCGAGGTGATGAAGACGACGTCGGGCCGGTGCTCGGCGATCGCCTTCTCGGCCGCCGCCACGTCGATGGTGAAGTCGTCGTTGCGCGGGCCGGAGATCCAGCCGGTGCCGGTGCCGCGGGCGATCAGGGCGTGCATCGAGTACGAGGGCTCGAAGCCGATCGCGGTGCGGCCCGGGCCGCCGAAGGTCTGGAGCAGCTGCTGGAGGACCTCGTTGGAGCCGTTGGCGGCCCACACGTTCTCCACGGCGACCGGGTGCTTCCCGGTCCTGCTGAGGTAGCGGGCGAGCTCGGTGCGCAGCTCCACCGCGTCCCGGTCGGGGTAGCGGTTGAGGCCGCGGGCGGCCTCGGCGACCCGCTCCGCGATCCGGGCCACCAGGGGCTCGGGCAGCGGGTACGGGTTCTCGTTGGTGTTCAGCTGGACGGGGACGTCGAGCTGGGGCGCGCCGTAGGGGGACTTGCCGCGCAGCTCGTCCCGGACGGGGAGATCGTCGATGCGGACGGTGTCGTACGAGGTCACTTGTTCTCGGGAACCTTCCATCCGAACCTGGCCTTGATCGCGGCGCCGTGAGCCGGGAGGTCCTCGGCCTCGGCGAGGGTCACCACGTGGTGGGCGACGTCGGCGAGCGCGTCGCGCGTGTAGTCCACGATGTGCACGCCGCGCAGGAAGGACTGCACGGAGAGACCCGAGGAGTGGCAGGCGCAGCCGCCGGTGGGCAGGACGTGGTTGGAGCCGGCGCAGTAGTCGCCGAGGGAGACCGGCGCCCAGGGGCCGACGAAGATCGCGCCCGCGTTGCGGACCCGGTCGGCGACGGCGGCGGCGTCGGCGGTCTGGATCTCCAGGTGCTCGGCGCCGTACGCGTCGACGACCTTGAGACCGTCGGCGAGGTCGTTGACGAGGACGATCGCGGACTGGCGGCCCGCGAGGGCCGGGACGATCCGGTCGTCGACGTGCTTGGAGGCGGCGACCTGGGTCTTCAGCTCGGCCTCGGTGGCGGCGGCCAGCTCGTCCGAGTCGGTGACGAGGACGGAGGCGGCCATCGGGTCGTGCTCGGCCTGGCTGATGAGGTCGGCGGCGACGTGCACCGGGTCGGCCGTGGAGTCCGCGAGGATCGCGATCTCCGTCGGGCCGGCCTCGGCGTCGATGCCGATGCGGCCCTTGAGGAGGCGCTTGGCGGCGGCCACGTAGATGTTGCCGGGGCCGGTGACCAGGTTGACGGGGGCGCAGCCGGGCTCGTCGGCGGTGCCTTCAGTGCCGTAGGCGAACATGGCGATGGCCTGGGCGCCGCCGGCGGCGTAGACCTCGTCGACGCCGAGGAGGGCGCAGGCGGCGAGGATCGTCGGGTGCGGCAGGCCCCCGAAGTCCTTCTGCGGGGGCGAGGCGACGGCCACGCCCCCGACGCCGGCCTCCTGGGCCGGGACGACGTTCATCACGACGGAGGACGGGTAGACGGAGCGGCCGCCCGGCACGTACAGACCGACGCGCTCGACGGGGATCCACTTCTCGGTGACCGTGCCGCCGGGGACGACCTGGGTGGTGTGGGTGGTGCGGCGCTGCTCGCGGTGGACGAGGCGGGCGCGCCGGATGGACTCCTCGAGGGCGGCGCGGACGGCCGGGTCGAGCTCGTCGAGGGCCCGGGTGATCGCCTCGGCGGGGACGCGCAGGCTCGGGACGCGGACGCCGTCGAATTTCTCCCCGTAGTCGATCACCGCTGCCGCGCCATGATGCCGGACGTCCTCGCAGATCGGCCGCACCTTCTCCAGGGCGGCTTCCACGTCGAACTCGGCACGGGGCAGCAGGTCGCGCAGGGCGGAACCCTCGGGGAGGTTCTCACCGCGCAGATCGATTCGAGAGATCACGGGTCAATTCTCGCAGACGGCCCATCGACGACGGTCGTCCGTATCAACAGCTGATACATGCCAATCACTGACCGATACCCGCCACAGTGGCGTCTTGTCGCCACACCTGACCGTTAGCGTTCAGCCCGTCACACAGCGGGAAGAACGGCTGTACGAATCCACGAATCCCGCTGTGCGGAATCGGCGGAGTCGTGGGAGCGGATCGTGGAAAGCGAGGGGGCGGCAGTGACCGAGCCGCACGAGGACGGGGTGCCGGACGGCCTCACGAGCCCGGAGCGGGCCGTGTGGCGGGCGTTCCGCATTGGGGCGACGTGCGATCTCAGGGAGGGGATCGCGGAGCGGGACGACCCGTTCCGGGAGCGGGAGTGGGAGTGGGGCGAGGAGCGGAGCGTCCGCGCCGACGTGGTGGCGCTGCTGCTGCTCGCCGGTCCGCCGGCCCGCTCCGGGCGGGTGGCGGCGCTGAAGCTGCGCGGGGTGCGGATCACCGGTGTGCTCAACCTGGCCGGCGGGACGATAGGGCCGTACGTGGAGCTGCACGGCTGCCGGTTCGACGGCGAGGTGGTGCTGCCGGAGGCGCGCTTCGGGACGCTGCGGATGGTGGAGTGCGCGCTGCCGCGCCTGGAGGCGGCCCGGCTGCACACCGAGGGGGATCTGCATCTGCCGCGCTGCCGGGTCCGGCACGGCATCCGGCTCACGGACGCGCAGATCGGCACGGACCTGCTGGTCAACCAGATACAGGTGTGGCCCGACCGGCGGGGCCGGGCGATCACCGCGGACGGGATGGTGGTGGCCCAGGACCTCCAGGCCGAGCTGATCGAGACGCACGGCGAGCTGAGCCTGCGCGGGGCGAAGGTCGGGGTCTCGCTCAGCCTGCGGGGCAGCGTGCTGCGCGGCGCGCAGGGCCGCCGCGCGCTGAACGCCCCGCAGCTGACGGTCGAGCGCTCGCTCTATCTGAACACGGCGTGGGTGTACGACGACGCGAGGAACTACTCCTACGGCAGCCCCACGGCCACCCCGCCGTACGGTCTGACGCCCGGCCAGGGCGCCCGTCGCAAGCCGGTGGAGTGCCACGGCGGGGTGCGGCTCGACGACGGCCGCTTCGGTGACGCGGTGGATCTGCACCACGCCCGGTTCCTGCTGAGCGGCGCGCGCCGGGAGGAGGTGTCGCTGCGCCGGATCGTCACCCCGGAGCTGCGGTTCAACGGCGAGCGTCCCGAGGAGGGCCGGGTCGTCCTGAACGGCGCCAAGGTCGTCACCCTGATCGACCTCTCGACCAGCTGGCCGGGCCCCGGCGGACTCGCCATGGGCGGCTTCGCCTACGAGAACCTCGTGCCGTACGGCCCGTTCCCGCTGGCCCGCCGCCTGGAGTGGGTGGCGGCGGCGACCCCGGAGTACGCCCCCGAGCCGTACGAGCGGCTCGCCACGGTCCTGCGCAACAGCGGGGAGGACGCCGACGCCCGCGAGGTGCTGCTCGCCAAGCAGCGGCGCAGACGGGAGACGCTCCCGCTGGCCGGCAAGCTCTGGGGGTACCTCCAGGACTGGACGGTGGCGTACGGCTACCGCCCCGGCCGGGCGGCGCTGTGGATGGCGGTGCTCTGGGCGGCGGGCACGGTGGCCTTCTCCCACTACCGCCCGATAGCCCTGAAGGGCGACGAGGCGCCCGAGTGGAACGGTCCGCTGTACGCCCTCGACCTCCTGCTCCCGGTGATCAATCTCGGCCAGGACGGCTACTGGCGCCTTGAGGGCCTCTGGCAGTGGGCGGCGGCCGTGCTCATCCTCCTCGGCTGGATCCTCGCGACCACGGTGGCGGCCGGCGCCACCCGGCTGCTGAGCCGCGGCTGACGGTGTGGGCCCGGTGGAATGAGGGTGAAAGGGCTGGGCAGAGCGGCGCGCGGGATCGTGGCGCGGTGGGAAAATACGTCGCACGATGTCCTTGCTCCGCGCCCTGGTCGGCGCCGTCCGCTCGGCCCGGCACGCGCCGCGGCTCGCCGCGGGTTTCGTGCCGGGCGACGACGTGCTGCTCGACACCCCGGACGAGCGGCTCGCGCCCGCCCTGGTCGCCGCCGCCCTCGCCGATCCGGAACCCGCGGCGAAACTGCTCGCCACCACCCGGGACGCCGGCGAGTGGGAGGACCGCGACCGGTACGTCACCCGGCTCGCCACCTTCGCCTACCGCAGGGACGAGTGGCTGACGCACTGGCTCGCCGCCGCGCCCGGGGACCCCGACGCCCTGCTCGTCACGGCGCAGCTCGCCGTCCGCAGGGCCTGGGACTCACCGGCGCGGGCCGAGCGGCTGCGCGAGCTCGGCCCGTTGATCGCCGCTGTCGCCGAGCAGGCGCCGCGCGACCCCGTGCCGTGGCGCCTCGCCCTGGACCACGCGCGCGGAGCACACGCCGGGCACACCGTCTTCGAGTCGCACTGGGCGCAGGCCGTCCGCCGCGCGCCCCACCACTACGGCTGCCACGTCGCGGCGCTCAAGTACCTCTCCGCGCAGTGGTACGGCTCGCACCGTGCCGCCTTCGACTTCGCCGAGCAGGCCGCGGACGACGCCGCCGAAGGTTCCCTGGTGCGGGCGCTGCCGGTCCGCGCGGCCTACGACCGGCTGCGGGTGGAGCCGGTCGCGGACCGGTCCGTGCCCGAGGCGCGGACCGACCGGGCGGTGGACCGCGCCCTGGCCCTGTCGGCCGCCTTCGCCGCGGGCGACCCGTGGCCGGCCGAAGTCCGCAATCTGCTCGCGTACGTGCTGGTCGAGCGGGCGCGGTGGGAGGAGGCCCTGGAGGAGTTCGGCCGGATCGGGCCGTACGCGACCTCGTTCCCCTGGGGGGTCGCTCGGAGCGGTGCGCGGGAGGACCCCCTCCTCGGATTCCTGGCCGCGCGGGACCGCGCCAGGGCCGAGGTGGCCCGCCGGACACCCCTGTGGGGAGCCGGAGGCGGACGGGCCGGACGGGGCGGGCCCGGCGGCCATTAGGCTTTGCCGCTGTGACCACCGCTCGCCTGCCCCTGTTCCCGCTCAACACGGTGCTGTTCCCGGGCCTCGTGCTGCCGCTGAACGTCTTCGAGGAGCGTTATCGCGCCATGATGCGCGAGCTGCTCACGATCGGGGACACGGAGCCGCGCCGCTTCGCCGTCGTCGCGATCCGCGACGGCCGCGAGGTCGCGCCGACCGCCCCGGGCATGCCGGACCAGACGGCGCTGCCGGAGAAGGGCCCGGCGGCGGGCTTCGGCTCCGATCCCATCCAGGCCTTCCACCGGGTCGGCTGCGTCGCCGACGCGGCCTCGATCCGGGAGCGCGGCAACGGCAGCTTCGAGGTGATGGCCACCGGTACGACCCGGGTGAAGCTGCTCTCGGTCGACGCGAGCGGCCCGTTCCTGGTCGGCGAGGTCGAGGAGATCCCCGAGGAGCGCGGCGAGGAGGCCGGCACGCTCGCGGAGGGCGTGCTGCGGGCCTTCCGCAGCTATCAGAAGCGGCTCGCCGGGGCGCGGGAGCGTTCGCTGACGACCAGTGAGCTGCCCGACGACCCGTCGGTGGTGTCGTATCTGGTCGCGGCGACGGCGGTGCTGGACATCCCGTCGAAGCAGCGGCTGCTCCAGGCCCCCGACACGGCGACGCGGCTGCGCGAGGAGCTGTCGCTGCTGCGCGCGGAGACCGCGGTGCTGCGCCATCTGCCGTCGCTGCCCGCGGTGGACCTGACGCAGGGCCCGACGTACCCGAACTGAGCCGGCCCCAGCGGGACGGACCGAGCCGAGGAAGAGCGCGTGGCGAAGAAGGCGAAGAAGAACAGCGGGGGCACCCCGGCGACGGTGGCCCTGACGGCGGCCGGGACCCCGTTCACCCTGCACGCGTACGAGCACGACCCGGCCTCCCCCTCGTACGGCGAGGAGGCGGCGGAGGCGCTCGGGGTCTCCCCCGACCGGGTCTTCAAGACGCTGGTGGCGGACGTCGACGGCGAGCTGACCGTGGCGGTCGTCCCGGTCGCCGGGCAGCTGGACCTGAAGGCGCTGGCCTCGGCGGTCGGCGGCAAGCGCGCGGCGATGGCCGACCCCGCGGCGGCGGAGCGCACGACGGGGTACGTCCGGGGCGGGATCTCCCCGCTGGGCCAGCGGAAGCGGCTGCGTACCGTCCTCGACTCCTCGGCCTCCGACCACGAGACGGTCTGCATCTCGGCGGGCCGCCGCGGCCTTGAGGTAGAGCTCGCCCCCGCGGACCTGGCGGCCCTCACCTCCGCCGTCCTCGCCCCGATCGGCCGTGCCTGACGGTCGGCGCGGCCTGAGGAGAGGCCCGCGGAGCCCGCGCGGCCGGTGCGCGGCCCCGGTGTGTCAGCTCGTGCCCGGGCCCTGGACGTACGGCTTCGGCTGGTCCCACGGCTGCGGTTCCGGGTCGCGGGGGCCGAAGGCGGCGGTGAGGGCGAGGTGGACGATCATCGCGGCGAGCGGCCAGGCCAGCATCGCCGCGGCGGCCATGTTGAGTTCGAGCGGCGCCTCGAAGGTGACGTTGGGGCCGACCGCCTTCGCGTGGCCGACGACGTCGTCGGTGGGGCCGAGGTAGCTGCCGAGGCCCCAGGCGAGCAGCGAGCCGAGGACGCCGCCGAGCGCCAGGCCGAGGACCAGCGGCACCCCGCCCTTGCGGCGCAGCAGGAAGACGACGAGCGCGGCGACCGCGCCGAAGGCCAGCGCGAGGAGCACGAAGGTGCCGTCCGCGCCGATCGCGGCCTCCCCCTCGGAGTCGCGGAGGTAGACGCCCTTGCCGTCCGAGATGAGCTGGACGCGCGGGGCCAGGGTCAGCCACAGCACTCCGAGCACCGCGCCGGCGACCGCCGAGACGAGGGCGACCACGGCGCCCTGCACCACTTCGGCGCCCGTGATCGGGTCGCCGTCGTGTCCCGCGTGCGGCGGGGGCGGCGGGGGCCAGTCGGGGTCGTGCGGCGGCTGGTGAGGCGGAGTCAGGGGTGCGGTCACCCCGCCATCGTGCCAGGTGTCCCTGTGGCCCGCCTCAGCGGACGGCGGCCCGCCGGTACGCCCAGGTGGCGAGTGCCAGGGAGAGGACGCCGACCGCCCCGCAGACGGCGAGGTCGAGGGCGACGGCCGCCCAGTCCGGGTGGGTGTCGAAGGTGCGGGCCAGGGCCTCCACTCCGTACGTCGACGGCAGCAGGTCCCGGGCCCACCCGATGGGTCCGGGCAGCCGCTCGGCCGGGAGCACGCCGAGGAGCAGCGCCGCCGACATGCCGAGCTGGCCGAGGAGGGTGGCCAGCTCGGGCCGGGGCGCGAGGAGTCCGAGGGCGGCGCCGAGTCCGGCGAGCGCGGCGCCGGAGAGCGGGACGACGGCGGCGAGGATCCACAGGTGGCCGAGCGGGAGGCCGAAGAGCACGGAGCCGGCGACGGCGGTGAAGACCGTCCCTGGCACGGTGAAGGAGGCGTACGCGCCGGCCGCGCCGAGCACGACGGCGGCGGGCGGCACGGGCAGGGTGGCGTAGTGGTCGAGGCCGCCGCCGGCCCGCAGCTGCCCGAAGTACTGGGCGAGCAGGTTGAGCGCGACGAAGGCGACGACCAGGACGGTGGAGCCGGCCACGACGGCGCGTGCCTCGCTGCCGCCGTCGACGACCCCGCGCATCAGGATCATGATCCCGATGGACTGGAAGGTGGCCACGAAGAGCAGCGGGATGCGGGCGACCCGGGCCCGGGAGAGCTGGGCGCCGTAGACGGCGGCCAGGGCGGGCAGCAGCTTGGCGCGCGGGGCGAGGGGCGCGGCGCCGTCCTCGTCGCCGCGGGACCGGGTGGTCGGCGCGGCGGTCGGCAGGACCTCCGCGGGCACGGTGCTCACTGCGGGCAGCTCCTGACGGTGACGTGCGGTGCGTGGGGGCCGCGCGGGGCGCGGGTGGCGCGTCGGGTCACGCCTTCACCAGTCCCTCGGTCGCCCCGCCCAGCGCGAGGTACACGTCCTCCAGGCTGGGCGTGGCCAGGGTGAAGTCGTCGAGCGCGGCGAAGGCGGCGCCGCCGGTGACGGTGGCGACGGCGGCGCGGGCGGCGTCGGGGGCGAGCCGGAGGTGCCAGCGTCGTCCGGTCTCCTGGGCGTTCTCCCGGAGGGCGGCGACCTCGGGCAGGTGGAGCGGGGCGGTGTCCCGCCAGACGAGCTCGACGCGGACCTCTCCGGCGACGCGTTCCTTGAGTCCGGTGGGGGTGTCGCAGGCGATGACCCGGCCGTGGTCGAGGACGGCGACCCGGTCGAGGACGGTCTCGGCCTCGATGACGTTGTGGGTGACGAGCAGCACGGTGGTGCCGTGCTCGGCGCGGCGCCGGTCGACGGCCGACCAGACGGCCCGCCGGGCGACGGGGTCCATGCCGGTGGTGGGTTCGTCGAGGACGAGGACGGTCCGCCCGCCGACGAGGGCGGCGGCGACGCAGGCGAGCCGCCGCTGTCCGCCGGAGAGCTTCTTGAGGGGGCGGGAGGCGAGCGCGGTGAGGCCCAGTTCCTCCAGGACGGCGTCGCGCTCGGCGCGGGCGTCGTGGGCGGTGAGGCCGCGGAGGCGTCCGGTGGTCTCGGCGGCGAGGGCGACGGTCAGCTCGTCGAGGGCGGTGGACTCCTGGCCGAGGTAGGCGAGGAGCCTGGCCGCCCGCTCGGGGTGGCGGACGAGGTCGTGGCCGAGGAGCTCGACGGTGCCGGAGTCGGGGCGCATGAGCCCGGTGAGCTGGCGGACGAGGGTGGACTTGCCGGCCCCGTTGGGTCCGAGCAGCCCGAAGATCTCGCCGCCGCGCACGTCGAGGCTGACTCCGTCGGTGGCCCGCACCTCGGGTGTCGCGGGCGCACCGCGCCTGCCGCGCGTGGCGGGGTACGTCTTGACCAGATCCCGCACCACGCACACCGTACTCACGGGGGAAGAGCCTACGGGGTCGCCGGGCCCGCTCCGGGCGCGGGGGCGTGTTCGGCGGCGGCCCGGACGTCGATCTCGCGCCAGAAGCCGGCCCGGATCGCGTACCGGTCGTGCTCGTCGATCTGGTCGTCCTTGTGGGCGAGAAGTCCGAATCGGGCGGCGTAGCGGAGGAGTTCGCCGTCGATGCGGTGCGGGATGCGGGGGTAGAGGGTGGACAGTTTCTGTACGTGGCTCTGCTCGGGAAGCCGCTCCATCCACCGGCGGGCGAAGACCTGTCCGACTTCGAAGGGGTCGCCGCCGACGGTGGTGATGTCCTCCTCGCGGTCGGCCCAGCGCTGCTCGGCGCTGGTGAGCGCGGCGAGGGTGGGCAGGGAGGCGGTCTCGGCCGGCTCGCCGAGGGAGGGCGCGGGGCGCTCGATCCAGCCGCGGTCGGAGGACCAGCGGAGCGCGCTCGCGCCCTGCGGCACGGCGGTGGAGGGGCCGGGTCCCACGGGGGCGGCGGGGCCGCGCAGTCCGGCCAGGTCCTTGGGGGTGGGCACGCCCTTGCCGGGGGCCGGGGCGGGGAGTCCGGTGCCGTTGAGGTGACCGCCGCCCCGCAGATGGCCGTCCTCCCGCAGGTCCTCGCGGAGGTGGCCGTTGCCGTGGAGGTGGCCGTTGCCGCCCGGGTGGCCGTTGGCGTGGACGCGCTCGTCGTCGTGGACGTGCCCGCCGCCGGCGCGGTCGGCGGTCACGCCCGGCCCGCCGACCGGGGCGGGGGCGCCGTTGCGCGCGGCCGCCGCCTCCGCCGCCCGTTCGGCGGAGGCGGCGAGGGCGGCTTCGGGCAGCGGCGCGGAGAGGATGGCCGCGATCTCGGGGCGCGGGGCGGGCGGGGGCGCGCAGAGGCCGCTGAGGTCCTTGGCGCGGACGGCGCGGGTGATCCAGGCGCGGTCGAGGACCCGGCGTTCGTCGGCCTCGGCGACGAGGTCCTCGGACTGGTTGTAGTCCCCGTCGGCCGCCTGGACGGCCCAGAGGTGGACGGCGACGCCGTGCTCCTTGGCCGACATGAGGCCGGGCAGCAGGTCGCCGTCGCCGGTGACGAGCACGATGTCGGAGCAGGCCCGGTTCCTGGCGAGCTCGGTGAGCTCGGTGTGCATGGCCGCGTCGACGCCCTTCTGCGCCCAGCGTCCCTCGCTCCTGGTCAGGGCGCCGAGCCGGACGGTGACCCGGGGCATCACGCGGAGTCTGCGGTGCTCGGGCTGGGGTACCCGGTCGGGGGCGCCGTCGAACCAGTAGATCCGCAGCAGGGGCAGGGCGGTCTCGGTCTCGGCGCGCTCCCGCAGCTGCCGGATCAGCGCTGCGTGGTCGACGGTGATCCTGGAGCGGGCCGGTTCCCCGGCGAGAAGACTGGCGGCGGCGCCCAGGAGGTAGCCGGCGTCCACCAGGACGACGCAGCGGTCCACGTGTTCCACCCTCTTTCGGGAGCCTCGGAGTCGAAAGGGTGCTTCGGGTTTCCTTCGAGTCTGCCCGACCGTGGGGGGCTTGACGTCCGGAACTGGATCATCGGCGTGGCGAATATCACGTCAGCTCGCCCCCTACGCTCCGTAATGATCCAAAATGCGGCGCTGCGTACCGTATGTGAGTCTGACAGCGGCCCTGGCCCCTAGGTCCCTTTGAGGAGGCATCCCCATGGCCAAGAACCGCAACCAGAACCGCGGTCAGAAGCAGTCCCCTGCCGAGCGCGGCGCCCAGCAGGCACAGCAGTCCGCGCTCGAATCCCAGGCCGAGCAGCGTGCCACCCAGGTCACTCCGGGTGACATGGCACGCAAGGGCCGTCAGAAGCGCTTCGGCCACAACTGACGCCCGCAGACGGCAAAGGGGCGCGCCCGTGAAGACGGGCGCGCCCCTTGCGCGTGCGGGAAGGCTCGGAGGTCAGCCGGCCAGGCAGGACGGGCCGAGCAGCACCTTGAGGTCGCCGAAGAGCGCCGGGTCGGCCGTCACCCGGTGCCGGTCGAGCCGGAGCACGGTGGTGGTCCGGGGGCCCTGGAGCTTGATCCGCACCTCGGTGTTGCCCTTGTGGTGCTTGAGGATCTCGCCGAGCCTGCTGACCATCGGCGGGGTCACCTTGACCGTCGGGATGGTGAGGATCACCGGCGCGTTGGTCCCGGCGTTCGACAGGTCGGGGACCATCAGCTCCATGGCGACGAGCCGGGGCACGTCCTCGCGCTTGTCGAGGCGTCCCTTGACGAAGACGACGGTGTCCTCGACGAGCTGGGTGGAGACCAGCTGGTAGGTGGCCGGGAAGAACATGCACTCGATGGAGCCGGCGAGGTCCTCGACGGTGGCGATCGCCCAGGCGTTGCCCTGCTTGGTCATCTTGCGCTGGAGGCCCGAGATGATGCCGCCGATGGTGACGACCGCGCCGTCGCTGTGCTCGCCGCCGGTGAGCTGGGCGATCGCCGCGTCCGTCTTGTCGGACAGGACGTGCTCGATGCCGAAGAGCGGGTGGTCGGAGACGTACAGGCCGAGCATCTCGCGCTCCTGGGCGAGCAGGTAGGACTTCTCCCACTCGACGTCGGAGAACTCGACGTCCAGGCCGAAGCCGGGCTCGTCGGTCGTCTCGTCGCCCATGCCGCCGAAGAGGTCGAACTGTCCCTCGGCCTCCTTGCGCTTGACCGCGACCACGTTGTCGATCATCGGCTCGTGGTGGGCGACCATGCCCTTGCGGGTGTGGCCCATCTCGTCGAAGGCGCCGGCCTTGATCAGCGATTCGATGGTCCGCTTGTTGCAGACGACGGCCTCGACCTTGTCGAGGAAGTCGGGGAAGGTGGAGTACTTCCCCTTCGCCTTGCGCGTCTTGATGATCGACTCGACGACGTTGGTGCCGACGTTGCGGACGGCGGAGAGGCCGAAGAGGATCACGTCGTCGCCCTGGGCGGCGAAGTTCGACTCGGACTCGTTCACGTTCGGCGGGAGCACCTTGATGCCCATGCGGCGGCACTCGTTGAGGTAGACGGCGGACTTGTCCTTGTCGTCCTTGACCGAGGTGAGCAGACCGGCCATGTACTCGGCCGGGTAGTTCGCCTTGAGGTAGGCGGTCCAGTAGGAGACCAGGCCGTACGCGGCGGAGTGCGCCTTGTTGAAGGCGTAGCCGGCGAAGGGGACCAGGACGTCCCAGAGCGCCTGGATGGCTTCGTCGCTGTAGCCGTTCTTCTTCGCGCCCTCCTGGAAGATGACGAAGTTCTTCGCCAGCTCCTCGGGCTTCTTCTTGCCCATCACGCGGCGCAGGATGTCGGCCTCGCCGAGCGAGTACCCGGCGATGATCTGGGCGGCCTTCTGCACCTGCTCCTGGTACACGATCAGGCCGTAGGTGACCGCGAGCACCTCTTCGAGCGGCTTCTCCAGCTCGGGGTGGATCGGGGTGATCTCCTGCTGCTTGTTCTTACGCAGGGCGTAGTTCGTGTGCGAGTTCATGCCCATCGGGCCCGGCCGGTACAGGGCGGACACGGCGGAGATGTCTTCGAAGTTGTCGGGCTTCATCAGCCGCAGGAGCGACCGCATGGGGCCGCCGTCGAACTGGAAGACGCCGAGGGTGTCACCGCGGCAGAGCAGTTCGTACGTCTTGGGGTCGTCCAGCGGCAGGGCCAGCAGGTCGAGCTCGATGCCCTTGTTGGCCTTCACCATCTTGACGGCGTCGTCCATGATCGTGAGGTTCCTGAGGCCCAGGAAGTCCATCTTGATCAGGCCGAGCGACTCGCACTGGGGGTAGTCCCACTGCGTGATGGTCACGCCGTCGGTGTGCCGCACCCAGATCGGGGCGTGTTCGACGATCGGCTCGCTGGACATGATCACGCCGGCCGCGTGCACGCCCATCTGCCGGACCAGGCCCTCGACGCCGCGGGCGGTGTCGATGACCTTCTTGACGTCCGGCTCGTTCTCGTACATCGCCCGGATCTCGCCGGCCTCGCTGTAGCGCGGGTGCGAGGGGTCGGTGATGCCGTTGAGGTCGATGCCCTTGCCGAGGACGTCGGCGGGCATGGCCTTGGTGAGGCGGTCGCCCATGGCGTAGGGGTAGCCGAGGACGCGCGCGGAGTCCTTGATGGCGTTCTTCGCCTTGATCTTGCCGTACGTGCCGATCATGGCGACCTTGTCGGAGCCGTACTTCTCGGTGACGTACCGGATCACCTCGACGCGCCGGCGTTCGTCGAAGTCGATGTCGACGTCGGGCATCGAGATGCGCTCGGGGTTGAGGAAGCGCTCGAAGATCAGACCGTGCGGGATGGGGTCGAGGTCGGTGATGCCCATGGCGTACGCGACGATCGAGCCGGCCGCGGAGCCTCGGCCGGGGCCCACGGCGATGCCCTGCTTCTTCGCCCACATGATGAAGTCGGCGACGACGAGGAAGTAGCCGGGGAAGCCCATCGAGATGATGGTGTCCATCTCGTACTCGACCTGCTTGAGGCGGTCCTCGGGGATGCCGTTCGGGAACCGGCGGTGCATGCCCCGCATGGTCTCCTCGCGGAACCAGGTCGTGTCGGTGTAGCCCTCGGGGATGTCGAACTTCGGCATGAGGTCACGCGGCTCGAACATGCCGGTGGTGTCGATCTGCTCGGCGACGAGCAGCGTGTTGCGGCAGCCCTCCTGCCAGGCGTCCGAGGAGTCCACCGCGTACATCTCGTCGGTGGACTTCAGGTAGTAGCCGGTGCCGTCGAACCGGAAGCGGTCCGGGTCGGAGAGGTTCTTGCCGGTCTGGATGCAGAGCAGGGCGTCGTGCGCGCCGGCCTCGTGCGCGTACGTGTAGTGCGAGTCGTTGGTGACCAGCGGCGGGATGCCGAGCTTCTTGCCGATCTCCAGGAGCCCGTCGCGGACCCGGCGCTCGATCTCGATGCCGTGGTCCATCAGCTCCAGGAAGTAGCGGTCCTTGCCGAAGATGTCCTGGTATTCGGACGCGGCCTTCAGGGCCTCGTCGAACTGGCCGAGGCGCAGGCGCGTCTGGAGCTCTCCGGAGGGGCAGCCGGTGGAGGCGATGAGCCCCTCCGACCACTGGGAGATCGTCTCCTTGTCCATCCGGGGCCACTTCTGCAGCCAGCCCTCGGCGTAGGCGTCGGAGGAGAGCTTGAAGAGGTTGTGCAGGCCGGTCTTGTTCGCCGCCCAGATCGTCTTGTGGGTGTAACCACCGGAACCGGAGACGTCGTCCCGCTTCTGGTGCGGCTGGCCCCACTGGATCTTGCGCTTGTTGCGGCGGGACTCGGGGGCCACGTACGCCTCGATGCCGATGATCGGCGTCACCCCGGCCTTCTTCGCGGTGTGGAAGAAGTCGTACGCGCCGTGCAGGTTGCCGTGGTCGGACATCGCGATATGGGTCATGCCCATCTCGTTGCACGCGTTGAACATGTCCTTCAGCCGCGCGGCACCGTCCAGCAGCGAGTACTGGGTGTGGACGTGGAGGTGCGTGAAGGGCGGCTTGGTCACGGGGGAGGCCTCCGGCTGAATTCCTGGGGGGACAGCGTGGAAGTCTACGTCGGCCGACTGACAGACCGCGGGCACTCGCCGGTACCGTCGAGCGTTGGGTGACCGGGAACACCTGTCCCCATATGTCATGACCAGTCTCGCAGCACGTCCGGTACCAGGAGGCACCTCGAATGTCGGTCCCCCAGCCCACCGTCGCGGAGCGCGGTGAGCACATCCTCGCCGTCTTCGACACCGCCTTCGGCGAGCTCCTCGCCGCCGACCCGGCGGCTTTCCGCGTGAAGTTCCGGAAGATGGCCGGCTCCGCCTTCGCCTTCTACCGGGGCACGG
Source organism: Streptomyces sp. NPDC037273 (assembly GCF_055603625.1). Taxonomy (NCBI): domain Bacteria; kingdom Bacillati; phylum Actinomycetota; class Actinomycetes; order Kitasatosporales; family Streptomycetaceae; genus Streptomyces; species Streptomyces sp. NPDC037273. The sequence continues at coordinate 256,097 of NZ_JBVJVO010000002.1, forward strand.
CCTGCCTGTTCTACAGCGACCTGGAGCGGGAGGCCCGCGGCGGCCCGTACCTGGACGAGCGCACCGGCCGGGTCTGGATCCACGGCGATCTGCACGCGGAGAACTTCGGCACGTACATGGACGCCAACGGCCGGCTGATCTTCAACGTCAACGACTTCGACGAGGCCTACGTCGGCCCCTTCACCTGGGACCTGAAGCGCCTCGCCGCCTCCCTCGCCCTCATCGGCTACACCAAGGCGCTCGGCGACGACCAGATCACCGACCTGGTCCGGATCTACGCCGCCGCCTACCGGGAGCGCATCCACGCGCTCGCGACCGGCGCGAAGGGAGACGAGGTCCCCGGCTTCACGCTTGAGACGGCCGACGGAGCACTGCTGGGCGCCCTGCGCGACGCCCGCGCGCAGACCCGTTTCGGTCTGCTGGACTCGATGACGGAGATCCGGGACTTCGAGCGCCGTTTCGCGGCCGGCGGCGGGGCGATCGAGCTGGACGCGGCCACCCGGTACAAGGTGCTCGCCGCCTTCGACGGCTATCTGGAGACGCTGCCGGAGTCCAGCCTGGTCCGCCCGGACTCGTACCGGGTCAAGGACGTGGTCGGGCGGCGCGGGATAGGCATCGGCTCGGCCGGCCTCCCCTCGTACAACATCCTCCTGGAGGGGCACAGCGACGCCCTGGAGAACGACGTCGTGATCTACCTCAAGCAGGCCCAGACCCCGGCGGTCTCCCGGCACGTCACGGACCCGGCGGTGCGGGAGTACTTCCGGCACGAGGGGCACCGCACGGTGATCTCGCAGCGGGCGCTCCAGGCGCACGCGGACCCGTGGCTGGGCTGGACGGAGCTGGACGGGGCCGGGCAGCTGGTCGCCGAGGTCTCGCCGTACGCGGTGGACCTGGACTGGTCGGACATCGACGACCTGGACGAGATCGCGGCCACCGTGGCCGACCTGGGCCGGGCGACGGCGACGATGCACGCGGCGGCGGACGAGTCGAGCGGTCAGTCGCTCGTGCCGTTCTCGACGGAGCGGGCCATCGACGCGGCGATCGCGGCCGACGAGGAGGGCTTCGCCGGCCTCCTGGTGGACTTCGCGCACACCTACGGGGCGCGGGCGCGGGCCGACCACCAGATCTTCGTGGACCTCTTCCGCAACGGCCGGATCCCGGGCCTCTGAGGGGTCACGGCGGGGCCGGTGGGGCCGCTGGGGCTGCTGGGGCCGTCGCGAGCGGTCCACAGCTTCTCCTTAGGGACCCCTTACGGCCCCGCGTGACACACTTTCCGGCGATGGACATGGCAGGGACGCAGCTGAGGACGCTGCGGGCGGCGTTCTTCACGGCACTGGTCGTGACGCTGTCCGTGGCGTCCCACGTGCTGCTCTCGGGCGTCCCGCTGCCGCTGGGGACGGTCGTCCCGGTGGCGGTCGCGGTCTTCGCCGTGGCGTACGCGCTGGCCGGCCGCGAGCGCGGCCTCGGGCCCATCGCCGGGCTCCTCGTCCCGCTGGAACTGGCGGCGGACACGCTCTTCACCAGCGGTCAGGCGGTCTGTTACGGCCCCGCCGGCGGCCCGGTCGCCGGTTCGCTGCGCGCGGTCGGGGTGGAGGTCTTCTGCGGCGGCGCCGTGGGGACCCCGCTGCCCGGCGTGGTGAACCCCGAGGGCGGCGGCGCGGCCGCGCTGCTCTCCTCCCCCGACCCGGCGCTGCCGTGGCTGCTGCTCCTGGCCCATGTGGGCGTCGGGTTCTCGGCGGCGTGCTGGCTGCGCGGCGGGGAGCGGGCGCTCGCCCGGCTGGCCGGTGCGGTGGCGGCCTTCGCGTTCCGTCCGCTGCTCCTGGTGGCGGCCTTCTTCCGTTCGGCCGGTCAGGCGCCCCGGCGCGCCGGGCGGCCCGCCGGCCGGCCGCGGTCTTCCCGGCAGCGGCTCCTCGTGCACTCCGTGGGGCGGCGGGGGCCGCCGCGCCCGGGTCTCGTTCTCGTCTGAGCGAGTCCCGCGCTTCCCCCTGCCTTCCCTCTTCCACGGAGATCACGATCATGAGTGCACGCAACAGCCAGTCCAACAAGGCCGCGGCCCGCGAGCGGCTGCGCGTCGAGCGCGAGCGTCAGGCGAAGAAGGACCGCGCCCGCCGGCAGCTGGTCGTCGGCGTCTCGGCGGTGGCCGTCCTCGCCGCGGCCGGCGGCATCGGCTACGCGGTGGTGCAGTCCAACAAGCCCTCGCAGTGGGAGGCCGCCGCCGACGCGAAGACGGTCACGGCCCCCAAGAACACCTCGGGCGCGAACGGCACGACGGTCGTCATCGGCAAGCCGTCCGCGAAGAAGACCCTGGAGGTGTACGAGGACTCGCGCTGCCCGGTGTGCGCGACCTTCGAGCAGTCCGTGGGCGCCACGGTCGAGAAGGACGTCGAGGCCGGCAAGTACAAGATCAAGTACATCGGCGCCACCTTCATCGACAACGGCGCTCCGGGCGAGGGCTCGAAGAACGCCCTCTCGGCGCTCGGCGCGGCCCTGGACGTCAGCCCCGAGGCCTTCCTCACGTACAAGGCCGCGCTCTACTCGGAGGACTTCCACCCGGAGGAGAACGACGACAAGTTCGCCAAGGACGACTACCTCCTGAAGGTGGCGGACTCGGTGCCGGCGCTCAAGGGCAACGCCGCGTTCAAGAAGCACGTGGAGGACGGCACCTTCGACGCCTGGGCGATGAAGATGTCCGCGGCCTTCGACGCGAGCGGGGTGCAGGGCACGCCGACCCTGAAGATGGACGGCAAGCCGGTGACGGTGGCGGGCACCAAGAACGTGCCCATGACGCCGGCCGAGTTCGACACCGCGATCGCGGCGGCCCTCAAGGCCTGACGCCCCCCTCCGCTCTCGCCCGAGCCCCCGGCCTCGCACCACCGGCCGGGGGCTCCGGCGTCCTCAGGGCGACGAATCGGCTAACTTCCGGCTTTCCCCTGCCCAAGAGCCGTACTCGTCAGTAATCTGACTGGCCGTGACCAGTCGTTTCATATCACCTGCCCCCACACGCCGTACGGTCGTCAAGGCCGCGGCCGTCACCGCCGTCGCGGCACCCGCCCTGCTCGGCGCCGCCTCCCCCGCCCTCGCGGACTCCGAGGCCCCCGTCTTCCTCCACGGCGTCGCCTCCGGCGATCCGCTGCCCGACGGCGTCCTGCTCTGGACCCGCGTCACCCCCACCCCCGATGCCGTGCCCGGCTCGGGCCTCGGCCCGGACGTCCACGTCGGCTGGGAACTCGCCGAGGACCGCGGCTTCGCCCGGGTCGTCGCCTCCGGTACGAGCACCGCGAGCGCCTCCTCCGACCACACGGTCAAGGCGGACGTCCGCGGTCTGCGCCCCGCCACCTCCTACTGGTTCCGCTTCACCGCGGGCGCCGCCGTCTCCCCCGCCGCCCGCACCCGTACGGCCCCGGCCGCCGACGCCGCCACGCCCGGCGTCCGCTTCGGCGTGGTGTCCTGCGCCAACTGGGAGGCCGGCCACTTCTCCGCGTACCGCCACCTCGCCGGCCGCGCCGACCTGGACGCGATCCTCCATCTCGGCGACTACGTCTACGAGTACGCGAGCGGCGCCTACCCCGAGGCGAAGTACGTCGTCCGGCAGCACGAGCCGCGCCACGAGATCGTCTCGCTCGCCGACTACCGGACCCGGCACGGGAAGTACAAGACGGACCCGGACCTCCAGGCGCTGCACGCGGCCCACCCGGTGGTCGCGATCTGGGACGACCACGAGTTCGCCAACGACGCCTGGGCGGGCGGGGCCGAGAACCACACGCCCGGCACCGAGGGCGACTGGGCGGCCCGGGTGGCCGCCGCCAAGCAGGCGTACTTCGAGTGGATGCCGGTCCGCACCTCCACCGAGGGCACCGTCTTCCGCCGGCTGCGCTTCGGCAAGCTGGCCGATCTGCACCTGCTGGACCTGCGGTCCTTCCGCTCCGCGCCGGCGAAGACGGGCAGCGGCGCGGTCGACGACCCGGAGCGGAGCATCACCGGCCGCGCCCAGCTGGACTGGCTGAAGGCCGGCCTCGCGGGCTCGGACGCGACCTGGCAGCTGGTCGGCACCTCGGTGATGATCTCGCCGGTCGCCTTCGGCTCCCTGCCGGCGTACCTCCTGGAGCCGCTGGCCGAGTTGATGGGCCTCCCGAAGGAGGGGCTCGCGGTCAACGTCGACCAGTGGGACGGCTACACGGACGACCGCAAGGAGCTGCTCGCCCACCTGACCACGCGGGCGATCAGGAACACCGTCTTCCTGACCGGCGACATCCACATGGCGTGGGCCAACGACGTGCCGGTGAAGGCGGCGACGTACCCGCTGTCGGCCTCGGCGGCGACCGAGTTCGTGGTCACCTCGGTCACCTCGGACAACCTGGACGACCTCCTGCACGTGGCCCCGGGGACGCTCTCGGTGGTGGCCGCGGGCGCGGTGAAGGCCGCCAACCGCCATGTGAAGTGGGTGGACATGGACCACCACGGCTACGGGGTGCTCGACGTGACCGCCGAGCGCTCGCAGATGGACTACTACACGGTCTCCGACAAGACGGATCCGGCCGCGACGACGTCCTGGGCGCGCTCGTACCGGACGCTGAGCGGAACGCAGCGTGTCGAGCGGGTGTACCAGCCGGTGCGCTAGGCCTCATCTCAAGGGCGATTTTCAGCCATGATCGCTCGTATTAACGGGAGATCACATCGCTACGGCGGGTGGTGGGTTCCGGAGTTCGAATCCGGACACACCACCCGCCTCTGTCACTTCGTTCGTTACGTGCGTGTCTCAAACCCTGGAAGTGACGCAAGTTTTTCTTCCCGATGACCCGAATTGCCCCACGAATGATTGGGCTTGATCACTCCTCTTCGATGGCTGACATGGACGCGTAATCTCCCCGGCGTGGCGAGGAAGTTCCTCCCCCACCACCCCCCACGAGGAGTCACCGTGCGTGCTCTTGTCCGCATATCCCCGCGTATGACGCGCCGGATGCTCGGCACCGCCGTCATGGCCGGAACCCTGGCCCTGGCCCCGCTGTCCGCTCCGGTCGCCACCGGCGCCGCCACCCTGGCCGGCGCCGGCCACGAGGAGTGCGCCACGGACGGCACCACCGCCCTCTCCGGCGCCCGCAAGGCGCGCGGCGCGGACACCCACAAGGCCGAGCCCAACGAGGTCTCCGCCGCCCAGGCCAAGACCATGGACGACGACTTCAAGAAGAAGCTCGCCTCCGCCCGCGCCGAGCAGCGCCTCACCGGCACCGCCGCTGCCGCCGCCGTGGTGAACATCCCCGTCTACTTCCACGTCATCCACTCGGGCACGACGGGCAAGCTCTCCGCCACCCAGATCAACAACCAGATGAACGTCCTCAACGCGGCCTACGCCGGCCAGGGGACGGGCAACGTGAACTCCAACTTCCAGTTCACGCTGGCCGGAACCGACTACACGGACAACGCCACCTGGTACAACCTGTCCTCCGGCTCCACCGCCGAGAAGCAGATGAAGCAGACCCTCCGCAAGGGCGGCGCCGGCGCGCTGAACTTCTACACCGCCAACCTCGGCGGCGGCCTGCTCGGCTGGGCGACCTTCCCGTCCTCGTACGCCTCGAACCCGTCCATGGACGGTGTCGTCGTCCTCGACGCCTCCCTCCCGGGCGGCTCGGCGGCCAACTACAACGAGGGTGACACCGCGACCCACGAGGTCGGCCACTGGATGGGCCTCTACCACACCTTCCAGGGCGGCTGCACGGGCTCGGGCGACGGCGTCGCCGACACCCCGGCCGAGAAGAGCGCGGCCTACGAGTGCCCGACCGGCCGTGACACCTGCACCTCGAAGGCGGGTGTGGACCCGATCCACAACTTCATGGACTACACGTACGACGCGTGCATGTACCAGTTCACCGCCGGTCAGGTGACCCGGATGAACGACTACTGGACCGCGTACCGCGCCTGACGGCCCGTCCGCGACACGAGTGCGGCCCCCGGGGAATCCCCCGGGGGCCGCACCCCTTTTCCGTACCGTCCTACAGGCTGTCCAGGAAGGCCAGCGCCACCGACCAGGTGCGCTCGGCCGCCTCCTCGTCCCAGTCGGGCAGCTCCGGGTCCGTGTAGATGTGCCCGGCGCCCCGGTAGCGGTAGATCTCCACGTCCGCCCCGGCCTTGCGCATCTGGAGGTACCAGGAGGACAGCCAGTCGTCCGTCTCGAACGGGTCGGGCTCGGCCACGTGCAGCTGCACGGGCAGCTCGTCCACCGACGCGGACTCGGCGAGGTCCGAGGTGCCGTGGAACAGCAGCAGCCCGCGCGCCTTCTCGTCGCCGAGCGCCAGCGTCTGGGCGATCGAGGCCCCGAGGGAGAGACCCATGTAGACCAGGCCCCGCTCGGAGTAGGGAGCGGCGGCCAGGACCGCCCGCTTCAGCAGCTCGTCCTTGCCGATCTCGTCCCGCAGCGCCACGCCCTCCTCGACGGTGCCGACCGTCTTCCCGCCGTAGAGGTCCGGCGTCCACACCTGGTGGCCGGCGGCCCGGAGCCGCTCGGCGGCCGCCTCGACGGAAGGGGTCAGCCCGTAGGCCGAGTGGAAGAGCATGATGTCCATGCGTCCCATCCTGCCACCCGGCCGCCGGGCCACCCCTCAGCGCATGCTGCGCACGTCGAGCTGGCGCAGCACCCGGTCCACCACCTCGGGATCGGCGCCCGGTTCGCTGCGCGCCGCGAGGACCTCGTGCCGGGCGGCCGACATCAGCTCCCGCTGGATCCGCTGCACCGCCTTGAGCCGGTCCACCCGCGCCGCGTAAGCCGCCCGCCGCTCCTCGTCGACCATGTCGGGACTGATCCGGGCGCCGATGTCGTACGCACCGCGCAGCAGCCGCTCCTGGACCTCCTCGGGCAGCTCCTCGACCTCCTCGATCTCCTTGAGCCTGCGCTTGGCGGCCTTCGCGGCGCGGATCGCGAGGTCGCGTTCGAGGGCGCGCTCGGCGTCCGTGTCGGCCCGTACGCCGAGCCGCTTGACCAGCGCGGGCAGGGTCAGGCCCTGGAAGACGAGGGTGGCGATGATCACGCAGAAGGCGATGAAGACGATCTCGTCGCGGCCGGGGAAGGGCGCGCCGTCGTCGGTGGTGAGCGGGATGGCGAGGGCCAGGGCCACCGAGGCCACCCCGCGCATCCCCGCCCACCACATGACGACGGTCTCCCGCCAGCTCATCGGGATCTCCTCGTCGACGTCCCTGAGCGTGTGCAGCCGCTTCGCGAGCCAGGTGGCGGGCAGCAGCCACAGGAGCCGGACCCCGACGACCACGCCGACCACGGCCGCGCCCCAGCCGAGCATCTCCCAGCCGCGGCCCTCGGCCACGCCGAAGACATGGATGAGTTCGAGGCCGATGAGCCCGAAGGCGATGCCGGTGACGAGGGTGTCGACGATCTGCCAGAAGGTCTGCCCGGCGAGCCGGCCCATGACGTCGTCGGCGTCGACCGCGTGCTCGGCCAGGAAGAGCGCGGTGACCAGGACGGCGAGCACGCCCGAGCCCTTGAGCTCCTCGGCGAGCACGTAGCTCACGAAGGGGACGAGGAGGGTGAGGCCGGTCTGCAGCGTGACGTCGCCGAGGAGGCCGATCAGCTTGTTGCAGAGCCAGCCGAGCGCCAGGCCCACCCCCACGGCGACCACGGCGGACAGCACGAACTCGCCGAGCGCGGCGGGCCAGGAGAAGGAGCCGCTGACGGCGGCGGCGATGGCCACGTGGTAGAGCACGATCGCGGTGACGTCGTTGAAGAGCCCCTCGCCCTCCAGGATCGACACCAGCCGGCGCGGCAGCCCGAGCGAGCCGGCCACGGCGGTCGCGGCGACCGGGTCGGGCGGGGCGACGAGGGCGCCGAGCGCGATCGCGGCGGCCAGCGGCAGGCCGGGCACGAGCGCGTGCGCGACCGCGCCGACGGCCGCCGTGGTGACGAAGACCAGGGCGACCGCGAGCAGGAAGATGGGCCGCTTGTTGGCCGCGAACTGCCGCCAGGAGGTCCGCTGCACGGAGGCGTACAGGAGCGGCGGCAGCACCAGCGGGAGGATGAACTCCGGCGGGATCTCGACGTTCGGCACGAAGGGCAGGAAGGCCAGCACGATCCCGACGAGCGTCATCAGGACCGGCGCGGGCAGCCCGAGCCGGTCTCCGAGGGGCACGGTCAGCAGGGCGCCGAGCAGCAGCAAGAACAGCAGGGCCAATTGATCCACGGCCCCACCCTGCCACGTATGTCCGTTTGGGTGGCGATTGCCCCCTGCGTACCTCCGATTGCGCCGGATGCCGCAGGGGGGGTGCCGCAGGGGGTCGTCGGCTGGGACAGGCCCTAGAGCGCCTTGCGCATCGCCCGGTGCGGGATGCCCGCGTCCGGGAACTCGGGGCCGTACACCTGGTAGCCGAGGCGCTCGTAGAAGCCGAGCGCGTGGGTCTGCGCGTGCAGGTCGACGGCGGCGAGGCCGCGCGCGCGGGCGGCGTCCTCGATGGCCGTCACGAGCGCCGCGCCGACCCCGAGACCGCGGGCCGCCTTGGCGACCGCGAGCCGCCCGAGCGAACCCACCGAGGCGTCGCCGCCCGTCTTGCCGAGCGCGTCGGCCCCGTGGAGCAGCCGCCCGGTGCCGAGCGGCAGACCGTCCGCGCGCACGGCGAGGACGTGCACCGAGGTCGCGTCGTACGTGTCGTACTCGATCTCCTGCGGTACGCCCTGCTCCTCGACGAACACCTCGCGGCGGACCGCGAAGCACGCGTCCCGGTCGGCCGGCTCCGTCGCCTCGCGGACGGCGTAGGCGGCCGTCACTGGCTCTCCGCCGCGATCCGGTCGAGGGCCCGCTGGAGGTCCTCGGGGTACGTGCTGGAGAACTCGACCCACGAGCCGTCGCCCGGGTGCTCGAAGCCGAGCCGGACGGCGTGCAGCCACTGCCGGGTCAGGCCGAGGCGCTTGGCGAGCGTCGGGTCGGCGCCGTAGGTGAGGTCGCCGACGCAGGGGTGGCGGTGGGCGGACATGTGCACCCGGATCTGGTGGGTGCGGCCCGTCTCCAGCTTGATGTCGAGCAGCGAGGCCGACCGGTACGCCTCGATGAGGTCGTAGTGCGTGACGGAGGGCTTGCCCTCGGCGGTGACGGCCCACTTGTAGTCGTGGTTCGGGTGCCGGCCGATGGGGGCGTCGATGGTGCCGCTCATCGGGTCGGGGTGGCCCTGGACCAGCGCGTTGTAGCGCTTGTCGACCACGCGCTCCTTGAACTGGCGCTTGAGCGAGGTGTACGCGTACTCCGACTTGGCGACCACCATGAGGCCGGAGGTGCCGACGTCGAGGCGGTGCACGATGCCCTGGCGCTCGGCGGCGCCGGAGGTGGAGATGCGGTAGCCCGCGGCGGCGAGGCCGCCGATGACCGTGGTGCCGGTCCAGCCGGGGCTGGGGTGCGCGGCGACGCCGACCGGCTTCATGATCACGACGATGTCGTCGTCGTCGTGGACGATCTCCATGCCCTCGACGGGCTCGGCGACGATCTGCACGGGCGCGGCCGCGCCCGGCATCTCGACCTCGAGCCACGCGCCACCGCTGACCCGCTCGGACTTGCCGACGACGGATCCGTCGACCTGGACCTTCCCTGCGGCGGCCAGCTCGGCCGCCTTCGTACGGGAGAACCCGAACATACGGGCGATGGCGGCGTCGACGCGCTCGCCCTCCAGGCCATCGGGAACGGGCAGCGTGCGGATCTCGGGACTCGTACTCACCCGTCGAGTATGCCTTGTGCGGAAGACACTCTGTCTTCCGCAGTGGACAGGCTCAGTCCTTGTGGACGGTCCCGTCGGGGTCCAGACCCCGGAAGGACAGCAGGACGATCAGGATGCCGCCGCAGACGATCGCCGAGTCGGCGAGGTTGAAGACGGCGAAGTGCGCGGGGGCGATGAAGTCGACGACCGCGCCCTCGAAGACGCCCGGCGAGCGGAAGATCCGGTCCGTGAGGTTGCCGAGCGCACCGCCTAGCAGCAGGCCGAGGGCGATCGCCCAGGGCAGGCTGTAGAGCTTGCGCGCCAGCCGGATGATCACGACGATCACCGCGGCCGCGATGCAGGTGAAGATGATCGTGAAGGCCTCGCCCATGCCGAACGCGGCACCCGGGTTCCGGATGGCGTCGAGCCGCAGCAGGTCCCCGATGAGGTCGATCGGCTCGTGGCCCTCCAGCTTGGCGACCACCAGCATCTTGCTGCCGAGGTCCAGGAGGTAGGCCAGCACGGCCACCACGAACAGCGCGACGATCCGGCGCCTGCCCCGCGGGCGCTCCTCGGGGGCGGCCGTCCCGTCGGCGGCCGCCGTCCCGCCGGGAGCGGCCGTCTCGTCGGAGGCGGCCGTCTCGTCGGCCCCTGCTGAATCCGGCGTACCGATGATGCGCTCCGCCTCTGCCACGTGAGTGAGTCCCTCGACCTCGATGCCTGACCGTGCACCGAGGGTACGGCACAGGCGTACGAGACCGTCAGCCGAGATCGTCAGCCACGCCGCTCCTGCCGCTGCTTGTCCTCGACGCAGAGCGTGGCCCGCGGGAAGGCCTGCATCCGCGCCTTGCCGATGGGCTTCCCGCACACCTCGCAGAGGCCGTACGTGCCCGCGTCGAGCCGCTCCAGGGCGTGCTCGGTCTGCTCCAGCATCTCCCGGGCGTTCGCCGCCAGGGCCAGCTCGTGCTCCCGGGTGATGTTCTTGGTGCCGGTGTCGGCCTGGTCGTCCCCGGCGCCGTCGCCCGAGTCGCGCATGAGGCCGGTGAGCTCCTCCTGGGAGTGCACGAGCTCGCTGCGCAGCCGCAGCACCTCCGCCTGGAGCGAGCTGCGGGCCTCTTCGACCTCCTCCGGCGTCCAGGGGTCCTCGCCGGGACGCACCGCGAGCGCGCCGGTACGGGCCTGGGGCACCGCGGCCTCGTCCTCGGCCGTCGTGACGCCACCCGCGGTCTTCTTCGCTGCCACCGTCCTGGCTCCTGTCTGCTTCTTCGCGGCGGGCGCCTTCCTGGCCGCCGCCTTCTTCGCCACGGTCTTCCCGGCCTGCGTCTTCCCGGCGGGGGCCGCGTCGGCCGGGGCCGCGGTCTCGGGGGCCGCCGCGGCCGTCCCGTCGACGGCCGTCTTCTTCGCGACCGCCTTCTTCGTGACCGGCTTCCTGGTGACCGCCTTCTTGGCGACCGTCTTCGCGGCGGCCGTCTTCGTCGCGACCGTCGACTTCTTGCCGGTCACGTCCTTGGCGGCCTCGGCCGTACCGGTGGAACCGGCGGTCGAGGCCCTCTTCGCGGCGGTCTTCTTCGCCACCATGTCGCGGCCCCTTCACATTTTGTGATCTTGCTCGCGAATCGTGCTGGGACGATAAATCGGCCCAAGGCCCGCGGCAACGGGGCACGCCGCCGTTCCCACCCGCCCCCGCTCCCCGCGGGGCGGGCCTGCCTCCGTTGTGCCCAGCTCCCCGCCGGGTTATCCGTCCCGGGCCTCCCCCACATGGCGGCACCCGAACTCCGGCCCGCCCCGTGTGGCCATTCGGGTCACGCGAAAACCGGTCTGCCGCCCTCCCCCGGGGCCCGTACACTGGGCGGAGCGAAAGGCTTGGATGGGGACGAGTAGCGTCGCAAGCAGCCATGAGCGACCCGGGGACGGTGAGAGCCCGGGGGCGAGCCCGATGTGAAGCATCACCCCGGAGCCGTCGGAAGAAAGCCGCGGGAGACCGCGGTGACTAGAACCGGCGTCGCGCCCCAATGAGGGGGCTCAGGGCGTGCGCGCCCGGGGCCAAGGAGGGTGGTACCGCGGGAGCCGGGCTCTCGTCCCTCCGACGGAACGACGACTTTCCGCCGGAGGAACTCGATGACACCGCCGCAGTACCGTCAGGTGCCCGCCCAGGTCGACCTGCCCGCCCTCGAGCACGCCGTGCTCGACTTCTGGCAGGACAACAAGGTCTTCGCGAAGACCCTGGAGCAGTCCGAGGGACGCCCCGAGTGGGTGTTCTACGAGGGCCCGCCCACCGCGAACGGCATGCCCGGCGCGCACCACATCGAGGCCCGCGTCTTCAAGGACGTCTTCCCCCGCTTCCGCACCATGCGCGGCTACCACGTGGCCCGCAAGGCCGGCTGGGACTGCCACGGCCTCCCGGTCGAGCTCGCCGTCGAGAAGGAGCTCGGCTTCTCCGGCAAGAAGGACATCGAGGCGTACGGCATCGCCGAGTTCAACGACAAGTGCCGCGAGTCGGTGACCCGCCACACCGACGCCTTCGCCGAGCTCACGACCCGGATGGGCTACTGGGTCGACCTGGACGACGCGTACCGGACCATGGACCCCTCGTACATCGAGTCGGTCTGGTGGTCGCTCAAGCAGATCTTCGACAAGGACCTCCTGGTCCAGGACCACCGGGTCGCCCCCTGGTGCCCGCGCTGCGGCACCGGCCTCTCCGACCACGAGCTGGCCCAGGGCTACGAGACGGTCGTCGACCCCTCGGTCTACGTCCGCTTCCCGCTCACCTCCGGCCCGCTGGCCGGCAAGGCGGCGCTCCTGGTCTGGACGACGACCCCGTGGACCCTGGTGTCCAACACGGCCGTCGCCGCCCACCCCGAGGTCACCTACGTGGTCGCGACCGACGGCGACGAGCGCGTCGTCGTCGCCGAGCCGCTCCTGGAGAAGGCCCTCGGCGAGGGCTGGGTCACCACGGGCGAGTCCTTCACGGGCGCGGAGATGGAGCGCTGGACCTACCAGCGCCCCTTCGAGCTGATCGAGTTCCCCGAGCCGGCCCACTACGTCGTCAACGCCGAGTACGTGACGACCGAGGACGGCACGGGTCTGGTCCACCAGTCCCCCGCCTTCGGTGAGGACGACCTCAAGGTCTGCAAGGCGTACGGCCTGCCGGTGGTGAACCCGGTCCGCCCCGACGGCACCTTCGAGGAGGACGTCCCGCTGGTCGGCGGCGTCTTCTTCAAGAAGGCCGACGAGGCCCTCACCGCCGACCTGGACGCCCGCGGCCTGCTCTTCCGCCACATCGCGTACGAGCACAGCTACCCGCACTGCTGGCGCTGCCACACGGCCCTGCTCTACTACGCGCAGCCGTCCTGGTACATCCGTACGACCGCGGTCAAGGAGCGCATGCTCCAGGAGAACGAGAAGACCAACTGGTTCCCGGACTCCGTCAAGCACGGCCGCTTCGGCGACTGGCTGACCAACAACGTCGACTGGGCCCTCTCCCGCAACCGCTACTGGGGCACCCCGCTGCCGATCTGGCGCTGCGAGGACGACCACCTGACCTGCGTCGGTTCGCGCGCGGAGCTGTCCGAGCTGACCGGCACCGACCAGTCCGAGCTCGACCCGCACCGTCCGTACATCGACGCGGTCACCTTCCCGTGCCCGAGCTGCTCGAAGACGGCCACGCGCGTGCCCGAGGTCATCGACGCCTGGTACGACTCGGGCTCCATGCCGTTCGCGCAGTACGGCTACCCGTACCAGAACAAGGAGCTGTTCGAGAGCCGCTACCCGGCGCAGTTCATCTCCGAGGCCATCGACCAGACCCGCGGCTGGTTCTACACGCTGATGGCGGTCGGCACCCTGGTCTTCGACAAGTCCTCGTACGAGAACGTGGTCTGCCTCGGCCACATCCTCGCCGAGGACGGCCGCAAGATGTCCAAGCACCTGGGCAACATCCTCCAGCCCATCCCGCTGATGGACCAGCACGGCGCCGACGCGGTCCGCTGGTTCATGGCGGCCGGCGGCTCCCCGTGGGCGGCCCGCCGGGTGGGCCACGGCACCATCCAGGAAGTCGTCCGCAAGACCCTCCTGACCTACTGGAACACGGTCGCCTTCCAGGCGCTGTACGCCCGCACGTCCGGCTGGGCGCCGAGCGCGGCGGACCCGGCCCCGGCCGACCGCTCCGTCCTCGACAAGTGGCTCCTCTCCGAGCTCCACACCCTGGTCGCCGAGGCCACCGAGGCGATGGAGTCGTACGACACCCAGCGGACCGGCAAGCTCCTCTCCGCCTTCGTCGACGACCTCTCGAACTGGTACGTGCGCCGGTCCCGCCGCCGCTTCTGGCAGGGCGACGCGGCCGCGCTCCGCACCCTCCACGACGTGATCGAGACGGTCACCCGCCTGATGGCCCCGCTGACCCCCTTCATCACGGAGCGGGTCTGGCAGGACCTGGTGGTCCCGGTGACGGCCGACGCGCCCGAGTCCGTCCACCTGGCCACCTGGCCGGAGGCCGACGCCTCCCTGATCGACCCGACCCTCTCCGAGCAGATGCTCCTGGTCCGCCGGCTGGTCGAGCTCGGCCGGGCGACGCGCGCCGAGTCGGGCGTCAAGACCCGCCAGCCGCTCTCCCGCGCGCTGGTGGCGGCGACGGGCTTCTCCGCCCTGTCGCCGGCGCTCCAGGCCCAGATCACGGAGGAGCTGAACGTCTCCTCGCTCGCCTCCCTCTCCGAGGTCGGCGGCTCCCTGGTCGACACCACCGCGAAGGCGAACTTCCGTGCCCTCGGCAAGCGGTTCGGCAAGGGCGTCCAGGACGTGGCGAAGGCGGTCGCCGCGGCGGACGCGGCGGCGCTGTCCCTCGCCCTCCGCTCCGGTGAGGCGACCCTCTCGGTGAACGGCGAGGACATCACCGTCACCCCCGAGGAGATCATCATCACCGAGACCCCGCGCGAGGGCTGGTCGGTCGCCTCCGACGCGGGCGCGACGGTCGCCCTCGACCTGGAGATCACCCCGGAGCTGCGCAAGGCGGGTCTCGCCCGCGACGCCATCCGGCTGATCCAGGAGGCCCGCAAGAACAGCGGCCTGGACGTCGCGGACCGGATCGCCCTGCGCTGGACCTCGGCCTCCGCCGAGACCGTCGAGGCCCTCACGGCCCACGCGGAGCTCATCGCGGACGAGGTGCTCGCGACGGACCTCGCCCAGGGCGAGGCCGACGACGCGTACGGCGCCCCCTTCGAGGACGACTCGCTCGCCCTCGCCTTCCGCCTCCGCAAGGCCTGACCCGCACAGCCCGAAGGGCCCGACCTCTCCTGAGGCCGGGCCCTTCGGCGTACCGGGGGGAACCGGAGCCCACGTCACGGGGTACGGCGAAGGGCCGGGCCCCGGGGGAAACCCGGGACCCGGCCCTTGCAGCCTGCCGACGGCTACGCGCTCATCGCGCGGCCTCGCGCCGTCAGTTGTCGTCCTCGTCGATGAGGAAGCCGCGCATCGGCGCCGGCGCCTGCTGCATCGGCTGCGGAGCCTGCGGCCGGACCGGAGCCATCGGCTGGGTCATGGCCGGGGACATCTGCTGCTGGCCGCCGTAGGAGGGAGCGCCGCCCATGGAGGGAGCACCGCCCATCCCGCCGTTGCCACCGTAGGACGGGGCACCGGCACCGGCCGAGGCCATGGACGGGGCCGGCGGCAGGGAGGCCGTCGCCGGGGTCCGCGGCGGGGCGAGCGAGTCGTCCGCCTGGGTCTCCAGCTGGCGCAGCTGCGACTCCAGGTAGGACTTCAGGCGCGTGCGGTACTCGCGCTCGAAGCCGCGCAGGTCCTCGACCTTGCGCTCCAGCGTGGCGCGCGCGGACTCCAGGGAGCCCATGGCCACGCGGTGCTTCTCCTGCGCGTCCCGCTCGAGGGCGTCGGCCTTGGCGCGGGCGTCCCGCTCCAGGCCCTCGGCGCGCGAGCGCGCCTCGCCGACGATCTTGTTGGCCTCGGAGCGGGCCTCGGCGATCGCCTGGTCGGCGGTCTGCTGGGCCAGCGAGAGGACACGCGCGGCGCTGTCGCCACCGGGGCCCTGCTGCGGCTGCTGCTGCATCTGCGGCTGCATCTGCTGCTGCGGGTGACCCATCGGGCCGCCCTGCATCGGGCCGGGACCCATGGGGCCGCCCTGCATCGGGCCGGGGCCCATCGGGCCGCCCTGCATGGGTCCGCCCTGCATCGGGCCGCCCTGCATGGGGCCGGCGGGGAGCGCCGGGGCACCGGAGGGCAGCTGCGGCGGGCCCATCTGGGGCGGCTGCTGCTGGACCGGCGGTCCGGATATGGCCGCGGGCACGGGCGCGCCGGGACGATCCTGCGGCTCCGGGGGCTTGCGCATGCCCTGCTGCTGGTTCTGCGCGGCGGCACGCGTCGCGGCGGCCAGCTTGGCGCGCAGGTCCTCGTTCTCGCGGAGCAGGCGGGTCAGTTCGGCTTCGACCTCGTCGAGGAAGGCATCGACCTCGTCCTCGTCATAGCCTTCTCGAAGGCGGACGGTCGTGAACTGCTTGTTCCGCACGTCCTCGGGGGTCAGCGGCATCTCTTCTTCACCTCTACGTAGTCGTCGGCAGTCGGCAAGACCGTATCGTCCACACTCACCTCGCGAAGCTGCTCACGATGGAGATCAGGATGTAGACGATGATCATCAGAACGAAGAAGGACAGGTCGAGTGCCACGCCCCCGAGACGCAGCGGCGGGATGAGTCGCCGCAGAAGCTTGAGCGGTGGATCGGTGACAGTGTAGGTGGCCTCGAGAACGACCACCATCGCCTTACCGGGTTGCCATGAACGGGCGAACTGGAAGACGTAGTCCATGACCAGCCGGACGATCAGGAGGACGAGGAAGCACATCAGCACGATGTAGACCACCTGTAGTGCGACGCCCATCCCGCGTTTCCCTCTCCCCTGGCTTGCGTGCTCTCGCTTGGCCGGCCGCGTCGCGACCGGTCCGTCCGGTTCTGTTGTTCTCAGCTCTGGTTGAAGAATCCGCCCTCTGCGATCCGGGCCTTGTCCTCCGCCGTGACATCGACGTTAGCAGGCGACAACAGGAACACCTTCTGCGTCACGCGCTCAATGCTGCCATGGAGCCCGAAGACGAGTCCGGCGGCAAAGTCGACAAGTCGCTTCGCGTCGGTGTCGTCCATCTCGGTGAGGTTCATGATCACCGGGGTGCCCTCACGGAAGTGTTCCCCGATGGTACGGGCCTCGTTGTACGTCCGCGGGTGCAGCGTGGTGATGCGGTAGGGCTCCCGCTCGGACACGACCTTGGGCATGATCACCGGTGCGTTCTTCTCCAGGCTCGGACGTTCGGGTGTGATGGATGCCACGGGGGCAATTCGGGCCGGACGTCCACTTTCGGCGAGTACCGGGACGGAATGGGCGACCGGTTCCCGCTGCGCGGGGGGTGCCACCACACGCACCGGCTCCTCGCGCTCCACCTGACGCGGAGGGGTGTGACGCCGGTCGCGCTCGGGCTCCGGCTCCAGCTCGGGTTCGAAGTCGTCGTCGGGGTCGAAGCCCCGGCCGTCGTACCCATCGTCCTCCACGAGGCCGAGGTAGACCGCCATCTTGCGCATCGCGCCGGCCATTCTCTGAGTCCTCCGCTCTGTGGTGGATCGGCCTTGTCACCAAGTGCCGGCGATCCACGGGACACCCCGCCGTTCTGCGGAATGACCATATTTTCTGCTGTGGTCCGACTTGCTTCGCGACGTTACCCGAGCTTCGGGCGGACGCCGAGTACCGCCGTACCGACGCGTACGTGTGTCGCCCCGGCCGCGACGGCCTCCTCGAGGTCCGCACTCATCCCTGCGGACACCATGTTCGCAGCCGGACGGGTCGCGCGCAGGGCAGTCGACAAATCCATGAGGCGGTCGAACGCGGCGCGTTGCCTGCCCGCGTACGGGCCGGAGAGCGGTGCGACGGTCATCAGTCCGTCGAGCCGCAGCCCCGGAGCCGCGTCCACCGCGGCCGCCAGTTCCCCGATGCCGTCCGGTGCGACGCCACCGCGGTCGCCCCGCTCGCCCGACTCGGCGTCGAGGGCGACCTGGAGCAGACAGCCGAGTTCGCGTCCCTCCTTCTCCGCGGCCGCGGAGAGGGCGGAAACGAGCTTCAACCGGTCGACGGACTGCACCACATCGGCATAACCCACCACGGATCTGACCTTGTTCGTCTGCAACTGGCCCACGAAGTGCCAGGTCAGGTCGAGGTCGGCACAGGCGGCCGCCTTGGGGGCGGCGTCCTGGTCCCGGTTCTCGGCGACGTTCCGCACGCCGAGTCCGTGGAGGATCCTCACATCGCTCGCGGGATAGGTCTTGGTGACCACGACGAGGGTCACCTCCTCGCGCGCGCGCCCGGCGGCGGCGCAGGCGGCGGCGATGCGCGCCTCCACCCGGGCCAGGTTCTCGGCGAGTTCCGACGTGCGGTCCGTCATCAGTTCTTTCCCAACCAGACATATCCCGCGAGTCGCCCCGTGGTGCGGTCGCGGCGGTACGAGTAGTGGTCACCGGATTCCCGGGTGCAGACCGCGTCGGCCAGCCGGTCGGTGACGCCGAGGCGTTCGAGCTGGGCGTGGACGCCCGCGGCGACGTCGACGGCCGGGGTTCCCCAGCTCGTCTCGGCCCAGGCCGCGGGTTCGGTCTCGGCGACCTCGGCCCGCATGGCCTCCGGCACCTCGTAGCAGCGCCCGCAGACGGCGGGGCCGGTGCGGGCGACGATACGGGCCGGGTCGGCGCCGCGTTCGATCATGGCCGCGACGGTGGCCGGGACGACTCCCGCCACCATCCCGGGACGCCCCGCGTGGGCGGCGGCCGCCACTCCGGCGACCGGGTCGGCGAGGAGGACGGGCACGCAGTCCGCGGTGAGGACCGCGAGGGCGAGGCCGGGGGTGGAGGTGACGAGCGCGTCCACCGACGGGACCGCCGCGTCGCCCCACGGTCCTTCGACCTCGGCGACGTCCGCGCCGTGCACCTGGTTCATCCAGACCACCCGGGCCGGGTCGAGCCCGAGGGCGCCGGCGGCCAGCGCCCGGTTGGTCCGTACCGCTTCGGGGTCGTCCCCCACCGCTCCGCCGAGGTTGAGCTCCTCGTACGGAACGGCGCTCACCCCGCCCCACCGGTCGGTGAAGGCGAAGTGCGCGCCGTTCGCGTCGGAGCGATGTCCTATCACTTCAGGAAATCCGGGACGTCCAGCTCCTCGGCCTGGCTGTCCGCGTACGGACGGGCCGGGGGGACGACCGGCTGAGCGGGCGTCAGCGGGACCTCGTTGACGACCGGGGCCGGCTCGACCGGGGCGGCGGCCGGCTCCTCGCGGGGAGCCACTGTGCCGATGCCACCGAGCGGGCGGGAGGTCTCGATGTGACGGGGGGCCGGAGCCGGCTCCTCGCGCTTGGCCGAGACCGAGCCGATGATGTTGTCCCGGCGGGCCGGCGGCTGGCCGCCGTCGAAGCCGGCGGCGATGACGGTGACGCGGACCTCGTCGCCCAGGGCGTCGTCGATGACGGCACCGAAGATGATGTTGGCCTCGGGGTGCGCCGCCTCGCTGACCAGCTGCGCGGCCTCGTTGATCTCGAAGAGACCGAGGTCGCTGCCGCCGGAGATGGAGAGCAGCACGCCACGGGCGCCGTCGATGGAGGCCTCGAGGAGCGGCGAGGAGATCGCCATCTCGGCCGCCGCCACCGCGCGGTCGTCGCCGCGGGCGGAGCCGATGCCCATCAGGGCCGAACCGGCCTCGGACATGACCGACTTGACGTCGGCGAAGTCGAGGTTGATGAGGCCGGGGGTGGTGATGAGGTCGGTGATGCCCTGGACACCGCTCAGCAGCACCTGGTCGGCCGACTTGAACGCGTCGAGCACGGAGACCTGACGGTCCGAGATCGAGAGCAGTCGGTCGTTCGGGATGACGATGAGGGTGTCGACCTCTTCGCGGAGCTCGGCGATGCCGTCCTCCGCCTGGTTGGCGCGACGGCGGCCCTCGAAGGTGAACGGCCGGGTGACCACACCGATCGTCAGGGCGCCGAGCGAGCGCGCGATGTTGGCGACGACGGGCGCGCCGCCGGTGCCGGTGCCGCCGCCTTCGCCGGCGGTGACGAAGACCATGTCGGCCCCCTTGAGGACCTCCTCGATCTCCTCACGGTGGTCCTCTGCCGCCTTGCGACCGACGGCCGGGTTGGCCCCGGCGCCCAGGCCGCGGGTGAGTTCGCGGCCGACGTCGAGCTTGACGTCGGCGTCGCTCATCAACAGCGCTTGCGCGTCGGTGTTGATCGCGATGAACTCGACGCCCTTGAGGCCCACCTCGATCATTCGGTTGATGGCATTGACACCACCGCCGCCGACACCGATGACCTTGATGACTGCGAGGTAGTTCTGCGGTGCTGCCACGTCGAAGGCCTCTCGCCTCGAGTTACGTGTCGTCGCCGCGCGTTGCTCGCGCCGCTCCGACGGATGCCGATTGGGACGGTCCGAAACGCCGACCCAAACCCTAACGTTGAAGTTTAGGGTTACCAGTGTCTCTGTTCGCTGGACTCTTCCGAACAGGACACTAAGTCGACAAGTGGCGCACGTTCAACGAACACGCCGAACCTCCCGTTTTTCTTTTCACCCTATGTGATCACCCGTAGCGCTGGCCAACCAGGGTGCTGGCCAGCGGTGATACCCGTCAACTCCCCGACGTGGCGGGCGCCGTGGGGGCACTTACGTCGAAGTGCCCCGCTTTGGGCGCCGCCTTCACGAGGGCGGTCAGCACCCTCGCCTTCACCGGGCCGTGCTCGGCGCTGCCCCAGAAGACCGTGCGCCCCTTCGTCAGCTCCAGCGTGACGGAATCGTACGAAGTGACGCGCACGACACGAGTGTCCCGGACGATTTCGGGCGGGAGTTCACTCCGGACGCGCACCGCCTCGCGGAGCAGCCGGTCCGCGCCGAAGCGGCGCAGGCTCGGGGAGGCGGCGGTGTCGAGGACCAGCCGGGGGACACCTCGGGGCGCGGTGTCGACGGTGGCGAACCGCAGCCCCGTTCCGTCCACTTCGGTGAACTTTCCGCCCTTTTCGACGAGCAGGACGGGCTGTCGTTCCGTCACTTTCAGCCCGATTCCGTGCGGCCAGGACCGTACGACCTCGATCGACTCGATCCGCGGGAAGGCGGCCCTGAGCCGGGCCTCGATGGCCTCGGTGTCGACGGTGACGAGCGGGGCTCCGAGCGGGACGGCGGCGGCCGCCTCGACCTCACGGGTGGTCAGGACCCCGGTGCCGGAAGTCTTCACACGTTCCACACGGAACCAGCTGGATCCGTAGAGCGCCCAGATCCCGCCGGCCACGAGGGCGAGTACGGCGAAGGCGATGAGCAGCAGCCGCGGGGCGGGCATCCGGAACCGACGGTTCCGGGTGCCCGTGCCGGACGACCGCTCCGACGGCCCCTTCGACTTGCTCGTACCGCTCTTCTCCGCGGTCGTCGGTCCGGCTGCCACCTGGCACTCCCGCCTCTCGCCGCCGCGCTACGCCTGTCGGCGGGCGGCGATCGCCTCGTACACCATGCCGACGAGCAGGTCGTCGGCGTCCCGGCGGCCGAACTCGGCGGCGGCGCGGGACATCTCGTACAACCGGTGCGGATCGGCCAGTACGGGCAGGACGTTGCCCTGCACCCACTGCGGCGTCAGCTCCGCGTCGTCGACGAGGAGTCCGCCGCCCGCCTTGACCACCGGCTGGGCGTTGAGCCGCTGTTCGCCGTTGCCGATCGGCAGCGGGACGTAGGCGGCGGGCAGCCCGACGGCGGAGAGCTCGGCGACGGTCATCGCGCCCGCGCGGCAGAGCATCATGTCCGCCGCGGCGTACGCGAGATCCATCCGGTCCACGTACGGTACCGGCACGTAGGGCGGCATACCGGGCATGTTGTCGACGCGCGGCAGTTCGTTCTTCGGGCCGACCGCGTGCAGGATCTGGATGCCGGAGCGCTGGAGCACCGGGGCGATCTGCTGGACGACCTCGTTGAGCCGCCGGGCGCCCTGCGAGCCGCCGGAGACGAGGAGCGTCGGCAGGTTGGGGTCGAGCCCGAAGGCGGCGCGCGCCTCCGGACGCACCCGCGCCCGGTCGAGGGTCGCGATGCTGTACCGCAGCGGGATGCCGATGTAACGGGCGTTGCGGAGCTTGCTGTCCGGGGTGGCGACGGCGACCCCGGCCGCGTACCGCGAACCGATCTTGTTGGCCAGGCCCGGCCGGGCGTTGGCCTCGTGGACCACGATCGGCACCCCGAGCCGCTTGGCCGCGAGGTAGCCGGGCAGCGCCACGTAGCCGCCGAAGCCGACCACGCAGTCCGCCTTGGTGCGCTCCAGGACCTGCTCGGCGGCCTTGATCGTGCCGCGCAGCCGCCCGGGGACGGTGATCAGCTCGGGCGTGGGCTTACGCGGCAGCGGCACGGCGGGAATGAGCGCCAACTCGTAGCCCCGCTCGGGCACGAGCCGGGTCTCCAGACCCTTCTCCGTGCCGAGCGCCGTGATCCCCACGCTGGGGTCCTGCCTGCGCAGGGCGTCCGCGAGGGCGAGCGCGGGCTCGATGTGGCCGGCGGTCCCCCCACCGGCGAGTACGACATGCACCGAAATTCACCGCTCTCCGGACGGGCGCTTCTTGACGCGCCGTCGCATCGACTTCCATCTCACCCCGGCCCGCTTGCCCCAGCCGGGGCGGCGCATGGCCAGGGCCGCTTTCGCGGCGGGTTCCTGTCGCGCGAAGGCGATCAGGAGCCCGACGGCGAACATGGTCGGCAGCAGGGCCGACCCTCCGTAGGAGAACAACGGGAGCGGGACACCGGCGATCGGCAGCAGACCGAGCACCGCACCGATGTTGATCACGGCCTGCGCCGTGATCCAGGTGGTCACGCCTCCCGCGGCGAACCTCACGAAGGGGTCCTCCGTGCCTCCGGCCACGCGGATACCCGCATAGCCTAGAGCCGCGAACAGGGCGAGTACCGACAGCGTCCCCGCGAGGCCCAGTTCCTCACCGGTGACCGCGAAGATGAAGTCGGTGTGCGCCTCTGGCAGTTGGCCCCATTTCTCCACACTCGCACCGAGCCCGGATCCGAACCAGCCGCCCGAGGCCAGAGCATAGATTCCGTGCGCGGCCTGGAGGCAGGGGGCTCCCTCGCCACCGGGGTCGGTCGCTCCGATGCAGTCGAAGCGCTTCATCCGGTTCGAGGAGGTCTTGATCAGGAGCACGCCGATCGCGCCGGCCACCGTGAGCACCCCGACGAAGAGGCGGGTGGGCGCGCCGGCCGTCCACAGCAGTCCGAAGAGGATCGCGGCCAGGATGATCGAGGTGCCCATGTCGCCGCCGAGCATGATCAGCCCGAGCAGCATGAAGGCGCCCGGGACGAGCGGCACCAGCATGTGCTTCCACTGGGTCAGCAGCCGCATGTCGTGCTTGCGGGCGAGCAGGTCGGCGCCCCAGAGGATCAGCGCCAGCTTGCCGAACTCGCTGGGCTGGAGCTGGAAGGGGCCGCCGAGCGAGATCCAGTTCTGGTTGCCGTTGACCGCGTGCCCTATCCCGGGGATCTGCACGAGGACCATCAGGAAGACCGCGCCGACCAGGATCGGGTAGGCGAGCGCCCGGTGCAGCTTGACCGGCATCCGGGAGGCGGCGAGCAGCAGCCCGGTGCCGAGGAGCGCGGCGATGAAC
Organism: Streptomyces sp. NPDC037273; assembly: GCF_055603625.1. Taxonomy (NCBI): domain Bacteria; kingdom Bacillati; phylum Actinomycetota; class Actinomycetes; order Kitasatosporales; family Streptomycetaceae; genus Streptomyces; species Streptomyces sp. NPDC037273. Next base: position 279,419 of record NZ_JBVJVO010000002.1, read on the forward strand.
TGCTTCCGGAAGAAGTAGGAGGGCACCAGTTCGTAGCGGAGCGCCGTGATCATCGAGGCGGAGTAGACCATCACGAGGCCGAGCAGGGTGATGAGCAGCGCCGCGCCGATGATCACGTAGTACGCCGTGAGCGGCCGGTCCCAGGCTTTCTGCGCCCGCCGGTAGAGCCGTCGTACGCCTCCGCCGCCGGGTCGCCGCGGGGTCGCCGGCGCCCGCCCCCCGCCGCGTACGGCGGACGGCCGGCGTGTCCCGGCGATCTTGCTCGGCATGGTCGCTGCCCCCTCCAGTCGTGCCCGGTCCGGCCGGACCCTCCCACTGGTCAGGTCAGGCGTCCCCGGTGGCGGCGAGGGCGCGGACGGCGTCCGCGAAGGCCTCGCCCCGCTTGTTGTAGTTGGTGAACATGTCCATCGAGGCACAGGCCGGGGCGAGGAGGACCGTGTCACCCGGGCGGGCGAGCCGGGCCGCCTCGCGGACCGCCTCGGACATCGCCCCAGTGTCGGTCCGGTCGAGGTCCACGACCGGGACCTCCGGGGCGTGTCGCGCCAGGGCTTCACGGATCAGCGCGCGGTCGGCGCCGATCAGGACGGCACCGCGCAAGCGCTTCGCCGACCGCTGGACGAGCTCGTCGAAGGTCGCGCCCTTGGCGAGGCCGCCGGCGATCCAGACGATCGGGTCGTAGGCCGCCAACGAGGCTTCCGCGGCATGGGTGTTGGTGGCCTTGGAGTCGTCGACGTACGCGACTCCCTGGACCTCCTCGACCAGTTCGATGCGGTGCGGGTCGGGCCGGAAGGCCTTGAGCCCGTCCCGTACGGCCTTGGCGTCGACGCCGAAGGCGCGGGCGAGGGCCGCGGCGGCGAGCGCGTTGGCGATGTTGTGCGGGGCCGGCGGCTGGACGTCGGCGACCTCGGCGAGTTCCTGGGCGTTCTTCTGCCGGTTCTCGACGAAGGCGCGGTCCACGAGGAGGCCCTCGACGACGCCCAGTTGGGACGGGCCGGGGGTGCCGAGGGTGAAGCCGATGGCCCGGCAGCCCTCCTCGACGTCGGCCTCGCGGACCAGGTCCTCGGTGACCTGGTCGGCCACGTTGTACACGCAGGCGACCTGGTTGCCCTCGTAGACGCGGCCCTTGTCGGCGGCGTACGCCTCCATGGAGCCGTGCCAGTCGAGGTGGTCGGGCGCCAGGTTGAGCACGGCGGCCGAGTGGACGCGCAGCGAGGGCGACCAGTGGAGCTGGTAGCTGGAGAGCTCGACGGCGAGCACGTCGTACGTCTCCTCGCCGAGGACGGCGTCGAGGAGCGAGACCCCGATGTTGCCGACGGCGGCGGTCTTCAGTCCGGCCGCCTCCAGGATCGAGGCGAGCATCCGGACCGTCGTGGTCTTGCCGTTGGTGCCGGTGACCGCGAGCCAGGGGGCCGCGTCGGGCCCCCTGAGCCGCCAGGCCAGCTCGACGTCGCCCCAGACCTCCACGCCCGCCTCGGCGGCGGCCGTGAAGAGCGGCTTGTCGGGCTTCCAGCCGGGGGTGGTGACGATCAGCTCGGTGCCGGCCGGCAGGGTCGCCCCGTCGCCGAGGCGGACGGTGATGCCCTCCGCCTCCAGCTCGGCCGCCTGGGCCCGGGAGCGCTCGTCGTCGCCGTCGTTGACGACGGTGACGACCGCCCCGAGGCCGCGCAGGACACGGGCGGCCGGGATGCCGGAGATCCCGAGGCCCGCGACGGTGACCTTCTTGCCGTTCCAGTCGAGCTGTTCCGTCACTTTTCCGCTGCCCATCCCGCGTAGAAGAGGCCCAGGCCCACGATCACGCACATGCCCTGGATGATCCAGAACCGGACGACGACCAGGACCTCGGACCACCCCTTGAGTTCGAAGTGGTGCTGGAGGGGGGCCATCCGGAAGACGCGCTTGCCGGTCATCTTGAACGAGCCGACCTGGATGACCACGGACATCGTGATCAGGACGAACAGGCCGCCGAGCAGCGCGAGCAGAAGCTCCGTACGGGAGCAGATGGCGAGACCGGCGAGCGCGCCGCCGAGGGCCAGCGAGCCGGTGTCGCCCATGAAGATCTTGGCGGGCGAGGTGTTCCACCACAGGAAGCCGAAGCAGGCGCCCATGAGGGCGGAGGCGACGACCGCGAGGTCGAGCGGGTCGCGCACCTCGAAGCAGGCGTTGGGGTTGGTCAGCGTCACCGCGTTGGCACAGGACTCCTGGAACTGCCAGAGCCCGATGAAGGTGTACGCGCCGAAGACCATCACCGAGGCGCCGGTGGCCAGACCGTCCAGACCGTCCGTCAGGTTCACGCCGTTGGACATGGCCAGGATCATGAAGAGCGCCCAGACCACGAAGAGCACCGGGCCGATGTACCAGCCGAAGTCCGTGATGAAGGAGAGCTTCGTGGAGGCCGGGGTGTTCCCGCGCTGGTCCGCGAACTGGAGCGAGAGCACCGCGAAGGCGATGCCGACGATCAGCTGGCCGGCCATCTTCGCCTTGGCCCGCAGGCCGAGCGAACGCTGCTTGACGATCTTGATGTAGTCGTCGAGGAAGCCGACCAGGCCCATGCCTGCCATGAGGAACAGCACCAGGACGCCCGAGTACGTCGGGTCCTCGCCGGTGATGACCTTGGCCAGCGCGTACGCGATGAGCGTCGCCAGGATGAAGGAGATGCCGCCCATGGTGGGCGTGCCCTTCTTCCCGGCGTGGCCGCGCGGGCCGTCGTCCCGGATGAACTGCCCGTACCCCTTGCGGGCAAGGAGCTTGATCAGCAGCGGGGTGCCGATCAGGGTCAGGAAGAGCCCGATGGCCCCCGCGAAGAGGATCTGCCTCATCGGCCGGTGACCTCGCCCTCGGTGTCGAGCAGTGCCAGGGCGACCTGTTCGAGACCGACCGACCTCGAAGCCTTCACAAGGACGACGTCCCCCGGGCGCAGCTCACTGCGCAACAGGTCGACCGCCGCCTGCGCGTCGGACACGTGCACCGACTCCTCACCCCACGAACCCTCGTTATATGCGCCCAGTTGCAGCCAGGACGCTTCCCTGTCCCCGACCGCGACGAGCTTGCTGACGTTGAGCCGGACGGCGAGCCGTCCGACCGCGTCGTGCTCGACGAGCGATGCGTCACCGAGCTCGGCCATCTTGCCGAGCACCGCCCACGTGCGAGCCCCTCGGGCCTGTGCGGCCCTGCCCATGGCCGCGAGCGCGCGCAGGGCGGCTCGCATGGACTCGGGGTTCGCGTTGTAGGCGTCGTTGACGACCGTCACGCCGTCCGGACGCTCGGTGACCTCCATGCGCCAGCGCGACAGGGTGCCCGCTTCGGAGAGCGCGGTGGCGATCTCTTCGACGGGCATGCCCAGCTCGTGCGCGACGGCGGCCGCTGCGAGCGCGTTCGACACGTGGTGCTCACCGTACAGGCGCAAGGTCACGTCGCTGCACCCGGTGGGTGTGTGAAGCCTGAAAGAAGGCTGTCCGGACTCTGTGAGGCGGACGTTCTCGGCCCGTACGGCCGCTTCGTCCGCTTCGCCGAAGAAGGTCACGCGGGCCTTGGTGCGGCTCGCCATCGCGCGGACGAGGGGGTCGTCGGCGTTGAGGATCGCGATGCCGCCGTCCTCGGCGGACGGCAGGCCCTCGACGAGCTCGCCCTTCGCCTCGGCGATCTGCTCCCGGCCGCCGAACTCGCCGATGTGGGCGGTGCCGACGTTGAGGACCAGGCCGATACGGGGCGGGGTGAGCCCCGTGAGGTAGCGGATGTGTCCGATGCCGCGGGCGCCCATCTCCAGGACCAGGTGCCGGGTCTCGTCGCTCGCGCGGAGCGCCGTGAGCGGCAGGCCGATCTCGTTGTTGAGCGAGCCGGGCGTCCAGACGGTGGGCGCGTGGCGGTCGAGGACCTGGGCGATGAGGTCCTTGGTGGACGTCTTGCCGGCCGAGCCGGTGAGGGCGACGACATCGGTGCCGAGCCGTTCCACGACCGTGCGGGCGAGGGTCCCGAGCGCGGTCTGGACGTCGTCGACGACGATGGCGGGGACGCCGACGGGCCGGGCGGCGAGCACGGCCACCGCGCCCGCCTCGACGGCCCGCCGGGCGTAGTCGTGGCCGTCGACGTGCTCACCGGCGAAGGCGGCGAAGAGACTGCCGGCCCGCACTTCGCGGGAGTCGATGACGACGGGGCCGGTGATCCGGGCGGCCGGATCCGGTATGTCGTGCGCCTGCCCGCCGACGATTGCGGCGACCTCGGCGAGGGAGAGGGCGATCACTGCTTCATCCCTGACTGTTCTGGTGACTGTTCGCGGAGCTGGCTTCGGCGCCTTCGGCCGCCGGGGCGGTCCGGGCGTGCTGTTCGAGGATGGCCGCGCGCAGGACCTCGCGGTCGTCGAAGGGGCGGACCACGCCGGCGGTCTCCTGGCCCTGCTCGTGGCCCTTGCCGGCGACGAGGACGGTGTCGCCCGGCCGTGCGCGGGCGACGGCCGCGGCGATGGCGGCGGCCCGGTCCGCGAGGACGAGCACCTCGCCGCGGTCCTCGGCGGGGACCTCGGCGGCGCCCGTGAGCATGGCGGTGAGGATCCGGAGCGGGTCCTCGGAGCGCGGGTTGTCGGAGGTCAGGACGGCCGTGTCGGCGAGCCGGGCCGCGGCGGCGCCCATCGGGCCGCGCTTGGTGGTGTCCCGGTCGCCGCCGCAGCCGATGACCACGTGCAGCTTGCCCTCGGTGACCTCGCGCAGGGAGCGCAGCACGGATTCGACGGCGTCCGTCTTGTGCGCGTAGTCGACGACGGCGAGGTACGGCTGGCCCGCCTCGACCCGCTCCAGCCGGCCGGGGACGCCGGGGACGGCGGCGATGCCGTCGGCGGCGGCCTTCGGGTCGAGGCCCGCGGCGGCGAGGGTGACGATCGCGGCGAGGGTGTTGGCGACGTTGAACGGGCCGGGCAGCGGCGCGGTGGCGGCGATCCGCTCGCCGTCCGGGCCGACGGCGGTGAACGTCGAGTCGTGGGAGCCGAGGACGAGGTCCTCGGCGCGCCAGTCGGCGTCGGCGCGGCCTTCGGCGGAGAAGGTGACGACCGGGACGGTGGCCTCCTTGGCGAGCCGGCGGCCGTACTCGTCGTCGGCGTTGACCACGCCGAGGCGGCTGCGCTCGGGCGTGAAGAGCCCGGCCTTGGCCCGGAAGTAGTCCTCCATGTCGGAGTGGAACTCCATGTGCTCCGGGCTGAGGTTGTTGAAGACGGCGACGTCGAAGACGCAGCCGTCGACCCGGCCGAGCACAAGGGCGTGGCTGGAGACCTCCATGGCGACGGCCTCGACGCCCCGCTCGCGCATGACGGCGAAGAGCGCCTGGAGGTCGGTGGCCTCGGGGGTGGTCCGCTCGGACTTGATGCGCTCGTCGCCGATCCGCATCTCGACGGTGCCGACGAGGCCGGTCTTCCGTCCGGAGCCCCGCAGGCCGCCCTCGACGAGGTAGGCGGTGGTGGTCTTGCCGGAGGTGCCGGTGATGCCGATCTGGAGGAGGCCGGCGCCGGGGCGCCCGTAGATCTCGGCGGCGAGTTCGCCCATCCGGCCGCGCGGGTCCTCGACGACCAGGACCGGGAGGCCGGTCGCGGCGGCGCGGTCGGCGCCCGCCGGGTCGGTGAGGATCGCGGCGGCGCCGAGGCCGGCGGCCTGGGCGACGAAGTCGGCCCCGTGCGCGCGGGCGCCGGGCAGGGCCGCGTACACGTCGCCGGGGCGGACCGCCCGCGAGTCGTGGGTGATGCCCGAGATCTCGGCGGCACGGGGGGCGTCGACCCCGAGCTGTGCGGCCAGGTCGCCCAGGGGTGTCGGGCGGGCCTGCTCCGGCCGGGGCGGGGCGGTTCGGTACTGATCAGCGTGTGGCACGGCGGTGAGCGTACCGGGCGCACCCTGCGCGGGGCCAAAAGAGCCCGGGGCCTCGCCGGAGTTCGATTTCCGGTTCCCGGAGTGGGGGGTGATCGTTGTCACTGGTGCTCCCGGAGGGTCACGGGGTGGGGACGAAGTCGACCGGCAGGCGGGCGGGCGCGGTGCCGGTGGGGGCGACGTGGAGGGTCTTGAGGGCGAACTCCATGACCTTCTTGTAGATGGGTCCGCAGATCTGGCCGCCGAAGTAGCTGCCCTTGGTGGGGTTCTGGATCGCGCAGTAGACGGTGATCTGCGGGTCGTCGGCGGGGGCGAAGCCGGCGAAGGACGCGGTGTAGCCCTTGTAGCGGCCGAGTTCGGGGTCGACGCGGTTGGCGGTGCCGGTCTTGCCCGCGACGCGGTAGCCGGGGATGGCGGCCTTGGTGCCGGTGCCCTCGCGGTCCTTGACGACCGACTCCAGCATCCGCGCCAGGGTCTTCGCGGTCTGTTCGCTGACGACCCTGGACTCCTTGGGGGTGGGCGCGGGGGCGAAGCGCCCGTCGGGGCCCTTGGTGCCGCGTACCAGGGTCGGCTCGATGCGTACGCCCTTGTTGGCGATGGTCGAGTACACGGAGGCGGCCTGCATGGCGTTGACCGAGAGGCCCTGGCCGAAGGGGATCGTGTACTGCTGCGAGGTGGACCAGTCCTCGGGCTTGGCGAGGATGCCCGCCGTCTCGCCCGGGTAGTCGAGGCCGGTGGGGCTGCCGATGCCGAACTTGCGCAGGTAGGAGTAGAGGACCCGGTTGGACTCGGGCTGGGTGTCGCCGAGCCGGCCGGTGGCGAGGATGGTGCCGATGTTGCTGGACTTGGCGAGGACGCCGTTGAGCGTCAGGTACCAGGTCTTGTGGTCGACGTCGTCCTGGAAGAGCCGGTCGCCGCGGTGGAGCCGGTTGGGGACCGTGACGTGGGTGTCGGGGGCCGCCTTGCCCTCCTCCAGGACGGCGGCCATGGACATGACCTTGCTGGTGGAGCCGGGCTCGTAGGCGTCCTGGAGGGCGGCGTTGCCCATGGAGGCGGCGTTGGCGGCGGAGAGGTCGTTGGGGTCGAAGCCGGGGGCGTTGGCCATGGCGAGGACCTCGCCGGTCTTCGTGTTCTGCACGACGACGTAGCCGCGGTCGGCCTTGGACTTCCTCACCTGGTCGGTGATGGCCTTCTGGGCGGCCCACTGGATGTCCCGGTCGATGGTGAGCTCGATGTCGGAGCCGGGGACGGCGGGGGTGCCCTGGGAGCCCGCGGTCGGCACCTGCCGGCCACCGGACTGGGTGAAGCGGATCGTGCCGTCCTTGCCGGCCAGCTCGGGGTCGAGCATCGACTCGACGCCGCCGGCGCCCTTGCCCTCGGCGTTGACGTACCCCAGTATCCCGGCGGCGAGCTCGCCGTTCGGGTACACGCGCTTGGTGCTGGGCTCGCTGAGGACGCCGCCGAGGAGGTTGACGCCGTTGCCGCCCGCGGAGCGCTGCGCCTTCTGCCCGTAGACCCGCTTGAGGTCCTTGATCTGGTTCCAGACCTGCGGGGTCTGCTTGCGGGCGAGCAGGGTGTAGCGGGACTTGGGGGTACGGAGCTTCTTGGCGAGCTCCGCGGGCTCCTTGCCCAGGATCGGCGCGAGGAGGGCGGCAGCCTGCTCCGGGGCGTCCGGGACCTTGGCCTCATCGGGCGTGAAGAGCTTGGGGTCGGCGGTGATGTCGTACGCGTCGACGCTGGCGGCCAGCGCGATGCCGTTGCGGTCGGTGATCTCACCGCGCTCGGCCGAGAGCGTGTACTCCTGGAAGCGATACTTGTCGGCCTTGGCCGCGTACGCGCTGGCGTCGACGGCCTGCACCTGGAGCAGCCGCACCACGAACGCGATCATCACGAGCGTCAGGCCCAGGGAGACCAGCCGCAGCCGGGGTCGCGGGCTGCCGAGCCGGATCGTGCGGGGCTGCCGGGCCTGCGGCCTGGGCGCGGGCCGCTTGGCCGCCGGGCGCGGCGCCGGCCGGGACGGCCTGGCTCCGGCGGAGGCCGGCCGGGGGCGCGCGGGCCGCGCGGGTCCGGGGACGCGGCGGCGCGGGGGCTCCTTGGGGGGCACTGGCTCGGTCACCTACCGGAGGTCGTCGGGGCGGGTTCCTGGGGGTCCTGCGCGGTCTCCTGCGCGGTGTCCTGCGCGTTTGGTCCTGGCGCGGTCCGTGCCTGGCCGGTGCCGGTGGGGCCCGGGCTGGTGGGGGCTGAGCCGGTGGGTTGTGCGCCGGTGCCGGCAGGCGGCTTCGGGGTGCCCGTGGGTACGGGCGGGGCGGTCGTGGGCTTCGGGGTGGGCGAAGGGGACGGCGCGGCTGAGGCTTCGCCGAGGACCTTGCCGTCGGGGCCGAGGAAGGCGGGGCTGCCGCCGGGGACCATGCCGAGTTCGCGGGCGCGGCGCTCCAGCGCGTCGGGGGCGGCGTAGTCGTCGACGTCCCGCTGGAGCGCCTGCTGCTCGTCGGTGAGTTCGGTGGTCCTGGTCTTGAGCTCGTTGAGCTGGAAGGAGCCCTGGTTGAGCGCCGAGTTCAGCAGCAGCAGCGAGATGAGACCGCCGCCGAGGAGGACGACGACGAGCAGGACGAAGGGGGTGCGGGCGGCCGAGCTGGGCCCCGACGGCATGAGCCGGCCGAGCCGCGCGGCCCGCCCTTTGAGGGGCCCCTTCGCCGTGCTCACAGCACGTCCTCCCGGATGCGCTCGACGCCCCGGAGCCGGGCGGGGGCGGCGCGCCGGTTCTCGGCGACCTCCTCCTCGGTGGGGAGCTCGGCGCCGCGGGTGAGCAGCTTGAGGCGGGGCTGGTACTTCTCCGGGACGACGGGCAGTCCGGGCGGGGCGGTGGTCGCCGCGCCGGCCGCGAAGACGGCCTTGACGATCCGGTCCTCGAGGGACTGGTACGAGAGGACGGCGACCCGTCCGCCGACGGCGAGGGCCTTCACGGCCGCCGGGATCGCGTTCTCGACGGCTTCGAGTTCGCGGTTGACCTCGATGCGCAGGGCCTGGAAGGTCCGCTTGGCGGGGTTGCCGCCGGTGCGCTTGGCCGCCTGGGGCAGCGCGTCGCGGATGAGCTCGACGAGCCGGGCGCTGTTGGTGAAGGGCTCCTTCTCGCGCTCGCGCACGATGGCGGAGACGATCCGCTTGGCCTGCTTCTCCTCGCCGTAGGCACGGAGGATGCGGACCAGCTCGCCGGCCGGGTAGGTGTTGAGGACCTCGGCCGCGCTGATGCCGGTCGACTGGTCCATGCGCATGTCGAGCGGGGCGTCCTGGGCGTAGGCGAAGCCGCGGTCGGCCTCGTCCAGCTGCATGGAGGAGACGCCGAGGTCGAAGAGGACGCCGTCGACCTTCGGGATGCCGAGCCGGTCGAGGACCTCGGGCAGCTCGTCGTACACGGCGTGGACGAGGGTGGCCCGCTCGCCGTACGGGGCGAGTCGCTCGCCGGAGAGCCGCAGGGCCTCCTTGTCGCGGTCGAGGGCGATGAGCCGCACCTCGGGGAACCGCTTGAGCAGGGCCTCGCTGTGGCCGCCGAGGCCCAGGGTGCAGTCGACTACGACCGCGCCGGGGCGCTCCAGTGCGGGGGCCAACATGTCCAGGCACCGCTGGAGCATCACCGGGACGTGTCGGTCGTTGCTCAATGCGCCCTCTCAGAACCGGCGCGGAGGCACGTACCGCGGGAGGAGGCCGAGCCGTAGGTACCGCCGCACACACGGGGGAGAAACCGCGGAAATCGCTCGATGTCTCCGTTAACTTCGCGTCACTTTAGTCCACCGGACGCGCCGGTCAATCAACCGGCTGGCGCGTCGCACGGCGCCGGAGGGGCCGGCGGACATTCCGGGCGGCTCACTCGTTCGGGGCCATGACGGCGGGGCCTGTGGATTAGCTCACAACAAGACTCAATGGCGTTCTTTGTCCTCCCTCACAGCAGGCCCGGTCTCCTTGTGCCCATTAACGTCGGAAGCATGTCGACCTCCGCGCACCCCTCTGCCGACGCCATACGCACCGGCGGTACGGTCACCGACCGTCTCGTCGAGGCCAACGGGCACTACGCCGCCGACTTCACCGACCCCGGCATGGACGCCCGCCCCGTGCTCCGCGTCGCCGTCGTCGCCTGCATGGACGCCCGTCTCGACCTGCACGCGGCCCTCGGCCTCCAGCTCGGCGACTGCCACACGATCCGCAACGCGGGCGGTGTGGTCACCGACGACGTGATCCGGTCCCTCACCATCAGCCAGCGCGCCCTGGGCACCCGCAGCGTGATGCTGGTGCACCACACGAACTGCGGTCTCGAATCGCTCACCGAGGACTTCCGGCACGAGCTGGAGGACGAGGTCGGCCAGCGCCCGGCCTGGGCGGTCGAGGCCTTCCGCGATGTCGACCAGGACGTCCGCCAGTCCATGCAGCGGGTCAGGACCTCCCCCTTCCTGCTGCACGCGGACGACGTCCGGGGCTTCGTCTTCGATGTGACGACGGGTCTGCTGCGCGAGATCGACCCGGCGTAAACGCCCAAACCCCGGCATTTCCCTCGCACTTGTCCGCGGGCAAGTGACACGACCCGGCCAGGGCAACAACAATGCCCGGGTGGACACCCCCCGAACCATCCCGCGGGGGCAGGTGTCCGTGTTCCGGAAGGCCGAGGAGGGCCGGGTGACGACCTATGACGATCGAGCGAGCCTCGCAGATCTGACCACCACCGCGGAGCGAGTCCGCAGGTCGGTGGAGAGCGTGATCGAGGGCAAGCCCGAGGTCGTACGGCTTTCGCTGACCGTGCTGCTCGCCGAGGGACATCTCCTGATCGAGGATGTCCCCGGCGTCGGCAAGACCATGCTGGCCAAGACGCTGGCGCGGTCCATCGACTGCTCGGTGCGCCGCATCCAGTTCACCCCCGACCTGCTGCCCTCGGACGTCACGGGCGTGTCGATCTTCGACCAGCAGCGCCGGGAGTTCGAGTTCAAGCCGGGCGCGATCTTCGCCCAGATCGTCATCGGCGACGAGATCAACCGCGCCTCGCCGAAGACCCAGTCCGCGCTCCTGGAGTCCATGGAGGAGCGCCAGGTCACCGTGGACGGCCAGACCTACGAGCTGCCCAGCCCGTTCATGGTCGTGGCCACCCAGAACCCGGTCGAGATGGAGGGCACCTACCCGCTGCCCGAGGCCCAGCGCGACCGCTTCATGGCCAAGGTCTCCATCGGCTACCCCAGCGCCGACGCCGAGCTCAAGATGCTCGACGTGCACGGCTCGGTCTCCCCGCTGGACGACCTCCAGCCGGTCGCCCACGCCCACGACGTCATGAAGCTGATCGAGGCGGTCCGCGCGGTGCACGTCGCCGACGCCGTACGCCGGTACGCGGTCGACCTCGTCGCCGCCACCCGTACCCACCCCGACCTGCGGCTCGGCGCCTCGCCCCGGGCCACGCTGCACCTGCTGCGGGCCGCCAAGGCCTCCGCCGCGCTCAGCGGCCGCGAGTACGTCCTGCCGGACGACCTCCAGGCCCTCGCCGCACCCGTCCTCGCCCACCGGCTGCTGCCGACGGCGCAGGCCCAGCTGAACCGGCGCACGGCCGAGCAGGTCATCCAGGACATCCTCCAGCGCACCCCGGTCCCGGCCTCGGCGCCGCCCGCGGGACCGCTCTACGGCCAGCAGCAGCCCGGCGCCCGGCGGCTGTGATGACGACCGCTGCCGTTCCGGACGGGCAGCGGGGCGAGGACGACGACCGGGGCGGACTGCGGGCCGCCCTGGGCGGTCTCACCACCCGCGGCCGGTCCTTCCTCGCCGCCGGCGTGGCCGCCGCCGTCTGCGCGTACGTCCTCGGCCAGGCCGACCTGCTGCGCGTCGGCCTGCTGCTCGCCGCACTGCCGCTCATCTGCGTCCTCGTGCTGCACCGCACCCGCTACCGGGTCGCGGCCTCCCGCCGCCTCACCCCCCAGCGGGTGGAGGCGGGCACCGAGGCCCGGGTCCAGCTGCGCATGGAGAACGTCTCCAAGCTCCCCACCGGGCTGCTGATGCTCCAGGACAACGTGCCGTACATGCTGGGCCCCCGCCCCCGCTTCGTCCTCGACCGGGTCGAGGCCGGCGGCCGGCGCGAGGTGTCCTACCGGGTCCGCTCCGACCTGCGCGGCCGGTTCCCGCTCGGCCCGCTCCAGCTGCGGCTCAACGACCCCTTCGGGATGTGCGAGCTGACCCGCTCCTTCAGCGCCTACGACACCCTCACCGTCGTCCCGCGGACCGTGCCCCTGCCGCCGGTGAAGCTCACCGGCGAGGCCTCGGGGTACGGGGAGGGGCAGCAACGTTCCCTCGCCCTGGCCGGCGACGACGACGTCATCCCCCGCACCTACCGGCACGGCGACGACCTGCGCCGGGTGCACTGGCGCTCCACCGCCCGCTACGGCGAGCTGATGGTCCGCCGCGAGGAACAGCCGCAGCGGGCCCGCTGCACGGTGCTCCTCGACACCCGCCGGATCGCCTACCAGGGCTCGGGCCCCGACTCCGCCTTCGAATGGGCCGTCTCGGCCGCCGCCTCCACCCTGGTGCACATGCTGGCCCGCGGTTACGCGGTCCGCCTGCTCACCGACACCGGCAGCGCGGTGCCCGGAGACGGCTCCGAGGGCTTCGCCGGCTCGGCGCAGGACTCGGCCGACTCCGCCGGACTCCTGATGGACACCCTCGCGGTGGTCGACCACTCCGAGGGCGGCGGGCTCTCCCGCGCCTCCGACGTGCTGCGCGGCGGGAACGAAGGACTCCTCATCGCCTTCCTCGGCGACCTCGACGAGGAACAGGCCGCCCTCACCGCCCGGATGCGCGGGCGGAGCGGCGGCGCCGTCGCGTTCGTCCTGGACTCCGGGACCTGGCTCACCGGCGGCGCGGTCGCCGGGGCGGCCGACGACCGGGTCGGACAGCTGCGCGACGCGGGCTGGACGGCGCTGACCGTACCGGCCGGGGCCCGGTTCGCCGATCTGTGGCAGCAGGCCGCCGGAACACGCGCGGAATCCGCCGCCGACACCTACGGAGGCTGGTCATGAGCGGCCGCGCACGGCTGACGATCGCCGCCTGGGGCGCCACCCTGATGGCCTCCGGAGCGCTGCTCCCCCTGGTGAAGCCGGCGACCTGGATCTTCACCGCCGCCTTCGTCCTCGGCCTGGTCAGCGCGGCCGGCACGCTGGCCCGGCGGGTCCCGCTGGCCCGGCCGCTGACCCTGCTCGCCCAGACCGCCGTGGCCCTGCTCGCGCTCACCGTGATCTTCGCGCGGGAGCAGGCGATCCTCTGGCTGATCCCCGGCCCGCGGGCCTTCGAGCACGCCGCCGAGCTGTTCCAGGCGGGCGCCGACGACGTCGGCCGGTACGCGATCCCCGCACCCGACACCGAGGGCATCCGGCTCATGCTGGTCGGCGGTGTCGTCGCCATCGGGCTGCTGGTGGACACCCTGGCCGTCACCTTCCGCAAGGCGGCCCCGGCCGGACTGCCGCTGCTCGCCCTGTACTCGGTGGCGGCCGGCCTCTCCGGCGGCGGCGCGGGCTGGCTCTGGTTCCTGCTCGCCGCCTCCGGCTATCTGCTGCTGCTCCTCGCCGAGGGCCGCGACCGGCTCTCCCAGTGGGGCCGGATCTTCGGCGGCGCCCAGCGCTCCGGCCGGGCCGGCTCCTCCGTCGCGGGCGGCCCGGTCGTCGCCCCGGCCCGCACCGGGCGCCGGATCGGCGCCGTGGCGATGGGCATCGCGCTGGTCGTGCCGCTCGCGCTGCCCGGCCTCAGCGGCGGGCTCTTCGGCGGCGGCGCGGGCGAAGGGGGTGCGGGCGGCACCGGCAAGGGCGGCACGATCTCGGCCGTGAACCCGCTGGTCTCCCTCCAGGACAACCTGCGCCAGCCGGAGGACCGGGAGGTCCTGCGCTACCGCACCAACTCCCGCGACACCGGCGACCTGTATCTGCGGCTGGTCGCGCTCGACCAGTTCGACGGCACCTCCTGGAAGTCCTCGGTCCGCCCGATCGAGGCCGTCCCCAAGCAGCTGCCCTGGCCGCAGGGGCTCTCCCAGAGCGTCCAGATCACCGAGGTGACCAGCAACTTCGTCGCCTCCGACGCGTACGAGCAGAAGTGGCTGCCGATGCCGTACCCGGCGGGACGGGTCGACATCAGCGGACGCTGGCGGTTCGAACCGGCGGGGCGGATGCTCGTCGGCGACGACAAGCAGACCACCAAGGGCGCCCGCTACCAGGTCGCCAGCCTCGACGTGCGGCCGACGGCCGACCAGCTGGCCGCCGCCGGGCCGGCGCCCGAGCAGCTGCGCCGCGAGTACACCAAGGTGCCCGACAGCCTCCCCGCCGACGTGCGGGCGACGGCCCTGACGGTCACCAAGGGCGCGCGCAACGACTACGAGCGCGCGGTGCGGCTCCAGGACTGGTTCGCCGACAACGGCGGCTTCCGCTATGACGTCGAGGTGGAGTCCGGCACTGGTGTGCAGGCGATCTCCCGCTTCCTGAAGGACAAGCGGGGCTTCTGCGTCCACTTCTCCTTCTCGATGGCGGCGATGGCCCGCTCGCTCGGCATCCCGGCCCGGGTGGCCGTCGGCTTCACCCCCGGCACCACGCAGACCGACGGCTCGATCTCGGTCGGCATCCGGGACGCGCACGCCTGGCCCGAGCTGTACTTCGAGGGCGCGGGCTGGACCCGGTTCGAGCCGACGCCCTCGCGCGGCTCCACCCCCACCTACTCCCGGGAGACCACGCCCTCGGGCACGGCCACCGGCCCGGCTCGGCCCCAGCAGAGCGCCTCGGCCCAGCCGTCCGCCGCGCCGAGCGCCTCGGAGAGCTGCACCCCGCAGCAGCGGAGGCTCGGCGACTGCGGTCCCGACGCGGCCGCGGGCACCGCCTCCTCGGACGGTTCGGGACCGGACCCGCTGGCCGTGACGCTGATCTCGCTGGCGGTGCTCGCCGTCCTGTCCCTGCCGTTCCTCCCGCTGCTGTGGCGGACCCGGGTCCGGTCGCGACGGCTCGGTCCGGCCGGTGCCGCCGGGGCGCGCGGCCCCGGGGAGAGCGCGGCGCGCACGCTCGCGGTCTGGCAGGAGATCAACGACACGGCCTGGGACTACGGGGTCGAGCCCGACGAGTCGCGGACGCCGAGGAACACGGCGGCGAGGATCGTCCGTCTGGGTGAGCTGACCGGCGCGTCGGCGGACGCGGTGCACCGGGTGGCCGGGGCCGTGGAAGAGGTGCTGTACGCGCCTCACCCGAGCCCCGTGGCCGGTCTCGCCGAGGACGCCGGGCGGGTCCGGGCGGGCTTCCACGCCGGGGCCGACCGCAGGGCGCGGCTCCGCGCCCTGCTCGCCCCGCGCTCCGCGGTCCGTCTCCGCTGGGCGTTCTCCGACCGGTGGGCCTCGCTGAACACGGCCCTGGCCGTACGCCTCCGCTCCCTCCCGCTCCGCAGGACCACCTGAGAGCGGCGGACCCGGCCCCCGCCTCGCGGGAGGGGGCCGGGTCCACGGGGGGCATCCCGTTCCTTCTCAGCACACGACTGAGCCCAGCACATGGCTGAGCACCGCACATGACTGAGCCCCGCAGGGGTCCGCGGGGCTCGGTGGGGTGGGAAGGGGCGGGGCTACCGCTCAGGGGGCCGTCAGTGGCCGCCGCCCTGCTGTTCGTCGCGGCGGCGCTGCCACCGCTCTTCGATGCGGTTCATCATGGAGCGTCGCTGCCGGGTCTGACGGCCGGGGGCCGCCACCCCACCCCTGGCCTGCTGCTCGCCCGGCTTGGGCGCCTTGCGCCATCCGGTGACCGCCAGGACCGCGCAGCCCAGCATGACGAGGAATCCCACCACGCTGATCCAGATCTGCTGTGCGACCATTCCGGCCATGAGGAGCGCGATACCCACCAGGAAGCCGGCGACTGCTTGGTAGACCCGTCGTCGGGTGTACGTACGCAGTCCGCTTCCCTCGAGCGCTGTCGCGAACTTGGGATCTTCGGCGTACAGCGCTCGCTCCATCTGCTCGAGCATTCGCTGCTCGTGCTCCGAGAGCGGCACGGAGTCCTCCTAGTCGTCGGTCGCGGGGGCGACCGGTTTGCGGCCCTTTCAGGATAGGCAGGGAATCGCCCCCGTGAAACCCGCCCTCAATGCCGAATAGCCAATCCGGGCCGCCATGCGGATCGGTTGCTGAGGCGTTGATTCCCCAGCCCCTGGTCCGTCATGCCGGATGGTGTCCCCCGATCATACGGGGCGCGGCCCCTTACCGGGCGGGCTGTGGCGTACTCCATCGAGCGCCGCGGCCCGCACCGCCGATCGGGTGGCCGTCCTGTTCAGCCGCGCTTCTCGCCCAGGAGGTGCAGCTGGGTGGCGATGGCCTGGAAGGAGGGCAGCTCGGCCGCGGCCGCCTCCAGCTTGAGGAGGGCCTCGGCGGCACCGGGCTCGGTGTCGACGAGGGCGCCGGGGACCAGGTCGGCGAAGACCCGGACGCCGTGCACGGCGCCGACCTCGAGTCCGGCGTCGCCGGCCAGCTCGGTGAGCTGCTCGGCGGTGAAGCGCCGGGGCACGGGGTCGCCCGCGCCCCAGCGGCCCGCCGGGTCGGAGAGCGCGGTCCTGGCCTCGGTGAAGTGCCCGGCGAGGGCGCGGGCCAGGACGGCTCCGCCGAGTCCGGCGGCGAGGAGGCTGAGGCTGCCGGCGGGCCGGAGCGCGGCGACCGCGTTCCGCACGCCTTCGGCGGGGTCGTCGACGTACTCCAGGACGCCGTGGCAGAGCACCGCGTCGAAGCCCTCGCGTCCGACCACGTCGAAGAGGCCCCGGATGTCGCCCTGGACGCCGGTGACGAGGTCGGCGACCCCGGCCTCGGCGGCCCGGCGGCCGAGCGCGAAGAGCGCGTTGGGGCTGGGGTCGACGACGGTGACCCGGTGGCCGAGGCGGGCCACCGGCACCGCGAAGTTCCCGGAGCCGCCGCCCGTGTCGAGGACGTCGAGGCTGTCCTTCCCGGTGGCCGCGATCCGGCGGTCGAGGGCGTCTTTGAGGACGTCCCAGACGACGGCGGTACGCAGGGAGGCGCGCGACGGTCGGGACGACGTCTCTCGGCCGAAGACAGGGGAAGGGTCCGGCACGGCTGTTGACTCCTCGGTGACGGGTGCGAACGCTCCCCACCCTATGGCCTCGCCCCTGGCTTTCGGATCATCCTCCGGACTCGTCGCCCCCGGGCTGGCGCGGCAGCACCGGCTGGAGGACGAGGAGCCGCTCGACCAGGCGCAGGAAGAGCGCCGCGTCCCTGAGCAGGTCGTCGGCCTCGCGCCGGGTGGCGGCCGCGGCGATGCCGGCCTCGGCGCGGGCCCGGCGCGGGGCGCCCGCGGCGAAGAGGGCGCTCCACTCGGTCAGCTCGGGTGCCAGTTCGGCGAGGAGCTCCCAGGCGCTCCTTATCCGCCGGCGCCCGCGGGGCCCGGTCTCGGGTCTGGCGCGGGCGGCGAGCACCGCGGCGGCGGCACGGAGGGCGGCGAGGTGGGCGGCGGCGTACCGCTCGTGGGGGCGGTCGAGGGTGGCGGCCTCGGCGAGGCCGGCCGTGGCCTTGGCGAGGAGGTCGAGGGCGGCGGGCGGGGCGGTGGCGCGGCGCGGGACGGGGTGGATGTCGGACGCGGGTCCTGAACGAGCGGGTGCGGGACGGCCTCCGGGGCCGCGCCGGGGCGCGGCGGCTTCGGAAGGGCTGGCCATGACGAACCTCCTGTCGTCGCGTGACGGCGCTGTGGCCGTATGTGTTCATCGTGCCCGGCCCCACTGACAATCGCGTTGACCTGGGGTTTTGCCTGAAATCGAACTCAGGGGTAACTTTTGGACTGACTGGTCAGTTCAAAAAGGGGAATGGGGGGTGAGTCCGTGAGCACGGAAGCCGACGAGCAGCCGCACGGCGCCGCCGTCGTCGCGGACGGCTTCGGACTGAAGGGCCCGCGCGGCTGGGTGTTCAGCGACGTGTCCTTCCGGGCCGCACCCGGCGAGCTGGTGGCGATCGAGGGGCCGTCCGGTTCGGGCCGCACCTGTCTGCTGCTCGCGCTCACCGGGCGGATGAAGTCCCACACGGGCCACGCGGAGGTCGGCGGCCTCCCGCTGCCCAAGCGGATGGCGGCCGTGCGCCGGATCGCCGCGCTCGGCCACGTCCCCGGCGTCAGCGAGCTCGACCCCGCCTTCACGGTCGCCGAGCACCTGCGCGAGCGGGCCCTGCTCCAGCGCCGCTACGACGGCGCGGTGCGGGCCCTCCTGCGCCGTCCCGCCGAGCGGGCGGCGGCCTCCCGGGCCCGGATCGAGGAGGCCGTGGCGGCCGCGGGGCTCGACCTCGACGCCCTGCCGAAGGGCGAGCGGACCTCCGTACGGGACCTGGAGCGCCTGGAGGCCCTGCGCCTCTCGATCGCCCTGGCCCTGATGGGCCGCCCCCGGCTGCTCGCCGTCGACGACGCCGACCTGAAGCTCTCGGACGCCGACCGGGCCGAGGCCTGGGCCCTGCTGCGCTCCGTCGCCGACGCCGGCACCACCGTCCTCGCCGTCTGCAGCGAGGCCCCCGCCGACGCCCTGCGGCTGACCACCGTCGCGGACACCGCGGCGGAGCCGGCCGGCGAGGACACCACCGGCACCACCGGCGAAGGCACCGCCGAGGCCGCCGACGAAGGCACCCGCACCGACGCACCCGCGTCCACGACCGAGGAGGGGGCGGCCGATGCGCTCGCCGAAACTGGCCGCGCTTGAGCTGAAGCGCTTCGGCAGGGGGAAGCTGCCGCGCGCCGCGCTCGTCGCGATCCTGCTGCTGCCCCTGCTGTACGGCGCGCTGTACCTGTACTCGTTCTGGGACCCGTACAGCAGGCTCGACAAGATCCCCGTCGCCCTGGTGAACGAGGACAAGGGCGCCACCGCCGGCGGCAAGCCGGTCCACGCGGGCGACGACATCACCGAGGGGCTCCTGAAGAGCAACACCTTCGCGTGGCACCGGGTGAGCGACGAGGAGGCACGGGAAGGCGTCGAGAGCGGGAAGTACTACCTGTCCCTGACGATGCCCGGCGACTTCAGCTCGCGCATCGCCTCCAGCTCCGGTGACTCCCCCGAGACCGGGGCACTGCGGGTGCGGACGAACGACGCCAACAACTACATCGTCGGCCAGATCTCCCGGACGGTCTTCTCCGAGGTCCGCACCGCGGCCTCGACGAAGTCCTCGCGGAGCTTCCTCGACAAGATCTTCGTCTCCTTCTCCGACATCCACGACGCCACCGCGAAGGCGGCCAAGGGTGCCGGCGACCTCAAGCAGGGCGTGGACAAGGCGAAGAAGGGCTCCAAGGACCTGGCGGACGGGCTCACGACCGCCAAGACCGGCAGCGGTGACCTGGCCGCCGGCCTGAAGAAGCTCGACAAGGGCGCCAAGGACCTGGAGAGCGGCTCGCGCAAGGTCGCGAACGGCACGCAGACCCTCGCCGACAAGGTGAACGGCACGGCCGACCAGGTCCGCCCCTACCTGGCGAACAACGGCAAGTCGATCCGCGACACCGCCCGGCTCGTCTCCGACTCCACCGCGGCCGCCCAGAACAACCTGGCCGACCTGGTGCGGCGGGCCCCCCTGGTCCGCGCGGCCGCGCACACCGCCGACGAGGGTCTCGCCGAGTTCCACCGCGAGGCCTGCGTGGAGACCCCCGCGCCCGACGCCAAGATGTGCGAGCTGCTCAAGAAGGCCTCGGTCAGCGCCGGCGACGTGGCCACCATCGCCGACGACGTGCACGAGCTCACCAAGGACGACGCCGCCGACCTGAAGACCCTGGACGCGCGGCTGACCAAGCTCAAGAAGCAGGCCGACGAGCTGGCGGCCCGCGCCCCGCACCTGGACGAGGACGTCGAGGGCGCCATCAGGAAGATCAACGAGCTCAACGCGGGCGCCAAGAAGGTCGCGGCGGGCGCCGACCGCCTCCACACCGGCATCACCGACGCCAAGGCCGGCTCCGTCAGCCTCGACAGCGGCGTCGGCAAGCTCAAGAAGGGCGCGGGCGCCCTGGACGGCGGCCTGTTCAAGCTGGCCGACGGTTCGAACACCCTCGCCACCGGCCTGAAGGACGGCGTCGACCAGATCCCCGACTACGACCAGCAGGACCGCGACCGGCGCACCGAGGTGATGGCCGACCCGGTCAAGCTGGCCTCCCAGTCGCTGCACAAGGCGCCCAACTACGGCACCGGCTTCGCCCCGTACTTCATCCCGCTCTCCCTCTGGGTCGGCGCGATGGTCGCGTACATGATCATCCAGCCGCTGAACCGGCGCGCCCTCGCGGCCGGCGGCTCCGCCTGGCGGATCGCCCTGGCGGGCTGGCTCCCGGTCGCCGCGATCGGCGTCCTCCAGGTCGCCGCCCTGATGTCGGTCCTGCACTGGGGCCTCGGCCTCCAGATGACCAGGGCCGCCGGCACGATCGGCTTCCTCGCCCTCGTCACCTGCTGCTTCGCGGCGATCATCCAGTGGCTCAACGCCCGCTTCGGCGCGGCCGGACGCATCCTGGTCCTCGCCGTCCTGATGCTCCAGCTGACCTCGGCGGGCGGCACCTACCCCGTCCAGACGAGCCCCGGCTTCTTCAACGCCATCCACCCCTTCCTGCCGATGACCTACGTCGTCGAGGCGCTGCGCCGGCTGATCACGGGCGGCGGGATCGGCCCGGTCTGGCAGGCCTGCGCGGTCCTGACCGCGTTCACCCTGGGCGCCCTGGCGCTGACCGCCGTCTCCGCCCGCAAGCGGCAGGTCTGGACGCTCGACCGTCTCCACCCCGAACTGACCCTGTGAGACGGGGCCGGTGACACCCGCGACACCTGTGAGAATCGACCCCATGGACAGCAGCAGCACCCGACGCCAGGCCACGCGCGCGAAGCTCTACGAGGCGGCCGTCACCCTCATCGCGGAGCAGGGCTTCTCCGCGACGACGGTGGACGAGATCGCCGAGCGGGCGGGCGTGGCCAAGGGCACGGTCTACTACAACTTCAAGAGCAAGACCGAGCTCTTCGAGGAGTTGCTGCGCCACGGGGTGTCGCTGCTCACCGCCTCCCTGCGCACGGCGGCCGAGGAGACCGCCGCGCGCGGCGGGAGCCGCATCGACGCCCTCGACGCGATGATCCGCGCCGGCCTCGTCTTCATCGACCGCTACCCGGCCTTCACCCAGCTGTACGTGGCCGAGCTCTGGCGCACCAACCGGGCCTGGAACTCGACCCTCCTGGTGGTCCGCCAGGAAGCCGTCGCGGTGGTCGAGGGAGTGCTGCGGGAGGGCGTCGCGGCGGGCGAGCTGAGCGACGAGATCGACGTCCAGCTCACGGCGGCCGCGCTGGTCGGGATGGTCCTGGTGGCCGCGCTCGACTGGCAGGCCTTCCAGAGCGAGCGTTCGCTCGACGACGTCCACGCCGCCCTCTCCCGGCTGCTGCACGGCCGCGTCGGCGGCCGCTGACGACGCCGTACGGAGGCGGAAGCGCCCACGTACGGAGCCGAGGCCGTCCGACACGCCGAGGCACCGAACACGAAAACGCCGGTGCGGCGAAGCTCGATCCCCCCGAGCCTCGCCGCACCGGCTTTTCCGCACCCCCCGGTGCCGGCAGGTGCGCGGCCCCGTTCCGCAGCCCCGTGCCGGCGGTACCGGAGCCGCGCCCCTTCCGTGGACTCCACTCTTCCGTCCGGGGCCGCCGGGGCCCATCCGCACACCTACTCATCTCGCTCCCTAGGTACGGATACTCAGACCTGGTTACGATCGCGGGCGTGTCCGTACTCCCCCTCGTGTTCACCAGCGGCTGGGCGAGCGGGATCAACGCGTACGCGGTGGTCCTGCTGTTCGGCGTCTTCGGCGCGACCGGTCTGACCGACGAGGTGCCCGAGTCCCTCCAGCGCACCGACGTCCTCGTCGTCGCGGGCGTGCTGTTCCTGTGCGAGGCGGTGGCGGACAAGATCCCGTACGTCGACTCGATATGGGACTCCGTCCACACCGTGATCCGGCCGATCGCGGGGGCCGTCGTCGGCGCCCTGCTCGCCGGGCAGAACGGTTCGCTGCCCGAGCTCGCGGCGGGCGCGGTCGGCGGCTCGACGGCGCTCCTGAGCCATCTCGTCAAGGCCGGGACGAGGATGGCCGTCAACACCTCGCCCGAGCCGTTCTCCAACGTCGCGCTGAGCCTGGCGGAGGACCTCGGGGTGGCGGGAATCGTCACCTTCGCGATCTTCCATCCGGTGGCGGCGGCGGTCATCGCGGCCGTCCTGCTCGTGCTCGGCCTGGCGATACTGGCCTTCCTGGCCCAGCGGATCCGGCGCTTCCTGCGCCGCAGGTCCCAGCGCCGCGAGGAGAAGCGACTCGCCGCCCTCCAGACCGGCCCGGGGGCCCATCCACCGCCAGGCGACGACGGCCCGGGCCCCTTCTGACCCCGTCCCGACCGGGCGCCGACGCCACCGGCCACCGGGCCTCCGCCGCTGTCCGAGCCGCCGGATAGGCTCGCCGGCATGGCACGGATTGTGGTGATCGGCGCGGGACTCGGCGCCATGGCGGCGGCGGCCCGACTGGCCGTGGCGGGCCACCGGGTGACGGTCTACGAGCGGGGGGCGACGTACGGCGGCGCGGTCGGCCGGTTCGAGCGCGACGGCTTCGCCTTCGACACGGGCCCGGGGCTGCTGCATCTGCCCGCCGTCTACCGGGACCTGTTCGTGAAGACGGGCAAGGAGCCCCTGGAGGAGTCCGTCACCCTGACGCAGGTCGATCCGGCGAGCCGTCACGTCTTCGCCGACGGCACCCGCGTCGACCTGCCGAACGCCTCCCGGGCCGGCACCGTCGCCGCCCTGGACGCGGCGCTCGGCGCGGGCGCGGGCGAGCGGTGGGGCGACTTCCTGGTGCGGGCCCGCGAGGCCTGGGACCGGACCCGGCGCCCGCTCCTCGAAGAGCCGCAGCCCGCCGATCCCGCGCCACTGGCCCGCGAGCCGTATCCGGCGCTCAAGGCGGGCCTGCTGCGCCGCCCGACGACGACGCTCGCCCAGGTCGGGGCGCGCGAACTGGGCGACCCCCGGCTGGCCGCGCTCCTGGACGCGTACGCCTGGTCGTACGGCTTCGACCCGGCGACCGCCCCGGCCTCGGCCGTCGTCCTGCCGTACATGGAGCAGACCTTCGGCAGCTGGTACGTGGCGGGCGGCCTGCGGGCGCTCGCCGACGCGGTGCACGAGCGCTGCCGGAAGCGGAAGGTCGAGTTCGTCTTCGACACTCCGGTCGAGGACGTCCTGGAGGAGCGGGGCCGCGCGGTCGGCGTCCGGCTGGCCGGCGGCGAGCGGGTCGAGGCCGACCACGTCGTCTCCGGGGCTCCGGTCCCCGCGCTCTACCGCGACCACGTCGTCGGCCGGGAGCGCCAGGACGACCGGCCGCGCCACCAGACGGTCGGCACGGGCCGGGTGACGGTCTGTCTGGCCCTGCGCGGGGCCCGCGAGCCGGACGCGGTCCACCGGACCGTCGTGCACGCGGAGGGCGGGCGCCCGACCGTGACCGTGCTGCGGCCGGACGACCCGGCCCTGAGCCCGCACGGCGCCCACGAGTCGGTGACGGTCACGGCGACCGTGCGGACCTCCGCCGGGCAGGACTGGGAGCCCTTCGCCGACCGGATGGTCGAGGCGGCCGGCCGGGCAATCCCGGGGCTCGCGGAGCGGCTGCTGTGGCGGCACGTGCGCACCCCGGAGGACGTACGGCGGGACACCGGGTCCGCCGAGGTGCCGGGTCCGGCACTCGCCGGGGCCCGCGGGGAGCTCCTGCCGGCCGCCAACCGCTCGCCGCTGCCGGGGCTCTGGTTCGCGGGCGGCTGGTCCCACCCGGGCGGCGGGCTCGCCCACGCGGGCATGTCGGGCGCCCTGGTCGCGGGCCTGATCGTGGAGGGCGACGGCTTCCGCGGCTCCCAGTGAGGAGCCGCGGGGCGCCTTCGGGCCCTCAGTACCGGTACTGCTGCTGGTCGTCCGGGTGCTGCTCGTAGCCGTACGGGGCCTGCGGCTGCTGGTGCGGGTCCGGCTCGGTGTCGCGCTGCTGCGGGACCCAGACCCCGCCGGGCGGGGTGTCGTAGGTGTACGAGGGGGCGTACGGGTCGGTGTAGTACGGGGTGTACTGCTGGCCCTCGGTGCCGGGGCCGATGTACGGGTCGGAGTAGGTGGCGTACTGCTGCTGCCCGGCGGCGCCGTAGTCGTAGGCCGGCTGCTGCCCGTAGCCGGGCTGCTCGTATCCGGACGGGTCGTGCGCGGGCTGCTCGTATCCGGGCGCGTAGGGGTCATACCCGGTGTTGTAGCCGCTCGCGGCGCCCTGGCCGCCGTCGTAGATCCCGTACTGGCCGGTGTCCTCGGGCATCGGCTCGGGCTCGTACACCGAGGTGGTCTCGGCGGCGGCCTGGTGGCGCGCGGAGTCGTCGGCCGGGTCGGCCGCGCCGTACCCGGCGGCCTCGTCGTACCCGGCGGCCTCGTCGTACCCGGCGGCCTCGTCGTCGTAGGAGAGCTCGGTGACCTCAAGGGTGGGACCGGCCTGGGCCGGGGCCCCGGACCTGCGGCGGCGGCTCGCGCCCGGGTTCCCGCCGATCGCCCAGCCGGTGGAGAAGCCGCGGCGGAAGGAGAGCGTCACATAGGTCTGGCCGACGGCGAAGGCCACGGCCCCGGCGACGATGACCGCGACCGAGGGCAGCAGCACGCCGAGGACCACGCCGAGGAAGCCGCAGAAGGCGAGAACCCGCCAGCGCAGCCGCGCCTTGTACTGGAGGAGCACCTCCCCCAGCAGCCACAGTGCGACCACGCCGAACGCGATGTAGAGGACCGTCCACCCCATGCCCCGCCGCCCCTCTCCGCGGTCACCGCCGCGGGTCGGGGCGGGTACGACCGGTCACGACTGCTGGTGCAGTCCGAGATTCTCGTAGATCTCGAGCGTCGCGGTGGAGTTGTTCAGCGTGATGAAGTGCAGTCCGGGGACACCCTCGGAGAGCAGACGCGCGCAGAACTCCGTCGCGAACTCGATACCGATGGAGCGTACAGCGGCGGGATCGTCCTTGACGGCGAGGATGCGCTCTTTCACATCCGCGGGGAAGGCGGCGTTGCTCAGCTGGGGCAGCCGGTCGAGCGTCCGCACGTTCACGACGGGCATGACCTCGGGGATGATCGGGGTCTCGCAGCCCGCCTTCACCACGCTGTCGCGCAGCCGCAGATAGTTCTCCGGGTCGAAGAACATCTGGGTGATGGCGTAGTCGGCGCCGGCGCGGCACTTGTCCACGAAGTGCCGGATGTCCGTGTCCCAGTCCGTGGAGCGCGGGTGCATCTCGGGGAAGGCCGCGACGCCGACGCAGAAGTCGCCCGACTCCTTGATCAGCCGGACGAGGTCGGCCGCGTACCGGACGCCCTCGGGGTGCTCGACCCACTCCCCCAGCGGGTCGCCCGGCGGGTCGCCGCGGACGGCGAGCATGTTCCGGATGCCGGCGTCGGCGTACTGGCCGAGGATGTTGCGGAGTTCGGCGACGGAGTGGTCGACGGCCGTGAGGTGGGCGACCGGGGTGAGCGTGCTGTCGGAGGCGATCTTCTGGGTGGCCTTGACGGTGCCGCCGCGGGTGGAGCCGCCGGCGCCGTAGGTCACGGAGACGAAGCTGGGGCCGACCGCCTCGACCCGGCGCATGGTGTTCCAGAGGGCCTGCTCGCCCTTCTCGGTCCGGGGCGCGAAGAACTCGAAGGAGTACGACGTGCCGCCGGAGGCGAGGATCTCCCGCACGGTGCGCGCGCGGTCCGATCGGACGGAAGCAGTACCTAGGGCCATACGGGCAGGTTAGACGGGGTCCAGGGAAGCGTGACAACCGTGTCCGAGTGGTGGACATGATGATGGACAGCCCCCGGAGGGCCGCCGAGCCCCCGCCGGGGGCGGTCTCAGACCCCGGCGCGCTCGCGGACGCGCTTGGCGAGGGAGGCGGTCGCGGCGGCCGGATCGTCGGCCTCGGTGATCGCCCGGACGACGACGATCCGGCGGGCGCCCGCGTCCAGGACCTCGTCCAGGTTGGACTCGTCGATGCCGCCGATGGCGAACCAGGGGCGGTCCTGGGCGAGGCCGGCCGCGTACCGCACGAGGTCGAGTCCCGGCGCGTAGCGGCCGGGCTTGGTCGGGGTGGGCCAGCAGGGTCCGGTGCAGAAGTAGTCGACGCCCGGTTCGACGGCGGCCGCGGCGGCCTCGCTCTCGGCGTGGCAGGAGCGGCCGATCAGCACGTCGTCGGAGCCGCCGAGGATCGCGCGGGCGGCGGGCACGGGCAGGTCGCCCTGGCCGAGGTGGAGCACGTCGGAGCCGATGGCGTGGGCGACGTCGGCCCGGTCGTTCACCGCGAGGAGCTTGCCGTGCCGGCGGGCGGCCTCGGCGAAGACGGCCAGGTGCTCCAGCTCCTCGCCGGCCTCCATGCCCTTGTCGCGGAGCTGCACGATGTCCACGCCGGAGGAGAGCACGGCGTCGAGGAAGGCGGGCAGGTCGCCCTGGCGCTTCCGGGCGTCGGTGCACAGGTAGAGCCGGGCGTCGGCGAGCCGCTCACGAGGCGTGGGCATGGGTGGGTTCCCCCCGTCGGATGTCGCCGGCGCCACGGCGGGGACCCCGGGAAGGGTCCCCGCCGCGACACCCGCTGGTGGTGTCTTCGGTACTCACGCCCGCCCGGAGGGCGAGCGCCGGAGGCCGGGCCTCAGAGGGCGAGCGCCTGGGCGCGGCGCTTCACCTCCGTGCCGCGGTTCTCGTTGAGCGCCTGGGCGGGCGTGCCCGGCAGGCTCTCGTCCGGAGTGAAGAGCCACTCCAGCATCTCCTCGTCGGTGAAGCCGTCGTCCCGCAGGACGGTCAGGAGCCCGACGAGGCCCTTGACGATCTTGTCGCCCTGGATGAAGGCGGCGGGAACCTGCAGGGACCTGTTCTCGCCGCGGCGTACGGCGATGAGCTGGCCTTCCTTGATCAGCTGTCGCACACGCAGCACGTCGATGTCGAGCGCCTCCGCGATGTCGGGCACGTAGAGCCAGGCGGGGACGAGCGCATCGATCTTTACGTCAATCTCGGTCACAGGACAAGCCTGCCATCCCGCACTGACACCCGGTAGTCGGGCCCTACCTGACCGCCGCCTTCAGGGGGACGGCCGGGTCGGCGGCGCGCTCCGGGTCGACGGGCGTGCCGGACTCGATGAGCTTGCGGCCCTGGGCCAGGTCGCGGGGGCGGCCGACGGCGAGGAGGGCCACCGGCACCCCGGCGCGCAGCCAGAGCACGGCCCAGGACTCGTCCGCCGGGTCGCCGCGCCAGAGCAGTTCGTCGGCGCCCGCGTGGTGTCCCGCGTACTGGACGAAGCGGCCGAACTGCTCGGACCAGAAGTACGGCACCGGGTCGTACGGCCCCGACGCGGCTCCGGTGATCGCCGCGGCGACGGCGCGGGGGCCCTGGAGCGCGTTGTCCCAGTGGTGGACGAGGAGCCGCTCGCCGTAGCGCGCGGAGGGGAAGGAGGCGCAGTCGCCGACGGCGTACACATCGGGCAGCGAGGTGCGCAGCCGGTCGTCGGCGGTGACGGCGCCGCTCGGGTCGAGGGCGATGCCGGAGCCGGCGAGCCAGCCGGTGGCGGGGCGGGCGCCGATGCCGACGACGACGGCGTCCGCGGGGAGGTCGCGGCCGTCGGCGAGGACGACCCGGCCGGGTTCGACCCGGTCCACGCGCGCGTGGGTGAGGAGTTCGGCGCCGCCGGCCGCGTACCACTCGGCCATGGGGGCGGCGACCTCGGCGGGCAGGGCGCCGGTGAGGGGCAGGTCGGCCGCCTCGACGACGGTGACCTCGCAGCCGGCCTCGCGCGCGGCGGTGGCGAATTCGGCGCCGATCCAGCCGGCTCCGACGACCACGACGGCGTGCCGCCGTTCCAGGACCGGGCCGAGGCGGACGGCGTCGTCGAGGGTCCGCAGCAGGTGGACGCCGGGGACGCCCTCGGTGCCGGGCAGGGTGACCGGGTGGGCGCCGGTGGCGACGACCAGCGTGTCGTAGCCGACGGGCCCGGCCTCGGTGTCGATCTCGTGGTCGGCGGCGCGCAGGCCGGTGACGTCGAGGCCGAGGCGGAGTTCGATCCCGAGGTCCTCGAAGTCGATGTCGAAGGCGGAGTCCTCGGCCTTGCCGAGGAGGATCGCCTTGGACAGCGGGGGCCGGTCGTAGGGCTGGTGGGGTTCGGCCCCGATGAGGGTCACGGGGCCGGTGAAGCCCTGCTCCCGGAGGGCGACGGCGGTCTGGACGCCCGCCATCCCCGCACCCACGATGACCACGCGCTCCTGGGCCTGCTTCTGCTCGCTCACCCGACCACCTTACGTATCTGACGGACCATCAGGAAGGGAGGGGTCTGTGAGCCCTCCTCGGCGGAAGCTAGTCTGGCGGGCGTAAAGCACTCGCGGGAGCCCGGACGACCGGGCTGAGAGGGAGGCTGTACCGGCCTCCGACCGTACGAACCTGATCCGGGTCATGCCGGCGAAGGGAGGGGCTGGACGCCCATGCGTTCTTCCGATGTCCTCACGTCCGATGGAGGATCCGATTCCGGGTCCGACGTCCTCGTCATCGGGGGCGGCATCATCGGCCTGGTCACGGCCTGGCGGGCCGCGCAGCGCGGACTGCGCACCGCCGTCGTGGACCCCGATCCGGGCGGCGGGGCCGCGCGGGTCGCGGCCGGCATGCTCGCCGCCGTCACCGAACTCCACTACGGCGAGGAGACCCTGCTCGGTCTCAACCTCGCCTCCGCCGCACGCTATCCCGCGTTCGTCGCCGAACTAGAGGAGTCCACCGGCCACGACGTCGGCCACCGCTCCTGCGGCACCCTCGCCGTCGCCCTCGACGCCGACGACCGCGCCCACCTGCGCGAACTGCACGCCCTCCAGACCCGCTGCGGGCTCACCTCCGAGTGGCTCAGCGGACGCGAGTGCCGCCGCCTCGAACCGATGCTCGCCCCCGGGGTGCGCGGCGGGCTCCGGGTGGACGGCGACCACCAGGTCGACCCGCGCCGGCTCGCCACCGCGCTCCTCACCGCCTGCGAGCGTGCCGGAGTGCTCTTCCACCGCACCCTCGCCGAACGGCTGACGGTGGTACGGGACCGCGCCCGCGGCGCCGTGCTCGCCGACGGCCGCGCACTCACCGCCGACCAGGTCGTCCTCGCCGCCGGCAGCCTCAGCGGCCGGCTCGCCGGCGTGCCCGACGAGGTGCTGCCGCCGGTCCGCCCGGTCAAGGGCCAGGTCCTGCGGCTGCGGGTGCCCGCCCCGTACGCCCCCTTCCTCTCCCGGACCGTCCGGGCCGTCGTCCGCGGCAGCCACGTCTACCTGGTGCCCCGCGAGAACGGCGAGCTCGTCGTCGGCGCCACCAGCGAGGAGCTCGGCTGGGACACCACGGTCACCGCCGGCGGGGTGTACGAGCTGCTGCGGGACGCCCACGAGCTCGTCCCCGGCATCACCGAACTGCCGCTCACCGAGACCCGGGCCGGACTGCGCCCCGCCTCCCCCGACAACGCGCCGCTGCTCGGCCCCACCGCCCTGCCCGGCCTCCACCTGGCCACCGGCCACTACCGCAACGGGGTGCTGCTCACCCCCGTCACGGGCGACGTCATGGCCGAGGTGCTCACCACGGGCGTCCTCCCCGACGAGGCGCGCCCCTTCACCCCCCGCCGTTTCTCCTCCGTCCGTCTGGAGCAGCCCGCATGAGCCTGTCCGTATCCGTGTCCGTCAACGGGGAACCGCGCGAGCTCTCCGGTCCCGTGTCCCTCGACACCCTGGTGGCGAGCCTCACCACGGCCCGCGCCGGCGTCGCCGCCGCCCTCAACGAGACGGTCGTCCCGCGCGGCGAATGGGCCACCACCGTGCTCGCCGAGGGCGACCGGATCGAAGTCCTCACCGCCGTGCAGGGAGGCTGAGCGCCATGTCCGACGACACCTTCGTCCTCGGCGGTACGGAGTTCTCCTCCCGCCTCATCATGGGCACCGGCGGGGCACCCAGCCTCGACGTCCTCGAACGCTCCCTCGTCGCCAGCGGCACCGAGCTCACCACGGTCGCCATGCGCCGCCTGGACCCGACCGTCCAGGGCTCCGTCCTCTCCGTCCTCGAACGGCTCGGCATCCGCGTGCTGCCCAACACCGCGGGCTGCTTCACCGCGGGCGAGGCCGTCCTCACCGCCCGGCTCGCCCGCGAGGCGCTCGGCACCGACTGGATCAAGCTGGAGGTCGTCGCCGACGAGCGGACCCTCCTGCCGGACGGCGAGGAACTCCTCGCCGCGGCCGAGACCCTCGTCGACGACGGCTTCACCGTCCTCCCCTACACCAACGACGACCCCGTCCTCGCCCGCAAGCTGGAGGACGTCGGCTGCGCCGCGATCATGCCGCTCGGCTCCCCCATCGGCTCCGGCCTCGGCATCCGCAACCCCCACAACTTCCAGCTCATCACCGAGCGGGCGGGCGTCCCCGTCATCCTCGACGCGGGCGCGGGCACCGCTTCGGACGCGGCGCTCGCCATGGAGCTCGGGTGCGCGGCCGTCATGCTGGCCTCCGCCGTGACCCGCGCCCAGGAGCCGGTCCTCATGGCCGCCGCCATGCGGCACGCCGTCGAGGCGGGCCGCCTCGCCCACCTCGCCGGCCGCATCCCCCGCCGCCACTTCGCCGAAGCCTCCTCCCCCACCGAGGGACGGCCCCGGCTCGACCCGGAGCGCCCCGCGTTCTGAGCCCCGGCCGGGACCCTCGTCACAGCTGCGCTGCAGTACCCGCCCGTCCGGGCGGGGGCCGTGTCCACGGCTCGTAGACTCGACGCCGTGGACACGACCCTTCAGGACCCCCTCGTCGGACGGCTGCTCGACGGCCGCTACCGCGTGGACGCGCGCATCGCCGTCGGCGGCATGGCCACGGTCTACCGGGCCGTGGACACCCGCCTCGACCGCGTGCTCGCGCTCAAGGTGATGCACCCCGCCCTCGCCACCGACGCCGCCTTCGTCGAGCGCTTCATCCGCGAGGCGAAGTCCGTGGCGCGGCTCGCCCACCCCAACGTGGTCGGCGTCTTCGACCAGGGCGCCGAGGGCGCGTACGTCTACCTGGCCATGGAGTACGTCGCCGGCTGCACCCTGCGCGACGTCCTGCGCGAGCGCGGCGCCCTCGCGCCCCGCGCCGCGCTCGACATCCTTGAGCCGGTCCTCGCCGCGCTCGGCGCCGCGCACCGCGCCGGGTTCGTGCACCGCGACATGAAGCCCGAGAACGTCCTGATAGGGGACGACGGCCGCGTGAAGGTCGCCGACTTCGGGCTCGTACGGGCCGTGGGCTCGGCCACCGCCACCACCGGCTCGGTCCTCGGCACCGTCTCGTACCTCGCGCCGGAGCAGATCGAGCACGGCACCGCCGACACCCGCGCCGACGTGTACGCCTGCGGTGTCGTGCTGTACGAGATGCTGACCGGCGCCAAGCCGCACGGGGGCGACACCCCCGCCCAGGTCCTCTACCAGCACCTGAACACCGACGTGCCCGCGCCGTCGGCCACCGTCCCCGGCCTCGCCCTGGAGCTCGACGAGCTGGTCGCGACCGCCACCGCCCGGAACCCCGAGGTCCGTCCGCACGACGCCGTGGCGCTGCTCGCCCTGCTCCGGGAGGCCCGCGCCGGGCTCGGCGACGAGCAGCTCGACGCCGTACCCCCGCAGGCGCGGTCCGAGGCTCGGGACACCGCCGACGACCGGACCAGCGTGATCGCCCGGCCGGTGCCGGCCGAGACGGACGCCGGACAGGTCCTGCACACCAACCGCCTGCCGGTTCCGGAGGCGCCCCCCGTGAGCCGCCGCCGGCCCCCGCGCGGCCCGCTGCTCGTCGTCCTGGCCGTCCTGCTCGCGCTGGGCCTCGGCGCCGGCGTCTGGTACATCAATTCCGGCCAGTTCACCCGCGTCCCGGCCGTCCTCGGCCAGACCGAGACCGACGCGACGAAGCGGATCACCGACGCCGGCCTCGACGTCGGCACGACGAAACGCGCCTTCAGCGACGTGTACGCGCGCGGGACCGTCATGGCCGTCGACCCGGCGCCCGGCGAGCGCGTCCGGGGCAACGTCACCGTCACCCTGACGCTCTCCCGCGGCCCCGAGGTCGTGAAGGTGCCCAACCTCAGGAACAAGCCGCTCGCCGAGGCCAAGCGGCTCCTGGAGCGCGAGGGCCTGGTCGCCGGCGTGATCACCAGCGAGTTCGACGACGCCGTGGCACAGGGCTCGGTGATCCGTTCCGACCCCGAGCCCGGCACCGACCGCGCCCCGGACTCGGCCATCGCCCTGGTGGTCAGCAAGGGCTCCCCCGTCGACGTGCCCGACGTCACCGGCGAATCGGTCGCCGACGCCACCACCGCCCTCGAAGAGGCCGGGCTCACCGTGAAGGTCGCCCCGGAGCGGGTCAACTCCCCCGAGGAGGCCGGCTCCGTCGCCGCCCAGTCCCTCGCCCGGGGCAGCCGCGCCGCCGAGGGCGACACCATCACCCTCACCGTCTCCAAGGGCCCGCGCCTCGTCGAGGTCCCGGACGTCACGGGCGAGACGACCGCGGAGGCGCGCGCGGCCCTGGAGGACGCGGGCTTCGAGGTGAAGGTCGACAAGTCCTTCCCCTACCTCGGCGACACGGTGGCGAGCCAGTCCGTCGACGGCGGCGAGACCGCCCCGGAGGGCTCCACCATCACCATCACGATCAAGGGACTGTAGAGACAGATGCGCAACCCCGTCGGCGGCCACGTCCCGGTGGCCGGTGGCCTCGCCACGACCGGCCTCGGCTACGCCCGTGAGCTCGGCGCCGAGACCGTCCAGGTCTTCGTCGCCAACCCGCGCGGCTGGGCCACCCCGGTCGGCAACCCGGCCCAGGACGAACGCTTCCGGGCCGAGTGCGAGGCCGAGTCGATCTCGGCCTGGGTCCACGCCCCCTACCTGATCAACTTCGGCTCCCACACCGAGGCCACCGTCGAGAAGTCGGTGGAGTCGATGCGGCACTCGCTGCGGCGCGGCCGCGAGATCGGCGCCAAGGGCGTGGTCGTGCACACCGGCTCGGCCACCGGCGGCCGCCCGCGCGCGGTGGCGCTGGCCCAGGTGCGGGAGCGGATGCTGCCGCTCCTCGACGAGCTGACCCACGAGGACGACCCGTACCTCCTCCTGGAGTCGACGGCCGGCCAGGGCTTCTCGCTCTGCTCGCGCGCCGAGGACTTCGGGCCGTACTTCGACGCCCTCGACCACCACCCCAAGCTCGGGATCTGCCTCGACACCTGCCACATCTTCGCCGCGGGCCACGACCTCACCGGCCCGCACGGCGCGACCCAGACCCTCGACCAGCTCGTCGCGACCGTCGGCGAGGGACGGCTGAAACTGATCCACGCCAACGACTCCCAGGACGTCGTCGGCGCGCGCAAGGACCGCCACGCGAACATCGGCGTCGGCCACATCGGCGAGGACGGCTTCCGCAACCTCCTGAGCCACCCGGCCACCGACGGCGTACCGTTGATCATCGAAACGCCCGGCGGCAAGGCCGGCCACCTCGCGGACGTGGAGCTGCTCAAGAAGCTTCGCTGATGATCCTCTTTCCCGTTGAGGAATACCCCAGGGGGGTATACGGTTCCCAAGAGAGGGCAGGAACCGCTACCCGACCGACCTGGGGGCACCCGATGCAGGACGACGCGCACACCCATCACGACCACACCGCCCACGCCGACCACACGGCTCACGCCGGACACGAGGGCCACGCGGGCCACCAGGGGCACACCGCCCACCAGGACCACGCCGGCCACGAAGGCCACGGTCACGCCGGGCACGACATGGGCGAGGTCTCCTGGGCGATGGCCGCGAAGGCCACGCTGCACTGCCTCACCGGCTGCGCCATCGGCGAGATCCTCGGCATGATCATCGGCACCGCCCTCGGCTGGGGCAACATGCAGACGATGATCCTCGCGATCATCCTGGCGTTCTTCTTCGGTTACGCGCTGACCCTGCGCGGCATCCTCGCCGCCGGCGTCGACTTCAAGACGGCCTTCAAGGTCGCCCTCGCCGCCGACACCCTCTCCATCGCGGTCATGGAGATCATCGACAACGGCGTGATCGCCCTGTGGCCCGGCGCCATGGACGCCCACCTCGACGAGCCGCTGTTCTGGATCGTGCTCGCCATCGCGCTCGCCGCCGCCTTCGTGATCACCACTCCGGTGAACAAGTGGATGATCGGCCGCGGCAAGGGCCACGCGGTGGTCCACCAGTACCACCACTGACCTTCGAGCACCCCCACGGACGGTCCGGAGCGCTACAGCTCCGGGCCGTCTCCCGGTTCCTCCTGGTACGAGTAGCGCTGCTCCGTCCAGGGGTCACCGAGGTTATGGTAGCCGCGCTCCTCCCAGAAGCCCCGGCGGTCGGCGGCCATGTACTCCACGCCCCGGACCCACTTGGGGCCCTTCCAGGCGTACAGGTGCGGGACGACGAGGCGCAGCGGGAAGCCGTGCTCGGCGGTGAGCAGCTCCCCGTCCTTGTGGGTGGCGAAGATGGCGCCGTCCGCGGCGAAGTCGGCGAGCCGCATGTTGGCGCTGTAGCCGTACTCGGCCCAGACCATCACATGGGTGACCGAGGGCGCGGGCGGGGCGAGCTCCAGGATCGTGCGGGCGGCCACGCCGCCCCACTCGGAGCCGAGCATGCTGAACTTCGTGACGCAGTGCAGATCGCCCACGACCGTGGAGAACGGCAGCGCCGAGAACTCCTCGTGGTTCCAGCAGCGCTTGTCACCGTCGGCCGTCGCGCCGAAGACGCGGAACTCCCAGCGGTCCGGCTTGAACTTGGGGACGGGCCCGTAATGGGTGACCGGCCAGCCGCGCTGGAGCCGCTGGCCCGGCGGAAGATCCGGCGAACGATCCGGCTGCCCCGCTTCCCGGTGTACTCCGCTCTCCGGCTGACCCATGTCATCCATGGTGACAGACCGCGAGGGGTGGTCATGACCAGCGGACCTCCCGCCCGGGCCGATTCGGGCAACTCCCACTAAGCCTGCACTTACTGGACGCCCCCCATTCGGGGTGCGAGGATGCGGCCATCCTGCCCAGTGACGGCGTAGACACACAGCGTGGAAGTGGAAGGAGCCTCTGTAATGCAGGGCGACCCCGAGGTCCTCGAGTTCCTGAACGAGCAGCTGACCGGCGAGCTGACGGCCATCAACCAGTACTGGCTGCACTACCGCATCCAGGACAACAAGGGCTGGACGAAGCTCGCCAAGTACACCCGCGAAGAGTCCATCGACGAGATGAAGCACGCGGACAAGCTGACCGAGCGCATTCTGATGCTCGACGGCCTGCCCAACTACCAGCGGCTCTTCCACGTGCGGGTCGGCCAGACGATCACCGAGATGTTCCAGGCGGACCGCCAGGTGGAGGTGGAGGCGATCGACCGCCTCAAGCGCGGGATCGAGGTCATGCGCGCGAAGGGGGACATCACGTCCGCCAACCTCTTCGAGGAGATCCTCGCCGACGAGGAGCACCACATCGACTACCTGGACACGCAGCTCGAACTGATCGAGTCCCTGGGTGAGGCGCTCTACATCTCGACCCTCATCGAGCAGCCGAGCTGATCGCCCTACCGGACAGACCCTAGGCCGCTTCGCCGAGTTCCGCGACGGTTTCAGCCTCGGAGACCAGGGCGGGCATGCCCTGGTCCAGGAGCTCCCGTCGCGGGCAGTTGCCGCGCCCGAGAATGGCCTGAATGCGACGGACGCAGGAACCGCAGTCCGTGCCGGCCTTGCAGGCGGAGGCGATCTGCCGGGGGGTGCAGGCGCCCGCGTCCGCGTGCTCCTTGACCTGCTTCTCCGTGACACCGAAGCATGAGCAGACGTACACGCGGTTCACCTCCCGCCGAGATCGTTTAGGTTTACCTAACCTTACCCGGCGGCTCGGGGCTTCAAAAGCCCCCGATACGACGATGGGGCGCGGATCACAACGATCCGCGCCCCATCTCCGTAGGAACCTACTTACTGATCGCGGTACATCTCCGCCACCAGGAACGCCAGGTCGAGCGACTGGCTCCGGTTGAGGCGGGGGTCGCAGGCCGTCTCGTAGCGCTGGTGCAGGTCGTCGACGAAGATCTCGTCGCCGCCGCCCACGCACTCGGTGACGTCATCACCGGTGAGCTCGACGTGGATGCCGCCCGGGTGGGTGCCGAGCGCCTTGTGCACCTCGAAGAAGCCCTTGACCTCGTCGAGCACGTCGTCGAAGCGACGCGTCTTGTGGCCGGAGGCCGCCTCGAAGGTGTTGCCGTGCATCGGGTCGGTGACCCAGGCGACGACCGCGCCCGAGGCGGTGACCTTCTCGACCAGCTCGGGGAGCTTGTCGCGGACCTTGTCGGCGCCCATGCGGACGATGAAGGTCAGCCGGCCCGGCTCGCGGTCCGGGTCGAGGCGGTCGATGTAGGTGAGCGCCTCGTCGACCGTGGTCGTCGGGCCCAGCTTGATGCCGATCGGGTTCGCGATCTGCGAGCAGAACTCGATGTGGGCGTGGTCGAGCTGGCGGGTGCGCTCACCGATCCAGACCATGTGGCCGGAGGTGTCGTACAGCTTGCCGGTGCGCGAGTCCGTACGGGTCAGGGCACCCTCGTAGTCGAGGAGCAGCGCCTCGTGCGAGGCGTAGAACTCGACGGCCTTGAACTCGGCCGGGTCGGTGCCACAGGCCTTCATGAAGTTCAGCGCGTTGTCGATCTCGCGGGCCAGCTGCTCGTAGCGCTGGCCGGAGGGGGACGACTTCACGAAGTCCTGGTTCCAGGCGTGCACCTGGCGCAGGTCGGCGTAACCACCGGTGGTGAAGGCGCGCACCAGGTTGAGCGTCGACGCGGAGGCGTTGTACATCCGCTTCAGGCGCTCGGGGTCCGGGATGCGGGCCTTCTCGTTGAAGTCGAAGCCGTTGACCGAGTCGCCGCGGTACGTCGGCAGGGTCACGCCGTCACGGGTCTCGGTGCCCTTGGAACGGGGCTTCGAGTACTGGCCGGCGATGCGGCCGACCTTCACCACGGGCACGGAGGCCGCGTAGGTCAGGACGGCGCTCATCTGGAGCAGCGTCTTGAGCTTGGCCCTGATGTGGTCGGCGGACACGGCGTCGAAGGCCTCGGCGCAGTCGCCGCCCTGGAGCAGGAACGCCTCGCCACGGGCGACGGCTCCCATCCGGGCGCGCAGCTGGTCGCACTCGCCGGCGAAGACGAGCGGAGGATAGGACTCGAGGTCCGCGATCACATCGCGCAGAGCCTCGGCATCGGGGTACTCGGGCTGCTGCGCCGCGGGCAGGTCTCGCCAGGTCGCCTTGGCGACGGCGTGGGAATCAGCGTTCACGGTCACGAGCACAACACTACGGGGTTCTTCGTCCGGTCCTGTCCGTCTGACCAGTGGCTGAGACACGTGCCCGAAATGTCACCTGGCCACGTTCATGCCTTCGAGTGGTGTTACCCTCCGACCCGTTTCACAAGAACACAGTCGAACCACAGGGGTGGGCGTGACCCAGAGGCACCGCAGGGACCGCAAGAAGAAACGACTCTTGTACGGAGCGGCGGCCGCCGTCGTCGCCACCGCCACGATCGGCACCATCGCGGTCGCCTCCCCGAGCCTCCTCGGCGCGGCCGGCGACCCGTCCGCATCGGACCCTTCCCTCCAGACCCAGTTCGCAAACGCGGCCCGCGAGTTCGACGTACCGCAGAGCGTTCTGATGGCGGTCTCTTACCGCCAGACCCGGTGGGAGTCCCACGACGGGCAGCCGAGCGTCACCGGTGACTACAACGTCATGGGCCTGACGAAGCTCGACCCGGAGGACCTCGAGGATCCGAACGAGCTCGTCGAGCACCTCGCCAACGGCACCGGTGACCCGTCGGTCGACAAGAAGATCGACAAGAAGAAGCTGCTGGCCCCGCTGCCGGCCGCGAAGGTCGACACCGACGACCCGAAGCTGCACACCCTGGACAAGGCGGCGGAGCTGATCGACAGCTCGACCGACACGGTCCAGAAGGACTCCAACGCCTCCATCCGGGCCGGCGCGGCACTGCTCGCCGAGTACCAGAAGCAGGCCGGCGCCGAGCTGTCGGAGGAGCCGGGCGACTGGTACCCGGCCGTGGCCCGCTACAGCCAGTCCGAGGACCGCAAGGGCGCCGACCAGTTCGCGAAGCGCGTTTTCGATTCGATCAAGACGGGCGAGAAGGCGATCACGTCGGACGGCGAGCAGGTCGTCCTGCCGGCCGACCCGACGGTGGAGCCGGTCAAGCCGGCGAACGTCCCGCTCGCCGCCACGTCGACCGCCACGACGGCCCCGACGGCCGAATGCCCGGCCGGCCTGGCCTGCTCCTTCGACCCGGCCGCGTACGTCCAGGACAAGGGCAACTACAACATCGCGAGCCGCGTCCCGTACGGCCAGGGCGGCTTCGACATCCGCCAGATCGTCATCCACGACGTCGAGGGCACCTACGAGGGCGCCGTGAGCGTCTTCAAGAACCCCGACAAGTGGGCCAGCGCCCACTACATCGTGCGCGCCGACGGTCGCGTGACGCAGATGGTCGAGACGAAGAACGAGGCGTTCCACGCCGGCAACAAGACCGTCAACATGCACTCGATCGGCATCGAGCACGAGGGCTACGCCATCAAGGGCGGCGCCAACTGGTACAAGGAGTCGCAGTACGACTCCACCGCCGAGATGGTGAAGTTCCTGGCGGACAAGTACAAGGTCCCGCTGACCCGCGAGCACATCATCGGCCACGACGAGGTGCCGGGCGTGCTCGACTGGGCCGCCCCCGGCGTCCACTGGGACCCGGGCCCGTTCTGGGACTGGAACCGCTTCATGGGCAAGGTCGGCGTCCCGACCGGCGCCGGCGGCCCGGGCGGCCTGCTGACGGCGGGCCAGACGGTCCGCGTGGTGCCGCCGTTCACGACGGCGAACCAGCCTCCTCTGACGTACACGGAGTCGGTCGACGGGGTCGTGACGCGGAAGACCGCGCCCGCCCAGCCGACGAACTTCGGATACCTCTACACGGAGCCGTCCGCCACCTCCGCCACGATCAAGGACCCCTACATCTCCGGGGCCACCTGGAACAGCGGCGACAACTGGGGCAACAAGGTCGTCGCGGGCGGCCAGTACGTCGTCGCGGGCACCTCCGGTGACTGGACCGCCATCTGGTACGGCTCGCAGAAGGCCTGGTTCAAGAACCCCGGCGGCCAGTTCACCTCCCTGGTGGGCACCGCCAAGACCGTGGTGAAGCCCGCGGGCACCACCCCGATCAAGGTCTACGGCCGCGCCTACCCCAACCGTGAGGCGTACACCGGCACCGGAGTCCCCGTCCAGGACGACTCCAGCCGGGGCACCAAGAACGAAGACCCGCTGACCAAGTACACGATCCCCGCGGGCCAGGCGTACGTCGCCGCGGGCGCCGAGGTCTCCGGCGACTACTACTACAGCGCCTTCAACACGGACGGCACCCGCGTCCAGGGGACGACGAAGTTCATCCCCATCCACTACAACCACCGCATCGCGTGGGTGAAGTCCACGGACGTGCAGGTGGTGGACGCCGCCGCGCCCGTCCGTACCGACAACCGCTACAACCTCCTCGCCCGTGACACCTCCGGTGGGCTCTGGCAGTACCAGGGGACGGGGAAGGCGGCGGGGCCGTTCCTGGCGCGGTACAAGGTGGGGACGGGGTGGAACGCGTACAACCTGGTGACGCCGTTGACGGCGCTGCGGGCGGACGGGACGGGCGATGTGATCGCTCGGGAGCCGAACGGGGCGCTGTGGTACTACCCGGGGAGCGGGAACCCGGCGCAGCCGTTCAAGACGCGGGTGAAGGCCGGCACGGGCTGGGGCGTGTTCAACCAGATCGTCGGCGTGCGGGACCAGACCGGCGACGGCAAGCCCGATGTGATCGGCCGGGAGAGCTCGGGCAAGCTGTGGCTGTACCCGGGCACCGGGAAGCCGGACTCGCCGCTGGGGCCGCGTGTGCAGGTGGGCACGGGCTGGCAGGCGTTCAACAGCATCGTCAGCACGGGTGACCTGACGGGTGACGGCAAGCCCGATGTGATGGGCCGCGACACCCAGGGCGCGCTGTACCTCTACCCGGGCACGGGCGTGGCGAACAAGCCGTTCGGTCCGCGGTCCAAGATCGGCACCGGCTGGCAGACGTACCACACGATCCTCGGCCCGAGCGACCTGAACGCGGACGGCCGTCCGGACGTCATCGCCCGGGACGCGTCGGGCGCGCTGTGGCTGTACGCCAACAACGGCAACCCGCTGTCTCCGTTCCCGCCGCGCGCGCAGGTCGGCAGCGGCTGGCAGATCTACAACATGATCTTCTGATCAGGTAGACCGGCACACAGCACACGGCCTCGGGGCCCGGTTCGCACCGTCCACGGTGCGGAACGGGCCCCGTTCCGCGTCCGGCTGGGGTACTGTGCTCAGCATGTTCGCGCCTCAGATCCAGAACTGGTGGTGGACCGCTCATCCGGCGGCCCACTGACTGCGCGTACACCGAAGACACGCAAAGGCCGCCCGAGGGCGGCCTTTCTCGTACCCCGGGGCCGTTCCTCTCCACACTCCACCGGAAGGAACGACGCACCCCATGGACCTCTCCCGTCTCCTCGACGACTCCTGCCCTCCCTTCGCGCTGCTGCGCCGGCGCACCCCCGGCCGCGACCACGACACCGTCGAGGTGCTGATCGGCCCCGTCCACGAGGCCGAGCGGCTCGCCCAGCTGCCGGTGGGCGCGCTGCCGACGCTCGCACTGGTGCCGTTCCGGCAGATCAGGGAACGCGGCTTCGACGTGCGCGACGACGGCACCCCGCTCTCCGTGCTCGTCGCCGAGGAGTCGTACGAGCTGCCGCTCGCCGACGCCCTGGCACAGCTCCCCGCGCACGAGGTGCGGGTCGAGGGCGGCCGGTTCGACGTCTCCGACGAGGAGTACGCCGGGACCGTGCGCCGGGTCATCGAGGAGGAGATCGGCTCGGGCGAAGGCGCCAACTTCGTCATCCGGCGGACC
This sequence comes from Streptomyces sp. NPDC037273, assembly GCF_055603625.1. Lineage (NCBI taxonomy): Bacteria > Bacillati > Actinomycetota > Actinomycetes > Kitasatosporales > Streptomycetaceae > Streptomyces > Streptomyces sp. NPDC037273. The sequence continues at coordinate 320,217 of NZ_JBVJVO010000002.1, forward strand.
TACACCGGCGAGATCCCCGGCTTCGGGCGGGCCGACGCCCTCGCCCTGTTCCGGCGGCTGCTCTCGGGCGAGCGGGGCGCGTACTGGACGTTCGTCGTCCACACCGGCGAGCGGACGCTCGTCGGGGCGAGCCCCGAGGTGCACGTGCGGATGTCGGGCGGGACGGTCGTGATGAACCCGATCAGCGGCACGTACCGCTACCCGGCCGGCGCCGCCCCGACCGCCGACGGCCTGCTCGCCTTCCTCGGGGACCGCAAGGAGACCGAGGAGCTGTCGATGGTCGTCGACGAGGAGCTCAAGATGATGTGCACGGTCGGCGACATGGGCGGCGTCGTCATCGGGCCCCGCCTGAAGGAGATGGCCCATCTCGCGCACACCGAGTACGAGTTGCGCGGACGCTCCTCGCTCGACGTGCGGGAGGTGCTGCGGGAGACCATGTTCGCCGCGACCGTGACCGGCTCGCCCGTGCAGAACGCCTGCCGGGTGATCGAGCGTCACGAGACCGGCGGGCGCGGCTACTACGCGGGCGCGCTCGCCCTGCTCGGCACGGACGAGAACGGGGTGCAGACCCTCGACTCCCCGATCCTGATCCGTACGGCGGACATCTCCGCCGACGGGCAGCTGCGGGTGCCGGTGGGCGCCACCCTCGTCCGGCACTCCGACCCGGACGGCGAGGTCGCCGAGACCCACGCGAAGGCCGCCGGGGTGCTCACCGCCCTCGGGGTACGGGAGGGCCGGCCGGCCGACACCCCGGCGGCGCCCCGGCTCGCCGACGACCCCCGGGTACGGGCCGCGCTCGACGCGCGCCGGGCGGACCTCGCGCCGTTCTGGCTGAAGATGCAGGCCAGGTCGGCGGAGCTGAGCGGGCACGCGCTCGTGATCGACGCCGAGGACACCTTCACCGCGATGCTCGCGCACGTCCTGCGCTCCTCGGGCCTCGACGTCTCGGTGCTCCGCTACGACGAGCCGGGGCTGCGCGAGCTGGCCCTCGCCCACGAGGGACCGGTCGTCCTCGGCCCCGGCCCCGGCAACCCGGCGGACGCGGCCGACCCGAAGATGCGCTTCCTGCGCGCCCTCACGGCGGAGCTCGTACGCGACCACCGCCACGGCCTCCTGGGCGTCTGCCTCGGCCACGAGCTCATCGCCGCCGAACTGGGCCTGGAGATCGTCCGCAAGCACACCCCCTTCCAGGGCGCCCAGCTCCACATCGACCTCTTCGGCCAGCAGCGGACCGTCGGCTTCTACAACAGCTTCACGGCCCGCTGCGACGACCGGGCGGCGCAGGAGCTGGCGCTGCACCGGATCGAGGTGAGCCGGGACGCGGAGACGGGTGAGGTGCACGCCCTGCGGGGTCCGGGCTTCGCCGGCGTCCAGTTCCACCCGGAGTCGGTGCTCACTCTGGAGGGGGCGGCGCTGACCGCCTCGCTGCTGGCCGGGGTGCTCGTCTGAGGGAGGCGCTCAGGCCCTCGGTACCAGGACGTTCTCGCTGCGCCGCCCTCCGACGTAGTCGAGGACGTTCTGGACCGTGGTGTCGATGATCTGGCCGACCGCGTCCACCGTGTAGTAGGCCTGGTGGGAGGTCACCACCACGTTGGGGAAGGTGACGAGGCGGGCGAGGGTGTCGTCCTCGACGACTTCGAGGGACTTGTCGAGGAAGAAGAGGCCGGCTTCGGCCTCGTAGACGTCGAGGCCGACGCCGGCGAAGCGGCCGGCGCGGAGTTCGGTGACGAGGGCGTCGGTGTCGACGAGGCCGCCGCGGCTGGAGTTCACCAGGATGGCGTCGTCCTTCATGGCCTTGAGGGCGGCGGCGTCGATGATGTGCTGGGTGGAGGGGAGCAGCGGCACGTGGAGGCTGACGAGGTCGGCCTCGGCGAGGAGCTGCTCCTTCTCGACGTACTTCATGCCGAGTTCGACGCAGGCGGGGTTCTCGGCGACGTCCCAGCCGAGCAGGTTCATGCCGAAGCCGTGGGCGATCCGGGTGAAGGCCTCGCCGATCTTGCCGGTGCCGAGCACGCCGACGGTACGGCCCCTGAGGTCGCGGCCCATCAGTCCGTCGAGGCGGAAGTCGAAGTCGCGGGTGCGGTTGGAGGCGCGGACGATCCGGCGGTTGACGGCCATCGCGAGGGTCCAGGCGAACTCTGCGACGGAGTACGGCGAGTAGTACGAGACCCGGGCGACGGTGAGGCCGAGGCGTTCGGCGACCTCCAGGTCGATGTTGTTGAAGCCGGTGGAGCGCTGGGCGATCATCTGGGTCCCGCCGGCGGCGAGGGTCTGCAGGACGCGGTGGTCGAGGCTGGCGTTGACGCTGGTGGAGACGATCTCGTAGCCGGCGGCGATGGGGGCGGTGTCCTCGTCGAGGAAGACGCTCAGACAGCGCACCTCGTGGTGACCCTCGAAGGCCTTCTCGATGAGGGGCTTCTCGTCCGCCTGCACGCCGAATGCCAGGATTTCCACGGTTTTCCCCTCAACATCACGATGGGCCGCATATGCACGAATATCGCGAATATACGGCCCCTCGCCCGACCGGGCGCCCGCACGGACGCCAGGGGGTGTCTTGTCGATCAGGCCGGATCAGGGAGCGGCGTCTGGTGCCGTGCATCGCAAGGCGGAGGAGGGAGGCAACGCGGAGCGTTGTGGACCGACGACAACGCGGCGAGGCGCGGTGCCAGGCGTCGCGAGCCCGGCCTGATCGGCAAGACACCCCCTAGGCGTCGTCGAGACCGCGCTCTATGGCGTACCGGACGAGCTCGACGCGGTTGTGGAGCTGGAGCTTGCCGAGGGTGTTCTGGACGTGGTTCTGGACGGTGCGGTGCGAGATCACGAGGCGCTCGGCGATCTGCTTGTAGCTGAGCCCCTTGGCGACGAGCCGCAGGACCTCGGTCTCGCGCTCGGTGAGCTGGGGGGCCTTGGGCTCGTCGGTGCCGGCGGCCGGGGCGGGCTCGGAGGCGAGGCGGCGGTACTCGCCGAGGACGAGTCCGGCAAGACCGGGGGTGAAGACGGGGTCGCCGACGGCGGTGCGCCGCACGGCGTCGGTGAGCTCGGCCGTGCTGGCCGACTTGAGGAGGTAGCCGGTGGCGCCGGACTTGACCGCCTCCAGGACGTCGGCGTGCTCGCCGCTCGCCGACAGGACGAGGACCCGCAGCGCGGGCTGCGCGCCGACCAGCTCCTTGCAGACCTGGACGCCCGGCTTGACCGGGAGGTTGAGGTCGAGGACGAGGACGTCGGGCACCGCCGCGGTGGCCCGGCGCACGGCCTCTCCCCCGTCGCCGGCGGTGGCGACCACGTCGAACCCCGCCTCGGCGAGGTCGCGGGCGACCGCGTCCCGCCACATCGGATGGTCGTCGACGACCATCACCCTGATCCGGCGCTCGGCCTGCTGCTCGCTCACTTCTCCCCTGCCTTCCCCCGTGGAACCTTCAATTCGACTTCCGTGCCCTGGCCCGGCACCGAGATCAGCTCGGCCGTGCCGCCCAGATCCCGCAGCCTGCCGCGGATGGAGAGGGCGACCCCCATCCGGCCCTCGCCCTCGGCCTCGGTGAGACGGCCCTCCGGGATGCCGGGGCCGTCGTCCCGGACGGTGACGATCACCTCGTCCGGCCAGTCCTCGATCAGGATCCAGGCGCGGGCCTCGTCGCCCGCGTGCACCCGCACATTGTCCAGGGCGGCGCCGACCGCGGCCGCCAGCTCCCGGGCGGCGGGCGGCGGCAGCAGGACGGGGGCGCCCGGTTCGGAGAGCGTGACCCGGGCCCCGGCGCGCGGGGCGAGCAGCAGGCGCAGGTCGACGGGGGTGTCGTCGGCGGGCTCCTCGTCCACCTCGACGACCCGGACGACCGCCCCCTCGGACTCGTCCTCGGAGACGTGGCTCGGCCTGGCGAGCCCGCCGGCGACGAGGGTGCGGAGGGCGACCTCCTGCTCTCCCGCCATCCGGCCGAGTTCGGCGGCTTCGCCGCCGAGGGCCGTGCCGCGCCGCTGCACCATGGCGAGGACCTGGAGGACGCCGTCGTGGATGTCGCGGGCGAGCCGCTCGCGTTCCCGGGTGGCGGCCTCGATCTCCAGGGCGCGGGCGAGGGTGCGCTCGGAGGCGCGGGCGACCTCGACGACGTATCCGATGGCGATGGAGGCCACCCAGACGAGGAGAACGTTGTGGAGGGTGTCGCGGCTGGGGTGGCCGCGCTCGATCAGGTTGGCGACGGCGACGAGGGAGGAGGCGATTCCGGCCCAGCGCCAGCCGCCCTTGATCGCGTAGGCGAGGACGGCGCCGGCGGTCCATATCGACGGCAGGGTGGGGCCGTCGATCGACCGGGCCTGCTCGTCGGCGAGCGGGGTGAGGAGGATGCCGACGAGGGCGACGGTGAGGTCGGCGACGAGGAAGCGCTTGGTGCAGCTGGCCGCGTTGGCCACCTTGGGAAGGGTGGCGAGGGTCCAGACGCAGAGCACCGCCAGGTAGCCGACGGCGATCCAGGGGCGTTCGAACGCGTTCCGTCCGAAGACGAACAGCAGGACCGCGTAGATCATGGTCAGGACGCGGTAGCCGGTCAGCGCCCGCCACAGCGGCTGCTCGACCGACATGCGCACGACACGCTCGCGCTTGGCCATCTCCCCCACCCCCCGGAAAGCCCCTCGCGGGGACTTACGCGCCGGACTCTTCCCGAGCGGCGATCTCGGCCTTGACGGCCTCCTTGGCCGCCTTCTCCGCGTCCGCGATCTGCCGCTTGGCGGCGGTCGCGTAGATGTCGACGTACTCCTGGCCGGACAGCTTCATGATCTCGTACATGACCTCGTCGGTCACCGAGCGGAGGATGAAGCGGTCCCCTTCCATTCCCTGGTAACGGGTGAAGTCCAGCGGCTTGCCGATCCGGATCCCCGGACGCATCAGCTTGGGGACGACCTTGCCGGGCGGCTGGATCTTCTCGGTGTCGATCATGGCGACCGGGATCACGGGCGCGCCGGTGGCGAGCGCCACCCGGGCGAGGCCGCCGGGCTTGCCGCGGTAGAGGCGGCCGTCGGGCGAACGGGTGCCCTCGGGGTAGATGCCGAAGAGACCGCCGCCCTCGATGACCTCGATGCCGGCCTTGATGGCCGCCTCGCCGGCGCCCCTGGCGCCCGAACGGTCCACCGGGAGCTGGCCGACGCCCTTGAAGAAGGCGGCGGTGAGCTTGCCCTTCACACCGGGCGTGGTGAAGTACTCGGCCTTCGCGATGAAGGTGACCTTGCGGTCGAGGACGGCCGGCAGGAAGAAGGAGTCGGAGAACGACAGGTGGTTGCTCGCCAGGATCGCCGGGCCTTCGGCGGGGATGTTCTCCAGACCCTCCACCCAGGGCCGGAAGGCAAGCTTCAGAGACCCTCCGAGGGAGAACTTCATTGCGCCGTAGATCAACTCGCCATGCCTTCCGTGTGCCGTCGTCACGACTTTATCCCGTACCGGCACACGGCCCCCGCTGCGGCCCTGGTCGGTGTCGGTGCGGTCGCGTACCGTGAAGGTCCTTCCCCATTTTCCGTCGCTCCGGCGCACCCGAGAACGCCGGAGTCGCAAGCGAACAGGAGACCCCGGTGCCGGTCCTTCCCGGAGCCGAGCCGTACCGCCATGAAGGCGGAGAGGTCGGCGTCCTTCTCTGTCACGGATTCACCGGTTCCCCGCAGTCGATGCGCCCGTGGGCCGAGTACCTGGCCGCGCGCGGGCTGACCGTGTCGGTGCCGCTGCTGCCCGGCCACGGCACCCGCTGGCAGGACATGCAGGTCACCACCTGGCACGACTGGTACGCGGAGGTGGACCGGGCCCTGCGCGAGCTGCTCGAGCGGTGCGCGACCGTCTTCGTCTTCGGCCTCTCCATGGGCGGGGCGCTGACCCTGCGGCTCGCCGCGAAGTACGGGGACGCGGTGCGGGGCATCGTCCTGGTCAACCCGGGCAACAAGGTGCACGGCCTGGCGGCCCACGCGCTGCCGGTGGTCCGGCACCTGGTCCCCTCCACCAAGGGCATCGCGAGCGACATCGCCAAGGAGGGCGTGGGCGAGGTCGGCTACGACCGGGTGCCGCTGCACGCGGCGCACTCGCTGCGGCAGTTCTTCAGGACGGTGGACGCGGAGCTGCCCCAGGTCACCCAGCCGGTGGTGCTGCTGCACAGCCCCCAGGACCACGTCGTGCCGCCGGCCGACTCGGCCCGGATCCTCTCCCGCATCTCCTCGACCGACGTCCGGGAGATCCTGCTGGAACAGAGCTACCACGTGGCGACGTTGGACCATGACGCGGAGCGGATCTTCGACGAGAGCCTGGCCTTCGTCGAGCGCCTCGCCCCGGGTGTGGTCGACGGAAAGGGGAGCAGGAGCGGTGGCTGAGCAGCAGGACGGCGGAGAGCGGGAGCCGCAGCCCATCGACGAGGAGGCGGCCTGGGCCGCGATCGTCGCCGGGTACGGCGAGGAGCCCGCGGACCCGCCGGGCGCGAAGCCGTTCCGGCCGGTGCAGAACCTGGCGCTGCCGGAGCCGGAGGACGAGGGCGCCGACGGGCCGGCCGGCGAGGTCAGGCCCGTGCGGCCGAGGCCGACCCTCGGGGAGGGCACGCCCTGGAAGCCGAGGCCGAAGTCCGGGGAGACGCCGGAGGCCGCGGACGAGTCCGAAGGGTCCCCAGCGGACGGCGAGGCCGAGGCCGGCCCCGAGCGGCCCGCGCTCGGCAGTTCGGTCGTCTTCGCGCCCGGGGTGCGGCCCGCCGGTCCCCGGGACTACTCGCCCGCCGACGAGGACGACGCCCCGGGCGGTGCCGACGAGGGCCACTTCGTCCCGCCGGAGCCGCCGCCGCTCCCCGAGGCCGATGTGACGACCAGGTTCGCCTGGCTCGCCGTGGTCGGCGGCCCGGTCCTGCTGCTGCTCGCCGTGCTCCTCCAGTGGGACATGACCTGGTGGCTGACGACCCTGTGCGTCGGCGGCTTCCTGGGCGGCTTCGCCACCCTGGTCGCGCGGATGAAGCACGACGACGATGACGACGGCTTCGACGACCCGGGCCGCGGGGCGGTCGTCTGACCCTTCCCCGCCACGGTCCGGACGCCGGGTGCCCGGCGGTCAGCCCGTGGCGGGGATCCGGACCGCCGCGAGCACCGGCAGGTGGTCGGTGGCGGCCAGCAGGTCCGCCGGGTCGAGGTGCGGGGGGACGCCGCAGCCGAGGAACTCGACGCCGGGGGTCGCCAGGATCGCGTCGATGCGCTGATGCGGGTCGGCGGGGATCGAGGTGTACTCGCCGCCCCAGGGCGCGGCCTCCCAGCCGTCCCTGAGCGCCCCGGTCAGCCGGGTGAAGGCGGGGCCGCCGGGGCGTTCGTTGAGGTCACCGGCGACGAGGGTGTACGGGGTTCCCAGCGCGGCGACCCGGTCGAGGACCATGCCGGCCTGGGCGTACCGCTCGTCCTTCCGCAGGCTCAGATGGCAGCTGATCAGCCCCACCCGGGCGCCGCCGAAGCGGACGACGGCGGTGGCCAGGCCGCGGCGGTGGAGGCCGGGGGTGAGCGGCAGCAGCACGTCCTCGGTGCGTTCGGCGGTGGCGCGGAGCGAGCAGAGGAGCAGGGGGCCGGCCGCGGGGGCGCCGCCGCCGAGGACGACGAGCCCGCTCTTGGCGGCGAGCCGGGCCGCGTGCCCCCGCCAGCGGAAGAAGCGCGGGGCCTCCTGGACGAAGAGGACGTCGGGGGCGCAGGCCCTGATGATCCGGGCGAGGGCGTCCTCGTCGTCGCGCATCGAGCGGACGTTGTAGCTCATGACCCGCAGGACGGCCGAACCGTCGTCCTCGGTACGGGAGTCGGGCAGCTCGCTGTTCGCCATGTCCGGCAACATACGCCGACCGCCCGCCGGGTCCGTGGGGACGCGGCGGGCGGTCGGCGGGTGCCGTGGATCTCCCGGTGGGACCGGGTCGGCGCGGTCGGTCAGCCCTGGCGGGCCAGGTCCGCGGCGCCGACGAGGCCGGCCTTGTTGCCGAGCTGGGCGGCGAGGACCTGGGCGTGCGGACGCCACTGGCCGCCGATCAGCCAGCGCCGGAAGGACTTGCGGATCGGGTCGAGGACGAGGTCGCCCTCGTCCGAGACGCCGCCGCCGACGATGAACGCCGAGGGGTCGAAGAGCGAGGCCAGGTCGGCGAGACCGGCGCCCGCCCAGCGGGCCAGCTCGCGGAAGGAGTCGACGGCCACCGGGTCGCCGGCGCGGGCGGCCTGGCTGACGTGCTTGCCCTCGATGCCCTCCGGGGTGCCGTTGCCGAGTCCGAGCAGGATCTCCGCCCGCTCGGGGGTGGCGTTGGCGCGCTGCCGGGCGTACCGGACGAGGGCGCGGCCGGAGGCGTACTGCTCCCAGCAGCCCTGGCTGCCGCAGCCGCAGAGCAGGCCGTCGGGGACGACCCGGATGTGGCCGAACTCGGCGGCCACGCCGAAGCGTCCGCGGCGCAGCTTGTTGCCGATGATGATGCCGCCGCCGAGGCCGGTGCCGAGGGTGATGCAGATGACGTCCTCGTGGCCCTGGCCGGCGCCGAACTTGTACTCGCCCCAGGCCGCCGCGTTGGCGTCGTTCTCGACGACGACGGGGAGGCCGACCCGCTGCTCGACCTTGTCCTTGAGCGGCTCGTGCCGCCAGTCGATGTTCGGCGCGAAGAGGACGGTGGCACGCTTGTCGTCGACGTAGCCCGCGGCGCCGATGCCGACGGCCTCGATCGAGTGGCCCTTGCCGGCCTCGGAGACGGCCGCGCTGATCGCGTCGACGATCCCCTCGGGGGTCGGCGGGGTGGGCACCTTGTGCGTGTCGAGGATCTTGCCGTCCTCGTCGACCACGCCGGCCGCGATCTTCGTGCCGCCGATGTCGACGCCGATGGTGAGTCCCATGTGTCCCTCAGTTTTCGGTCGAGCCCCGCTAGGGCCCACCGTACCCGAGGGCGGGGTGCCTACTGATCAGTCGAGGTCGATGTGATGGCCCGTTCCGGGCCCTTCGTCGTCCTTGCGCGGGCCGCCGTCGTCCTCGCCGGGCTTGTCGGCGTCCCGGCGCGGGTCGTCCTCGGCGACGGGGCCGCCGCGGGTCCAGCGGTTCTCGTGGCCCTCGACGGCGGAGCGGTAGGCGGCGAGCAGTTCGCTTCCGGCGGCGGCGAGGTGGTCGAAGACCTGCGGGTTGCGTTCGATGACGGGCTCGACGACGGCCTTCGCCTGGTTGACGAGCTGCTGCACGGTCTGCGCGGCCTGGCCCGCGAGGAGGGGGTTCCCGAAACCGCCGGAGACCTTGTCGGCGACGGCCTCGAAGAGCTTGCGGAACTCCTCGGCGGGTGAGCCGGGCTCGGCCCCGCGCTGCGCCCGGCGGCGGGCCTTCTCCGCCTCCAGGTCTTCGGCGCACGCCTTGGCCCAGGCGTCCGAATCGCTCATGGCGCACTCCTCACTGGCTGGTACTTCGACGGTACACGCCATCAGGGGGTGCGCGGCCAGAGTCCCGGGTCGGGGGTGAAGCGGACGCGGAGGTCGCCGTCGACGAGTCCGGCGCCGGTGACGGCGCAGCGGCGCAGGGCGCCCGGCAGCGGGATGCTCCGGCGGAACGGGCCGACGGTGAGGAGCAGTTCGTCGCCGCGCCGGACGAGCGAGAGTTCCTCCTTGACGGCGCCGGGGAGGGCGATGTGCCAGACCAGGACGCCGTCCTCCTCCCGCCGGTCCTCGACGGGCCACGCCGGTACCGGGGCGGGCGGGGCGTCCGGCCGTACCGGCGCGAGGAGGGCGAGGTCCTCGGCCCCGCGCGGGTCCCGGCCGAGGTGCGGGAGCTCGTACAGGGTGTCGGTGGCGGTACGGAGCTCCGCCAGGTGCCGGTGCTGCTCGGTGGCGAGTCCGGCGAGCCAGGGGTCATCCGACGCGGCGGGCAGCAGCCGGTTGGCGACGACCGCTTCCAGCGCGAGGCCCTGGAGGGCGAGCCCGAGGCGTGCGGTGCGCAGGGCCGGTCCCGCGGCGGGTCCGGGTTCGAGGACGAGCCGGACGGTGGTGCCGGGGTCCTCGACGGCGGCCTGGACGGCGGCGAGCTCGGCCTCCCAGCGCGCGGTGGTCTCGTACAGCCACTGGGCGGGCATCGGGACGCCGGCGAGCTGGGCCAGCATGGGGCGCAGGGCGCGGGCGGCCTGCCGTTCGGGCGGCAGCAGCCGGCGGAGGTAGCGGCGGAGCTGTTCGGGCAGGGCGAGGACGGCGAGCGCCTCGCGCAGCGGCGGCAGGTCGACGACGGCGACGTCGTGGTCGCCGCGGGCAGCGTCGCGCAGGGACCTCAGCAGGGCGAACTGGCGGCTGCCGGGCAGTTCCGTCAGTTCCGCGTCCTCGAACGGGGCGGCCCCGAGGAGGTCGAGCGCGGCACCCGACCTGGCCTGGAAGGCGAGGAACTCGCGGCGGAAGTCGGCGGCGGGCTCGGGTCGCAGCACCGTGAGCCGCTCGCCCTCGACGCCGGCGCCGGCGTCCTCGGAGAGGAGCACGACCCGCTTCCCCGCGCCCGCCTCCGCGAGGGCGGTCGCGGCGGCGACGGTGGTGCGCCCCGCGCCGCCGGGCCCTGTGACAAGGATGATCCGCATGCGGAGGACGTTACCCGCGCCCTCCGAGGGGTCACGCGCCGGATTCGACGCGCTTCTTCAGGCCGTCGAGGGCGCGGTCGATGATGACCTTCTCGGCCTTGCGCTTGATCATGCCGAGCATGGGGATCTTGACGTCGACGGTGAGCTGGTAGGTGACCTCGGTGCGGTCGGCGCCGAGCGGCTTGAGCAGGTAGGAGCCGTCGAGGGAGCGGAGCATCTGCGACTTGACCAGGGTCCAGCTGACCTCGTTGTCACCGGTCCAGGTGTACGCGAGGGTGTGGTCGTCCCGGATGGCGCCGGCGTCGAGGAGGAGCCTGACCTTCTCGGCGCGGCCGGCGTCGTCGGTCTCCAGGACCTCGGCCTCCTTCACCTCGCCGGTCCACTCGGGGTAGCGGGCGAAGTCGGCGATCACACCCATGACGTCGGCCGGCGCCGCCTCGATGGTGATGCTCGAGCTGGTGTGTTCGGCCATCGCTGTGGCTCCTCCACGGTGCGTTCCGGCGGAAGTGAAAGGGCACAGACGTGCCTTTGGGAAGGCTATCGCGCCGCGGCTGCGCCCCTGTCACCACTCCAGGGCGTAGGGCTTTCCGGTCGAGGCGAAGTGGCCGACGTTCACGCACTCGGTCGAGCCGATCCGCATGCGCCGGGCGAGCGGCTGGTGGACGTGGCCGAAGAGGGCGTAGCGGGGCCGGGTGCGGCGGATGGTGTCGAGCAGGGCCCGGCTGCCGCGCTCGAAGCGGCGGGCGACGGTGTCGTACGTCAGTTCCGGCACGTCCGGCGGGATGTGGGAGCAGAGGACGTCGACGTCCCCGAGCGCCTCGACCTTGGCCGCGTACTCCTCGTCGGAGATCTCGTACGGGGTGCGCATCGGGGTGCGCAGGCCGCCGCCGACGAAGCCGAAGGTCAGGCCGCCGAGCTCGACGCGCTCGCCGTCGAGGACGGTGGTGCCGGGTCCGGCGAACTCGGGCCAGAGGCGGGGGATGTCGACGTTGCCGTAGGTGGCGTAGGTGGGGGTGGGGAAGGCGGCGAAGAGTTCGGCGTACTGGCGGCGTACGGCGGCCTCGATGGCGGTCTCCCGGTCGACGTCGAGTCCGGCCCAGAGGCTGCGCCCCAGGTCCCGGGCCTCGTCGAAGCGGCGGGCGGTGCGCAGCTCGACCAGCCGGTCGGCGTTCTCCGTACCGAAGAGGTCGGGGAAGATGCCGCGGCTGTGGTCGGCGTAGTCGAGGAAGAGGACCAGGTCACCGAGGCATATCAGGGCGTCGGCGCCCTCCCCCGCCCGGGCGAGGTCTTCGGCGTTGCCGTGTACGTCACTGACCACATGGACTCGCATGAGCCCCACCTTAGGGGGTGTCACCTGCGGTTACTTGGGAGTCGCGAAACCGGTGGATTACTGTGCGCAGAGCACCGTCACGCATGTGTGACGCACGGAACATCTGGCCGGGACCCCCTATCGGGAACCATGTACTGGTGGGTAACGTCCGGGCAGTCCAGTCGTGCTCACCCCCACTGAGCACCTGCCCGATCATGGACTTCACCGGTGCATCACACAGAGCCGTGGCGCCGGCGCCCGATGAGGAGCAGCAGTCTTGCGCGAGTTCAGCCTTCCGGCCCTGTACGAGGTCCCCGCGGACGGCAACCTGACGGATCTCATCCGCCGCAACGCCTCCCAGCACCCAGACGTCGCCGTGATGGGGCGCAAGGTCGACGGCGCCTGGACGGACGTCACGGCCACGCAGTTCCTCGCCGAGGTCCGCGGCGCCGCCAAGGGTCTGATCGCCGCCGGCGTCGAGCCGGGCGACCGGGTCGCGCTGCTCTCCCGCACCCGCTACGAGTGGGTCCTCCTCGACTTCGCGATCTGGAGCGCGGGCGGCGTCACCGTGCCGGTGTACGAGACGAGCTCGCCGGAGCAGATCCAGTGGATCCTCGGCGACTCGGGCGCGAAGGCCGTCGTGGTGGAGAGCGGCGCGCACGAGGAGTCGGTGGCCTCCGTCCGGGCGAACCTGCCGGAGCTCACGACCGTGTGGCGGATCGACACCGACGCCGTCGCCCGGCTCACCGCCGAGGGCGCGGACGTCTCCGACGAGCTGCTCGACGAGCGCATGTCGGCGGCGAACGCGGACGACCCGGCGACGATCGTCTACACCTCGGGCACGACCGGCCGCCCCAAGGGCTGCGTCCTGTCCCACCGTGCCTTCTTCGCCGAGTGCGGCAACGTGGTGGAGCGCCTCAAGCCCCTCTTCCGTACCGGCGAGTGCTCGGTGCTGCTCTTCCTGCCGGCCGCGCACGTCTTCGGGCGGCTCGTCGAGGTCGCGTCGATCATGGCGCCGATCAAGCTGGGCTGCGTACCGGACATCAAGAACCTCACCGACGAGCTGGCCTCGTTCCGGCCGACGCTGATTCTGGGCGTGCCGCGCGTCTTCGAGAAGGTCTACAACTCGGCGCGGGCGAAGGCCCAGGCCGACGGCAAGGGCAAGATCTTCGACAAGGCCGCGCACACGGCCATCGCGTACAGCCGGGCGATCGGCACCCCCCAAGGCCCGTCCTTCGGTCTCAAGCTGAAGCACAAGGTCTTCGACAAGCTCGTCTACAGCAAGCTCCGCGCGGTGCTCGGCGGGCGCGGCGAGGCCGCGATCTCCGGCGGCGCCCCGCTGGGCGAGCGGCTCGGCCACTTCTTCCGCGGCATCGGCTTCACCGTCCTGGAGGGCTACGGCCTGACGGAGTCGTGCGCGGCGACCGCCTTCAACCCGTGGGACCGGCAGAAGATCGGCACGGTCGGCCAGCCGCTGCCCGGCTCGGTCGTCCGGATCGCCGACGACGGCGAGGTCCTGCTGCACGGCGAGCACATCTTCTCGCGGTACTGGAACAACGAGGCGGCCACCGCCGAGGCGCTCGCCGACGGCTGGTTCCACACCGGCGACATCGGCACCCTCGACGAGGACGGCTACCTCGCCATCACCGGCCGCAAGAAGGAGATCCTGGTGACGGCGGGCGGCAAGAACGTCGCCCCGGCCGTCATCGAGGACCGCATCCGGGCGCACGCGCTGGTCGCGGAGTGCATGGTGGTCGGCGACGGCCGTCCGTTCGTCGGCGCGCTCGTCACCATCGACGAGGAGTTCCTGGGCCGCTGGGCCACCGAGCACGGCAAGCCCGCCGGCTCCACCGCCGCCTCCCTCCGCGAGGACGCCGACCTCATGGCCGAGGTCCAGCGGGCCATCGACGACGGCAACGCGGCGGTCTCCAAGGCCGAGTCCGTCCGCAAGTTCCGCATCCTGCCCGCCCAGTTCACCGAGGAGGCGGGCCACATCACCCCGTCCCTCAAGCTGAAGCGCAACGTCGTCGCGAAGGACTTCGCCGACGAGATCGAGGCGATCTACTCCAAGTAGGGGTGGACAGAGAGGGGCCCGGGGCGACGCGATCGCCCCGGGCCCCTCCGCTTTCTCCGCGCCTCACAGCAGCTCGCGCAGCCGTTCCGCGAGAAGGTCCCAGCGCCACTTCTCCTCGACCCAGGCGCGGCCCCTCGCGCCCATCCGGGCGCGGAGTTCGGGGTCGAGGAGGAGGGTGGTGACGCGGTCGGCGGTGTCCTCGGCGGACTCGCCGCGGACCACCCAGCCGGTCTCGCCGTCGAGGACGGCGTCGGGCGCGCCGCCGGAGTCGCCGGCGACGACGGGGAGGCCGGTGGCGGAGGCTTCGAGGTAGACGATGCCGAGGCCCTCGACGTCGAGGCCGCCGCGCCGGGTGCGGCACGGCATGGCGAAGACGTCGCCGGCGCCGTAGTGGGCGGGGAGTTCGGACCAGGGGACGGCGCCGGTGAAGCGCACGGATCCGGCCACGCCGGTCTCGGCGACGAGGCGGTGCAGGTCCTTCTCGTACGGGCCGCCGCCGACGATCAGGAGGACGGCGTCCGGCACCCGGCGGAGGATCGCCGGCATCGCCTCGATCAGGGTGTCCTGCCCCTTGCGGGGGACGAGCCGGGAGACGCAGACGACGACGGGACGGTCGCTGAGCCCGAGGCGGGCGCGGACCTCGTCGCCGCCGGAGCCGGGGTGGAAGGTCTTCTCGTCGACGCCGGGCGGGAGCTGGACCATGCGGCCGGCCGCGGCGGGCGTGAGGGCGGACGCGATCCGGGAGCGGGTGTACTCGCCGAGGTAGGTGAGGGTGTCCGTGCCCTCGCCGATGCGGCGCAGCAGCTGCCGGGCGGCGGGGAGCTGGGCCCAGCCGGCCTCGTGGCCGTGGGTGGTGGCGACGAGCCGCCGGGCGCCCGCCTTGCGGAGGGCGGGGGCCATCAGGCCGAGCGGGGCGGCCGCGCCGAACCAGACCGACTCGCAGCCGTGCTCGCGGAGCAGCGCGCCGGCGCGGGCCGTGACCCGGGGGGTCGGCAGCAACATGGTGGTGCGATCCCGGACGACCGTGAAAGGCTGTTCGGCGTCGAACGCCGCCGTCGCCTCGGTCCCCTCGCGGCCACGCTTCCACGTGGAGGCGTAGACCACGATCCGGTCCGGGTCCAGGCGGAGTGCCATGTTGTGCAGGAAGGCCTGGATTCCACCGGGACGGGGCGGGAAGTCGTTGGTTACGATCAGGGTCTTGTGCATCGTGGCCGACAGTACCGCGAGCACACCCGGCGCCCGGCACCACCACTTCCTCCCTCACCACTTCCGCGCGAGCGAGCCGACAGGACAGGAACCAGGACGGTCATGACGGGCGCAGCGGGCACCGGCTCCCGCGTACACCTGCGACTACCGCTCGTGCTCTGGGCCCTCACCCGGGTCGTCCTGCTGCTGTGCGTCTTCAGGGTGGTGGTGGTCCCGGGTCCGGACGTGACGCGCGAGGTCGGGGAGATCTACCAGGGCTGGTCCGAGGTCCTGGGGTCGGGCACGTATCCGCTGGCCGACGCGACCTGGCAGTATCCGCCGGCCGCCGCGTTCGCGATGCTCGCCCCCGAACTGCTGCCGTTCCTCGGCTACTCGGCCGCGTTCTTCGTCCTGGCGTTCCTGTGCGACGCCTTCGTCTTCGGGCTCCTGGTGCGCACGGGCCGCCGGCCGGGCCGTTCGATGCGGGGGGCCTGGCTGTGGCTGGCGGCGGTCGCGCTGCTCGGCCCGACCGCGTACGCCCGCTACGACATCATGGTGGCGGCCGTGGCGGTGGCGGCGCTCCTCGCCGCCGTCCGCAGTCCGCGGACGCTCGGTGTGCTCGCCGGTTTCGGGGCGATCCTCAAGGTGTGGCCCGCGCTGCTGCTCGCGGGCACCCCGAAGGGGCCGCTGACGTGGCGCTGCTGGCCGGTGGCGGCGGGCGCGGGGGCCGGGGTCCTGCTGCTGTGCGCGCTGTGGATGCCGGGGTCGCTGGCCTTCCTCTCGTACCAGAGCGAGCGGGGCACGGAGGTCGAGTCGCTGGGCGCGATGGTGTTCCACGTGGCCCGGCACTTCGGCTGGGACGGCGTGGCGCGGATGAACTACGGCTCGATGGAGTTCATCGGCCCGTACGTCCCGTGGGTGTCGGCCGCCTCGATGGGGCTGACGGTCGCCGCGTTCGGCTGGCTGGCGCTGTGGCGGTTCAAGGCCCGGCGTTTCGTGTCCTCGACGACGGCGGACGCGGCCTTCGTGGCGGTGCTGCTCTTCACGGTGACGAGCCGGGTGATCTCGCCGCAGTACATGATCTGGCTGGTGGCCCTGGCCGCTGTCTGTCTGGCCTACCGGTCGAGCAGGATGCGGCGCCCGGCCCATCTGGTGCTGTGGGCGACGGCGGTGACGCAGTTCGAGTTCCCCGTCTGGTTCTGGCACGTGACCGAGAGCGATCCGCTGGGCATCGGGGTCCTGTTCCTGCGCAACGGCCTGCTCGTGGCCGCCGCGTTCTCCGCCTGCCGCTGTCTGTGGCGGCACACGGTGACCGAGGCGGGCGTGGTGCGGATTCCGGTCCCGGCGGACCGGCCGGAGCGCGAGAAGGTCCTGACGGGTTCGGTCCGATCGCCTTGAAGGACGCCGGTGCTACCCTGATGGACCTTTGTCTCCCTGTTAGGTTCCCCTGCTGACATGAATATCCCGGGCCTCTCGGTCGACACGCTTCAGCGGCGCACGGGGACATGGGGTGCCGGGCGGACCGCGGAGGAATCGCGGGAGACCTCGGCGGGGAAATTCACGAAGGCGTCCTGGCTGGTGGCCGGCGCCTTCTTCACGGTCTATCTGCTGATTTCGGCGCGGCGTCACGCGACGAACCTGTCGACCGGCTACGACCTGGGGATCTTCACCCAGATCGTGCGGTCCTACGCCGAGCTGACCGCCCCGTATTCGGCCCTCAAGGGGCCCGGTTACAACACCCTCGGGGATCATTTCCACCCGATCCTGGCATTGCTCGCGCCCTTCTACAGAGTCTTTCCCTCCGCCTACACGCTGCTGGTCTGTCAGGCGGCGCTCGTCGCCTTCTCCGTCGTCCCGTTGATGAAGTGGGCGCACGACGTCCGGGGCCGGAAATTCGCCTACTGGGTCGGGGTGTCGTACGGCGCTTCCTGGGGCCTCGCCAAGCTGATGTCCTTCGACTTCCACGAAGTCGCCCTCGCCGTACCGCTGCTGTCGCTGTCGCTCTGCGCCGCCGGACGGGGCAGGTGGCGGGCGGCTCTGCTGTGGTCGCTGCCGCTGGTCCTGGTCAAGGAGGACCTGGGGCTCACGGTCGCCGCGATCGGCGCCTACGCGGCCTGGAAGGGGCCGCGCCTCGCGGGGCTCGCGGTCGCCGCCTTCGGGGCCGCCGCGACGGCGCTGGAAATGCTGGTGATCCTGCCGTACTTCAACCCCGTCGGGAAGTTCGCCTACTGGCCGACCCCGACCGCGGAGGAGACCAGTCTGCTGATGCAGGCCGCCGAGGCCTTCTGGCCGCCGGTCAAGTGGCTCACCGTCCTGATGATCGTCGCCCCCACCGGCTTCCTCGCCCTCCGCTCCCCGATCGTGCTGGTCGCCCTGCCGACCCTGGGCTGGCGCTTCACCTCGGACAACCCGTACCACTGGGGAACGGGCTTCCACTACAGCGCGGTCCTGATGCCCATCGCCTTCGCCGCCGCCGTGCACGCGGTCGCCTCGGGCCGGGTCACCGCGCGCGCCCTGCTGCCCGCCTGTGTCATCGGGGCGGTGACCACGTCCGTCACCTTCTTCACCCACCCCCTGCACGAGCTCGTCCTCCCCCGGACCTGGACCGAGTCGGCCCATGTCAGGACGGCGGACGAGCTCCTCGCGAAGATCCCCGACGACGCGACCGTCGCCGCCTCCAACCAGCTGGCCGCCCAGCTCGTGGACCGCACCACCGTCAGCGAGATCTGCCTCTTCCCCCGCTCGTTCCCCCCGTCCGAGCCTCCCCAGTGGCTGATCTACGACGCCACCGACCTCACCGACCCGGACTGCGCGACCGGCATGGAGATGGAAGCCGCCACCCCGGACGTCCCCGGCTACCGCCTGGTCGAACGCCGCGACGGCATCACGCTCTTCACCAGGACCGGCGCCGGCTCCTAGGCCGGACACGTCCTAGGACTCCGCGTCGCCGAGCCGCTCCGCGAGGTACGCGCGCCAGTCGGCGGTGAACCGCTCCGGGGTGGTGCCCAGGACGTCCTGGAGGGCCTTCTCGACCGCGCCCTCGCGGGCCGGGTGGGCGCCCACCGCGCGGTAGAACTCGGTGAGCTTGTCGGCGCCCCAGCGGTCGGCGATCAGTTCGCAGGCGAGCCAGCCGCCTTCGTAGGCCCGCGCGAGGGCGTCCGCGTCGCCGCCGAAGGCGAAGGCGGAGTCGTCCGGGAGCGCGGCGGGCAGCTCGCCCGCGCGGACCGCGCGGCGGAGTTCGGGCGCGGCCTGGGCGGGGGTGCGGCCGGTGCCCCGGTAGGCGACCCAGTCGGCGAGGCCCTCGGAGAGCCAGACCGGGGTGGCCCTGGTGGTCTGGACGCGGGTGGCGACGTGGGTGGTCTCGTGGGTGAGGACGAGCTGCCTTCCGAAGGCCCCGAGGACGGTGTACGCGTCCGGGTTGACGATCACCCGGTCCGCGGGCGCCAGCGGGCCGCCGCCGGTCTCGCCGGTGGTGACGGCGGCTATCCCCCGGTAGTCGGCGGCCGGTCCGCCGAGGAGCCGGCCCATCGCCTCGACCGACTCGGGCACCAGGACGACGATCCGGCCCGCCCAGTTGCCGTGCCAGGCGTTCCCGACCGCGGGCACCGCCCGGTCGGCCGCCGCCGCGATCTCCCGCAGCCGCTCCGTGCTCTGCCCGACGCCGAGGACGAGGCTGCGGCGGCCCGCCACCGTCCGCACCTCGCCCTGCTGCCACAGCTGCTGGGGGGCGCCGTCGGCGGCGCGGTCACCGGTGACGTACCAGCGGCCGTCCCGTTCGACGAGGTCGAGGACGCGTTCGGTGGTGGCGGGCCCGGAGTCGTAGCCCTTGATCCGGTAGCCGAGCTCGACCTCGGCGGTGGCCCTGCCCTCGCCGGTCCGGTCGACGTCGGTGACCCGGTAGTCGAGGCCGCCGAGCGGGATCTCCGCGAGCCGGTCGAACTCGGTGCGGGCGGCCGGTGCGAGCGCCGGGTCCAGGGCCGCGAGGTATCCGGCCTCGTCGCGGTCGAGCAGGGCCCTCGCGTGCCGGTCCAGGAGGCTCTGGATCTCCCGGGACGACGGGTCGGCGGGCTCCGGGGCCGTACAGCCGCCGAGGGCGAGCAGGACGGCCGTCGCGCACACGACCGCGCCGCGCGCCGCTCCACTCCCCTGACCTGCCACGCCCTCGATCGTACGGTCGGGACGGCCGGACGCGCCTCCGGTCCGGTGTCAGACCCGGGTCACCGTGACGTGGGACATCATGTTCACCGGGTCGTAGCGGACCCGGGCGCCCGGGTAGGGGGCGTGGATGACCTGTCCGTTGCCGGCGTAGATCCCGACGTGGCTGGCGTCACCGCGGTAGGTGACCAGGTCGCCGGGCTGCGCCTGCGAGAGGGGCACCCGGCGGCCGGCGTACCGCTGCGCGGACGAGGTGCGCGGCAGGCTGATGCCGGCCTGGCGGTACGACCAGACCATCAGGCCCGAGCAGTCGAAGGCGGACGGCCCGGTCGCGCCCCACACGTACGGCTTGCCGATGGCGCTGCGGGCGGCGATGACCGCCGCGGCGGCCCGCGAGGAGGCCGGGCCGAGGTCGGCGAGGGGCGGCAGCTCCTCGGCGGGCCCGCCGTCGCGTCCGCCGTCGCGGGAGGCCCGGTCGAAGTCGGCGCGCTCCTCGGCGGTGAGGGAGGCGAGGACCCGGCGGGCCTCGGCGAGCTTGCGCTCGACGGTGAGCTTGTGGCGGGCGACCTCGGCGCGGCTGCGCTCCAGTTCGCCGAGGGCCGCGCGGGCCTCGGTGCGCTTCTGGTTCAGCCGGCGCTGCTCGCGCTGGAGTTCGCCGAGTGCGGCGCCCTGGCGGGCGGTGACCCGGTCGAGGGCGGAGGCGCGGTCGAGGTAGCTGTCCGGGTCGGAGGAGAGCAGCAGGGCGAGGGCGGGGTCGATGCCGCCGGAGCGGTACTGGGCGCCGGCGACCGAACCGAGCGCGCCCCGCATGCGGTTGATGCGCTCCTGGCCGCGGGCGAGGCCGTCGCGGGCCTCGGCGACCGTGCGGCGCAGCGCGTCCGCCTTCTCGTCCGCGCGGTTGTAGCCCTCGGTGGCCTTCTCCGCCTCCTCGAAGAGGCGGTCGACGGTGGCCCGGGTGGCCGCGGGGCCCGCCCCGGGGTCGGCGCTCGCGGGGACGGCCCCGAGGGACGCCGCCGCGGTGGCCGCGGCGGCGGCGGTGAGGACGGTGACCCTGGCGGGTCGGCGGTGGGACGCCACGAATTCGCGCTCCGTTCGGCTCGACGCAGACTGGCGCGGCAGACAGTAGCCGCTGATCACTCCGCGTCCAACGAAGGCGCCGGGCACACAAAGTGACGCCCCGCCGGAGAACACAGGTCACCGGCGGGGCGTCAGGTCAGTGCGCGTCGTGGCAAACCACCCGATTGGGCGGCACGTCACGGCGGTTCGTGCGGGGGTGCGTCAGCTTCCGATGCGGACGCCGAACTGGAACGACCCCATGGTGTTCATGGACTCGTAGCGCACGTAGGCGCCCGAGTAGGGGGCGTGCAGGACGGTGTTGTTGCCCGCGTACAGGCCGACGTGCTGGAGGCCGTTGAAGAAGACCAGGTCGCCGGGCTTGAGCTGGCTGCGGCCGATCTTCGTGCCGTCGTTCTGCTGGGTGTACGTGGTGCGGCTCAGGTCGATGCCCGCCTTGCCGTACGCCCACTGGGTCAGACCGGAGCAGTCGAACGAGTTGGGGCCCTCGTGGCCGGAGACGTACGGCATGCCGACCCGGGTGTCCGCGGCGGCGAGGGCGGCGGCGCCGAAGCCGTTGGAGGGGGCCTCGTTGCCGAGGTCGACCCGCTGGCCGGCGTCGCGGCTGGCCCGCTGCTCCTGCTCCCGCAGCTTGGCCTTCTCGGCGGCGGTGAGGGTGTTGAGGAGCTTCTGCGCCTCGGCCAGCTTGGCCTGGAACTTCTTCTTCTTGGCGCCGAGGGTCTTGCGGACGTCCTCGAGGTCGGCCAGCTTCGTGGTGGCCTCGGCCCGCTGCTGGGCGAGCGTGCGCTGCTTGGCCTGGATCGAGGTGAGCACGTCGGCCTGCTGGGCGCTCAGCTGGTCGATCGCGGACGCCTTGTCGAGGTAGGTGTCCGGGTCGGCGGAAAGGAAGAGCTGGAGCGCCGGGTCGATGCCGCCGGAGCGGTACTGGGCGCTGGCGACCGAACCGATCTGGTCGCGCAGGGTGTTGAGCTCCTGCTGGCCGCGGGCGACCTTGTCCTGCAGGTTGCCGATCTCCGTCTGCAGCTTGCCGCGGCGCTCCTCGGCCAGGTTGTACTGCTCCGTGGCCTCTTCGGCCTCGTGGTGCAGCTTGTCGACCTTCGACTTGACGTCGTCGATCTTCGGGTTGGCGGGAGCCGCCTGGGCGCCGGACTGGGCGGTGAAGGCCACGGCGGCGGCCGCGGTCACGGTGAGCACGGTCACACGGGCGCGGCTCGGCTGCTTGGGTCGACGGTGGGACGCCACGAAGGCGATCTCCTTCTTCCTCAGAGCCGCCCAACCGGTCAGGGGCAGGCGGTTCCTCCGCCGCCACCCCGGATGGGTGATCAACCGCGCGAAGGTTCGAAGCCCGACCCTAGTGACCGAGTTGTGATCAGTTCAAATCCCACCGGCAAAAATATCGCTCACGCAGCACTTTGTTTACACGCACCGCACGGGCAGTGATGGCCACTTGACGGTCTGCCATCCAGAATTCGGGCAAAACGGCTACGGGTTGCGATGTGTCACGAGAGGCGCGAAAGCCGCTTCAGCAACAAGACGGACGCCACCGGCCTCGCCCCCGCCTTCGCGACCCCGTCGGCCACCTCGCGGTCCGTGGAGACCACCACGACCGGCCGCCCCGGCGGCTCCGCCCGCACCAGCTGACGGATCAACTCGTCCGCCGTGACGCCGGGCTTGGAGAACAGCACCCGCACCCCGCGCGGCGGCGCGAGCAGCACCGGCGCCGCCAGCTCCGCCCCGTCGAAGACGCAGGTGACCTCGGCGCCCGAGCGGGCCGCGAGGGCCGAGAGGCCGCCGAGCAGCCGCAGCCGCTGCTTCTCCAACGGCATGGTCGGATAACCGGTCTTGGTGACGTTGTAGCCGTCGACGACCAGATGCGCCTGCGGCAGCGCGAGGAGCTGGTCGAGCAGCGCCGGGTCGGTCTCGGAGAGCGCCCGCGCCGCGATGTCCTTCGGGGACATCCGCCCCGGCTCCACCGCGTCGACCGTGTCCGCCGGGTGCACCGAGACCGGCGGCAGGGCGAGTTCGCGGCGCAGGCCCTGGGCCGCGTCGAGGACGGTGTCCAGGAGCAGCCGCAGTCGCATGTCCTCGACCGAGCGTCCCTCGCGGGCGGTCCGCCGGCTCGCCTCCAGGGCGGCCTCGACCTCGCCGAGCCGCGCCTTGAGCCGCCGGTTCTCGCTCTCCGCGGAGGACAGCTGGGCCGCCCCCTCCGCGCGTACGGCGTCGATCTCGCCCTGGGCGCGCCGGAGCGCCGCCTCGCCGCGCTTCACGTCGCTCTGGGCGCTGCGCAGCTTGCGGTGAAGCGATTCCGCTTCCTTGCGGGCCGCTTCGAGGTCGTGGCGCAGCTGCTCGGTCTCGCCCCGGGAGCGGTCCTTGGCGGCGTGCAGCTCCTCGCGCAGCCGCTCCAGCTCCCGCCGGCCCGCCTCGTCGGCACGCTCGGCGTCGACCCGCTGGGCCTCCTCGCCCGCGGCGGCCACGAGCTTGACCCAGCCGGGCGGGCGCAGCACATAGGCGGCGGCGGCCACGTCGACGGGGTCGGCGGCGGCGGGCGGGGTGCCGGTCTCCACGGCGCCGGCCAGCTCGGGCTGGCCCTGCTTGAACCGCTCGCCGATCCGCTGCCGGAACAGCGGGTCGCTCTCCAGGGCGGCCGCCATCGCGTTGCCGGCGAACTTGGCCCGCCGGCTCGCCGTGAAGCGGGCGTACTGCCGCAGGGGTGCGGGGAGCTCCGCGACGGTCAGTCCGCCGAAGGCGTCGGCGACCAGCGCGACGACCCGCCGCCGTACGCCCTCCGGCAGTGGGTGGTCGAGCGTCTCGGCAGCGTCACCTGCCGCGCCGGCCGGCTCTCCACCGTGCGCGGGCTGCTCCACGATCCGTCACCCCTATGTCGTCCGCACCAGCCCTCAGGAGGCGGTGCCCGGCCTGTCCACCAGTTCGATCTGGTCCACCGCGTTGCACCAGCGGCAGCGGACCGACTCGATGGTCTCACTGACCACCTGACGCTCCTCGACCGTCGGGTCTCCCGCGAGGTCCAGATGGACGTACTCCACGACCTTCGAGGAGCGCGTCACGTCGAAGCGGGTCAGGTTGCCGCAGAGGGTGCAGCGCCAGCGGGTCTCATCGGTCGGCAGGGGAACCGTCGTCATCGGTCCGTCCTTCTTCCTGTCGTGTCGTACCAGGTGCGGGAGCCGCGGTGCGCCGTCGAACTGCGGTCGTCGTGCCCGTAACCCTACGGCCTCCCCGGTACCCCGGGGCACGGCGAGGCACTCTGTCCAGTTCGGCCCCGGTACGCCATGATCTGTCCATGATCGACTGGCGAGGAGCGGCCCGCGGCGCCTGGCGTGGCGCGCGCAAGGGGCCCACGGTGACCTACGGACTGATCGCCGCCTGCGGTCTCCTCTTCCTGGTCAGTCCCGTCTCCGGGGTCAATCCGGTGTACGGCTCCGGGGACGCGCTGCTCGCCGCGCAGGGCGCGTACTTCCGCCGCTGGGGCGTCGTCCCCGCCGAGCTGACGAGCGGCGAGCCGCACGCCCTCATCACCCCGCTGACCGCGCTCTTCGTCCACGGCAGCTGGCTGCACCTGCTCGGCAACATGCTCTTCCTGTACGTCTTCGGGGCGATGGTCGAGGAGCGCATGGGCCCGGCCGGCTTCGCCGTCTTCTACCTGGGCACCGGCTATCTGGCGCTGCTCGGGTACGCGGTGGCGCACGCGGAGAGCGAGCAGACCCTGGTCGGGGCGTCGGGGGCGATCTCGGCGGTGCTCGGGGCCTTCCTCTTCCTCTTCCCGCGCGCCCGGGTGACCAGCCTCTTCCCCTTCCTCCTCTTCCTTCCGCTGCGCTTCCCCGCCTGGATCGTGCTGATCTTCTGGTTCGTGCTCCAGTGGCTGGCCGCGCGCGCGGCGGGGCCGGGCCCCGGCGTCGCCTACCTGGCCCACGTGGTGGGCTTCTCGGTCGGCTTCCTCTACGCCTGGGGGTGCTACCGGGGTGGGGATAGAGTGAAGGCACCAGCCGCGGCGACCGAGGGAGATAGCCAGCCGTGATCACCGCGATCGTGCTCATCAAGACCAGCGTGGACCGGATCCCCGAGATCGCCGAGTCGATCGCCGCGCTCGACAGCGTCAGCGAGGTCTTCTCGGTGACCGGCACGTACGACCTCATCGCGATGGTCCGGGTGCCCCGCCACGACGACCTGGCGGACGTGATCCCCGGTCGCATCAGCAAGATCCCGGGCGTCGAGGCCACCGACACGCACGTGGCCTTCCGTACGTACTCCCAGCACGACCTGGAGGCGGCCTTCGCCATCGGCCTGGAGTCCTGAGACCCGGACCGCCGGACATATGAAGGGGGCCTCCCGTCCGGGAGGCCCCCTTCACCCGTACGAGTGACCAATCAGCCGCGGTCCGGGACGCAGCGGCCGTCCTCGGTGCGGTACTTCCACTGCGCGCCGTCCCGGACGAGCTCCTTCACGGCGCTGACGAACCGCTCCACGTGCTCGTCCGGCGTACCGGCGCCGAAGCTCACCCGGATGGCGTTGAGCGAGCGCTCCCCCGGGGCCGCCTCGGGGGCGCCGCACTCGCCGACGTCCTGCGGGTCGCTGCCGAGCAGGGTGCGGACCAGCGGGTGGGCGCAGAAGAGGCCGTCGCGGACGCCGATGCCGTACTCGGCGGAGAGCGCGGCGGCGAAGTGGGAGCTGTTCCAGCCCTCGACGACGAAGGAGATGACGCCGACGCGGGGCGCGTCGTCGCCGAAGAGGGAGAGCACGCGCACCTCCGGGACCTCGGCGAGACCGGCGCGGACCGTGTCGATGAGGTGCTGCTCGCGGGCGACGAGCTGGTCGAAGCCGGCCTCGGTGAGCGCCTTGCAGGCGGAGGCGATGGAGTAGACGCCGATGACGTTCGGGGAGCCGGCCTCGTGGCGGGCCGCGGTGGTGTGCCACTCGACGTCCACGCCGCCGTCGGCGCGGCGGGCCACCTTGCGGGAGGCGCCGCCGCCCGCGAGGTAGGGCTCGGCGTCCTGGAGCCAGTCGGCGCGGCCGGCGAGGACGCCGGAACCGAAGGGCGCGTACAGCTTGTGCCCGGAGAAGGCGACCCAGTCGACGTCCAACTCCTTGACGGAGACGGGGTGGTGGGGCGCGAGCTGGGCGGCGTCGAGGACGATCCGGGCGCCGTGGGCGTGCGCGGCGGCGGCGAGCTCCTTCACCGGCCAGAGCTCTCCGGTGACGTTCGAGGCGCCGGTGACGCAGACGAGGGCCGGGCCGTAGGGGTCACGGTCGGCGAGGGCGCGCTCCAGGGTCTCGACGGCCTGGGCGGGGGTGCGGGGCGCGTTGAGGTAGCTGACGCGGGCGTCCTGCCAGGGCAGCAGCGAGGCGTGGTGCTCGGTCTCGAAGACGAAGACCTCGCAGTCGGCGGGGATGGTCCGGGCGAGCAGGTTGAGCGAGTCGGTGGTGGAGCGGGTGAAGACGACCTGGTCGTCGGGCCGGCAGTCGAGGAACTCGGCGACGGTGACCCGGCTGTTCTCGAAGAGGTCGGTGGAGAGCTGGGAGAGGTAGCCGGCGCCGCGGTGGACGCTGCCGTAGTACGGGGCGTACGCGGCGACGTCGTCCCACACCCGCTGGAGGGCCGGGGCGCTGGCCGCGTAGTCGAGCGCCGCGTAGGTCACCTCGCCGCCGGTGACGAGCGGGACGGTCACGTCCCGGCCGAGGACGGGCAGCGGGGCGGCGCAGCAGGGGTCGGCGGACTCGGCGGCGGCGGACTCGACGGTGGCGGCGTTCGGGCGTGCGGACATGGCGGTATCTCCCGGCGGGCGGTGCGGAATGGCTTCGGTGGATCCCGTACGCGGCCGGGTGCGGCGGGGTACGGGTGATGCCTCGGAGACGGCGTGGGTACGTCGAAGGCGTACGCGGGTACGCGGAAGTGACCCTGTTCCGAGGGTGAAGTAGGGGCGGAGTCGCCCTATCGCATTCGCTTGCTCACGGAAAACGCTCCTCGAGAGACCAGGACCCCTGGTGTGTCGAGGGGTCCGCGCTTGCCGTAGACCTCGCTGCCTACGGCCTGGTCTTCACCCGGGGCACCCCGCCACGGACGGAGGGTTGCCGGACAGCAAGCCGGGGCTTCACAGCTGTCACTCATGACCTGCCGAAGATCCTGCCACATGATCGCCGAAACGCAAGACCCCGGTCCGCATGCTGGACCGGGGCCGGCGTGAAGCGCGCGGATCAGGCGTTGCTGGCGGCGATCCAGCGCTCGAGGGAGTGCCGGGCGGCACCGGAGTCGATCGACTCGGCGGCCTTCGCGATGCCCGCGGCCAGCTGCTCCGCGAGGGTGCCCGAGCCGGGCTCGAAGGCGGTCAGCGCCGCGGCGGCGTTGAGCAGCACCGCGTCCCGGACCGGGCCGGTCTCCCCCGCGAGCAGCCGGCGCGCCACATCGGCGTTGTACGAGGCGTCCGCGCCGCGCAGCGCCTCCAGCGGTACGAGGTCGATGCCGACGTCCCGCGGGTCGAAGCGCTCCTCGGTGACGGAGCCGTCCCGGACCACCCAGACCCGGGAGGTGCCGGTGGTGGTCAGCTCGTCCAGGCCGTCGTCACCGCGGAAGACGAGCGACGAGTTGCCGCGCTCGGCGAGGACTCCGGCCACGATCGGCGCCATCCGCGGGTCGGCGACGCCGACGGCCTGGGCCCCTACGTTGGCCGGATTGGTCAGCGGGCCCAGGACGTTGAAGGTGGTCCGGATGCCGAGCTGGCCGCGGGCCGCGGCGACGTGCCGCAGCGAGGGGTGGAACTTCACCGCGAAGCAGATGGTGATGCCGGCTTCCTCGGCGACCTCGGCGACCCGCCGCGGGGTGAGGTTCAGGTTGATGCCGAGCTTCTCCAGGACGTCGGAGGAGCCGGAGGCGGAGGAGGCGGCGCGGTTGCCGTGCTTGACGACCTTCGTGCCGGTGCCGGCGACGACGATCGACGCCATCGTGGAGATGTTCACCGTCTTGGCGCCGTCGCCGCCGGTGCCGACGATGTCGACGGCCCGGCCCGGCACCTCGATGACGTTGGCGTGCGCGTACATGGTCCGTACGAGACCGACGATCTCCTGCACGGTCTCGCCCTTGGCCCGCAGCGCCACCATGAACCCGGCGATCTGGGCGTCGGTCGCCTCGCCGCTCATGATGAGGTCCATCGCCCAGGCCGTGTCGTCGGCCGTGAGGTCCTTGCCTTCGAGCAGGCCGTTCAGCAGGACGGGCCAGGAGCGGCCCGCCGACGTAGGTCCTCCAGCGGGGGTCGCAGCGCTCATGGCAGCTCCTGGTGATCGTGACGGATACGGTCCCACCCTATCGAGCCGGAGGGACGGCAAAGAGCCCCGTCCATCGAATGGACGGGGCTCTCGCCGTGGCGACCTCAGAAGGTGATCAGGAGGTCGAGGTGATCAGTGGTGGCCGTGGCCGCTCTGGATCTCCTTGTACTCCTCGGCCGTCGGCTTGGCGATCTGGCTGTCGCCGCCGTAGTAGCCCTTGTTGAGCTTGACCCGGAGCTTCTCCAGGGCGCCGACCTTGCGCTCCACACCATTCTCGTCGACGGCCGGCGGAAGCTCCGCGGCGTCGTACTGCTCGTGAGCGGTGAGGCGGTGCAGCTCGCCCTGGCTGAGCGGCTGGTGGACCTCGACGAACTCACCGTGCGGCAGGCGCTTGATGATGCCCGACTCGCGGCCGTGCAGCACCTTGTCCTTGTCGCGGCGCTGGAGGCCGAGGCAGATCCGCTTGGTGGCGATGAACGCGATGACCGGACCGACGAAGAAGAAGATCCGCACGAACCAGGTGATCGAGTTCAGCGACAGGTGGAAGTGGGTCGCCCAGAGGTCGTTTCCACCACCCACGAGCATGATCATGTACGCGGTGATCCAGGCGACACCGAAGGCGGTGCGCGTCGGAGCGTTGCGCGGGCGCTGCGCGATGTGGTGCTCGC
This sequence comes from Streptomyces sp. NPDC037273, assembly GCF_055603625.1. Lineage (NCBI taxonomy): Bacteria > Bacillati > Actinomycetota > Actinomycetes > Kitasatosporales > Streptomycetaceae > Streptomyces > Streptomyces sp. NPDC037273. Next base: position 348,495 of record NZ_JBVJVO010000002.1, read on the forward strand.
GCTTGTCGCCGGTGATCCAGGACTCGATGAACGGGTACACCGCGATGGCCGCGAGGACCGCCGGGAAGATCGCCAGCGGGATCATCACGCCCAGGACCAGCGTGTGGCCCCAGAGGTTGATCTCCCAGCCCGGCATGACACGGATCAGACCCTCGGCGAAGCCCATGTACCAGTCGGGCTGGGCGCCGGTGGACACCTGGTCCGGGCGGTACGGGCCGATGGCCCAGATCGGGTTGATCGAGGCGATCGCCGCGATGACCGCGATGACACCGAAGACCAGGAAGAAGAAGCCTCCGGCCTTGGCCATGTAGACCGGCAGCAGCGGCATGCCCACGACGTTCTTGTTCGTACGGCCGGGGCCGGCGAACTGCGTGTGCTTGTGGAAGAACACCAGGATGAGGTGGGCCACCACGAGGCCGAGCATGATGCCGGGCAGCAGCAGCACGTGGGCCGAGTAGAACCGGGCCACGAAGTCGCCGCCGGGGAACTCGCCGCCGAACAGGAACATCGACAGGTACGTGCCGATGACCGGCACGGACAGGATCGCGCCCTGCATGAAGCGGACACCGGTGCCGGAGAGCAGGTCGTCCGGGAGCGAGTAACCGGTGAAGCCGGTGAACATGCCCAGGAAGAACAGCAGGAAGCCGAACAGCCAGTTGATCTCACGCGGCTTGCGGAACGCGCCGGTGAAGAAGACGCGCATCATGTGCACGAACATGCCGGCGAGGAAGATCAGCGCCGCCCAGTGGTGGATCTGCCGGATGAGCAGACCGCCACGGACCTCGAACGAGATGTGCATCGTCGAGTTGAACGCCTCGGACATCAGCTGTCCCTGGAGCGGGACGTACGGTCCGACGTACTCCACCTCGTTCATCGACGGGTGGAAGAACATCGTCAGATAGACGCCCGTCAGGATGATGATGAGGAAGCTGTAGAGGCAGATCTCGCCCAGCATGAAGGACCAGTGGTCCGGGAAGATCTTCCGCATGTTGGCCTTGGCCAGCGTGTAGATCCCCAGGCGGCCGTCGGCCCAGTCGGCGACCCGCTCACCGGCGGGCGCTTTCTTGGTGTCTGTCACGGTGCTCATCCGCGCTCCCAGAAGGCAGGACCGACGGGCTCGTCGAAGTCGCCGAGCGCCTCAAGGAAGCCCTTGTCATTCACACCGATCCGCAGCTGCGGAAGGGCGTGACCGGCCGGGCCGAAGATGACGCGGGCGCCGTCGGAGAGGTCGAAGGTGGACTGGTGGCACGGGCAGAGCACGTGGTGCGTCTGCTGCTCGTACAGGGAGATCGGGCAGCCCACGTGGGTGCAGATCTTCGAGAAGGCGACGATGCCCTCGTGCGACCACTCGAGCTCGCGCTTGTCCTTGATGTCCTCCGGCTGGATCCGGACGATCATCAGGGCGGCCTTGGCGATCTCGGTCTGGAAGTGGTGGTCGTGCTCCGAGAGACCCTCGGGCATCGCGAACGTCAGCGAACCGACGGCGACGTCCTCGGGACGCAGCGGCTCGTTGGTGTTCATGTTGATGAGCTGAAGACCCTTGGCCCACATGGTGGTCCGGAGCTTCTTCTCGGGCAGCGGGCCCATGTCACGCAGCAGCACGATGCCGGAGAGCGGGACGAGGGACAGCGCGCCGAACATCGTGTTGCGGATGAGCTTGCGACGACCCATGCCGGACTCGGCGGCACCGGCCGCGAAGTCCGCCATGACCTTCGCCTTGGTCTCCGGGTCGGCCTGGATCGGGTGCCGCTCGTCCGCGATCTCGACGTCGGACATCAGGGTGCGGGCCCAGTGGACCGCGCCCGCGCCGATGAAGAACAGAGCGAGACCGAGGGTCCAGCCCAGGGCGAAGTTGAGCGCGGACACCCGCCCGAACGGGAAGATGTACACGATCTTGTCGACCGGGAAGATCACGTACGAGGCGATGAAGCCGATCGTGGCCAGCATCGACAGCGTGAACATGAACGCGACCGCGCGCTCGGACCGACGGGCGGCACGCTCGTCGATGTCCTGGATGCGCGGCTTGTGGGGCGGGAGGCCCGGGTCGGCGAACGGGTCGTCGGCGACCTTCACCGCGCCGTGCGCGGTGTCCTGCCCTGCCGGCAGGTTCTCTTCTGGAATCTCTTGGCTACTCATGACTTCTTGGCCTTAGCGGTGTGGGCCGCGACCCAGATGGCAACTGCGATCAGCGCACCCAGACCGAAGATCCAGGCGAACAGGCCCTCGCTGACGGGGCCGAGGCCACCGAGCTTGAGACCGCCCGGGTTGTCGGCCTTGTCGCTGTTGACGGCCTGGACGTACGCGATGATGTCCTTCTTCTCCTTCTCCGGCATGGTCGTGTCCGGGAAGGAAGGCATGTTCTGCGGGCCGGTCTGCATGGCCTCGTAGAGGTGCTTCGGGCTCACGCCTTCGAGGCTCGGGGCGTACTTGCCGTAGGTCAGCGCGCCACCCTCACCGGTGAAGTTGTGGCACTGGGCACAGTTGGTGCGGAACAGCTCGCCACCCTTGGCGATGTCGGCACCGTCAGGGCTGTACTGGCCCTCGGTCGGCGTGATCGCACCGGCACCGAGAGAGGCGACGTACGCCGCGAGCTGATCGATCTCAGCCTGCGAGTAGATGACCTTCTTCTTCGGGACCTGGGCGCCCGGCTGCTGGGCCGGCATACGACCGGTGCCGACCTGGAAGTCGACCGCGGCCGAGCCGACGCCGACGAGGGACGGGCCGTCAGAGGTGCCCTGACCGCCGGTTCCGTGGCAGCTGGCGCAGCCGACGGAGTAGAGCTTCTTGCCCTCCTCGATGGCGAGGGACTGGGCGGTTTCATCGGCCTTCGCCGTGCCCGCGGGCGCGAACGCGGCGTACAGCCCCCCAGTGGCCGCCAGCGCGAGAAGTAGGACGACGACCGCCGCCAGCGGATGGCGTCGTCGTGCGGAGAGCTTTTTCACGGATTACCCCGGTGTCAGGATCTTCTGCGTCGATGCTTGCTGGATGTCTCGGTCCGCCGGTGTCCGGCGGCGCCGATTACTTGATCATGTAGATCGTGGCGAAGAGGCCGATCCAGACGACATCGACGAAGTGCCAGTAGTAGGACACGACGATGGCGGCGGTTGCCTGCTCGTGAGTGAACCTCTTGGCGGCGTACGTCCGGCCGAGGACCAGCAGGAAGGCGATGAGACCGCCCGTCACGTGCAGTCCGTGGAAGCCGGTGGTCAGGTAGAACACCGTGCCGTACGGGTCCGAGGACAGCGAGAGGCCGTCCTTCTTGACCAGCTCGGTGTACTCGAAGACCTGGCCGCCGATGAAGATGGCACCCATCACGAACGTGATGATGAACCACGTCCGGAGCTTCTTCACGTCGCCCCGCTCAGCGGCGAAGACGCCGAGCTGGCAGGTGAGGGAGGAGAGCACCAGGATCGTGGTGTTGGTCGCCGAGAAGGGGAAGTTCAAGGCCGAGGCCTTTTCCGCCCAGAACTCGGGACCGGTCACCGATCGCAGGGTGAAGTACATCGCGAAGAGGGCCGCGAAGAACATCAGCTCGGAGCTCAACCAGATGATGGTTCCGACGCTGGTGAGGTTCGGTCGATTGACCGACGGGTGCGCGTGCCCTGTTTCTACTGTCGTTACTGTCGCCACGACCGACATTATGTCGGTCGCTTATCCCGCCCTCACTCCGGGGGGTGCCGTTCGGAGTGTCCGGGGGGCGTGTCCAGCCCGAACGGCCCAGTGGAAGGGCCCCGGAGCACCCTTCGAACAGGTGTTGAACGGGTGTTGACGGGGTGTGGACCGGAGTAGCATCCGGCGCATCGATCGACGACCATCCCACGGACTTCCACGCGGAGGAACGATGCAGTCGAGTGCCACGGTCCTGCTCTACAGCGACGACGCGAACACCCGCGAGCAGGTACGCCTCGCGGCCGGGCGCAGGCCGGCGGCCGACGTTCCCCCGGTCGAGTTCGTGGAGTGCGCGACGCTGCCGGCGGTGCTGAAGCGCCTGGAGGAGGGCGGCATCGACGCCTGCGTCCTCGACGGCGAGGCGGTGCCCGCGGGCGGCATGGGCGTCTGCCGCCAGATCAAGGACGAGGTCTTCCGCTGCCCGCCGGTGCTGCTGCTCATCGGCCGCCCGCAGGACGCCTGGCTGGCCACCTGGAGCCGCGCGGACGCCGCGGTCACCCTTCCGGTGGAACCGGTCGAGTTCGCGGCGTCCCTGGCCGCCCTCCTCCGCTCCCGCCTCTCGATCGACGCGTAGCGGGGGTTCGGACCGGGCGCTCGGTCAGAAGGACAGCGGCCTGAGGCGGGCCTTCTCCGTCGGGGCCACCGGGCTGCCGGCGGCTTCGACGAGGGCGCTGCCCCGGCGCCACTTGTCCCAGGGCATGTTCCAGTCCCCGAAGCCGTTTCCGAAGGTGTCCATGGTGTCGCCGTAGCTGTTGACGACGCGGACGATGTCGCCGGGGCGGACGGTCTCGTAGAACCAGGCCGCGTTCCCGGTCGACATGCCGACACAGCCGTGGCTGACGTTCGCCACGCCCTGGGAGCCGACCGACCAGGGCGCGGCGTGGACGTACTCGCCGCTCCAGGTGACCCGGGTGGCGTAGTAGACCGGCAGGTCGTACGACTCCGAGCTGCCCTCGGAGATGCCGATGCTGGTGCCCCGCATCCGGACGTAGTACTCCTTGCCGAGGATGACCTTGACACCGTTTCGGGTGGAGAAGCCCGGTTTGCCGGTGGTCACCGGAATGGTGTTGATCACTTCTCCGTTGCGCTTCACGGTCATGTAGTGCGACTCGGCGTCGGCCACCGCCTCGATGCGGTCGCCGATGGTGAGCTTCAGGGGCTTCGACGCGCCGCCGTAGAGCTTGTCGCCGACCTTGAGGCCGTCCAGGTTGCCGGTGACCGTGACGCGGGCGCCGGCGGGCCAGTACTCCTTCGGGCGGAAGTGCAGCTTCTTGTCGTCCACCCAGTACCAGGAGCCCTCGACGGCGGGCGTGGAGCGGACCTTGAGGGCCCGTTCGACGACCGCGCGGGCGTCCCGGTCCTTGACGGGGAGGCTGAGCTCGGCCGTGAGGGGCTGTCCGACGCCGTAGGTGCCCGCCTCGGGCCCGAAGGCCACGGTGAGGGCCCGTTTGGCCGGAGCCGTCTCGAAAGTGAACGTACGGGCGCCTGGGGCGCCGTCGTCGTCCTCGGTGGCCACCCGGACCGTGTAGCGGGCGCCGGCCGCGAGAGCGGCCGTGGAGCGCCAGCGGCGGCCGTCCGCGGTGAGTTCGCCGGCCAGGTGGTGTCCTGAGGCGTCGGTGGCGGTGACGTCGGTGATCCGGCCCTCGTCGCCCTTGGCGGTGATCTCCAGGGGCTTCTCGGGGTTCGCCTTGGCTCCGTCGGCGGGGGCGCTGACCGCGAGCTGGTCGGCCGCGTCATAGGCCTTCGCCGACAGCGGATGGCCGTCGGAGCCCGCACAGGCCGTGGCGGCCGCTGTGACGGTGACGGCCAGAAGAGTGCAGCTCAGAACAGTCCGAATGCGCGGCGTGTCGTTCATGACTTCACGCTAAGGACAATCCTCGCCGCCAGCGCGCCGAGTGCTGCAAAAGAGGGGGGGGGGGGGGGGGGGGGGGGGGGGGGGGGGGGGGGGGGGGGGGGTGTGGTTCCCCCATAACAAGCCCGAGGGCTCGAAGGCAAAAGAGAGAGAGGGGGGGTGTG
>NZ_JBVJVO010000002.1:354189-362231 GCF_055603625.1 Streptomyces sp. NPDC037273
ACACCCCCCCACACAAAGAACGAAGACAACAAACCACCCCCCCCCCCCCCCCCCTCCCCCCCCCCCCCCCCCCCCCCTCGGGGTGCTCCGTGCGGAGCGGGGTATGCCTACTGGTTCTGGTTCTCACCGCGGTAGAACTCGAAGACCCAGCCCCAGATGCCGACCAGGATCAGCGGCGCGGAGAAGTACAGCAGCCACCAGCCCATCGCGATGGCGAGGAAGGCGAGCGCACCGCCGATGGCGAGCGACAGCGGCTGCCAGCTGTGCGGGGCGAAGAAGCCCACCTCACCGGCCTCGTCCGCGACGTCGGCCTCCTTGTCGTCCTGCGCCATCGCGTCGACACGCTTGGCCGTGAAGGCCAGGTAGTAGCCGATCATGATGGACAGGCCGAAGGCCAGGAAGAGCGCCGTCGTGCCGACCGGCTCCTTGGACCAGACGCCGTACAGGATCGCCATGGCAAGGATGAAGACGCTCAGCCAGATGAACATCTTGCCTTGGATCTTCACTTGCCGGCCTCCTTGCCACCGGTGAGGGCCTCGACCTCGTGGCCCTTGTTCTCGAGCTGGTCGAGAGCGGCGATCTCAGGGTGGTGCAGGTCGAACGCCGGGGATTCGGAACGGATCCGCGGCAGGGTGAGGAAGTTGTGCCGCGGCGGCGGGCAGGACGTCGCCCACTCGAGCGAACGGCCGTAGCCCCACGGGTCGTCGACCTCGATCTTCTTGCCGTACTTGGCGGTCTTCCAGATGTTGTAGAAGAACGGCAGGATCGACAGGCCGAGCAGGAACGACGAGATCGTCGAGATCGTGTTCAGCGCGGTGAAGCCGTCGGCGTCCAGGTAGTCCGCGTAACGACGCGGCATGCCCTCGGCACCCAGCCAGTGCTGCACCAGGAACGTGCCGTGGAAGCCGATGAACAGCGTCCAGAACGTGATCTTGCCGAGGCGCTCGTCGAGCATCTTGCCGGTGAACTTCGGCCACCAGAAGTGGAAGCCGGAGAACATCGCGAAGACGACGGTGCCGAAGACGACGTAGTGGAAGTGCGCCACCACGAAGTACGAGTCGGAGACGTGGAAGTCCATCGGGGGCGAGGCCAGGATGACGCCGGTCAGACCACCGAAGGTGAAGGTGATCAGGAAGCCGACGGCCCAGAGCATCGGGGTCTCGAAGGACAGGGAGCCCTTCCACATCGTTCCGATCCAGTTGAAGAACTTCACGCCTGTCGGTACGGCGATGAGGAACGTCATGAAGGAGAAGAACGGGAGGAGCACGCCACCGGTGACGTACATGTGGTGCGCCCACACGGTCACGGAGAGGCCGGCGATCGAGATGGTCGCGGCGATCAGACCGATGTAGCCGAACATCGGCTTGCGGCTGAAGACCGGGATGACCTCGGAGATGATGCCGAAGAACGGCAAGGCGATGATGTACACCTCTGGGTGTCCGAAGAACCAGAAGAGGTGCTGCCAGAGCAAGGCTCCGCCGTTGGCCGCGTCGAAGACGTGGGCACCGAACTTGCGGTCCGCCTCAAGGGCGAACAGCGCGGCCGCGAGGACCGGGAAGGCGAGCAGGACCAGGACACCGGTCAGCAGCACGTTCCAGGTGAAGATCGGCATGCGGAACATCGTCATGCCCGGAGCGCGCATGCAGATGATCGTGGTGATGAAGTTGACCGAACCGAGGATCGTGCCGAAGCCGGAGAAGGCCAGACCCATGATCCACATGTCGGCGCCGACACCCGGCGAGCGGACGGCGTCCGACAGCGGGGAGTAGGCGAACCAGCCGAAGTCGGCCGCACCCTGCGGGGTGAGGAAGCCGGCCACCGCGATGATCGAGCCGAAGAGGTACAGCCAGTAGGCGAACATGTTCAGCCGCGGGAACGCCACGTCGGGCGCGCCGATCTGCAGCGGCATGATCCAGTTCGCGAATCCGGCGAACAGCGGCGTCGCGAACATCAGCAGCATGATCGTGCCGTGCATCGTGAACGCCTGGTTGAACTGCTCGTTCGACATGATCTGCGTACCCGGACGGGCCAGCTCGGCGCGCATGAAGAGCGCCATGAGACCGCCGATGCAGAAGAACGCGAACGACGTGACCAGGTACATCGTGCCGATGGTCTTGTGGTCGGTGGTGGTGAGCCACTTGATGACCACGTTGCCGGGCTGCTTGCGCCGTACGGGCAGCTCGTTCTCGTACGAGTCCTCAGCTGCGGCGGCACCCTGGGTTTCGTTGTGGATGCTCACAGTTGGTGCTTCTCCGCATTCCTAGCCGGGTCCGTCTGCTCGATGCCGGACGGAATGTAGCCGGTCTGCCCCTTCTCGGCCAGCTCCTTCAGGTGCTGCTGGTAGCGCTCCGGGGAGACCACCTTGACGTTGAAGAGCATCCGGGAGTGGTCGACACCGCAGAGCTCGGCGCACTTGCCGAGGAAGGTGCCTTCCTGGGTCGGGGTCACCTCGAAGGAGTTGGTGTGACCCGGGATGACGTCCTGCTTCATGAGGAAGGGGACCACCCAGAAGGAGTGGATGACGTCACGGGAGGTCAGGACGAACCGGACCTTCTCGCCCTTGGGCAGCCACAGGGTCGGACCCGGGTTGCCGGTCTGCGGGTTCCGGTCGCCGGGGATGCCGGCGTCGTAGACACCGCCCGCGTTCTCCGGGAACGCGTCCTGGAACTTGTCCGGGATCGCGGCGAGGTTCTTGTCCGTCTTGGCGTCACCCGTCACACCGGGCACGTTCTCGACGTAGTTGAAGCCCCAGCTCCACTGGTAGCCGACCACGTTGATGGTGTGGGCCGGCTTGGGGGAGAGCTCGAGGAGCTTCGACTCGTCGCGTGCGGTGAAGTAGAAGAGCACCGAGACGATGATGAGCGGAGTGACCGTGTACAGCGCCTCGATGGGCATGTTGTAACGGGTCTGCGGAGGTACCTCGACCTTGGTCCGGCTGCGCCGGTGGAAGATGGTGGCCCAGAGGATCAGGCCCCACACCAGGATGCCCGTGATGAGGGCGGCGGCCCAGGAACCCTGCCAGAGGGAGAGGATCCGAGGCGCCTCTTCCGTGACGGGGGTGGGCATGCCAAGGCGGGGGAAGTCTTCCCAGTTGTACGAGCAGCCCGTGGCTGTCGCCAGGATCAGGCCCGCAGTCAGCACCTGCGGCAGCTTCCGCCGCATCGGGCGCCGCGACGAGCGGTCGGAGCCGTTGGGACTCACGTAGCGCCTTCCCGAGAGTCTCGGCCCGCAGTGGTCGGCCACGGCCGTCCGTCTCGCTGGTCGGTCGCCGCCCCGGCCGCGGGCAGGGGTTTGGATGTTTATGCGGACCAAACCCTACTGGACGCTATTTGGGGTCGCGCGGGGAGGGTGCCCAACGCGCCGTCCGAGCCCCCGAAGGGGTGGACTCCACCCCTCCACCGAGCCCTTCCACACCCCCGTTCGGCCCCGTCACACCCCACCCGGCCCACCTTCTGACGGGGCCTCACGGGGTGGGCGCGGGTCGGGTGAGGGGGCGGGGAATCGGGGTGGGCGGGTGCGGGCGGGGCGGGTGCGGGCGGGGCAGGGGTGAGGACCTACCGTGGGCGGATGCCGTATTTCGACGCCGCGTCCGCCGCTCCGTTGCATCCCGTCGCCCGTCAGGCGCTGCTCGCGTCGCTGGACGAGGGGTGGGCGGACCCGGGGCGGCTGTACCGGGAGGGGCGGCGGGCCCGGATGCTGCTGGACGCGGCGCGGGAGGCCGCGGCGGAGGCGGTGGGCTGCCGGCCGGACGAGCTCGCGTTCACCCCTTCGGGGACGCGCGCGGTTCACGCCGGAGTCGCCGGCGCGCTCGCGGGCCGTCGGCGTGTCGGGGACCGGCTCGTCGTCTCGGCGGTCGAGCACTCCTCCGTACTGCACGCGGGCGAGACCCACGCGGCCGCGGGCGGCACGGTGACCGAGGTGCCGGTGAAGCGGTCGGGCGCCGTGGACCCGGCCGTCTTCGCCGCCGCGCTCGATTCCCGTACCGCCCTGGCGTGTCTCCAGTCGGCCAACCACGAGGTCGGGACCGAGCAGCCGGTGGCCGAGGTGGCCGAGGCGTGCCGGGCGGCGGGCGTGCCGCTGCTCGTGGACGCGGCGCAGTCCCTCGGCTGGGGGCCGGTGGAGGGCGGCTGGTCGCTGCTCGCCGCCAGCGCCCACAAGTGGGGCGGCCCGGCGGGCGTGGGGCTGCTCGCCGTGCGCAAGGGCGTCCGCTTCGCCCCCCAAGGCCCGTCCGACGAACGGGAGTCGGGGCGCGCGCCCGGTTTCGAGAACCTCCCCGCGATCGTCGCCGCGGCGGCCTCCCTGCGGGCGGTCCGGGCCGAGGCGGCGGCGGAGGCGGTACGGCTCCGGGAGCTGGTGGACCGGATCCGGGCGCGGGTGCCGGAGCTCGTGCCGGACGTGGAGGTGGTGGGCGACCCGGTGCGCCGGCTCCCCCATCTCGTCACCTTCTCCTGTCTCTATGTCGACGGAGAGACCCTGCTGCACGAACTGGACCGGGAGGGTTTCTCCGTTTCATCCGGTTCGTCCTGTACGAGTTCCACGCTGACGCCCAGCCATGTCCTGCGGGCGATGGGCGTCCTGAGCGAGGGGAACGTCCGCGTGTCGCTGCCGGCCGGCACGCCGGAGGAGGACGTGGACCGCTTCCTCGCGGTGCTGCCAGGGGTGGTGGCGGGGGTGCGGGAGCGTCTCGGCGCCCCGGCGGGCGCGCCGGTCCCCGCACCCGCGTCCGGGCCGCTCGTGGTGGACGCCCTCGGGAAGCGCTGCCCGATCCCGGTGATCGAGCTGGCGAAGGTGTTCGGCGAGGTGCCGGTGGGCGCGACGGTGACGGTCCTGTCGGACGACGAGGCGGCGCGCCTCGACATCCCGGCCTGGTGCGAGATGCGGGGCCAGGAGTACGTGGGCGAGTCGCCGTCGGAGAAGGGCGGGGTCGCCTACGTGGTGCGCCGGCTGTCGTGACCCGGGGGCGCGGCACGGCAAGGGCCGTGCGGGAGCCGAAGACGCTCCCGCACGGCCCTCGTCCGGTCAGGCCAGGTGGGACTGGACCTCGGCGGCGGCGGTGTCGCCGTACGCCTTCGTGAAGCGCTCCATGAAGTTGGCGCGGCGCAGGGTGTACTCCTGCGTGCCCAGGGTCTCGATGACGAGGGTGGCCAGCATGCAGCCGATCTGGGCGGCGCGCTCCAGCGAGACGCCCCACGACAGGCCCGTCAGGAAGCCGGCGCGGAAGGCGTCGCCGACGCCCGTCGGGTCGACCTTCGCGGTCTCCTCGGGGCAGCCGACCTCGATCACCGGCTCGCCGACGCGCTCGATGCGGACGCCGCGCGAGCCGAGGGTGGTGACGCGGTGGCCGACGCGGGAGAGGATCTCGGCCTCGGTCCAGCCGGTCTTGGACTCGATGAGGCCCTTCTCGTACTCGTTGGAGAAGAGGTAGGTCGCGCCTTCGAGGAGGGTGCGGATCTCCTCGCCGTCCATGCGGGCGATCTGCTGCGAGAAGTCGGCGGCGAACGGGATGTTCCGCGCCTTGCACTCCTCGGTGTGGCGGAGCATCGCCTCGGGGTCGTCGGCACCGATGAGGACGAGGTCGAGGCCGCCCACGCGGTCGGCGACGGCCTTGAGCTCGATCAGCCGGGCCTCGCTCATGGCGCCGGTGTAGAAGGAGCCGATCTGGTTGTGGTCCTTGTCCGTGGTGCAGACGAAGCGCGCGGTGTGCAGGACCTCGGAGATGCGCACGGAGGCGGTGTCGACGCCGTGCCGGTCGAGCCAGGCGCGGTACTCGTCGAAGTCGTAGCCCGCCGCGCCGACCAGGATCGGGTTGCCGCCGAGCTGGCCCATGCCGAAACAGATGTTCGGGGCGACGCCGCCGCGGCGGACGTCGAGGTTGTCGACGAGGAAGGAGAGGGACACCGTGTGGAGCTGGTCGGCCACCAGCTGGTCGGCGAACCGGCCGGGGAAGGTCATGAGGTGGTCGGTGGCGATGGAGCCGGTGACTGCGATGCGCACGGTGGGGTGCTCCTGCGAATTCAGTAGGGCGCGCGAGGCGACGGATGGGCGACACGTTCACGCTACCGGCTGGGAGGCGGGCTGCCGAACAGTGGAAACTACCCCAGAGTAGGCCTTTTCTCCGGAGTGGTGCGGTGCATACGGTGCGCCCATGACGACGTACCCCGCTCCCCGTGAGCGACACGAGTCCGAGTTGAGCCTCGCCCAGCTGCGCGGGGACGGTGCGCGGATGGCCCCGCACTGGGTGGCTCCGGCCGGACCGGATCCCGTACGGGTCTCCCCCGCCTCGATCCACGGAGTGGTCGTACCGGCCTCTTCGGCCCGCCTGATCGCCGCCACCGCCGAGTACGGCGGCTGACGGAGCGGAACCGTCCGCGCCTCCGCTCCGTCCCACCCCTGTCCGATCGAGACGAGGGAGCGTTGCGGTGAGCGGTACGGAGAACGTACGGAGGCGGCGGAACGTCATCGCCGCCTCGGTGGCGGCGGGAGTGCTGCTCGCCGGGGGCGGCGGGGTGTACCTCGCCGCGACGGCGTCCGGCGAGGCCACTCCGGCCGGGGGCAGGGCCGCGGACGCGGCCGGGTCTCCGCCGCCCCTGAGCCTGGAGGCCGGCAGCGGCGGTGCCGGGATCGCGCCGGGTGAGCCCGACCCGGGCGGCGGCCCCTCGGGGACCGTCTACAAAGCCAAGGGCCCACTCCCCCAAGGGCCCTCCTCGGCCGCGGTCCACCGGCCAGAGGGCCTGGTCACCTCGGTCGAGGTGACCAGGCTGGCCGAGGCGCTCGGCGTGTCCGGCACTCCGGCCCTGCAGGGCGAGGTCTGGACGATCCGGCCGGAGAAGGACGGTTCGGGTCCGCGCCTCGACGTGGCGCGGAAGGCGCCGGGGAACTGGACGTACTCCTGGTACGACGGCGGTCCCGTCGGTGACGCCTGCCTCAAGGGCAAGGAGTGCCCGCCGCCCGGTGAGGCGAAGCCCTCGCGGGGCGGTTCTCCGGTGAGCGAGGCGGCGGCGAAGGCGGCGGCCGCGCCGGTTCTGAAGGCGCTCGGCCAGGACGACGCCAAGGTGACCGCGACGCAGGTGATGAACGGCTCGGTGCGGGTGGTCAACGCCGATCCGGTGGTCGGCGGGCTGCCGACCTACGGCTGGTCGACGGGGCTGCAGATCGGGCCGGACGGCCGGCCGGTGGCCGGGAGCGGGATGCTGGAGGAGCCGGCGGCGGGGACCACGTATCCGGTGATCGGGGCGGCGAAGGCGCTCGCCGCGCTGAACGAGGCCTCGAAGGGCACGGGCCCGATCGGCATCGGCGGCTGCGCGACGGACCCGCCGGCGACGGTGGACGGGAACGGGAAGGAAGCCCGGAAGCCGGTCGACGGGAACGGGAAGCCCGATCCGGCCGCGCCCTGCCCGCCGGTCGTGGACACGGCGCCGAAGGAGGTCCCGGTGACGGGCGCGGTGTTCGGTCTGGCCTCGCGGGACGTGGCGGGCGAGCGGGTGCTCGTACCGGCGTGGCTGTTCACCGCGGACCCGGTGGACGGGGCGCCGTACACGGTGGCGGAGACGGCCGTGGCGCCCGAGTTCCTGGCTCCGCCGTCGAAGCCGTCGCCGCCGGTGCAGTCGCCGCCGGACGAGGGCGCGGCGCCGGTCCGTCAGATCGTGTCGTACGCGGCGGAGGCGGACGGCCGGAAGCTGGCGGTGACCTTCTGGGGCGGGGTGTGCAGCACGTACACCGCGCGGGCCGTGGAGACCCCGGAGAAGGTGACCGTGCGGATCGACGAGAAGTCCGACCCGGAGCGGGCGTGCATCGCGATCGCCAAGGAGATCACGCTGACGGTGACGCTGCAGGGCCCGCTGGGCGACCGGCCGGTGGTGGACGCGGCGAGCGGGGAGACCGTGCCGCGGCGCTGAGGAAGTCCGGACACACGTGAGGGCGGTGGGGGGGGGGGGGGGGGGGGGGAGGGGGGGGGGGGGAAGGGGGGGGGGGGGGGGGGGGGGGCGGGGGGGGGTGGGCAACCCCCTGTCGCGAGGGCAGTCGGCGGGGCGGGTAGAGCCTAG
>NZ_JBVJVO010000002.1:362241-370127 GCF_055603625.1 Streptomyces sp. NPDC037273
GACCGCGCCCCCCCCCCACCCCCCCCACCCCACCCCCCCCTCCCCCCCCTCCCCCCCCCCCCCCCCCCCCCCCCCCCCCCCGCCGCCCTCAGGTGCGTACGGGCTTAGCTGAACGAGTCGCCGCAGGCGCAGGAGCCCGTGGCGTTCGGGTTGTCGATGGTGAAGCCCTGCTTCTCGATCGTGTCGACGAAGTCGATCGAGGCACCCCCGAGGTACGGGGCGCTCATGCGGTCGGTGACGACCTTGACGCCGTCGAAGTCCTTCACGACATCGCCGTCGAGCGAACGCTCGTCGAAGAACAGCTGGTAACGCAGGCCGGAGCAGCCACCGGGCTGAACGGCGACGCGCAGGGCCAGGTCCTCGCGGCCTTCCTGGTCGAGGAGGGCCTTGACCTTGGCCGCGGCGGCGTCGGACAGGAGGATGCCGTCGCTGACAGTGGTCTTCTCGTCCGATACGGACATCTGCTTCTCTCCCGGTGTGTACGGAGACTGCTTGCCGACGGTTGCAACCGGCGGTGTCCCGGATTCATTCCGGGCCGAGCGGGTCTTTCTTCTTTCATGCTCGCACACCATGTCCACGAGTGCGGACGGCGAATTCGTCACATCGACACTATGGACATCGTCATGCTGACGCGAAGCGGTTATGATAGATAGCGTCATTTCGACGAAAAGCGTTGCCGAAGACCCTCAGCAGAAGACCCTCAAGAAAGGGTGCGTGACGTGACCACCGCCCAGCCCCTGGATGTGCAGCCGACGCCGCTCGCCCTGCTCCTGCTCGGCCGCGAGGCCGACCCGAAGAGCGAGCGCGGCGTGGAGTGTCCCGGCGATCTGCCGTCGCCCTCCGACCCGGACCTCGTGGAGCGCGCCCGCGCGGCCAAGGAGAAGCTCGGGGACAAGGTCTTCGTGCTCGGCCACCACTACCAGCGTGACGAGGTCATCCAGTTCGCCGACGTCACCGGCGACTCCTTCAAGCTGGCCCGCGACGCGGCCGCCAAGCCGGAGGCCGAGTACATCGTCTTCTGCGGCGTGCACTTCATGGCGGAGTCGGCCGACATCCTCACCGGCGACGACCAGAAGGTCGTCCTGCCCGACCTGGCGGCCGGCTGCTCGATGGCCGACATGGCCACCGCCGAGCAGGTCGCCGAGTGCTGGGACGTGCTGACCGAGGCCGGTGTCGCCGAGCAGGTGGTGCCCGTCTCGTACATGAACTCCTCGGCCGACATCAAGGCCTTCACCGGCAAGCACGGGGGCACGATCTGCACCTCGTCCAACGCCGAGCGGGCCCTGAACTGGGCCTTCGAGCAGGGCGAGAAGGTGCTGTTCCTGCCGGACCAGCACCTGGGCCGCAACACCGCCGTCCGCGACATGGGCATGTCCCTGGACGACTGCGTGCTCTACAACCCGCACAAGCCGAACGGCGGCCTGACCGTCGAGGAGCTGCGCGCCGCGAAGATGATCCTGTGGCGCGGGCACTGCTCGGTGCACGGCCGGTTCTCGCTGGACTCGGTGAACGACGTCCGCGAGCGCATCCCGGGCGTGAACGTGCTCGTCCACCCGGAGTGCAAGCACGAGGTCGTCGCCGCCGCGGACTACGTGGGCTCGACCGAGTACATCATCAACACCCTGGACGCGGCCCCGGCCGGCTCGAAGTGGGCCATCGGCACCGAGCTGAACCTCGTGCGCCGGCTGGCGAACCGTTACGCCGACCAGGGCAAGGAGATCGTCTTCCTCGACAAGACGGTCTGCTTCTGCTCGACGATGAACCGCATCGACCTCCCGCACCTGGTGTGGACCCTGGAGTCCCTGGCCGAGGGCAACCTCGTCAACCAGATCCGGGTCGACCAGGAGACGGAGAGCTTCGCCAAGCTCGCGCTGGAGCGGATGCTCGCCCTGCCGTAACGGTTCTCCTCCGCTCGTACAGCCCGAAGGGCGCCCCGCAATCGTGCGGGGCGCCCTTCGGCGTACGGACCCGGTCCTAGACGTCCAGGATGTCGAGCAGGTCCATGTCGGCACCCGAGTCCGTCGGCTGCTCCGGGAGCTCCACGCCGCTCTTCGCCGCCTTCTTCCGCGCACGGCGCTCCTTGCGGAGCTCCACCATCGCGTAGAGCGTCGGGACGAGGAGCAGGGTGAGCAGGGTGGAGGTGATCAGACCGCCGATGACCACGACGGCCAGCGGCTGGGCGATGAAGCCGCCCTCGCCGGTGATGCCGAGGGCCATCGGGAGCAGGGCGAAGATCGTCGCCAGGGCGGTCATCAGGATCGGGCGGAGCCGGTGCCGGCCGCCCTCGACGACCGCTTCGACCACGCCCAGGCCCTGGGCCCGGTACTGGTTGATCAGGTCGATCAGGACGATCGCGTTGGTGACGACGATGCCGATGAGCATCAGCATGCCGATCATCGCCGGGACGCCCATGGCCGTGCCGGTGAGCACCAGGAGGCCGATGGCGCCGGTCGCCGCGAACGGGATCGAGACCAGCAGGATCAGCGGCTGGATCAGCGAGCGGAAGGTCGCCACCAGGAGCATGAAGACGATCGCGACGGCCGCGAGCATCGCCAGGAAGAGGTTGGTGAAGGCCTCGGTCTGGTCCTCGGAGACACCGCCGATGGTGGCGGTGGCGCCCTCCGGAAGGTCGAGCGCGCTGATCTTCGACTGGAGCGCGGAGCTGACCGCGCCGGTGTTGTCGCCGACCGGCTTGGCCGTGATGGTCGCGGCGCGGGCGCCGTCGATCCGGGTCATGGAGACCGGGCCGGGGACCAGTTCGACGGTGGCGATGTCGCCGAGCTTCACCGGGCCGAGCGGCAGGGCCTTCAGCTCGGCCAGGGTGGTGGCCGGCTTCGCCGAGGTGATGAGGACGTCCCGCTCGCTGTCGTCGAGGATCGCCTTGGCGGCCGGGGTGCCCCGGACGGCCTGGGCGACGATCATGCCGAGCGAGCCGGAGTCGAAGCCGGCGTCGGCCGCCCGCTCGTTCGCCTTGACGGAGACGCGCGGGACGGACTGGGACAGGTCGCTCTGGACGTCGGTGACGTCCTTCATCCCGGCGATGGCCGTACGGACCTGCTCGGAGGCCTTCTTGAGGACCTCAGGGTCGGCCGCCTTGACGACGACGCTCAGGTCCTGGCTGCCGAAGCCGTCACCGGCGGCGATGGTGGTGTCGCCGATGCCGTCGAGGCCGTCGAGCGCCTTCGCGAGGGCGTCGCGGGTCTTCTCGTACGCGTCGGAGTTCTCCAGGCTGACCTTGTACGAGGCCTGGTTGGAGCCGGTGCCGCCGCCGAAGGCCGCCATGAAGCCGGAGGAGCCGACGGTGACCTGGTAGTCCTTGACGCCCTCGGTCTCCGCGAGGACCTTCTCGATCTTCTTCGCGGCCTCGTCGGAGGCGCTCAGGCTGGTGCCGGGCGCCAGCTCCTGCTGGATGCTGAGCACCTCCTGCTCGCCCTGGTCGAAGAAGTTCGTCTTCAGGAGCGGGGCCATGCCGAAGGTGACGGCCAGGACGACGAGCGCGATGGCCAGGCTGACGAGACGGCGCCGGGTCGCGAACCGCAGGACCGGCACGTACATCCGCTGGAGACGGCTCTTCTCCTCCTTCTCCTCGGCCAGCCGGCGGGCCTCCGCCAGGTCGGCCGAGGTGCCCTTGGGGGCGCGCAGGAACCAGTACGAGAGGACCGGGACGACCGTCAGGGAGACGAGCAGCGAGGCCAGCAGGGCCGCGGTGACCGTCAACGAGAAGGAGCCGAACAGCTCGCCGATCATGCCGCCGGTCAGGCCGATCGGCAGGAAGACGGCGACGGTGGTGAGGGTGGAGGAGGTGACGGCGCCCGCCACCTCGCGGACGGCGGTGATGATCGCGCTCTGGCGCTCCTCGCCGTACCCCAGGTGCCGCTTGATGTTCTCCAGGACCACGATCGAGTCGTCGACGACCCGGCCGATGGCGATGGTGAGCGCGCCGAGCGTCAGCATGTTCAGGGACAGGTCCCGGGTCCACAGCACGATCAGGGCCAGGACGACCGAGAGCGGGATGGAGACCGCGGTCACCAGCGTCGAGCGGATCGACGCGAGGAAGACCAGGATCACCAGGACGGCCATGACGAGGCCGAGCGCGCCCTCGGTGGTGAGGCCGGAGACGGCCTTGGCGACGGCCGGGCCCTGGTCGGACACGACGGTCAGCTCGGCGCCGGCGCCGAGGTCGCGGCGGAGCTCGGGCAGCTTCTCCGCGACGGCGTCGGAGATGGCGACGGCGCTGCCGTCCTTGTCCATGGTGGCCATCACGGCGAGGCTGGGCTTGCCGTTGGTACGGGTGAGGGAGACGCGCGGCGACTCCTCCTGCTTCACCGTGGCCACGTCACCGAGCCGGACCGCCTTGCCCTTGCCGGGGACGGCCGCCGGGATGCGCAGGTCCTCGATCTGCCGCAGCGAGGTGTAGCCGCCGCCGACCTGGATCGTGCGGCTCTTGCCGGCCTCCGAGAAGGAGCCGGCCGGGACGGTGGCGCCGCCGGAGCGGAGGGCCTCGGCGAGCTTCATGGAGCTGAGCCCGGCCGCGGCGAGCTTCCGCTCGTCCGGGACGACGGAGACCTGGAGTTCCTGGACGCCGCTGACGGAGACCTGGCCGACGCCCTCGATGTCCTCAAGGGCGGGCACGACGGTCCGCTCCAGCTGGTCGGCCAGGGCCTGCGGGTCCTTGCCGGACGAGGCGGCGAGGACGACGGTCGGCATGTCGTCGGTCGAACCGGCGATCACCTGCGGGTCGACGCTGTCGGGCAGCTGCGCGCGGGCGCGGTTCACGGCCTGCTGGACTTCGGCGACCAGCTGCTTCGTCGACTCGTCGCCGTAGTCGAAGGAGGCCATGACGACGGCCATGCCCTCGGAGGCGGTGGAGGTGACCGACTTCAGGCCGTCGACGGCCTTGAGGTTGCTCTCCAGCGGCTCGACGACCTGCTTCTCGACCACATCGGGAGAGGCGCCCTGGTAGGGGGCGAGGACCGAGACCATGGGCAGCTCGATCGAGGGGAACAACTGCTGCTTCAGCTGCGGGATCGCGATCGCCCCGAACACGATCGCGACGATGGACATCAGCCCGATCAGGGCCCGTTGCGCGAGGCTGAATCTGGACAGCCAGGACATGGGGTCTCTCTTCTGTGGCGTACTCGTCGGCAGGCGGGAGCAGCCAAGACCCCGGCCCGGACCCGCTGGATCCGCCGGAGGTGCCCCCCGCCTATACGATCTGCCATCCCCGGCCGGAAGTCCTCGGCCCCCGGGTGCACTTCCTTATCCCGCGCATACCGCGTTCGGAGTACGCGCTCACTCCACCCGGGGGCGTACGAGACCGGACTCGTAGGCCGTGACCACCAGCTGGGCCCGGTCGCGGGCGCCCAGTTTCGCCATGGTGCGGTTGACGTGGGTCTTCACGGTGAGCGGGCTGACGTCGAGCCGCTCGGCGATCTCGTCGTTCGACAGGCCGCCCGCCACCAGGACGAGGACCTCGCGCTCGCGGGCGGTCAGCGCGGCGAGCCTCTCGGAGCGGGCCCGGCCGCCCTCGCCGGCGTCCACGGCCGTGCCCGCGCCCTGCGCGAGGAAGGTGGCGATCAGGCCCTTGGTGGCGGCCGGGGAGAGCAGCGCCTCGCCGGCGTGCGCGATCCGGATCGCGCCGAGCAGCTCCTCCGGTTCGGCGCCCTTGCCGAGGAAGCCGGACGCGCCGGCGCGCAGCGACTGCACGACGTACTCGTCGACCTCGAAGGTGGTCAGCATGACGATCCGTACGTCCGCGAGCTCGGGGTCGGCGGTGATCATGCGGGTGGCGGCGAGTCCGTCCGTCCCCGGCATGCGGATGTCCATCAGGACGACGTCGGGCCGCTCGGAGCGGGCGAGGGCGACCGCCTCGGCACCGTCGGGCGCCTCCCCGACGACCTCCATGTCCGGCTCGGAGTTCACCAGGACCTTGAAGGCGCTGCGCAGCAGGGCCTGGTCGTCGGCGAGCAGTACCCGGATCGTCATGTGTCCTCCCCCGTGCGGCACGTCACCGGCAGTATCGCCTGCACGCGGAAGCCGCCGCCGTACCGGGGGGCGGCGGTCAGGGTGCCGCCGAGCGCGCCGACCCGCTCCCGCATGCCGAGCAGCCCGTGGCCGCCGGACCCGGTGGCCTCCTCGGCCGCGCCGGACTGCGGGGTGCCGTTGTCGAGGACGGTGATCTCGACCGTACGGCCCACCCTGACGACGCTGACCTCGGCCTCGGCCTCGGGCCCCGCGTGCTTGCGGACGTTGGTCAGCGCCTCCTGGACGATCCGGTACGCGGCCAGGTCGACCGTCGCGGGCAGCGGCTTCTCGCCGTCCGCGCGGGCCAGGGCGACCGGGAGGCCCGCCTTCCGGAAGCTGTCGAGCAGCCCGTCGAGGACGGCGAGGCCCGGCGCGGGCTCGGTGGGCGCCTCGGGGTCGCCGGACTGGCGCAGCAGGCCGACGGTGGCCCGCAGCTCGTCGAGCGCCGAGCGGCTCGCCTCGCGGACGTGCGCGAGGGCCTCCTTGGCCTGGTCAGGGCGCTTGTCCATGACATGGGCCGCGACGCCGGCCTGCACGTTCACCAGGGCGATGTGGTGGGCGACGACGTCGTGCAGGTCACGGGCGATCCGCAGCCGCTCCTCGGCGACCCTGCGGCCCGCCTCCTCCTCCCGTGTGCGCTCCGCGCGCTCGGCCCGTTCCCGTATCGCGTCGACGAACGCCCGGCGGCTGCGCACGGCGTCCCCGGCCGCCGCTGCCATGCCGGTCCACGCGAACACCCCGAGGTTGTCCTGGGCGTACCAGTGCGTCGGGCCGAAGGCCATCGCGGCGATGGTGAGCACGGTCATCGTGATCAGGCCGACCCGCCAGGTGGTCGGCCGGTCGGTGTGGGCGGCGACGGTGAAGAGCGCGACGACCGCGCTCATCGCTATCGGCACTGGCCTGCTGTCCACGACCAGCTCGAACAGGCTGATCGTCACGGTGAAGCCGAGCACGGCGAGCGGGTTCCGGCGGCGCCACACCAGCGAGGCCGCCCCCGCCACCATGATCAGCACGCTCCACACGTCCGGGGCGTGGTCCCCGAACGTCGGCCCGTCCGGACTCCCGTGCGGGTCCGTGTACGACCCGGCGATCATCGACACGAGCACGCCGAAGGCCAGCACCGCGTCGAAGGCCAGCGGATGGGCCCGGAACCCGTCACGGACACGGCTGTAGGGGGTCCCGCTGGAGGGGCCGGTGGAAGTCACGGGTGACAACGGTACGGGGGCCGGTCCGGGAAGCGCGACGGTCCCGGCGCCCGTGGGGGCGGCGGGACCGTCGTGGGTGAGCTCCGAGGCTCGTGGCCGAGCCTTCGCGGCGGGGTCGGCCCGGGCCGGGGCCGTCGTCGGAGACGCGGGGGTCAGCCCGGGATGAGGCCGTCGTCGGAGACGTCGGGGGTCAGCCCGGGATGAGGCCGTCGTCGGAGAGCATCGCGCGGACCTCGTCGAGGCTCGCGTCCGGAGCCGGGAGGATCAGCTCCGAGGGTTCGAGCGCGTCGTCGGGAAGCGGCTCGCCGAGCCGCCGGACGGCGTCGAGCAGGGCGCCGAGCGTCCGGCGGAAGCCCTCCTGGTCCCCCGACTCCATCTCTTCGAGCAGCTCGTCGTCGAGCCGGTTCAGCTCGACGAAGTGGCTGTCGGCCAGCTTCCACTGGCCCTCCCCCATGATCCGTACGATCATGACGCGTCCTGTCTGTCGCCTGCCGCTTCGGCCGCTTCGGGAAGTGCTACTTCTCGAAGCGCGGGTGGGACTGCTGGGTGCGGTCCTGGGGGGGGGGGGGGGGGGGGGGGGGGGGGGGGGGGGGGGGGGGGGGGGGGGGGGGGGGGGGGGTGGGGGGGGCGGGGGGGGGGGGTCTAGTGGCGTCGCGA
>NZ_JBVJVO010000002.1:370137-433008 GCF_055603625.1 Streptomyces sp. NPDC037273
GGTGGGGGGAGGTGTCGTTTTGAGGGGGGGGGGTGGGCTTGCTGTTTCCCCCCCCCCCCCCCCCCCCCCCCGCCGCCCTCGATGGCCTGCTGCTGGGCCGACGGGCCGCCGGCCAGTTCGGCCTTCATGCGCTGGAGCTCCAGCTCGACGTCCGTACCGCCGGAGAGCCGGTCGAGCTCCGCCTGGATGTCGTCCTTGGCGAGCCCGGACTGGTCGTCGAGCGCGCCGGAGGCGAGCAGCTCGTCGATCGCGCCGGCGCGGGCCTGGAGCTGGGCGGTCTTGTCCTCGGCCCGCTGGATCGCGAGGCCGACGTCGCTCATCTCCTCCGAGATGCCGGAGAAGGACTCGGCGATCCGGGTCTGCGCCTGGGCCGCCGTGTAGGTCGCCTTGATCGTCTCCTTCTTGGTGCGGAAGGCGTCGACCTTGGCCTGGAGACGCTGGGCGGCGAGGGTGAGCTTCTCCTCCTCGCCCTGGAGCGTCTGGTGCTGCACCTCCAGGTCGCTGACCTGCTGCTGGAGGGCGGCGCGCCGGGACAGCGCCTCGCGCGCCAGGTCCTCACGGCCGAGCGCGAGCGCCTTGCGGCCCTGGTCCTCCAGCTTGGCGGACTGGCCCTGCAGCTGGTTCAGCTGGAGTTCGAGCCGCTTGCGGGAGGTGGCGACGTCGGCGACGCCGCGCCGGACCTTCTGCAGCAGTTCCAGCTGCTTCTGGTACGAGTAGTCGAGCGTCTCGCGCGGGTCCTCGGCCCGGTCAAGGGCCTTGTTCGCCTTCGCGCGGAAGATCATCCCCATACGCTTCATGACACCGCTCATGGGCTTCGCGCGCCCCCTTCTGACGGACTTCGGCTCCAGCTCTACCAACAGGTCCACAGTACGGGCCCTGTCTCCATTACCGCACTGTTCGGAGCCGGATGCGCTCCTCCCCAAGGACGACTGCGCCCCTTGATCCCTCCGGCCCAGGGTGTAGAAGGACCTCGGGGGGACCCTTGCTCGTCCCGTGTGCGTACTCCCCAGGACGCACTCTGCTCCGCTATCGCTCCGCCAATGCCGGAGAATTTTCAAGATCTTTTCGAAGCATTGCTATCAGATCGTTCCCGCCCGAGCTGGGGTCCATGCCCACCACCCCGTACCCTTGGGTTTTGTGTTCCGTAGCCGTTCGAAGGACGAGAAGGCCCCCACCGACAAGGTGACGGCGGACCTCTCCACCAAGCAGCCCCGCGACCCCGAGGCCCCCAAGGGCCGCCCGACCCCGAAGCGGAGTGACGCGCAGACCCAGCGTCGGCGCGCCGCGACGGTGCCGACCGACCGCAAGGAGGCCGCCAAGCGCCAGCGCGAGGCACGCCGCTCCGACCTGGCCCGTCAGCGCGAAGCGCTGGCCAGTGGCGACGAGCGTTATCTGCCGGTCCGCGACAAGGGTCCGGTCCGCCGTTTCGTGCGCGACTTCGTCGACTCCCGGTTCGCGATCGCCGAGTTCTTCCTGCCGATGGCCGTGGTGATCCTCGTACTGTCGCTGTTCGGCAACGCCAACCGGGCGCTGCAGAACATCTCCCTGCTGCTCTGGCTCGGTGTGATCATCCTGATCGTCATCGACTCGATCGGTATCTGGATCCGGCTGCGCAAGCAGCTGAACGAGCGCTTCCCGAACGAGCCGAAGCGCGGCGCGATCGCCTACGGCCTGATGCGTACGCTCCAGATGCGCCGCCTGCGACTGCCGAAGCCGCAGGTCAAGCGCGGAGAGCGGCCCTGAGCGCCGACAGCTCGGCGCTGGGCCTCGGCGAGGGCGCTTTCGGCGCGGCCACCTCGGAGGCGGGCGGCCCCGTGCTGCCCGCCGTCGCGCAGCCGGCCGGTCCCGGCGGTCTGCGCGACACCATCCGCCAGGAGATCGTCGCCCGCCAGCTCGACGAGCAGATATCCGGCCGCTACCCCGTGGGGCAGCGGCTGCGCATCCTCGACGCCGGCATGGGGCAGGGCGCGCAGACCCTGCGCCTCGCCCGCGCCGGCCACACCGTGACCGGCCTCGAAGCCGATCCCGAGCTCCTCAAGACGGCGCGCGAGTCGCTCGCGACCGAGCCCGCCGGGATCCGTGAGCGGGTCCGCATGATCGAGGGCGACGGGCGCGAGACCGGCGTCCACTTCCTGCCCGGCAGCTTCGACGTGGTCCTCTGCCACGGCGTGCTGATGTACGCCGACGAGCCGGACGCCCTGCTCGCCGGCCTCGCCCGCATGCTGGCCCCGGGCGGTCTGCTCTCGCTCGTGGTGCGCAACGCCGAGGCGCTCGCCATGCGGCCCGGCCTCGCCGGTGACTGGTCCGGCGCGCTCGCCGCCTTCGACACCGACGTCTACACCGACGACCACGGCGTCAAGGTCCGGGCCGACCGTCTCGACGCCCTCACCACGACGCTCGCCGGCATCGCCGCGCCGCTGCACGCCTGGTACGGCGTGCGCGTCTTCACCGACGGTGTTCCCGCCGGCGCCGGCCTGCCGGCCGCCGAGGAACTCGACCGTCTCCTCGCCGCCGAGGACCGGGCCGGCCGCCTCGAGCCGTACCGCAGGATCGCGGCGCTGCTTCATCTGTGCGGGGTCCGGCGGGGCTAGCGCCCGTCTTCCCGGCCGAACGGGCTCGCCCGGTCGGGTGCGCTCCGGGGGCCCGGCTGGGGGATCTTCCGGATACTCCGGACATGGACGTATCCCGTGCCTCTGCCCGTGCCCGACGACTCCTCCTTCCGCTGACCGCCGGGGCGTGCGCCGTCGCGCTCGTCGGGGGGTGCTCCGCCGGCGGGGAGGGGCCGGCGGAGGAGCGGTCCACCCAGGCGGCGGCGCCACTGTCCGCCAACGACCTCCAGGACGACTACCAGGCGGTCATCAAGAACGTCCTGCCGTCCGTCGTGCAGATCGACGCGGCGAACAGCCTCGGGTCGGGGGTCGTCTACGACGACAAGGGCCACATCGTCACCAACGCGCACGTGGTCGGCCAGGAGAAGACCTTCAAGGTCACCGCCGCCACCGGCGGGCAGCCGGTGGCGGCCAAGCTCGTCGCCTCCTACCCGGAGCAGGACCTCGCGGTGATCAAGCTGGACACCGTGCCGCAGGGGCTGAAGGCCGCCAGGCTCGGCGACTCCGCCGCCGTCGACATGGGCCAGATCGTGCTCGCCATGGGTTCCCCGCTCGGCCTCTCCGGCAGCGTCACCCAGGGCATCGTCTCGGCGACCGGCCGCACCGTCAGCGAGGGCCGTACCGGCGGCGGGACCGGCGCCACGATCGGCAACATGGTCCAGACGTCAGCGGCGATCAACCCCGGCAACAGCGGGGGCGCCCTCGTGAACCTCGACAGTGAGGTCATCGGCATCCCCACCCTCGCGGCGACCGACCCCGAGCTCGGCGGCGGCTCCGCCCCCGGCATCGGCTTCGCCATCCCCGCGTCGATGGTCCGCACCGTCGCCGACCAGATCATCAAGGACGGCAAGGTCACGGACTCCGGGCGCGCCGCCCTCAACATCACGGGCCGCACCGTCCTCAACGACGACTACGAGCCGGCCGGGGTCGCCGTCGTCGAGGCCCCCGCGACCGGCGCGGCCGGCAAGGCGGGGCTCAAGCCGGGTGACGTCATCACGCGCCTCGGCGACGCCGACATCACGACGATCACGTCGCTCTCCGAGGCGCTGGCCGCCATGAAGCCCGGCCAGACGGTCTCCGCCACCTACCTCCGCGGCACCGCCACCCACAAGACGGACATCACCCTCGGCGAGATGTAGGCCCCGCCGGTGCGGGGCCCACAGGCGGACGCCAGGGCCTAGGCGTCGGCGTTCAGCGGCATGGGGCCGTAGATCTTGGTGCTGTCCTCGGAGAGGGTGACCTGGTCGGCGCCGCCGGAGAGGAGGTCACGCCAGTTCTCGCCGAGCCAGGACTCGGCGTCGCCCTGGGTGGTGAACTCCTCGGGGGTGACGACGGGCTCGACCTGTGTGCCGTCGGACTTCTCGAACCGCCACGTCCATGCCATGTGCGCCTCCTGGTGCTCACCCGGTGATCGGTTTCCTGCCCGCAGCGTAGCCGGGCGCGCACGGCTTGCGGGGGCGCGGGAGGATCTGAGGGTGGAACTGACTCTGCTCGGCACCGGAGCCCCGCTCGGCCTGCCCCGCCCCGCATGCCCCTGCGCCGTGTGCGCGCTCTCCCGCGGGACCCGGGCGCGGGCCGCGACGGCACTGCTCGTGGACGGCGCGCTGCTGCTCGATCTGACCCCGGGGGCCGCGCTGGCGGCGGCTCGTTCGGGGCATTCGCTGGTGGGTGTGCGGCAGGTGCTGCTGACGCATCCGCACGACGGTCCCGCGGTGGAGGTGCCGGCGGGACTGCCGACGGCGGGCCGGGTGCCGGACGGCCGGGAGTTGACGCTGATCAGCGGGCACACGGTGCGGGCGGTGCCGATGGACTCGCCGGGTACGGGGTACGAGGTGACGTCGCCGGACGGCGAGCGGCTGCTGTACCTGCCGCCGGGCGGCGCCGCGGCGGGCCTGCCGGAGGATCACCGGGTCCCGTACGACATGGTGATCGGCGATGTGACGGGCCGGCCGGACGGGCTGGCGCGGCTGCGGGCGACGGGGGCGGTGGGGCCGGCCACCGAGGTGATCGCGGTGCATCTGGACCATGACGCGCCGGCGGGCGCGGAGCTGGACCGTCGGCTGGCGGCGGCGGGCGCGCGGACGGTGCCGGACGGGACGACGCTGTACGTGGGCGAGTACCACGAGGTGCCGGACGTGCCGCGGCGGACGCTGGTGACGGGCGGCGCCAGGTCGGGGAAGTCGGTGGAGGCCGAGCGACGCCTTGAGACCTTCCCCGAGGTGATGTACGTGGCGACGGGCGGGACGCGGGAGGGCGACGCGGAGTGGGCGCAGCGGGTGGGGCTGCACCGGGACCGGCGGCCGGGTTCGTGGCGTACCGCGGAGACCTGTGATCTCGTACCGCTGCTCGCGGGGGACGGCCCGGCGCTGCTGATCGACTGTCTGTCGCTGTGGCTGACGGACGCCATGGACCGGGTGGACGCCTGGGACGACGAGCGGTGGGCCTCGGGCGGCCAGGAGGCGCTGCGGGAGCGGACGGCGGAGCTGGTGGCGGCGGTGCGGGCGACCGGGCGCACGGTGGTGGCGGTGACGAACGAGGTCGGCTCGGGCGTGGTGCCGGGCACGGCGGCGGGACGGCGGTTCCGGGACGAGCTGGGGCGGCTGAACGCGGCCTTCGCGGACGAGTGCGAGCAGGTGGTCCTCGTGGTCGCCGGACAGCCGTTGGTGCTGCGCGGGTAGGGTGCGATCACCGATGGCCACCGGACAGGCCCCAGCTGATTGTCACAAGGCGGAACCCGTGAACCTGGACGACTTCTCCGATCTGATCGAGCGCCCCGACGGCGGGATCCGGCGTGACGCCGAGGAGCGCCGGGAGCGGCTGACCGTGCCGCCCGGGGCGCTGGGCCGTCTCGACGAGCTGGGCGAGTGGCTGGCCGCCGCGCAGGCGACGGTCAAGGTGCGGGCGGTCGAGCAGCCCAGGGTGGTCCTCTTCGCCGGTGACCACGGGGTGGCCTCGCTCGACGTGTCCGGGCGTACCGCGGGCACCGCGCACGAGCTGGTGCGCGCGGTCCTCGACGGGGCGAGCCCGGTCGCGGTCCTCGCCCGTTCGATGAACGTGCCGGTGCGGGTCGTGGACGCCGGTCTCGACTGCGAGCCCGAGCTGCTGCCGGCC
The DNA here is from genome assembly GCF_055603625.1 of Streptomyces sp. NPDC037273. Classification (NCBI taxonomy): domain Bacteria; kingdom Bacillati; phylum Actinomycetota; class Actinomycetes; order Kitasatosporales; family Streptomycetaceae; genus Streptomyces; species Streptomyces sp. NPDC037273. The sequence goes on from NZ_JBVJVO010000002.1 coordinate 375,858, forward strand.
GAGGTGGTGCGCCACCGGGTACGGCGCGGCAGCGGCCGGATCGACGTGGAGAACGCGCTGACGGTCGAGGAGGCCGAGGCCGCGGTCCGGCTCGGCATCGCGATCGCCGACGAGGAGGCCGACTCGGGCACCGATCTGGTGGTGCTCGGCGATCTGAGCGTCGGCGGCACGACCCCGGCGTCGACGCTGATCGCGGCGCTGTGCGGGACGGACGCCTCGGTGGTGACCGGCCGGGGCGGCGCCGGGATCGACGATCTGGCGTGGATGCGCAAGTGCGCGGCGATCCGGGACGCGCTGCGGCGGGCCCGGCCGGTGCTCGGCGACCAGCTGGAGCTGCTCGCGGCGGTCGGCGGGGCGGACCTGGCGGCGATGACGGGCTTCCTGCTCCAGGCGTCGGTGCGCCGGATGCCGGTGATCCTGGACGGCGTGGTGGGCGCGGCCTGCGCGCTGGTGGCGCAGCGGGCGGCGTTCCGGGCGCCGGACTGGTGGCTGGCGGGCCAGGTGAGCGGGGAGCCGGCGCAGGCGAAGGCGCTGGACCGGATGGCGCTCAACCCTCTGCTCGACCACGGCGTCCATGTGGGTGAAGGAACCGGGGCATTGCTCGCGCTTCCCCTCGTACAGGCCGCGGCGGCGCTCGCCGCGGAGCTGCCCGAGCGTCCGGACCCGACCACTCCGGCCGATCGGGCCGCGGTGGACGGGGAGAGCTGAGAGACGACGGCAGACCGACTCCGGGGCGGTCGCGCGCCACGCGCGCGTGACCGCCTCCGGCGTCTCCGCATGTCAAGCGATGCCCCATATGATCGCTTTTCATGGGAGAGGTCCGCTTGTCCGCCGAAGCAGCGCCCCGGGGCAGCACGGTCCGTTCGCGGCGCGGCGCCGCGTTCGCCGTCTGGTATCTGCGCGCCGTCACGTTCATCAATTTCCTGAGCGCCGTCTGGGTCTCCTTCGGGCAGGACCTGCGCCGGCACAACGAGGACAACTACTTCACGCCGTACATGCTCACGGCCGGCTTCGCCTCCGGTGTCTTCACCCTGTTCCTGGCGATCACCATGCGGCGGCGCAAGCGGGCCGCGTGGATCCTCAACATGGTGCTCGGCGGCCTCTTCCTGCTGCTCTTCGCGCTGGTGATGTTCTTCCCGGAGATCCGGCAGCACGCGCAGAACTGGATCTCGCTCGGCCTGACCGCAGCCTTCGTGGCGGCGCTGCTCCTCGGCCGCAAGGAGTTCTACGCGAAGGGCGACCGCTCCAACCCGTGGCTCGCCGCGGTCGTGGCCGTCGGCGGGCTGCTCGTCACCTCGCTGCTCGCCGCGGTCCTGGTCACCGTCACCAACACCGCCACCGAGCACTCGACGTTCCTGGAGCGCTGGCGGTACGGCGTGATGCGGCTGATCACGCTGGCCGCCGACGACTCGGCCATCGCCGGGATCTCCACGCCCGGCTGGGTCGACGTCACCATCAACGTCCTGTCCACGCTGCTGCTGTTCGCCGTGCTCTTCGCGGCCTTCCGCTCCCGGCGGGCCGTCGACCCGCTGACCGAGGAGGACGAGGAGCGGCTGCGGGCGCTCCTGGACAAGCACGGCGACCGGGACTCGCTCGGCTACTTCGCGCTGCGCCGCGAGAAGAGCGTCGTGTGGTCGCCGAGCGAGAAGGCCGCGATCACGTACCGCGTGGTCGGCGGGGTGTCCCTGGCCTCCGGCGACCCGATCGGCGACCCCGAGGCCTGGCCCGGCGCGATCGAGCCCTGGCTCGCCGAGGCCCGCGAGCACGGCTGGATCCCGGCGGTGATGGGCGCCAGCGAGGAGGCCGGCACCATCTACGCCCGGCACGGCCTCGACGCCCTGGAGCTGGGCGACGAGGCGATCGTCGAGACCGACGAGTTCACCCTGGACGGCCGCGCCATGCGCACGGTCCGGCAGGCCTACAACCGGGTCAAGCGGGCCGGGTACGAGGTCCGGATCCGGCGCCACGAGGACATCCCGGCCGACGAGATGGCCGAACTGCTGCGCAAGGCCGACGACTGGCGGGACGGGGCCACCGAGCGGGGCTTCTCGATGGCGCTCGGGCGGCTGGGCGATCCGAGGGACGGCCGCTGCGTGATGCTGGAGTGCAGCGACGAGTCCGGCGAGCTGCGGGCGGTGCTCTCCTTCGTGCCCTGGGGGCCGAAGGGGCTCTCGCTCGACCTGATGCGCCGTGACCGGGAGTCCGAGAACGGCCTGATGGAGTTCATGGTCATCGAGCTGCTCCAGCGCGCCAAGGAGATCGGGATCACTCAGGTCTCGCTGAACTTCGCCATGTTCCGCTCCGTCTTCGAGCGTGGCTCGAAGCTCGGGGCGGGACCCGTGCTGCGCATGTGGCGTTCACTGCTCAGCTTCTTCTCGCGCTGGTGGCAGATCGAGTCGCTGTACCGTGCCAACGCCAAGTACCGACCGATCTGGGAGCCCCGATTCATGCTCTTCGAGAAGAGCGCGGACCTGCTGCGCATCGGCCTCGCCGCGGGCCGAGCGGAGGGCTTCCTCGAAGCCCCCGGCCTGCCCAAGTGGATGCACCGCAGACACCTGGAGAGCGGGCGTTGAGCAAGACCCTGAAGGGGTTCGCCCGCCGCGAGTGGGGGCCGCTGTTCACCACCGTACGGACGGCGCTGGTCGCGAAGCGGTGGCGGGCCGTGCCGATGACGCTGGCCGCGGTCTGCCTCACCTCGCTCTTCCAGATCGTGCAGAACCAGGACTGGGGCTATCAGCCGGTCCAGGACATCGGCTCCGTACGGGCCGAGGAGCCGCTGTGGCTCGCGCTGCTGCGGACCCCGCTCTCGCTGTTCGTCCCGGCGCTCGACCTGCCGGTGTGGGGCGCGCTCGCGCAGGTGCTGCTGGTGTTCGGGATCGCCGAGATCTGTCTGGGGCGGTGGCGGACGCTCGCCGTCGCCTATCTGGCGACGCTGGCCGGCACGCTGTACGCGCGCGTGGGCATCGCGATCGGCCCGGACAGCCCCTTCGGCCTGCCCGCCACCGACGCCCAGGTCGTCGACACCGGCCCCTCGGCGGCCGTGGTCGGCCTCGCCGTCTACGTCTGCTGGCGTTACGGGGCCCGCTGGACCGGCTCGCTGGTCGTGGTGGCGATGGTCGTCGAGGTCGTGATCAAGCCGAACCTGGCGGGCAAGGAGCACCTCGCGGCCATCGCCGCCGTCCTCGTGCTGGTCGCGGTCCAGGCCTGGCGCGAGCGGGGCCGGGGCGACGGCTCCGGCCCGGGCGACGGCAAGGGCAAGGGCATCGGCGACGGCTCCGGCCGGGGCCACGGCTCCGGTGAGCGCGGGGCCGGTCGGGGCGGGGGCGGTCAGGACGGGGGTGCGCCCCGTCCTGGGACGCGTTCCTGGAAGCCGCCGATCACGTCCTGAAAGCGGCGCCGGACCTTGGTCCACCGCTTGTCGTGGCGGTACGCGCGGAGGGTGCAGCGCGCCCTGGCCCGGTGGCGGCGGGAGTAGAAGCGCCGGGACCACCAGGAGCCGGGGCGGGCGAGCCGGACGGCGCCGACGATCGCCACGAAGGGGATCAGGGTGCCGATGACGGCCATCCGGATCTTCCCCTTCACCAGGGTGACCAGGACGAGGAGGAAGTTCAGCGCGAGCGTGAGGATGAAGGTGGCCCGGTCCTGACGCTCGTCGGCCGTCATGTCGTTGACGCCGAGCGGTGAGAAGCCGCTGAGCGCGAGCCCCGCCAGGGCCGCCGTGAGGACGACCACCTCGACGCTCTGGCGGCCCTCGTCGGTCCAGTACACGTCGTCCAGATGGAGGATCAGCGCGAACTCGTCCAGGACGAGCCCGGCGCCGATCCCGAAGACGACGGCGAAGACGCACGCGCCCACGCCGTGCCGGTCGCTGGCCACCGCGCCGAATCCGCCGAGCACGGTGAGGACGACGCCCGGCACGACGTGATGGATGTGGAGCCCGCCGGAGGAGACGTTCCGGAAGGGGCCCTTGCCCGCCCGGATGAGCCGGGTGACCGTGCGGGTGACCAGGAATGTCAGGACGAACGAGGTCAGAGCGAGCAGCATCGGGAGCTTGCCCGGCTCGACGAAGTTGCGGGAGAACCAGTGACCCATGCCACCCCGTTCCGATATGCGCGATATGCGCAATCTACCGTCCGGGGGCGGCGATTACCCTGCCCGGATGGACGGCCTGCGTTTCGCCTTCGGCACCCTCACGGTGTTCCCCGCCCGCATCACCCGCTGGGACCGGGACGCCGCACGCGCCGGCATGCTCTGCGCCCCCGTGGCCGGTCTTGTCGTCGGCCTCGCCGCCGGCGCGCTCGGCGGCGCGTTCCTGCTGCTCGGCTCCGGCCCGCTCCTCGCGGCCGTCGCCGCCACCGCGGTCCCCGCCGTCCTCACCCGCGGCCTCCACCTCGACGGCCTCGCCGACACCGCCGACGGCCTCGGCAGCGCCAAGCCCGCCGAGGACGCCCTCCGCATCATGAAGCAGTCGGACATCGGACCCTTCGGCGTCATCGCCCTCGTCCTCGTCCTGCTCGCCCAGGTCGCCGCCCTGTACGAGCTGTACGGGGAAGGCTGGGCGCGCGGCACCATCGCCGCCGCCCTGGCCGCGACCGTCGCCCGCCTCGCCCTCACCCACGCCTCCCGCGACGGCGTACCCCCGGCCCGCCCCGAAGGCCTCGGCGCGATCGTCGCGGAGACCGTCCCGGTCCGCTCCTCCACCCTCACGACCGCCCTCGCCCTCGCGGCCTGCGCGGCGGCGGGCCTCCTCCTCTCCCCGTACGACGCCGTCCGCAACGTCGTCGCCGCCGGCGCCGCCCTCGGTGCCGCCGCCCTCCTCCTCCGCCGCTGCCTCCGCCGCTTCGGCGGCGTCACCGGCGACGTCTTCGGCGCCGTCGAGGAGACGGCGGCGACGGTGGCCCTGGTGGCCCTGACGCTGGGGTGATCGTTCCGTTACCCGCCGGGGCACAACTTCCGGTACCTCCGGCGGGTCTCCTGTTCATGATCAGAGACCTTCCGCGTACCGCCGTCGCCCTCGCCGCCGCGTCGCTGCTCCTGACCGCCTGCGGCGGAGGAGGCGGAGACGGCGCCGCCGACGGGAAGCCCGCGTCGGCCACGCCGACCGCGCACCCCGTCTTCGGCCAGAAGCTGGACCGGCAGGTGTTCCTGGCCGCGCGTCAGACGCAGAAGACGGGCAGCGCGCGCTTCGTCCAGACGCTGACCTTCGGCTCGAAGAAGCCCGGGAACACGGGGAACCTGGTCAGGACGACGACCGGACGCCTGGACTTCGCCGGCGAGCGCGGCCAGGCCGACGTGGTCTGGAAGGTGCCGAAGGGGCTGCCCAAGGAGACCCGGACCGTCGTGCTCGGCGCGACCCCGGGGCGGGGGGACGGCCCCGCCTCCGTCGCCTACCTGGTCGACGGCGAACGGACCCACTACCGGGCCGCCGGCTCCGGATACTGGCTCCGCTACGCCTCCGGCGGCATCGGGGAGCAGGGGACGAGCGACGCGCTCGACCACCTGCGGGGCACCGAGGCACCCATCGGCGGCACCCTCTTCGAGGGGATCAGCGGAGCCGAGGCGACCGCGCAGAGCCCCGCGGAAGGCGGCCGCGCGTACCGGGCGACCATGCCCTTCGGCGTCCTCGCGGCGATGTTCCCCGCCGACCTGAACAGGGAGCTGGCCACCGACCTGTCCACGGGGCACGCGCAGCCGGGCGTGCCGCTGACCGTCACCGTCGACCGGGAGGGCCGGATCACCCGCGCCACCGCCGACCTCTCCGCGCTCCTCCGGAAGAAGGGCGCCTTCTCCGGGTTCACGACCCTCACCTCGGAGCTCACCCTCGCCGGTCACGGCGCTTCGGCGCCCGTCACGACCCCGTCCGGGACCGTCCGCGAGGCGGCCGGGAGCGTCCTGGCCCTGCGGGACGTGAAGGACGGCGGCTGCGTCGACTTCGACTCCGGCCTGCGCCTCGCGCACATGGTCGTGACCACGGAGTGCGCCGGGCCGCACGACGCCCGGGTCTTCACCCAACTCCCCCTGCGCGAGGGCACCTCGCAGGCCGACACCCAGGAGCGGGCCGACATCGCCTGCGCCACCGCGCACGGCATGCTCAAGCCGGCGTGGCTGCCGAAGGCGACCGACATCTGGGCCTGGTGGACCCCCGTGCCCCGTGGGGGGTCCGGCAAGGACGGGGTCACCTGCTACGCGACGACGCAGCGCGGCGACTCCTAGCAGGGCTTGCGCCAGACGCCGAGTTCGTACTTCTTGCTCATCGAGCTGAGGCCCAGCTCGCGGGCCTGGGGGCAGAACTGGGGGTTCGTCAGTTCGTACTCGACGTGGAACACCGCCTTGCCCGCGGCGACGAAGGGGGCGAGGCGGCCGCATTCGTCGTACTCGGCGCACTGCTCGTTGACGGCGAAGTCGAAGTCGGGGAGGAGCTTGGGGATCTGGTCGAGGTCGTTCTTGAGGCCGACGGAGAGGCCGCGGTCGTGGGCGAGGCGGGCGACGAGGCGGTTGTAGCGGAGCTGGTCGGCGGCGGTGAGGGGGAAGCCGGTGGCGTTGCGGTAGCCGTCCATGTTGTCGGGTTCGACGGCGTCGAAGCCCTTGGCGCGGCACATGTCGAGGCGCGCGGCCATGAGGGGTTCGAGGAGGTCGGTGCGGCGGATGTCGAGCCAGCGTTCGCCGTCCCAGCCGTTGCCCTTGCCGAGCAGGGACGCGGGGAACTTCGCGGCGTCGGGGCGGAAGTCCTCCCAGGCGCCGGTGGAGAGGTAGCAGATGACCTTGCGGCCGCGGGCGTGCAGGTCGGCGACGGTGGAGGCGGGGTGGTCGAAGCCGTCGATGTCGTACACGGGGACGTCGACGGTCGGGTCGAGGCGGCCGCTGAGCTGCCACTGCCAGGCGAGGCCGGGCTCGGGCCGCCAGCGGCCGCCGTCGGTGCCGGTGGGTTTCGGGTCGGGGCCCGGGGCCGCCGTGCAGGCCGTGGCGAGCAGCAGCAGGCCGGCGAGCAGGGGCGTCGTACGTCTCATCGGGCGGGCTCCAGGAGGTGCGGAAGGGTGCCCCAGGGGTGGGCGCCGGCGCCGGGGACGGCGCAGTGCACCGGGGTGGCGGGGCGGACGCCGGGCGGGGCCGCGTAGACCAGGTGGCAGTAGTGCGGGGCGACCGGGAGGTCGAGCGTGCGGTACGTGTCCCAGGGGCCCTCGAAGGTGACGAGGAGGTCGGCCTGGGCCTCGTATCCGGCGTCCGGGTGGGCTCCGTGGTTGAAGACGAGGGTGGCGGCCCCGGCGGCCCGCGCGGCGACCGCGATGCGGCGGTAGTGGGCGAGCGCGCCGGGGGCGGTCGCGACCTGGTCGAGGAAGGCCCCGTCGGCGCCGTACCAGTCGCGGTGGCGGAGCAGGTCGGTGACGACCTCGCCGTGCGGACGGCGGCCGTAGGCGGTGTCCGCGTAACCGAGGACCCGCACCCCGGCGGCCCGCAGACGGCCGGCCGCGGCGGCGAACGCCGGGTCGGGCGCGTCGCCGGCGCCGTCCGCCGGGTTGAGGACGACGCCGTAGAGGGAGGGCGCCGCTTCGACGAGGGCCGTCCAGGCCTCGGGGCGCTCGGCCGGGTGCTCGTAGTACGGCACCAGGAGCGAGGGTGTCGGCACGGTCCCCCCTCAGACGCGGTGGACGGTCGGTCGTACCAGCAGAACACAGCTCAGGACGGCGAGCAGCGCCGCCGCTCCCCCGGTCGCCGCCGGCCCCGCCGCGGGCACCGCGGTCTGGGCCGCCGCCGCGAGCAGGCAGACGCCGGCGGCGGCGGCCACCGCCCCGAAGGCCTGGAGCAGCAGCCCGAGCCAGAGCACGGTGCCGATCAGGAGCAGCGTGGCGAGCCGCGGCGGTGTCGGCCAGGGCGCGTCCGGCCAGGCCAGGGTCGCGGCGAGGGTCAGGGCGAGCAGCACGGTGAGGTAGCCGCCGAGGCAGAGGGCGAGGGTGCCGGTGACGGCCCGGCGGAACTCCCGGGCGGTGGTGAGGGTGCGCAGCCGGGCCAGGCTCCCGTCCCTGAAGCGGTACAGCAGCCACTCGGCGGGGCCCATCGAGAGGGTGAGCGCCATGACCGCCCCCGCCCCGCTGACCAGGGTGTCGCCCACGCCCGCGTGCAGCACGAGCAGGCCGCTGCCCAGGCCGAACAGGCCGTACGGCAGGGAGGCCGCGGGCGGTGGCCCGCCACGGCCCCGCGCGCCCCGCCGCAGGCCCGGCGCGAGCGTCAGGGCCGCGCAGCCGACGGCGGCGGCGAGCGAGGCGAGGAGCAGGCCGGCGCGCAGCGCGTCGGGCAGGTCCCAGCGGAACGCGGGGAGCGCTCCGGCCAGCGGCGACAGGGCGCCGAGCAGGGCCCGTTCGCGGCCCATGACCAGGAGCACGGTCGCGGCGGCGAGGTACAGCGACTGCCCGGCGGCGAACAGGGCGGCCGGGGTCTCGCCGGGCGCGGCGGCCGCGAGGGCGACGGCCGTCCCGGCGAGCGCGCCCGCCGGTGCGCCGAGGAGCAGCGCGCGGGCGGCGGCGGGCCGGTCGCCGAGGCCGAGCCAGGTGTAGGCGCGGTGCGAGAGGGCCTGGTTCCAGACCCAGCCGGTGACGGCTCCGGCGAGGAGCGGGATCGTTCCGCCGGGGAGCCCCGCCCGGCCGTGCGCGCCGGTGAGCATCGGCGCGGCGAGGACGTAGGCGAGGCCGGGGAGCGCGAAGACGAGCCCGCGCAGCAGGCAGCCGGCGAGCTCGCCGTACCAGGCGGCGCCGGGTGGTGCCGCGGGTTCGGGGTGGCGCCGTGCCACGCGCGCGTAGAGGTCTTCGGCGAGGGAGAAGGAGTCGGCGCGGCCGTACGTGAGCCGGATGTGCTCGTCGGTCATGCCGTCGGATTCGAGGATGGCGGCGATCTCGTCCGGGTGGACGGCGGCGGCGACGAACGCGTCGAGGCGCTGGGCGAGTTCGTCGAGCGGGTCGGCGGCGATGCCGTCCTCGTCCGGGGGCTCGGGGACCGCCCCCGGGCGGGGGATCGCGGGGAGCGGGGTCTCCGCTCGCGGGGGCTTCAGCCAGAGGGAGCCGCTCATGCCGGGGTGCCTCCTGTGACGAGGGCCGGGGAGGTGCGGCGCGGGGCGGGGATGCTGAGGCGCAGGGGTGCCTGCGGGGCGGCCGGGGCGGGGTGCGGGGTGCGGGCGCCGGCGAGTTCGCGGTAGATCCGGCGGAAGCCGTCCACCGAGCGGTGCAGGGTGAACTCGTCGATGACCCGCTGACGGGCGCGGCGGCCGAGTTCGGCGCGGCGGGCTCCGTCCCTGAGGAGTTCGGTGACGGCGGCGGCCATGACGGCGGGTTCGCGGGGCGGGACGACGACGCCGGTGTCGCCGACGGCCTCCCGTACGCCGCCGACGTCGGTGGAGACGGTGGCGCGGCCGCAGGACATGGCCTCGATGAGGGAGAAGGGGAAGCCCTCGCTGATGGAGGAGAGCATGACGACGCTGCCGGCGGCGTAGGCGGAGGGGACGTCGGAGACGCGGCCCTCGAAGGACACCCCGTCGGTGACGCCGAGTTCGGCGGCGAGCTTCTCCAGGCGGGTCAGGTAGTCCTCGTTGCCGGCCGGGACCGGGCCGAACAACCGGAGCCGCAGCTCGGGGAGTTCGGCGCGGGAGATCGCGTACGCCCTGATCAGGGTCTCCAGGTCCTTGATGGGGTCGACACGGCCGCACCAGCTGAGGGTGGGGGTCTCGGGTTCGGGTCCTGCTTCGGGGAAGAGGGCGGGGTCGACGCCGTTGTAGACGGTGCGGATGCGGTCGGCGGGGGCGCCGCCGCGCTCCTCCCAGCGGCGGTTGTACTGGTTGCAGGGGGTGATGAGGTCGGCCTTGCGGTAGCCGAGCGTGTTGAGCTCGCGGTAGAAGCCGAGCATGAGGGCCTTGACGGGCCAGCGCTGCGCTTCGGTGCGGTAGCCGAGGTAGCGCTCGCGGAGGTAGATGCCGTGTTCGGTGAGCAGGAACGGGACCCCTTCGAAGTGCTGCGCGGCGAGGGCGGGCAGCGTGGCGAGACCGCTGGAGACGGCGTGGGCGACGCTGCCGTCGGCTATCCGGGCGCCGAGCGGCCGCAGGGCGTGTTCGAGCAGGTCGGTGGCGGTGAGGGCGTCGTGGACGGTGGGCCGGGCCGCGAGGATCGGCAGGTGCGGCATGGTCCAGATCCACATGAGGGAGCGGAGGGCCGGCTCGGAGCGGAGCGCGGCCGTCAGCCGTCCCTGCCGGGCGAGGACGGCCAGTTCGTACAGGCTCGCGCCGAAGTCGCGGCCCGACGCGGGGTCGAGGAGGGCGAGGAGCAGTCCTTCGTACGCGTCGAGGAAGCGGCGGCGTTCGTGCCCCCGCGGGGGCCGGCGGGTGCGCCCGCCTGCCGGTCCCCGCGGGATTCCCCAGAGGGGGTACGCGGTGTGCCGGGTGACGTTGGTCGGCAACTCCCAGGTGACGGGCTCGCGGCCGCTGCCGGTGAGGGCGAGGATCTCGAAGTCGACCTCGGGCATGCCGCGGACGAGCTGGTCGCACCAGGTGCTGACGCCTCCGTGGACGTGCGGGTAGGTGCCTTCGGTGAGCATGGTGACGTGGCGGCCACGGCTCGGCATGTGCGGTTCCCCCCAGAACGTGCTGGTCAGGCGGTCGGGAGCGTGAGTGTGACGGTGCTCTGGAGCAGTTCGGGTGTGGTCCAGGCGGAGCGGGTGCCCGCGTAGGGCGTGCCGAAGGCGGTGGTGCCGAGGAGGAGCCGCTTGCGGGTGCCTTCGGGGGCGGTGACGGGCGCGGTGACGCCGGCGGGAGCCTTGACGGTGACGGTGGTGCCGATGCGGTAGGCGGTGACCTTGCCGGCGGCGAGGGCCTGGTCCCAGGCGGTGCGGCGGCTCAGTTCGGTGCCGACGTCCCGCTGGGCGGGGTTGACCAGGGGCGCGTTGGCGGCGAACAGGGCCCGGTAGTCGGCGAGCACGCGGTCGAGGACGGGGTAGAGGAGCCGTTCCTCGGCGAGGTTGGACTGGTGGACGTAGTGCGGGCGCGGGTCGTTGCCCAGGACGTGGGAGAGCGCGGTGCGGGCCTCCTGCGGGACGATCCGCTCGGCGTAGCCGGTGGCGGTGTCGAGGGGGGCGGGCAGGCAGGTGGAGGCCGGGTTGGACTCGCAGATGCCGCTGCCGCCGTCGGCGCGGGAGGTGTAGATCCAGTTGTACTCGTCGGTCATCTCGGCGGCGGTGCCGACGTTGTAGTACACGTTCATGGGGTGCCGGGGGACGGTCCTGGCAGCGCCGGAGCCGGTGCCGACGGTCCGCTGCTGCGGTTCGCGGGAGTTGTCGCTGCCGGTCCACTTGACGCCGTTGTCGGCGAGGGCGCCGGCGAGGTTGGGGTTGTCGACGGGCTGCTGGGGCAGGGTCTTGAGGCCGGAGTGCTCGCCGGTGACGAGTTCGGAGCGGTCGACGGAGATGCCCTTGCCGACGGCCCAGTCGTGGTTGTCGCGGATCTGGGCGGAGAGCTCGGAGCGGCTGACCCACAGGGTGTTCCCCGCGGTGTCCTTGGCGCACTGCCAGGGGACGACGGCGTTGTCCTGGACGCAGCCGAGGAAGGGGTGGGTGTAGGTGTGATTGATCCACCGGTACTGGGCGCGGTCGGCGACCAGCCGGTCGGTGAGCGGGTCGGTGCCGCCGTGCTCGGTCTTCCACTGCTCGCCCTGGCCGCCGTTGTAGACCATGTCGAGGGTGAAGCCGGAGGCCTTCTGCCAGGCGGCGGCGTACTGGGCGTCGGCGACGGTCATCCGGATCGGGTCGGCCCCTTCGCCGTCGTCGCCGACGCAGTCGAAGTCGCCTGGCGTGCAGTTCAGGGCGGCGTCCCAGCGGGCGTCGGGGGCGAAGACGTCGTCGACGTGGACGGAGAGGTAGTTGCGGCTCTGGCCGAGGTGGACGCCCTGGGTGAGCCATTCGACGATGCCGCGGGCGAGGGCCCGGAACTGCCGCTGGTGCTGGTTGTAGGCGAAGGTGACGACGAGCTCGCGGCGGCCGTCGGCGGCGTACTCGCCGACGAGGCTGGCCCGGCCGCCGCCGCCGACGGGGATGTCGAGGTAGCTGGTGTAGCCGGTCCGGGGGCGGCCCGCGTAGCCGTAGCTCTCGGCGATCGAGGGGTCGTTGTCCTCGAAGGTCAGCGCCCCGGCGAGGTACCGGAAGGGGCCGGTCCGGCCGGCGGCGGTGACGTCGGCCGTGGCGCCGTCGAGGACGCCGGAGTAGCCGCCCTGGTCGGTGTAGTCGAGGCCGACGCCGGGGTGCGACCAGGTGTAGGCGTCGACCTGCGGGATGCCGAAGGTCCGCTCGTACGTCTGGAGGGCCGTCCGCTCGGCGGAGTCGGGGCCGAAGACGCTCTCGTGGGGGACGACGACGCCCTGGTACTTGGCGCGCGGGCGGCCGTCGACCGTGTCGCCGAGGAAGGCCGCGTCGACGACCGGCCGGTTCGGGTCGTTCAGGTCGACCGTGCGGTACGGGACGCCGGAGCCCTTCAGCTCGGCGGTGATCGCCTCGACCGTGCTGCCTCCGTCGTCGACGACGAGGACGGTGAGGTCGACGCGGGGCACCGGGGCGGCGACCGCCTGCGCGGAGGGCACGACGGTGGCGAGCAGCGCGGCGGCGGCGAGGACCGCGAGCCGGGTGCCGCGCGGTGCGCCGGTACGGGGTGCGGGGCGGGCGGCGTGGGCGCTTCTGGGCGTACGGATTCGGCCGGAGTCCATCAGGTGTGTCCCCCCTCGGCAGGCCCGCCCGTGCCGTCGTGGGATCGGGGGACCTGTGGAGATTGATGCAGATGATGCAAAGGCGAGAGAGTCGTCCTTGCGTGAATGAGGCGAGTGTGGAGCAGCTCTCCGAGCCGGGAAGGTAAACATGAAAGAGACACCACGGATGAGTGAATCAACGCCGCCGTGAGCGAACCGAGTGAGCGAGCGTAGGCTCGTTCTCGGCCCTCTTCGGGCCGAAATACGATGAGGCGGGCACGGTCGGCCCATCCCTCGACCACCACAGACACAACGAAAGCGAGAATTCACCACCGTGACTGCTCTCACTCTCAGCACCGCCGGCGCGGCGACGCTGCGTGCCGACGCCCTGGTCGTCGGCGTCGCGAAGTCCGGCAAGACGCTCGTCGTCGCCCCGGGCGCCGAGGCCGTCGACAAGGCCTTCGAAGGCCGGCTCGCCGCCGTCCTGGAGTCCCTGGGCGCCTCGGGTGCCGAGGGTGAGGCGACGAAGCTGCCCGCCCCCGCCGGCGTCAAGGCCCCCGTCGTCCTGGCCGTCGGCCTGGGCACCGCCCCCGAGGACGACGAGTCCTTCGGCACCGAGACCCTGCGCCGCGCCGCCGGTGTCGCCGCCCGCGCCCTGACCGGCGTGAAGAAGGCCGCGTTCGCCCTGCCGATCGCCGCCGCCGACGACGCCGCCGCCATCGCCGAGGGCGCGCTCCTCGGTGCGTACGCCTACACCGCGTACCAGGACACCACCGACGCGAAGAAGCCGCTGGCCGAGGTCGCCCTGCTCGGCGCCAAGCCCCGCGACAAGGCGTACAAGGCCGCCGCCGAGCGCGCCCAGGCCGTCGCGGAGGAGATCAACCGCACCCGCGACCTGGTCAACCTGCCGCCGAACCACCTGACGCCGGCCGCCTTCGCCGCCACCGTCCAGGCCGTCGGCAAGGAGCACGGCCTCAAGGTCCAGGTCCTCGACGAGAAGGCGCTCACCAAGGGCGGCTTCGGCGGCATCCTGGGCGTCGGCAACGGCTCGGTGAACCCGCCGCGCCTGGTCCGGGTCGCCTACACCCACCCGAAGGCGGAGAAGACCCTCGCCCTGGTCGGCAAGGGCATCACCTACGACTCGGGCGGCATCTCCCTGAAGCCGGCCGGCCACAACGAGACGATGAAGTGCGACATGGCCGGCGCGGCCGCCGTGTTCTCCAGCGTCGTCGCCGCGGCCCGCATCGGCCTGGAGGTCAACGTCACGGGCTGGCTCGCCCTCGCCGAGAACATGCCGTCCGGTTCCGCCACCCGCCCGGGTGACGTCCTGAGCATGTACAGCGGCAAGACCGTCGAGGTCCTGAACACCGACGCCGAGGGCCGGCTCGTCCTGGCCGACGCGCTGACGAAGGCCTCCGAGGAGCACCCGGACGCGATCGTCGACGTGGCGACCCTGACCGGCGCGATGGTCCTCGCCCTGGGCGACCGCACCTTCGGCATCATGGCCAACGACGACGACTTCCGTACCGCGATCCACGAGATCGCCGAGGAGGTCGGCGAGCAGTCCTGGCCGATGCCGCTCCCCGCGGACCTGCGCAAGACCATGGACTCCCCCAGCGCCGACATGGCGAACATGGGCGTCCGGATGGGCGGCGGCCTGGTCGCCGGCCTCTTCCTCCAGGAGTTCGTGGGCGAGGGCATCGCCTGGGCCCACCTGGACATCGCGGGCCCGGCCTTCCACGAGGGCGCCCCGTACGGCTACACCCCCAAGGGCGGCACCGGCTCCTCGGTCCGCACCCTGGTCCGTCTCGCCGAGCTGACGGCGGCCGGCGAGCTCTGAGCTCACCTGTGACAGGTACGGCCCCGGGCTGCGCGCCCGGGGCCGTACCTGTTCGTCAGCTGTTCGCTCGCGACGAAATCCGTAGGTTCGTACGCCGCGCCGACCCCGCCGTACGGACGATCGGCCGTCTCAGAGCACGGCCCCGCGTCCCGCCATCCGTCAACAAGTGCGAAGATGGGTTCTCGGCAGGACAGGGCCCCCACCACAGGGCCGAAATAAAGCGGCCGAACACCAGCCGCCGCCCGGTCATCGAAGACCGGCGACGAGCGCACATGCATGGAGGACGTGACGTGGCGAACGACGCCAGCACCGTTTTCGACCTAGTGATCCTCGGCGGCGGTAGCGGCGGTTACGCCGCGGCGCTGCGCGGAGCGCAGCTGGGCCTGGACGTCGCACTGATCGAGAAGAACAAGCTCGGCGGCACCTGCCTGCACAACGGCTGCATCCCGACGAAGGCCCTGCTCCACGCCGGCGAGGTCGCCGACCAGGCGCGCGAGGCGGAGCAGTTCGGTGTCAAGGCCTCTTTCGAGGGCATCGACATCAAGGCCGTGCACAAGTACAAGGACGACGTGATCTCGGGCCTGTACAAGGGCCTCCAGGGTCTCGTCGCCTCCCGCAAGGTGACCTACATCGAGGGCACCGGCCGCCTGTCCTCCCCGACCTCCGTCGACGTGGACGGCCGTCGAGTCGAGGGCCGCCACGTCCTCCTGGCCACCGGTTCCGTGCCGAAGTCGCTCCCCGGTCTGGAGATCGACGGCAACCGGATCATCTCCTCGGACCACGCGCTGACCCTGGACCGGGTCCCGGAGTCCGCGATCATCCTGGGCGGCGGCGTCATCGGCGTCGAGTTCGCCTCCGCCTGGAAGTCCTTCGGCACCGACGTCACCGTCATCGAGGGCCTGAAGCACCTCGTCCCGGTCGAGGACGAGAACAGCTCGAAGCTGCTGGAGCGCGCGTTCCGCAAGCGGGGCATCAAGTTCAACCTCGGCACCTTCTTCCAGTCCGCCGAGTACACCGACAACGGCGTCAAGGTCACCCTGGCCGACGGCAAGACCTTCGAGGCCGAGGTGCTGCTCGTCGCCATCGGCCGCGGCCCGGTCTCCGCCGGTCTCGGTTACGAGGAGCAGGGCGTCGCGATCGACCGCGGCTACGTCCTGGTCGACGAGTACATGCGCACCAACGTGCCGACGATCTCGGCCGTGGGCGACCTCGTCCCGACGCTCCAGCTCGCGCACGTCGGCTTCGCCGAGGGCATCCTCGTCGCGGAGCGCCTGGCCGGTCTGAAGACCGTCCCGATCGACTACGACGGCGTTCCCCGGGTGACGTACTGCCACCCCGAGGTCGCCTCCGTCGGCATCACCGAGGCCAAGGCCAAGGAGATCTACGGCGCGGACAAGGTCGTCGCCCTGAAGTACAACCTCGCGGGCAACGGCAAGAGCAAGATCCTCAAGACCGCGGGCGAGATCAAGCTCGTCCAGGTCAAGGACGGTGCCGTGGTCGGCGTCCACATGGTCGGTGACCGCATGGGCGAGCAGGTCGGCGAAGCGCAGCTGATCTACAACTGGGAGGCGCTGCCGGCCGAGGTCGCGCAGCTCATCCACGCCCACCCGACGCAGAACGAGGCGCTCGGCGAGGCCCACCTGGCCCTGGCCGGCAAGCCGCTGCACTCCCACGACTGACGCTCACGTCATCACAGGGCGCGACGACCACTTTCCGCAATTCGTTAGGAGCAACTGAAACCATGTCGGTTTCCGTAACCCTGCCGGCGCTCGGCGAGAGCGTCACCGAGGGCACCGTCACCCGCTGGCTCAAGGCCGAGGGTGAGCGTGTCGAGGCCGACGAGCCGTTGCTCGAGGTCTCGACCGACAAGGTCGACACCGAGATCCCCGCCCCCGCCTCGGGCATCCTGGCCTCCATCAAGGTCGCCGAGGACGAGACGGTCGAGGTCGGCGCCGAGCTGGCCATCATCGACGACGGCACGGGCGCCCCGGCCGCGGCTCCGGCCCCGGTCGCCGAGGCCGCTCCGGCCGCCGCCCCGGCGCCGGTCGCCGAGGCCCCCGCCGCCGCTCCGGCCCCCGTGGCCGAGGCTCCGGCCGCCGCTCCGGCCGGTGGCGCCGCCGGCACCGACGTCGTGCTGCCCGCGCTCGGCGAGTCCGTCACCGAGGGCACCGTCACCCGCTGGCTGAAGTCGGTCGGCGAGACCGTCGAGGCCGACGAGCCGCTGCTCGAGGTCTCCACGGACAAGGTCGACACCGAGATCCCGGCCCCCGTCTCGGGTGTCCTCCTGGAGATCGTCGTCGCCGAGGACGAGTCCGCCGAGGTAGGCGCCAAGCTCGCCGTCATCGGCGCCGCGGGTGCCGCTCCGGCTCCCGCCGCCGCCCCGGCCCCGGCCGCCCCCGCCGCGGCTCCGGCCCCGGTCGCCGCCCCGGCGCCGGTCGCCCCGGCCGCTCCGGTCGCCGCCCCGGCCCCGGTCGCGCCCGCCGCCCCGGTCGCCGCCCCGGCCCCGGTCGCCGCGGCCCCGTCGATCGCCCCGGCCGTCGTGACCCCGGTCCCGGCGACCCCCGCCGCGGCTCCGGCCGAGGACGGCGCGTACGTGACCCCGCTGGTCCGCAAGCTCGCCACCGAGAACGGTGTCGACCTGGCGGCCGTCAAGGGTTCGGGCGTCGGCGGTCGCATCCGCAAGCAGGACGTCCTCGCGGCCGCCGAGGCCAAGAAGGCCGCCGCCGTGGCGCCGGCCGCCCCCGTGGCCGCCCCGGCCGCCGCGAAGGCCCCGTCGCTCGAGGTCTCCCCGCTGCGCGGTCAGACCGTCAAGATGACCCGCATGCGCAAGGTCATCGGCGACAACATGATGAAGGCGCTGCACGGCCAGGCCCAGCTGACCTCGGTCGTCGAGGTCGACATCACCAAGCTGATGAAGCTGCGCGCCCGTGCCAAGGACGCGTTCGCGGCCCGTGAGGGCGTCAAGCTCTCCCCGATGCCGTTCTTCGTCAAGGCGGCGGCCCAGGCGCTGAAGGCCTACCCGGTCATCAACGCCCGGATCAACGAGGACGAGGGCACGATCACCTACTTCGACACCGAGAACATCGGTATCGCGGTGGACTCCGAGAAGGGTCTGATGACCCCGGTCATCAAGGGTGCGGGCGACCTCAACATCGCCGGCATCTCGAAGAAGACCGCGGAGCTGGCCGCCGCCGTGCGCGCCAGCAAGATCACGCCGGACGACCTGGCCGGCGCGACCTTCACCATCTCCAACACCGGTTCGCGCGGCGCGCTGTTCGACACGATCATCGTGCCCCCGAACCAGGTCGCCATCCTGGGCATCGGCGCCACCGTGCGCCGTCCGGTCGTCATCAACCACCCGGACCTGGGTGAGACGATCGCGATCCGCGACATGACGTACGTCGCCCTGTCCTACGACCACCGTCTGGTGGACGGCGCGGACGCCGCCCGCTACCTGACGGCCGTCAAGGCGATCCTGGAGGCCGGCGAGTTCGAGGTCGACCTGGGCCTCTGAGCCCTGGTGCCAGGCGGTCCCCGAGGCGCAACGTAACGAGCCTCACCTGCGGCGCCCCCACCCGGAAGTGTTTCCGGGCGGGGGCGCCGCCGTATTGTCTAAGGGTCAACACTCCCCGAGGAGCCTTCATGACCGTCCCCGTCGTCCACTCGCTGCGCGAACAGATCCGCGAGCACATCGTGGAGGGGATCGTCAGCGGCCGCTGGAAGCCGGGCGAGCGGATCGTGGAGCGCCGGATCGCGACCGAGCTCGAGGTCTCCCAGACCCCGGTCCGCGAGGCGCTGCGCGAGCTGGAGTCGCTGCGGCTGATCGAGTCGGCGCCCAACAAGGGCGTCCGGGTGCGCAATCTGACGGCGGCGGACCTGGAGGAGAGCTACCCCGTGCGGGCCGGTCTCGAGCAGATCGCGGCCGAGCTGGCCGCCGCGCGGCTCGCGAGCGACTGCTCGGCCCTGGAGCCGCACGTGGCGGCGCTGTACGAGGCGGACGCGACCTCGGACGGCACGGCGCAGGTGCGGCACACGGTGGCCTTCCACCGGGAGCTGGTGAAGGCGGCCGGGAACGGCGTCCTGCTGCACACCTGGGAGACGCTCGGCATCGAGGTCTTCACGGCCCTGTCGATCCGCTGGCTCGGCACGGTCCAGAAGTCGTACGCGGAGGAGCACCAGGAGCTGGTGGAGGCCTTCCGGCGGGGCGACCCGAACATCGGGGCGCTCGTGAAGGCCCATGTGCTCGGCTGCGCCCCCCGGGCCTGAGCCAAAGGTTTTACGCGGAGTGAGCGGGTCCCTCGTCCGACGGGCCCGCTCATTCGTGCGAGCACCCTCTCATGCAGCGGGTCCGACCTGCGAAAACGGCTCGAAAACGAGGCACCGGGTGCCCGTTTCCTTGGCACCCTGTGCCGACTTTCTCGATCTGAAGAGGTTTTCCCCTTCAACCCTTTGATCGATCATCGATCGCCGGTTTACAGTCTTCGGCGGGCCGTCACCCGGCCCTTCGCCCTGTCCTGCCAGACAAGGCCCCTTTATCTCCACCCCCATCTGTCCGGAAGGCGGCGATCATGACCGATCCCGTAGGCAAGATTCCGAGCGAGCTCGACCAGCTCCCGGACCGTGACACCGAGGAGACCGCCGAGTGGGCGGCCTCCCTGGACGCCGTCACCAAGGCCGCCGGCCCTCACCGGGCCGCCTACCTGATGCGCCGCACGCTCCAGCACGCCGAGGGCGCGGGCCTGGCCCTGCCCAAGCTGCTGGAGACCGATTACGTCAACACCATCCCCACCTCCGCCGAGCCGTCCATCGGCGCCTTCGGCGGCGACGAGGAGATGGAGCGGAAGATCACCGCGTGGAACCGCTGGAACGCGGCCGCGATGGTCACCCGCGGCTCCAAGTACGGCGTCGGCGGCCACATCGCCACCTTCGCCTCCGCGGCCTGGCTCTACGAGACCGGCTTCAACCACTTCTTCAAGGGCAAGGAAGCCGACGGCTCCGGCGACCAGCTCTTCATCCAGGGCCACGCCTCCCCCGGCATCTACGCCCGCGCCTTCCTCGACGGCCGCCTCACCGAGGCGCACCTCGACAAGTTCCGGCAGGAGTCCGGCGGCGAGGGCCTGCCCTCCTACCCGCACCCGCGCCGGCTGCCCTGGCTGTGGGAGTTCCCCACCGTCTCCATGGGCCTCGGCCCGCTCTCCGCGATCTACCAGGCGCGCTTCAACCGCTACCTGACGAACCGCTCCATCAAGGACGTCTCCGCGTCCCACGTGTGGGCCTTCCTCGGCGACGGCGAGATGGACGAGCCCGAGGCGACGGCGGCGCTCGCGCTGGCCGCCCGCGAGGGCCTGGACAACCTGACCTTCGTTATCAACTGCAACCTGCAGCGCCTCGACGGCCCGGTCCGCGCCAACTTCAAGATCGTGCAGGAGCTGGAGGCCCAGTTCCGCGGCGCCGGCTGGAACGTCGTGAAGTCCCTGTGGGGCAACGCCTGGGACGAGCTGTTCGCGCTCGACACCACCGGCGCCCTCGTCCGCCGCCTCCGCGAGGTGCCGGACGCGCAGGTCCAGACGTACCAGACCCGCGACGCCGCCTACATCCGCCAGGACTTCTTCGGCAAGGACCCGGCGCTCGCCGCGATGGCGCAGCTGCTGTCCGACGACAAGATCCTGGAGTGTTTCCACCTCTCCCGCGGCGGCCACGAGCCCCGCAAGGTGTACGCCGCGTACAAGGCAGCCGTGGAGTTCAAGGGCGCGCCGACGGTCATCCTCGCGCAGACCGTCAAGGGCTTCACCCTCGGTGAGGGCTTCGCGTCGAAGAACGCGAACCACCAGATGAAGAAGCTCACCACCGACGAGTTCAAGAACATGCGGGACCTTCTCGAACTCCCGATCTCGGACGCGCAGTTCGTCGACGGCCAGGTGCCCTACGGCCACCCCGGCGCCGACTCCCCCGAGGTCCGCTACCTCCAGGAGCGCCGCGCGGCGCTCGGCGGCCCGGCCCCGGCCCGCCGCACCCACGCGATCGCCCCGCTGCCGGCCCCGGCCGACAAGTCCTTCGCCGCCTTCGACAAGGGCTCCGGCTCGCAGTCGATGGCCACCACGATGGCCTTCGTCCGGCTGGTCAAGGACCTGGTCCGCGACAAGGAGACCGGCAAGCGCTGGGTCCCGATCGTCCCCGACGAGGCCCGTACCTTCGGTATGGAGTCGCTCTTCCCGTCGCTCGGCATCTACTCGCCGAAGGGCCAGACGTACGAGCCGGTCGACCGCGACCAGCTGATGTACTACAAGGAAGCCAAGAACGGCCAGATCCTCAACGAGGGCATCACCGAGGCCGGCTCGATGGCCGACTTCATCGCCGCGTCCACCGCGTACTCCACGCACGGTGAGGCGATGATCCCCTTCTACATTTTCTACTCGATGTTCGGCTGGCAGCGGACCGCCGACCAGATGTGGCAGCTCGGCGACCAGCTCGGCCGCGGCTTCCTCGTCGGCGCCACCGCCGGCCGTACGACCCTGACCGGTGAGGGCCTCCAGCACGCCGACGGCCACTCCCCCGTCATCGCGGCCACCAACCCGGCGGCCCTGACCTACGACCCGGCGTTCGCCTACGAGGTCGCGGCCATCGTCAAGGAGGGTCTGCGCCGGATGTACGGCGAGGCCGCCGAGGGCGAGGACCAGAACGTCTTCTACTACCTGACGGTCTACAACGAGCCGATGCCGCAGCCGGCCAAGCCGGCCGGGATCGACGAGGGCATCGTCAAGGGCCTCTACCGCTTCAACACGGCCGAGTCCGCCGGTCTCGACGTGCCCGCGAACGCCGCCCGGATCCAGCTGCTCTCCTCCGGCACCGCCATCCACTGGGCCCTGGAGGCGCAGAAGCTGCTCGCCGCCGAGTGGGGCGTGGCCGCCGACGTGTGGTCCGCGACCTCCTGGACCGAGCTGCGCCGTGACGCCCTGGAGGCCGACGCGGCCCTCCTGCGCGGCGAGGAGCGGGTGCCGTACCTCCGCAAGGCCCTGGAGGGCGTCGACTCCCCGGTCCTCGCGGTCTCCGACTACATGCGCCAGGTCCCTGACCAGATCGCGCAGTGGGTCGAGCAGGACTACACCTCGCTGGGCGCCGACGGCTTCGGCCTCTCGGACACCCGTGACGCGGCCCGCCGCCACTTCGGCGTCGACGCCCAGTCGATCGTCGTCGCCGCCCTCGCGCAGCTGGCCCGCCGTGGTGCGGTCCGCGCGACGGCCGTGAAGGAGGCGCGCGAGCGCTACGGCCTCTAGGCCGACTGTCGGTGGGGGCACGCATGATGGGTTCATGCGTGCCGCCCGCCTGATCAAGATGGTCCTCCTGCTCCAGTCCCGTCCCTCGATGACGGCGGCCGAACTTGCCGCCGAACTCGAGGTGTCGGAGCGGACCATCACCCGTGATGCCCTCGCCCTCTCGGAGGCGGGGGTTCCGGTGTATGCCGAGCGGGGCAGACACGGTGGGTACCGGCTGGTCGGCGGCTACCGGACCCGGCTCACGGGGCTCGCCCGCGGCGAGGCCGAGGCGCTGTTCCTGTCGGGACTGCCGGGCGCGCTGCGGGACATGGGCCTGGAGGACGCGGCCTCGGCGGCCCGGCTGAAGGTCTCCGCGGCGCTGCTGCCCTCGCTGCGCGACGCCCCCGAGTCGGCGGCGCGGCGCTTCCTGCTCGACGCGCCCGGCTGGTACCAGGAGCCGGAGACCCCGGAGTTGCTGCCGCCGGTCGCGGAGGGCGTCTGGGACGACCGGAT
This sequence comes from Streptomyces sp. NPDC037273, assembly GCF_055603625.1. NCBI lineage: Bacteria > Bacillati > Actinomycetota > Actinomycetes > Kitasatosporales > Streptomycetaceae > Streptomyces > Streptomyces sp. NPDC037273. Next base: position 398,168 of record NZ_JBVJVO010000002.1, read on the forward strand.
GCTCGACGTCCGCTATCGGCGCGGCGACCGCGAGGTGGAGCGGCACCTGGCTCCGTACGGTCTGGTCCTCAAGGCGGGCGTCTGGTACCTGTGCGCCCGCTCCGGCACGGCGTACCGCACCTACCGGATGGACCGCTTCACCGCCGTCGCGCTCACCGAGGAGCGCTTCGTCCGCGACGAGGACTTCGACCTGGCGGCCTTCTGGGCCGAGCGCGCCGCCGAGTTCGCCCGCTCGATCCTGCGCGCCGAGGTCGTCATACGGCTCACGGGGCCCGGCGCCCGCAGGCTGCCGTACGTCACCGACCGCGCGGCCGCCGAGCAGGCCCTGTCGGCGGGCACGCCCGGGGAGGACGGCCGGGTGACGGTGACGCTCCCCGTGGAGAGCGAGGAGGTCGCCCTCTCCCAGCTGCTCGCCCTCGGCCAGGAGGCCGAGGTGCTGTCCCCGGCCTCCCTCCGCGAGCGCTTCGGCGAGGCGGCGCGCGCCCTGGCCGCACTGTACGGCTGACGGGTGCCGCGCCGGCGGCCCTAGCGGTAGTCGGCCACGTCCGGCTTGCCCGTCTCGCCGGCGGTGATGAAGCCCCAGGCGTCCGGCTGTGAGCCGTCGGCGTCGGTGAAGCCGTACTCGCGGGCGAGCCGTCCGCTGGAGAGCGAGCCGCCGTTCCAGCGGTGCCGGGCGGGGTCGGCGGCGAGGGCGGCGACGGCCCGGCCGACGTAGACCGGGGACTCGGAGATCGCGAAGTCGGGGGTCTCGGCGACGGCGTCGCGCCAGGTCTCCTCGGTGACACCGAAGGCGGTCAGCATCTGTTCGGAGCGGAGCCAGCCGGGGGTCAGGGCGACCGCCGTGCCGCCGTACTCCGCCAGCTCCTTGCCGAGGCCGAAGGCCATCCGGAGGGGGGCGTTCTTGGCGAGGTCGTAGAAGAGGTTCTCGCGGAAGCGGGTGCCGTTGTAGTCGGCGGTGCCGTCGGTGACCTCGACGACGAGTCCGCCCCGGTTGCGGATGAGCAGCGGCAGCGCGGTGTGCGAGGTGATGGCGTGGGTCCGCACCCCGAGCTCCAGCATGCGCAGGCCGCCGGTGAGGTCGTTCTCCCAGGTCTTCTTGCCGAAGGCGAGCAGGTGCTCGCCGCCCCACACGTCGTTGACGAGGACGTCGAGGCGGCCCCGCTCGCGGTCGATGCGGTCGACGAGGGCGCGGACCTGTCCGGGGTCGAGGTGGTCGGTGGGGACGGCGATGCCCTCGCCGCCGGCGGCCGTCACCAGTTCGGCGGTCTCCTCGATGGTCTCGGTCGTCCGGCCGACCTCGCTGGCCCGTTCGCGGGTGGTGCGCCCGGTGACGTACACGGTGGCTCCGGCGGCGCCGAGCTGGACGGCGATGCCCCGTCCGGCGCCCCGGGTGGCCCCGGCGACCAGGCAGATCCGTCCGCGCAGGGGTGTGGTCTCAGTCGTTTCGGTCGTCATGCTGACCAGGCTGCCAGGAAAGTACGACATCTTCTGTCCGGTTTCCTTTCGGGGTTTCCGGGTGCGTCGCGCTCGCCTGGGCAGGATGCTGGTCCCGTGATGGACGAGACCGAGTTCTGGGAGATCATCGACGCCAGCCGGGAGGACGCCGAGGGCGATCCCGAGGAGCAGGCCGATCTGCTCGTGGAACGGCTGACCCGCCTCGACCCCGACTCGGTGCTCGATTACGCGCGCCATTTCGAGGCCCGTTTCAACCGCGCGTACCTGTGGGACCTGTGGGGCGCGGCGGCCGTGCTCTTCGACGGGGCGGGCGACGAGACCTTCGACTCCTTCCGCTGCTGGCTGATCGGCCAGGGCCGGGAGGTGTACGAGGGGGCCGTGCACGACCCGGACGCGCTCGCGGAGCTGCTGGACGACTTCGACGTGGAGATCGACGGGGACGGCGAGGAGATCGGTTTCGCCGCCGACGAGGCCTACGAGGCGCTGACCGGCGCCGAGACCCCGGACCTCGGCATCCCGGTGCCGGGCGGGGAGCCCCTCGGCACGCCCCTCGACCTGGCCGACGACGACAAGCTCGCGGCCCGCTTCCCCCGGCTGTGGGAGCGCTTCGGGGCGGTGTGAACGCGGACGCGGATCCCGGAGGAGGGGGTCCCGGGATCCGCGCGCGTTCTCAGGGCCGGATCGGAAGAGGCCGGACCGGAAGAGGCCGGATCAGAAGTGGGTGCCGCCGTCGATGCGGACCTCGGTGCCGGTGATGAACCTGCCGTCCTCGCTGGCGAGCATCGCGACGACGCCGGCGACGGTCTCGGGGCCGGCGAAGCCCTGGCCGAGGGCGGGGGCGAGCTTCATGAAGAGGGAGAAGTCGGCGTCCTCGGGGAGGCCGGGGCCCACGCTCTGGCGGCTGGCGCCAGTGCCGTCGGTCATGCCGGAGGAGATGGAGCCGGGCTGCACGGCGGTGAAGCGGATGCCCTGCTTGGCGTACTCGGCGGCGAGCGCGTGGGTCATGGACTGGATGCCGCCCTTGCTGGCCGCGTAGGCCGCCATGTAGGGGTGGGCGAACATCGCCGAGGTGGACGAGAAGTTCACGACGGCGGAGCCGTTGCCCTCCAGGAGGGCGGGGATCGCCTCGCGGATGACGAGGAAGGTGCCGGTGAGGTTGATCCGGATCACCTGCTCGAAGGAGTCGAGGCTCGTCTCGTGGGTGTGCGAGGAGCGCAGGATGCCGGCCGCGTTGACCAGGACGTCCAGGCCGCCGAGCGCCTCGACGGCGGCGGCGACGCCGGCCCGTACGGAGGCCTCGTCGGCGACGTTCACGACGACGGTGGTGAGGCGGTCGGCGGCGTCGCCGGCCTTGGCGACGGTGTCCTTGAGGCCGTCCTCGCTGATGTCGGCGGCGACGACCCGGCCGCCCTCGGCGAGCACGCGCAGGACGGTGGCCTGGCCGATGCCGGAGCCGCCGCCGGTGATGAGGGCGCGGCGTCCTTCGTAACGGGTCAGCTGGTTCATGGCGACAACCTCTCGATGTCAAGCTTTCGGCGGAACGCTGACACCGTACGCCTGGATGGCACGTTTTGCCATATCTGCACGGTGTGCACTTCGAGTGCGCGCGGGCGTACGCTTCGTACGGTGAGCACCAAGCCCCCCTCCCCGACGCTGACGGAGCGCCGCAAGGCCGCCACCCAGCTGGACATCGCCCGCGCCGCCGCCGAGCTCTTCACCGAGCGCGGCCCCGACGGGACCACGGCCGAGGACATCGCCCAGCGGGCCGGGGTCGCCCTGCGCACCTTCTACCGCTACTTCCGCTCCAAGCAGGACGCCGTGGCCCCGCTCCTCGCGGGCGGCGCCGACCGCTGGCGGCAGCAGCTCGCGGCAGGCGGCCCGGAGGCGGGCACCGGCCTCCGGGGGCTCCTCGAACAATCCATCGCCGACTCCCTCACCCCCGAGGGCGAGGCCGCCGCCGAAGGCCTGCGCTGGACGCGCGGACTGCTGCGCGCGGCCGCCGAGGACCCCGCGCTCCGGGCCGTCTGGTACCGCGTCAACCAGGAGTCCGAGGAGCGGCTCCGCGAGGTCGTCGCCGCCCTCGCGGGCCCCGGCGCCGACCCCCTTGAGGTGCGGCTCGCCGCGGCGGCCGCCACCGACGCGATCCGGATCGCGCTGGAGAGCTGGGCGGAGCGGGGGACCGACGCCGGAGACGGACCGGACGGCGAGCCGCCGGTGCGGGGCGAGGGGTCACCCGCCGCCCTCGCGGTCCGGTGCCTGCGCGAACTGACGGGTGGCATGCGGCTGCTCGACCCGGGCGTCAGCGGGTGAGGGACCGGCCCATGAGGACGTCGTCCACGTACACCCCGCCGATCAGGAACTCCCCCGGCAGCACGCCCTCGACGGCGAAGCCCTCGGACTCGTAGAGCGCGCGGGCGGGCGCGTTGTGGCCGAGCACCCGCAGGGTGATCCGGTTGGCGCCCTCCTCCCGCGCCCGGTCCATCGCCGCCCGGAGCAGCGCCCGCGCGACGCCCTTCCCCCGGGCGGACCCGGCGACGGCCAGGCCCTGGATCTGGCGGACGTGCGCGTTGACCGCCAGCGGGGTCGGCGGCACCACCCGGACGTAGCCGACGAGCTCTCCCCCGCGCTCCGCGACCAGGTAGTCGCCCGGCACGTGGCGGTCGTCGAAGAACGGCGGATACGGCTCCGACGGGCGCGGCTGCACGGCGTGCAGGGTCGACCAGGTGTCCCGGTCGAGCGCGCCGAGGGCGTGCTCGTCGTCGGGTCCCGCGGTGCGTATGTGCGTCTCCGGCGCGATCATGCCGGCCACTGTGCCACGTGCCGGGCCGGAAGAGGCAGGATGGTGCCCATGCAGCGCTCCGCAACCCGCAAGCGAATCGCCGTCACCGGCGCCTCCGGGCTCATCGGCTCCGCCCTCGTGCGCTCCCTGCGCGCCGACGGCCACGACGTCCTCCGCCTCGTCCGCCGCCCCGCCGCGGCCGCCGACGAGGTCGAATGGGACCCGAAGCGGCTGTACGTCGACGCCGCCGGGCTCGTCGGCGTCGACGCCGTCGTCCACCTGGCGGGCGCCGGCGTCGGCGAACGCCGCTGGAACGAGGCCTACAAGCGGGAGATCCGCGACAGCCGGGTGCTCGGCACCACGGCCGTCGCCCAGGCCCTCGCCTCGCTCGCGAACCCGCCCGAGACCCTCGTCTGCGGCACCGCCCTCGGCTGGTACGGGGACACCGGCGACCGCGCCGTCGACGAGAGCGCCCCCGCCGGCACCGGCTTCCTCCCCGAGGTGTGCGTGGAGTGGGAGGCCGCCGCGGCCCCCGCCGAAGAGGCCGGCATCCGCGTCACCTACGCCCGTACCGGCCTGGTCGTGGCGCGCCAGGGCGGGGCCTGGGGACGGCTCTTCCCGCTCTTCCGCGCCGGGCTCGGCGGACGGATGGGCGACGGCCGCCAGTACTGGTCCCACATCTCCCTCCACGACGAGGTCGCCGCCTTGCGCCACCTCGTCGACACCCCCTCCGTCGTCGGCCCGGTCAACCTCACCGCCCCCGACCCGGTCACCAACCGCGAGGTCACCGCCGCGATGGGCCGGGTACTGCGCCGCCCCGCCCTCTTCCACGTGCCCGCGCCCGCCCTCAAGGTCGTCCTCGGCGACTTCGCCCAGGACGTGCTGGGCAGTCAGCGGGTCCTGCCGGGGCGCCTGTTGGAGTCCGGCTTCGACTTCGCCTTCCCGGGCATCGACGACTCGATCCGCGCGGCCCTCCGCTGACCCCCGCCCCCCACCGGCGCACCCTCCCCGCGCCTCTGCGCTCCCCCGTGCCGCACGCACCCCGCCGCGCGCGGCTGTCACCCGTGGGAGCGCTGCCTAGGCTCGACACGAACGGCGAACTCGGGCATTCCGGAGGCCTGTTGGGGGCATAGGCCTCCCTACACGCCGCGCCGACCTGGGGAGGGGCACGTGCTCAGCAGCGTGAACAGCACAAGGAACGCACAGCGTACGGACGTCGTGGAGGACGTCGACGTCGTGATCGTGGGAGCCGGCATCGCCGGCCTCGCGGCCGCCCACCGGCTGACCGGCGCCGGACTCTCCGTCGCCGTCCTGGAACAGGGGCCGCGGGCCGGAGGCCGGCTGGCGACCGATTCCGTCGACGGTTTCCTCCTCGACCGGGTCGGGCCGCTGCTCACCCTGTCGTACGAGGAACTGCGGGCGACACCGGGGCTGGACGGCCTCGCGCTGCGCCCCTTCGGCCCCGGGGTGCTCGTCCACACCGACGGCCGGTACGCGCGCTGGGGCGCGCCGCACCCGCGCCGGACGCCCGGCGGGGCCCGGGCCGGGGGCCACCGGAGCGTGGGGGGAGCGTTCAGCGTGGCACGCGCCCTCGCGAGCGCCCCCCGTCATCCGGCCGCCTCGCTCGACCAGGCGCGGCTCGGCGCGTCCCTCGTCCGGCTCGCCGCCACCCCGACGCAGCGGCTGCTCGCCCGCCCCGACCGGACCGCCCGCGAGGCGCTGACCGCGCGGCTGCCCGGCCGTACCGTCCAGGGGGTCCTGCGGCCGCTGCTCGCCGCGCTCCTCGCCGACCCCGACCTCGGCATGTCCAGCCGCCAGGCGGACCTCGCGCTCCGCGCCTTCGCCCGGGGCCGGCTCGCCGTCCCCGAGGGCGGCTCGGCGGCGCTCCCCGAGCGGCTCGCCGCCGCCCTGCCGCCCGGCACCGTCCGGACCGGCGTCCGGGTCACCGAGGCGTCCGTCTCCCGGGTCACCACGGCGGAGCACGGGGTCTTCGGCTGTCGCTCGATGATCCTCGCGACCGGGGCGCGGTCGGCCGCCGCGCTCCTGCCGGGGCTGCGGACGCCCGCCTTCCACCCGGTGACGGTCCTTCACCACACCGCGCCCGTCGCGCCCACCGCCGACCCCACCCTGATCCTGGAGTCCGACCCGGGCGGTCCGGTGGCCCACACGGCCGTGATGAGCGCGGTCGACCCCGGCCGGGCGCCGGCGGGCCGCGCCCTCGTCACCTCGACGGTGCTCGGCACGCCGCCCGACGACACCGAGCGGCGGGTCCGCAAGCACCTCGCCACGCTGTACGGCACGTCCACCGACGACTGGGAGCTCCTCGGCCTCCACCACACGCCCGACGCCGTCCCGGCGATGCCGCCGCCGCACGACGCGCGGCGCTCGGTCCGTCTCCTGGCCGGCCTGTACGTCTGCGGCGACCACCGGGGGGCCGGGACCGTGCACGGCGCCCTCGACTCCGCCCACCGCGCGGCCGACTCGCTCCTCGCCGACCTCGGCCACGCCCACCCGCTGCCCCGGCAGGCCGCCTGACCCTCCGGGCCGCCGGACCTCCGCCCTTCGGGGCGGGGGTTCAGCCGAGGGCGGAGACCCGGTCCCGGTAGGTGCGGGCGGGGGCGGCGTCGCGGTAGGGCTCCAGGCGGCGCTCGAAGTCGCGGACGTATTCGACGGCGCGGGCGGAGCGCATCTCGGAGGCCTGCTGGGCGGCCTCGGCGCCGAGCGCGCAGGCCTGGTCGAGTTCGCCGAGGGCGAGCCGGGAGGTGGCGAGGACGACCCGGCAGAAGAGGCGGCTGCGGGCGAAGCCCGGGGCGCGGAGCTGGAGGGCGCGCTCGGCGTGCTGGGCGGCGGGGCGGTACTGCTGGAGGTCCCGGTGGCAGTGGCCGAGTTCGTCGGCGAGCTGGGCCTCGTCGAACATCCGGGCCCAGTAGGGCACCTCGTCGCCGGGCCGGGCGGCTTCCAGGGCGCGTTCGGCGCGGACGAGGGAGGCGCTGCAGGCGCGGGCCTCGCCGAGCACGGCGTGCCCGCGGGCCTCGATGGCGTGCAGCATGGCCTGCACGACGGGCGGCGCCGCGGGCCCGACGCCCTGCTGGGCGACCCGGGCGAGCTGGACGGCCTCGCGCCCGTGGCCGAGGTAGACGGCCTGGCAGCTCATGGTGAGGAGCACGTACGAGCCGTAGGCCCGGTCGCCGGCGGCCTGGGCGAGCCGGAGCGCCTGGACGAAGTAGCGCTGGGCGAGGCCGTGGGCCGCGATGTCGTACGAGGTCCAGCCGGCGAGCCGGGTGAGGTCGGCGACGGCGGCGAAGAGCCGGCGCCCGACGGACTCGCCGTAGGTGCCGCGCAGCATGGGCTCGGCCTCGTGCTCCAGGTACCGGACGAGGGCCTGTCGGGCGTGGCCGCCGCCGTAGGCGTGGTCGAGGGTGCGGAAGAGCTCGCCGACGGAGCGGAGCGCGGCGATGTCGCCACTGGAGACCCGCTGGCCCGGCCCCCTGTCCGTACCGCGCTGGCGGGGCACGGAGAAGCGGCCCTGGGGCGGGACGCGCGGGTCGTGCGGAGGAGCCCCCGCGGGGGTCCTGGGGGCGAGGGGGGAGGGTTCGCCGCGCGCCACCCGGTCGTCGGCGCGGCCGATGAGCCAGTCGCGGCTGGGGACGACGAGGCCGGCCGGGGTGAAGGCGATCTTGCGGAGTTCGGCGTGGCTGCCGGAGTCCTTGCGCCAGAGGCCGCTGACGATGTCGACGGCCTCCTCGGGGGTGGCGGCGAACTCCAGGCCCGCGTAGACCGGGGCGCAGGCGTCGAGGCCGAGGTCCTGGGCGGAGAGCCGGCGGCCGAGGCGGCGGGTGAAGACCTCGGCGATGAGGGCGGGGGTGGTGCCGCGCGGCTGCTGGCCGCGGAGCCAGCGGGTGACGGAGGTCTTGTCGTACCGCAGGTCGAGGCCGTGTTCGAGACCGAGCTGGTCGACCCGTCTGGCGAGGCCCGCGTTGGAGAACCCGGCTTCGGCGATGAGCGCGGCGAGCTGGCGGTTCGGGATGCGCTGCGGTGGTCGTTCCGTCATCAGCTGTGCGGTCTCCTGCCTTCCGGGTCCGGGCGGCAGCCCCGTCGGACCCTCATGGAACGGCGTGAATTTAGCGGTCTTCACGGCCCGTACCGCCAGCTTCGCCCCACATTCATCCGATCGTGTGAGGATTGACGGCATCGCTGACGTAGGCACCCCCGGTCACCTGCCGGAGGGGTGTCCGCGAGGCCGCCGTACAGTGGCATGGGCGCGAATGACGCATGGTGCCGAGCCGGCCCGGGATGATCCCCGGTCCCCGGACCCCGGCACCCAGGAGGAGGCATGGCCGTGAGTGAGCTGCGATTCGTCCGCCTTGGGTTCGGCGACGAAGCCGTCGAATACCAGGTGGCGTGGGACAAGCAGCGCGAGGTGCACGCCGCGCGGTTCGCCGACGAGGTCGCCGACACCTGTCTGCTCCTGGAGCACCCGCCGGTCTACACGGCCGGCCGGCGCACGGCGGAGAGCGAGCGCCCCCTGGACGGGACGCCCGTGGTGGACGTGGACCGCGGCGGCAAGATCACCTGGCACGGCCCGGGCCAGCTGGTCGGCTACCCGATCATGAAGCTGCCCCGCCCGGTGGACGTCGTCGCGCACGTCCGCCGCCTGGAGGAGGCCCTGATCCGTACGGCCGCCGAGTTCGGCGTGGCGACGACCCGGGTCGAGGGGCGCAGCGGCGTCTGGGTCCTCGGCGATCCGATCGAGCAGCGGCCGTCCTTCGGCGGCCTCTCGCTCGACTTCGACCCGCGGCTGACGGACGAGGAGTTCGACCCGCGCCTGAACGGCCCCGAGTACGCGCCGTCCAACGCCGGCCAGCGCCGCGAGGACCGCAAGCTCGCCGCCATCGGCATCCGGGTCGCCAAGGGCGTCACCATGCACGGCTTCGCCCTCAACGTGAACCCGGACAACACCTGGTTCGACAGGATCATCCCGTGCGGCATCCGGGACGCCGGCGTGGCCTCGCTCGCCAACGAGCTGGGCCGCGACGTCACGATCGAGGAGGTGCTGCCGGTCGTGGAGCGCCATCTGCGGGAGGTCCTGGAAGGCGCGGAGCCGAAGCCGCGCGTGATCGAGCGCCCGGCGGAGCCGGCCTCCGCCTGAGCGAGCCCCGGAGGAACCGCGAGGAGCCCCGGAGGAATGCGGGGCAGTGGCCAGAGGTTGGCCAGACGTAGTAAGGCATGGGAACCAACGGCGTACCCTGGTGTGCGCCGAAGAATCGAAGCTACAGGAGCCGATGTGTCCGCAGTCGCCCCCGACGGACGCAAGATGCTGCGCCTGGAGGTCCGGAACGCCGAGACCCCCATCGAGCGCAAGCCCGAGTGGATCAAGACCCGCGCGAAGATGGGTCCGGAGTACACGAAGATGCAGAGCCTCGTGAAGAGCGAGGGCCTGCACACGGTCTGCCAGGAGGCGGGCTGTCCCAACATCTTCGAGTGCTGGGAGGACCGCGAGGCCACCTTCCTCATCGGCGGTGACCAGTGCACCCGGCGCTGCGACTTCTGCCAGATCGACACCGGCAAGCCCGAGGCCCTCGACCGCGACGAGCCGCGCCGCGTCGGCGAGTCGGTCGTCACGATGGACCTGAACTACGCCACCATCACCGGCGTCGCGCGCGACGACCTGGAGGACGGCGGCGCCTGGCTGTACGCGGAGACCGTGCGCCAGATCCACCAGCAGACGGCGGACCGCGCCGAGGGCCGCACCAAGGTCGAGCTGCTGGCCCCCGACTTCAACGCGGTGCCGGAGCTCCTGAAGGAGGTCTTCGACTCGCGCCCCGAGGTCTTCGCGCACAACGTCGAGACCGTCCCGCGGATCTTCAAGCGCATCCGTCCCGGCTTCCGCTACGAGCGCTCCCTCGACGTCATCACCCAGGCCCGCGACTACGGTCTGGTCACGAAGTCGAACCTGATCCTCGGCATGGGCGAGACCCGCGAGGAGGTCAGCGAGGCGCTCCGCCAGCTGCACGAGGCGGGCTGCGAGCTCATCACGATCACCCAGTACCTGCGTCCCTCCGTCCGGCACCACCCCGTCGAGCGCTGGGTGAAGCCGCAGGAGTTCGTGGAGCTCAAGGAGGAGGCCGACCAGATCGGCTTCTCCGGTGTGATGTCGGGCCCGCTGGTCCGTTCCTCGTACCGCGCGGGCCGGCTCTTCCAGCAGGCGATCGAGAAGCGCGGCGCGGTGGACAACGCCACCCAGGCGGTCTGAGCGGACCCGCGCGGCCTCCCCGGCCGCGTGTGAATCCGAGCACAAGCAGTTACCGGTCGGTAGTGGCCGGATCCGGTGCGGCCCGTACGGCCCCGCAGCTCAGCGGGGGCGTACGGGCCGCACCGTCGTCTCCGGGCGCCGCGCCCGGCCGCATCAACGTTTCACCAGTGTTTGACCACCGGGTCACGCCCTGGTAACACCGATCTGTGAGCCTGGTTTCACGCACCGCCACCGCTCGCACGCATCCCCCCACCTCGTCTCACCCGCCATCGAGAGAGGACCCGACATGCCGGCCGCATCGACGCACGTCCGCGTCACCGCGCTCCCGTCCGTCACCGACGCCCTCAAGGCCGTGGAGGCCCTGCTCCTCGGCGCCGGACAGCGCACCGCCCGGCGCAACGCCTGGAACTCCGTCCTGGAGGACCGCCGCCGCGCCAAGGACCGGGTCGAGGCCCAGCATGTGATGGAGGCCGCGTCCGGCCGTACCTCGCGGGCCACGTAAACTTCAGGACATGGCGAGGAAGGCAAACACGGGCAGCGCTGACGCTGCGAACCCAGGGCGACTCAAGCAGATCGCCCTCACGTACCAGATGACCCGGAAGGCCGACCCGAAGGTCGGTCTGGTCGTCGCGGGCGTGGGCATCGTCGTACTCGGTGTCCTCCTCGGGATCGGCTTCCTCATCGGTCATCCGGTCTATCTGGGCATCCTGGGCTTCGTCCTGGCGCTCCTGGCGGCGGCCATCGTGTTCGGACGGCGCGCCGAGCGCGCCGCCTTCGGACAGATGGAAGGCCAGCCGGGCGCTGCCGCGGCGGTGCTCCAGAACGTCGGACGCGGCTGGACCACGACCCCCGCGGTCGCGATGAACCGCAGCCAGGACGTCGTGCACCGCGCGGTCGGCCGGGCCGGCATCGTGCTGGTCGCCGAGGGCAACCCGAACCGGGTCAAGACCCTCCTCGCGGCCGAGAAGAAGCGCATGAGCCGCGTCGTGGTGGACGTGCCGGTGCACGACATCATCGTCGGCGACGGCGAGGGCCAGGTGCCGCTGAAGAAGATCCGTACGACCATGCTCAAGATGCCCCGGATGCTCACCGGCCCCCAGGTGACCGCCGCCAACGACCGGCTGCGGGCGATGGGCGACCTGATGAGCAACATGCCGCTGCCGAAGGGTCCGATGCCCAAGGGCATGCGGATGCCGCGCGGCGGAAAGATGCGCTGACCCGAAACCGACGAGGAAGGCCCCGGACCGAGCGGTCCGGGGCCTTCCTCATGCGCGCGTCTCGTGCGCGTGGGTCAGATGCGGACCTGGACGGCGCCGGAGAGGCGGTCGTGGAGGCCGCGGCCGTCGCGGTCCCAGATGAGGGCCGGGAGGGCGAGGCAGACCAGCGCGGAGCGGATCGCGACGCGCCCGAGGCCGAGGCGGCCGCCGTTCACGGAGACGACCCGCAGGCCGAAGAGGCGCTTGCCGGGGGTCGAGCCGACGGTACCGACGGTCAGCACGCTCAGGACGAGCAGAATGCCGAGCGCCCAGTTGCCCGTCGCCTGGTTGTAGCCGTCGGTGATCAGGCCGTATGCGATCAGCAGGCAGAGCGCCCAGTCGACGGCCAGGGCGCCGAGGCGCCGTCCGGGGCGGGCGATGGAGCCGGGGCCCTGTTCCGGCAGCCCCAGCTGCTGACCGCGGTAACCGAAGTCGACGCCTGCGTCCTCGGCCGCCGCGCGGGGGCCGGAGAGCCAAGATCCGAGTGCTTGCCTGTTGTCCACCCGACCACGGTACTGCGCCCGTTTTTGATCACTTCGGCCCGGGTGCGGATACGGCTCCGACATGCGCGGCGACACCCACCCCGGTTAACTTCGACGAAACAAATGGGTCATGCTTGAGAAATCCCGTCTGCCTATGGTCGGGTCCAGCGTGTGCCACCGCACTGGCCGCACGACCGCTGCAAACCCCGCCCCTCCCCGGGCCGGGAGTAGGAGGAGTGGGATGTCCCAGACCAACGGGTTCCAGAACGCCGACGAGGTCCAGAAGTTCATCAAGGACAACGACGTCAAGATGGTCGACGTCCGGTTCTGCGACCTTCCGGGCGTGATGCAGCACTTCACGATCCCCGCGACGGCCTTCGACCCGTCCGACGAACTCGCCTTCGACGGCTCGTCGATCCGCGGCTTCCAGGCGATCCACGAGTCCGACATGGCGCTCCGCGCCGACCTGTCGACGGCCCGCGTGGACCCCTTCCGCCGCGACAAGACGCTGAACATCAACTTCTTCATCCACGACCCGATCACGGGCGAGGCCTACAGCCGCGACCCGCGGAACATCGCGAAGAAGGCCGAGGCGTACCTCGCCTCCACCGGCATCGCCGACACCGCCTACTTCGGCCCCGAGGCGGAGTTCTACGTCTTCGACTCGGTGCGCTTCGAGACCTCGGCGAACCAGGGCTTCTACCACATCGACTCCGAGGCCGGCGCCTGGAACACCGGTGCGGAGGAGAACAACCGCGGTTACAAGGTCCGTTACAAGGGCGGCTACTTCCCGGCCCCGCCGGTCGACCACTTCGCCGACCTGCGCTCCGAGATGTCCCTGGAGCTGGAGAACGTCGGCCTCCAGGTCGAGCGCCAGCACCACGAGGTCGGCACCGCCGGCCAGGCCGAGATCAACTACAAGTTCAACACGCTGCTGGCCTCGGCCGACGACCTGATGCTGTTCAAGTACATCATCAAGAACGTCGCCTGGCGGAACGGCAAGACCGCGACCTTCATGCCGAAGCCGATCTTCGGTGACAACGGCTCGGGCATGCACGTCCACCAGTCGCTGTGGTCGAACGGCGACCCGCTGTTCTACGACGAGACCGGCTACGCGGGCCTCTCGGACACCGCCCGCTACTACATCGGCGGCATCCTCAAGCACGCCCCGTCGCTGCTCGCCTTCACCAACCCGACGGTGAACTCGTACCACCGCCTGGTCCCGGGCTTCGAGGCGCCGGTCAACATGGTGTACTCGCAGCGCAACCGCTCCGCCGCCATGCGCATCCCGATCACGGGCTCGAACCCGAAGGCCAAGCGCGTCGAGTTCCGCGCGCCGGACCCGTCCTCGAACCCGTACCTCGCCTTCTCGGCGCTGCTCCTCGCGGGCCTCGACGGCATCAAGAACAAGATCGAGCCGGCGGAGCCGATCGACAAGGACCTGTACGAGCTCGCTCCCGAGGAGCACGCCAACGTCCAGCAGGTCCCGACCAACCTGGAGGCCGTGCTCAACGCCCTCGAGGACGACAACGAGTACCTCCAGGCCGGCGGCGTCTTCACCTCCGACCTCATCGAGACCTGGATCGACTACAAGCGCACCCACGAGATCGCCCCGATCCAGCTGCGCCCGCACCCGCACGAGTTCGAGCTCTACTTCGACCTCTAAGCCGTACCGCGGTCTTCCGACGCCCGTCGCCCCCTGTGTGGGGGCGGCGGGCGTCGCCGTTTTTCACGCCAAGATCACGGCAATGCGAACAGCTGACGAACTATCGCGCGTACCTACGAGTAGGGTGTTCACGCTCAGCGACCGGTCGATAGCGTGTCGTCGTCGCCGCCGCCACACCCGGAGCACAGGGCTCCGCTGGGACTAGCTGGCGCGATGAGGACTGCCTACGTGACTCAGGCGGCTTTCGCCCCCGCAGAGACGCTCCGGCTCCAGCCGTACACCGACCACTGCCGTGTCATCGCCGACGAAGGCGCACACGTGGTCATCGGCGTCTCTCCGGGAAACAGTTATTTCACCGCCCAGCGGCTGCGCGAGCTGACGCGCTGGGGCACGGACCACTTCGAACAGGTCGATCTCGTCTACACCGATCTGCATGTCGCCGACATGTACGAGGCCCTGGGCTACGGGGCCGACGAGGCCCGACGCAAGGCCGTCAAGAACCTCCGGGGGGTGCGCGCCAAGGTCGGGGCCGCCGCCACCGAGGCCGATCCCACCGGCACGCGGGTGCGGGCCCGCGGGATGTCGGAGTTCCAGACCCTCCCCGCGTACCAGGAGCTGCACCGTCAGGTCGTGGCGGCCGTCGACGGGGATCCGGTGGTACGCGAGACCTGCGACGCGCTCACCGGGATCTTCCTGGCCGGGAAGCTGACGCCGGGACAGGAGGCGAGCGCGCTCCAGAAGGACGTGTGCCGGGCGTACATCTGCGCCGAGGTGCCGCTCTTCCTGGACACCCCCGCGATCCTCGGGGTGCCCTCCTCGCTCAACTGCTACCACCAGGCCCTGCCCCTCGCCGATCTGCTCTACGCCCGGGGCACCGGGCTGCGTGCCTCCCGCAACCAGGGGCACGGCATCCTCACGCCTGTCGAAGGAGACGCGCGATGACCATGGTCATGACGAACGAACCGCCGGCCTTCCCCTTCGACTGGGACGGCACCCGGCTGCCCGCCGAGATCGACGCGCTGCGCGCCGAGCCGGTCCGCAAGGTCCGCACGATCGCCGGCGCCGAGGCCTGGCTGGTCTCCTCGTACGAGCTGTGCAAGCACGTCCTGGAGGACCCCCGGTTCAGCCTCAAGGACACCTCGGCCCCGGGAGTGCCCCGGCAGTACGCGCTGACGATCCCGCCGCACGTGGTGAACAACATGGGCAACATCACCGGCGCCGGGCTGCGCAAGGCCGTCATGAAGGCCATCAACCCCAAGGCACCCGGCCTCGAGGAATGGCTGCGGGCGCGGGCCACGTCCCTGCTCGACAGGCTGGTCGCCGAGGGGGCGCCCGGCGAACTGCGCGCCGACTACGCCGATCCGTACTCGGCGGGGCTGCACTGCCGGATGCTGGGCATCCCGGAGGAGGACGGGCCGCGGCTGCTGCGCAGCCTGGACGTGGCGTTCATGAACGCGCCCCGCGAGATCGAGGCGGCCCGCCTCAACTGGGACCGGGACATCGCCTATATGACCGAGCGCCTCGACGACCCGGCGACCGGCGGACTGATGGCCGAGCTCGCGGCGCTGCGCGAGGACCCCGAGTACGCGCACCTGACGGACGAGATGCTGGCGACGGTGGGCGTGACCCTGTTCGGCGCCGGGGTGATCTCCACCGCCGGGTTCCTGACCATGGCCCTGGTCTCGGTCCTGACCAGGCCGGACGTCCGCGAGGCCCTGACCGCAGGCGGCGCGCACGCCGTCGCCGGGGCCATGGACGAACTGCTCCGGGTGAACCTGTCCATCGGCGACGGGCTGCCGCGGCTCGCCCTGGAGGACGTACGCCTCGGCGACGTCGAGGTGCGGGCCGGTGAACTCGTCCTCGTGCTCGTGGAAGCCGCCAACCACGACCCGGAGCACTTCCCGGACCCGCTGACCTTCCGGCCGGACCGGGAGAACGCCGCCGAGCACCTCTCCTTCGGCGGCGGGCGGCACTACTGCCCGGCGACGGCGCTCGGCAAGCGGCACGCCGAGATCGCCCTGGAGACGCTCCTCGACCGGCTGCCGGAACTGCGGCTCGCGGTGCCGGTCGAACAGCTGGTGTGGCGCACCAACTTCATGAAGCGGCTCCCCGAGCGCCTGCCGGTGGCCTGGTAAGGGCGGCCCCCTGCCACGACAGCGCTGCCCGGACCCCGTCCGGGCAGCGCACCTCCGGTGTCAGCGGCCGTAACGGATCAGGGCACGGACCATCCGGCAGGTGGTGTCGGACGGCGGGTGGATGCCGATGGCCTCGGCCGTGGTGCGTATGGCCGTGTTGGTGGCCTTCGACGGGAGGTAGACCCCCGCGTCGAGGAGCGCGATGGCGAGGCGCATCGCCTTGAGGCGCCGGTTGTGCGTCACATACCACTCACGGGGCCGGCCCGCGGGCAGGGGCTTCCGCTGGAGGGGCTTCCAGGGTTCGATGGACGGCGTGCGGATCACGGCGAGAGCCATGGGCTACCTCCTGGCGAACGGTACGGCGAGAGCCCTCCCCGGGACCCTCACCTTCACCCCCTATTTTAGAGACCCCCACTGACAATCGCCCCTGGCCAGATGGGGTTTGGGGGGTGGTGGCGGGAGGTCTGGGGGGTACCGTGTGGGGCATGGAGATCTGGATCAATCCCGCCTGTTCCAAGTGCCGCAGCGCCCTCACCCTGCTCGACGCCGAAGGCGCCGACTACACCGTGCGCCGCTACCTGGAGGACGTGCCCTCGCCGGAGGAGATCCGGCGGGTCCTCGAACGGCTCGGGCTCGAACCGTGGGACATCACACGGACCCAGGAGGCCGACGCCAAGGAGCTCGGCGTGAAGGAGTGGCCCCGCGACGAGGCCAACCGCGAGCGGTGGATCGAGGCGCTCTCCGCACACCCCAAGCTGATCCAGCGGCCCATCATCACGGCCGAGGACGGCACGGCCGTCGTCGGCAGGACCGACGAGGCCGTACGGGACGCCCTGTCCCGCTGACCCCGGGGCCCGGAAGCTGACACGGAGCCAGGACAACGTGCTCGGGAACGATCTGCATCTGGACCTCACCGCGGGCGGAAGCCGGCGGGCGGCCCTCACCACCGCGCTGCGCGAGGCCGTACGGGGCGGGCGGCTGGCCCCCGGGACACGGCTGCCGCCGTACCGCTCGCTCGCGGCCGACCTGGGGATCGCCCGCAACACCGTCGCCGACGCGTACGCCGAACTGGTCGCCGAGGGCTGGCTGACCGCCCGCCAGGGCTCCGGCACCCGCGTCGCCGACGGCGTCGCCGCGCCCGCCCCCGGCCCCGTACAGCCGGCCGCGCCGCCACCGGCACCGTACGACCTGGTCCAGGGCAAGCCCGACCCCGCCACCTTCCCCCGCGGGCCCTGGCTCGCGGCGGCGCGGCGGGCACTGACCGCGGCGCCGCACGAGGCCTTCGGGACCGGTGACCCGCGCGGCCGGATCGAGCTCCGCCTCGCCCTCTCCGCCTACCTCGCCCGGGCGCGGGGCGTACGGACCGGGCCCGAACGGATCGTCGTCTGCTCCGGCACCGCCCACGCGCTGCGGCTGCTCGCCCGCGTCCTGGGACCGCGGACCCCCTGGGCCGTCGAGGCCTACGGGCTGCCCTTCCACCGGGGACTCCTCGCCGAGGCCGGGGTCGGCACCCTCCCCGTGCCCGTCGACGAGGGCGGTGCCCGGGTCGCGGAGCTCCCGCCCGGCGCGGGCGCCGTCCTGCTCACCCCCGCCCACCAGTTCCCCACCGGCGGACCCCTCCTCCCCGAACGGCGGGCCGGCGTCCTCGCATGGGCGCGGCGCTCCGGCGGGCTCGTGGTGGAAGACGACTACGACGGCGAGTTCCGCTACGACCGGCGCCCGGTCGGCGCCCTCCAGGGCCTCGACCCCGAGCGGACCGTCCTCCTCGGCTCCGTCAGCAAGAGCCTCTCCCCCGCGCTCCGCATCGGCTGGATGTGCCTCCCGGCCGCGCTCGTCGACGCCGTCGTCGCCGCGAAGGGCGAACGCGAGCCGTACGGCTCCGCCACCGAGCAGCTCACCCTCGCCGACTTCCTCGACTCCGGCGCCTACGACCGGCACGTCCGCCGCATGCGCCAGCGCCACCGGGGCCGCCTCGACCGCCTGGTCACCACCCTCGCCGAACGCGTCCCGCCGGTCCGCGTGACGGGCATCGCCGCCGGCCTCCACGCCGTCCTCCGACTGCCCCCCGGCACCGAGCCCGCCGCCCTCGCCGCGGCCGCCCGGCACGGCGTCGCCCTCGACGGCCTCGCCGCCTACCGCCACCCCTCCGCCCCGGGACCCGCGCACCCCGACGCCCTCGTCGTCGGCTACGCCACCCCGCCGGAGCGCCTGTACGCCCCCGCCCTCGACGCCCTGTGCGCGGCGCTGGCCTCCGCCGTCACCCCCTGAGCCCGGACGCGGAGCCGGGCACGGTGCCGGACGGGGTGCCGGACGCGAGGCGCTCCGCCTCGGTGAGGATCTCGGTCAGGCGGAGGCCGAAGGGGGCGCCGCAGGGATGCGGTTCGCCGGTGCGGGCGGAGCCGATCAGGGCGTCGACGGCCGCGCCGAAAGCCGTCACCGCGCCGTCCCAGCGCGGCAGTTCGGAGCGGCCCGCCGTGCCGTACAGGGTGAGCGCGGCCTCGGCGGCCTCCGGCGGGGCGCTGAGGGTGAGGGTGGCGGTGCTGCTCGCGCCCGAGGTGTGCCGCAGGACCAGGTGATGGGTGTCGTCGGGGCCGGCGGCGGCCGTGATCGCGGTGACGTCGCCGAGGACCGGCAGGTAGACCGAGAGGACGTGCGGGCCGACGTCCCACAGGCCGCCCTTCTCCCGCCGCCAGGGAGAGGCCGCGTACGCGCTCGTGGAGCCCGGGCCGTACAGCGAGCCCAGCCAGTGCGCCTCGCCGAGGAACCAGCCGCCCTCCGCCGTCCGCCGCTCGATCCAGCGGGCCGTCGGCTCCGCGAACCGCAGGGTGCAGAAGACCACCGAGGCGACCCCGGCCGCCTCGACCGCCTCGGCCACCGCACGGGCCCCCGCCACCGTCGTGGCCACCGGCTTGTCCAGGAGCACATGACAGCCCGCCTCCGCCGCCCGCACCGCCAGCGGCGCCTGGACGTCCGGCGGCAGCGCGAACGCGACCGCGTCGCTCGCCTCGAACAGGGCGTCCAGATCGTCGTACGCACGCGTCCCCGACGCCTCCGCGAGCGCGCCCGCCGCCTCCGGACGCCTCCCCCACACCCCGCTGAACTCCGCCCCCGCGTGCGCCGCGAGCGCGGGGGCATGCGTCCTGACCGCCCAGGGCCCTGTGCCGACCAGTCCGATACGGGGCTTCCCGCCCACCTTCTTCGCCATGCCCCCAGTCTGCCCCGCCCCACCGACAACCCGTTGGCGGGTTCCGGCCCGCCCGGGTTAGCGTTTCCAGGCCGGCCGCGGGACTCCGGCGCGACTTCCGAAACCTGCCTCTGAAGCAACGTCTTCGCTGTTCGCGCCCTCATTCCCCGGCCGGCATCCGGCAGAAGGGGGAGGGCCGTGTCCGAGCTGGTGGCGGCCGAGGACGTGCTGCTGTTCGTCAACGCCGCGGTGACGGCGACCGGGCAGCGGGAGTTCCGCTCGTCCGCCGCCGAGCAGCGGTTCTCGCTGTCGTTCCTGCACGAGTACGTGCGGGTCAACTACCGGCCCGTGTACGCGGCCGCGCTCGCGCTCGACGTGAACGACCACAACGCCGCGCTGATCATCGAGGGGCTGCTGCGCTCCGCCGGGGACGCGGACGGTGTCGAGGGGAAGCGGGCCGAGGGGCGGCTGATCGCGGCACGCCTCGCGCGGCTTCCGCCGCAGCGGGTGTACCGGCTGTTCGGCGCGCTGCGGGCGGCCGGGGTCAACAACCGGCGCACGCGCGCGATCGTGCGCGCGTGGCTGGCGGCGCGGCCCGATCCGGCGCTGGACGCGGTGAAGTACCGGGCGGGCGTGAAGGCCGCCCTGCGGCACGTCCACGGCCGGCCGGCGGACCCGGAGACGGGCGACTTCCTGTTCGCGCCGGGGCGGCGGGTCCGGTACGGGAACGCGACCCTCGACGCGTACCGGCGGGCGCGTTACGAGCAGGGCGCGATGTACGAGCTGCCGTTCACGGTCGGGGAGGGGTTCGCGGCGCGCCACGGGGTGTCGCGCGCGGTGTTCCTGGAGCGGATCGCGCCCCGGATGACCCGGCTCGAACGGCTGAGGACGGACCGGGCCGCGGCCGCGCGGGCGGACCTCTCGGCGATGCCGCTGACGCGGCTGGCGCTGTACGTCCTGGCGCTGCCGTTCGGTGAGCAGGTGGAGCGCCGGGCCGAGCTCACCGGCGCGTTGCGGGCCGCCGCGCGGCGTGCGGCGGGGCCGTACGCGGGAAGCTGGGGGCGGGTGGCGGCGGTGCTCGACGACAGTTTCTCGTCGTCGGGGTCGGCGGTGAAGCGGCGCCGGCCGCTGGCGGTCGCGCTGGGCTGCCACTTCCTCCTCGAGGCGCTCGCGGCACCGGGGGCGTACACGCCGCTGTGGACCTCGGGCGGGGACGATCCGCTGCTGGTCCGGCCGTACGGCCCGACGCCGCTGGGGGCGCGGATCCTGGACGCCCTGGAGACGGGGCCCGAGCGGCTGGTGATCGTCTCGGACGGCTGGGACAACGCGCCGCCCGGCCTCGCGGGCGAGGTGCTGCGGGTGTGGCGGACGCGGCTGGATCCGGGGCGGGCGACGAGTGTCGTCCACCTCAACCCCGTATACGACGCGACCGGTTTCGACGTGCGCCGGCTCGCGCCGAGCGTGCCGACGGCGGGCATCCGGGACGCGGAGGACCTGGCGGCGCTGGTGGAGATCGCGCAGTTCGCCGAGGGGCGGACGGGTTTCTCGGAGCTGAAGGACTATCTGGACCGGCGGGTGGAGCGTTTTCTGGAAGGGGCGGGGGCGTGACGCGGATCGATCTGACCGGCCTCGACGTGCGTCCGGCGCAGGTGTGGGGCGGGGTGCGGCTGGTGCCGCTGGTGCGGGCCGAGCCGGTGCCGGGGCTGCGGCTGCACCGGGAGGTGTACGAGGGGTGGGGCGGGGCTTCCGTGGAGCTCGGTGACCGGACGACGTACACCTCGTACATCCCGCACGGCTTCGTCGCGGACTGGACGGGCGAGGGGGGCGGGGCGGAGCGGGCGGCGTACGGGACGCGGCTCGGCGGGGAGGGGGCGCCGGCGAGCGTACCCGTGCGGCGGCCGCACCGGATGGCGAAGCGGCGCCAGGGCGAGCGGCGGCTGCGGTTCCTGCCGCTGCACCTCGCCCTGGAGGGATATCTCGCGCTGCACTTCGGCGGGCCCTCGGTGGTCTGGGACGACTGGTCGCGGGAGGCCGTGCGGCGCGGGCTCTCGCCGCGCGCGGAGGCGGCGTACGCGGGGTGGTCGGTGCCGGGGCTCGCGGAGGCGCTGCGGATCTTCGAGCTGCATCCGGGGCAGTGCGGGCTGCTGCTCTACGTGGCCGACGCGCTGGCCGCCGCCTTCGTGGTGCCGCACCCGGAGGACTACCGGGTCCTGCATCCGACGCTGGTGGAGGACCTGTACGGGGAGCTGGTGCACCAGTACGCGCACTACGGCGCCCCGGTGGGCGAGTTCACGGCGCGGATCCGCGACGGGGCCGGCGGCATCCGCACCCTGGCGGACCTGCGGGCGGCGGCGCGCGAGCAGGAGCGGGCCTGGGCGGTGGCGCACGACGGTCTGATGGCGCGGGACCTCCTGGAGACTCCGTACGCCTTCGAGCGGGTGTACCGGATGGGGTCCTTCGGTCTGTACCGGTTCCTGCCGCCGTTCCTGCGCGGCGGGCAGGAGCAGCACATCGGCGAGGTGATCACCGACCGCAAGGGGCGGACGGCCTATCTGAAGAGCTTCCGGCTGTCCGACAGCCAGGTCCGCAAGGGCTATCTGCTGCGGCTGCTCGACCGGCACGACTGGCACGTGGGGCGGACGGCGGAGGCGCTGGGCACCTCGTACGCGGAGCTGGTGCGGCGGATCGGAGCGGCGGGGCTCGGCGGGCTGCTCGACGCGCACGTGGTGTCACAGCGGCTGCGCGAAGATCGGGAAAGCTGAGTAACACGGGGTTCACAAACGGGCAACCGACGGGAAATCCCGTGTTGCGAAGCTGCGGTCGAACACAAACAGCGCAGTCAGCGCAGACACCGCAGCTTCTCGCAGTGCCGCGAGCCGCGACGGAACCCCGCAGCAGCACGCCAAAGGATGAGACCCGTGACCTTCAAGGCTGAGTACATCTGGATCGACGGCACCGAGCCGACCGCGAAGCTTCGCTCCAAGACGAAGATCATCGCCGGCGAGACCCTCGCGCTCGAGGAGCTGCCGATCTGGGGCTTCGACGGTTCCAGCACGAACCAGGCCAAGGGCCACGCCTCCGACCGCGTCCTCAAGCCGGTCTTCGTCTGCCCCGACCCGATCCGCGGCGGCAACGACGTCCTCGTCCTGTGCGAGGTCCTCAACACGGACATGACGCCGCACGAGTCCAACACCCGCGCCGCGCTCGTCGAGGTCGCCACGAAGTACGCCTCCCAGGAGTCGATCTTCGGCATCGAGCAGGAGTACACCTTCTTCGAGGGCACCCGCCCGCTCGGCTTCCCGGTCAACGGCTTCCCGGCCCCGCAGGGCGGCTACTACTGCGGCGTCGGCGTGGACGAGATCCACGGCCGCCCGATCGTCGAGGCGCACCTGGAGAACTGCCTCAAGGCCGGTCTCGGCATCTCCGGCATCAACGCCGAGGTCATGCCCGGCCAGTGGGAGTTCCAGGTCGGCCCGCTGTCCCCGCTGGAGGTCTCCGACCAGCTGTGGATCGCCCGCTGGCTGCTCTACCGCACCGCCGAGGACTTCAACGTCTCCGCCACCCTCGACCCGAAGCCGGTCAAGGGCGACTGGAACGGCGCCGGCGCGCACACCAACTTCTCCACCAAGGCGATGCGCGAGGGCTACGACGCCATCATCACCGCCTGCGAGTCCCTCGGCGAGGGCTCCAAGCCGCTCGACCACGTCAAGAACTACGGCGCCGGCATCGACGACCGCCTCACCGGCCTCCACGAGACCGCCCCCTGGGACCAGTACTCCTACGGCGTCTCCGACCGCGGCGCCTCGGTCCGCATCCCCTGGCAGGTCGAGCAGGACCAGAAGGGCTACATCGAGGACCGCCGCCCCAACGCCAACGTCGACCCCTACGTCGTCACCCGCCTCATCGTCGACACCTGCTGCGAGGCCCTCGCCAAGGCCGGCCAGGTCTGACCCCCAGCACTCCGCAAGGGGCGCCCACCGTTTCACACGGTGGGCGCCCTTTCCGTCATGTGGGATGGATGACACGATGTTCGACTGCCAAAGGCTCGTCGGCGGCATTCCCTTCTGGTTCAATAGGGATATGGCCATCATGCAGAACGACACCGCGACGGGTCGCCACGACCTCGAGCCGTTCTGGCCTACCCGGGCGCACCACGACTTCGACCGGTGCTGTCGACGCGTGAGGAACGCGTCGGCCCTCTAACGCCCTGACCGGTACGAGCCGGTTGCGGCCTTCGGCCGACGCGCACGACGTACGAGATCTCTCCGTCCGTTTCTTCGCGCGAAAGAGCTGATTTGCCATGGCCCAGACCCAGACCGCTTCTCTTGCCGCCGTTCGTCCTGGTCGGCATCGACTGCGTGCCGTCGATCCGAACGAGGTCGTCGACTTCTCGCAGGTGGCGAGCTTCCTGCCGCCGGGTGCCACGCTGCTGCCGGCGCCGCAGCACGCGCTGCCGACGTTGCCGGGGCGCCCGCCGATGGTGGGGTACCTGGTGCTCGTACCCGCCGATCAGCAGGCGCAGTTGCCGGTGGCGCCCGCGGCCGTACCGGCTCCCGTCGCGGCGGGAGTGGCGGTGGAGGAGCAGGGGCCGGTGGCCATCGACGGGGTGCAGCGGATCGCGTTCGTGGACGGGGAGGCGCTGGACCTGACGTATCTGGAGTTCGAGCTGCTGGCGCATCTGGTGGGGAACCCGCACCGGGTGCACACGCGGGACCAGTTGGTCACGACGGTGTGGGGGTACGGGCATGTGGGCGACGGCCGGACGGTCGATGTCCATGTGGCCCGGCTGCGCCGCAAGCTGGGGGCCGAGCACCGCCACACGATCCAGACCGTGCGGCGGGTCGGCTACAAGTACACGCCCTGATCAGGCGGTTCGGCCGGAGCGTGCCCTCACCTTCGCCAGGGCGGCGAGGGTGAGGTCGACCGCGAGGAAGAGCAGCAGGCTGAGGCCGAGCAGCGGGACGAACCAGCCGACGACGGCCGTGACGGCCGCGAGCGGCAGGAGCAGGGTCACGGGGACCTTCCGCCAGGCGCCGCGGGCCACCGGGCGGCCCGGGCGGCGCAGCCACCACATGCGGTAGCCCCACAGGATGAGCAGCACGAGGGCGAGCGCCAGGGCGGCGAGGGCCAGTTGGTTGAAGAGGCCCAGGAACACGCCGGTGTGCGCGTCGATGCCGATGCGGGTGAGCTTGGCGAGGAGCGGGTAGTCGGCGAAGGCCAGGCGGTCGAGGACGGTGCCGTCCGCCGGGTTCACGGCGACCGAGTCGAGCTGGACCGGGAACTGCGTGTCGGTCTCCTTGACCACGTACCCGTTGCCGTCGGCGGGCAGCTTGACCGAGATCCGCGGGCTGTCGATGCCGGCCGCGCGGGCCGCCTCGACCGCCTTGTCGAGGCCTATGTCCGTGCCCGTGGCGGGAGCGGCCGGGGAGTGTCCGGCGCCGTGGCCCTCGTGTTCGGAGGAGGAGCCGGCGCCGGAGCCGACGGTCGCGGTGAGGGTGGGGGTGGCGCCGCCGAGACCGTCCTGTACGGCGCCGATGTTCTCGCCCGCGTACGTCGACCAGGTGAGACCGGTCGCCGAGAGCAGCACGAGGCCGGTGACGGCCCACAGGCCGACGGAGCCGTGCCAGGAGAGCGTGCGGCGGCGGGACTTCGGGCCGCGCTCGGGGAGGATCAGGGCGCGGCGGTTGCGGCGCCGGCGGCCGAGCCAGAGCAGCAGGCCGCCGAGGGCGATCACCCACAGCCAGCTCGCGGCGAGCTCGCTGTAGATCCGGCCGGTCTCGCCGAGGTGCAGGTCCCGGTGGAGCTCGTCGAGCCAGGTCCGCAGGGGCAGGGCGCCGGAGCTGCCGAAGCTGGGCAGCTGTCCGCGCACCTCACCGGTGTAGGGGTTCACGAAGACGGCCATGGAGGCGTCCTCGGGCGCGTCCGGGTCGGCCATCAGGACCCGGGTCGTCGCGCCGGGTTCGGCGCCGGGCCAGACGGCGGTGACGGTGCCGTTCGGGTTCGCCGCCTTCGCGGTCTCCACCTGCCGGGAGAGCGGCAGGGTGGTGTCGCCGACGGGGACTTCGAGTTCGTGCGCGTAGTAGACCTTCTCGGCCTGGAAGGAGAGCGCGTACAGCAGGCCGCTCACGGCGGCGACGAGGAGGAACGGGGCGACGAGAACGCCCGCGTAGAAGTGGAGGCGCAGGACGAGGGGGCGCAGGGCGCTCCAGGTGCCGCCCCGCCTGGTGGGCGTGTCGGCGGGCTTCGCTTCGAGTGTGTCCGGGGTGTCCGGGCGTGCGGGATCGTCGATGGTCGTCATGACTGACTGTCCTCGGGAGTTCGGTGCAGACAGGGGAAGGGGACCCCCGGTCAGACGTGTGCTCCGAGGGTCTTGGCGCGGGGTGCGGACAGTCGGGGCGGGCCGCGCCGGGACAGGGTGTGCGCGAGGACGACGGTGTGGGGGCGGTGGGCGTCGCGGCGCGGCCGGCGGTTCGGCAGGCGCGGGGCGTCGGGCACGCGCACGCGTGCGAAGAGCGCGCGCAGGGGCGTGAAGGCGTAGGCGAGGGCGGCTCGCGCGAGGGTGAAGAAGGCGGCCTCGCCGTGGGCCAGCCAGAGGCCGCAGAGGAGCGCGGCGAGGAGGTGGACGGCGAGCATGCCGGCGCCGGATCCGGTCGGCGCGGCCGTGGCGGTGGTCGCCGTGTGGTCGGCCATGCCGCTCATGCCGCTCATCGCGTGCGCGTGCGTGGGGGCCATGCCGGGCATCGCGGGCATGGCGGGCATCGCGGCGGAGACCGGCTGGTGCGCGCCCGTCGTCGAGAAGGTCAGGTGGAGGGCGCCCTGGAGGGTGAGGAGGGCGCCGGCGATCGTCGGGGTGCCTCTGCGGCGGCCGGCGGCGGTCCAGGCGAGGGCGGTCGTCGCGGCGAGGGCGGCGAGGAGCGTGGAGGGCGGAAGTTCGTGCGCAGACATGGACGAATGCCCCACGGCTGCCAAGGCCACGCACACCACCGCGAAAAGTGCGGCTCGTAGTGCGCGCAGGGGCGACCGGGCGTCCGTCATCGTGCGTCATGGTCTCATCCCGGCCGAATGGCCGAAGAGAGGGCCTCCGGCATCGTTCCTCCCGTGGCGGAATCCTCCGGGAGCGGAACCCCTTCATCGGGGCCGGGCGGGCCGGGCAGGCTTCGGACCATGAGACTGCTGATGCTCGGAGGTACGGAGTTCGTCGGCCGCGCGGTCGTCGAGGAGGCGCTGGGGCGGGGCTGGGAGGTGACGGTGTTCCACCGGGGCCGGCACGAGCCGCCGGCGGGAGCGGTGTCGCTGATCGGGGACCGGACGGCGCCGGGGGGCCTGGCCGCGCTCGAAGGCGGGTCGTGGGACGCCGTCGTGGACACGTGGTCGGCGGCGCCGTCGGCGGTGCGGGACGCGGCGCGGCTGCTCGCGGACCGGGTGGGGCGGTACGCGTACGTGTCGAGCCGGTCCGTGTACTCCTGGCCCCCGGCCGCCGGGCTGGCGGAGGACGGGCCGCTGGTGGAGGGCTCGCAGGACGACGGGGACGTGCCGTACGCGGAGGCGAAGCGGGGCGGCGAGCTCGCCGCGACGGCGGCCTTCGGGGCGGACCGGACGCTGCTCGTGCGGGCGGGGCTGATCCTCGGCCCGTACGAGAACGTGGGCCGGCTCCCCTGGTGGCTCGGCCGGATCGCGCGCGGCGGCCAGGTCCTGGCGCCCGGGCCGCGCGCCCTGCCGATCCAGTACGTCGACGTCCGTGACCTGGCCGGGTGGACGCTGGACGCGGTGGCAGCCGGGCTTTCGGGGCCGTACAACCTCATCTCGCCGGCCGGGCACGCGACGATGGGCGAGCTCCTCGACGTCTGTGTGCGGGTCACCGGATCCGACGCCGAACTGCGGTGGGCGGCGCCGGAGGTGCTCGAAGGCGCCGGGGTCGAGCCCTGGACGGAGCTGCCCGTGTGGGTGCCGCCGGGCGAGACGTACGACGCGCTGCACGCGGCCGACGTCTCCCGCGCGGTCGCCGCCGGGCTGCGCTGCCGGCCGGTGGCCGAGACGGTCGCCGACACCTGGGCCTGGCTGCGGTCGATCGGCGGGACCGCGCCGCAGCGCCCCGACCGGCCGCCGGTCGGCCTCTCCGCCGAGCGGGAGCGGAAGGTCCTCGCGGAGCTGTCCGCGTCCGGGGAGTGAGGGCCGGGGCGTACGGCTCCGACCTGCCTGTCGCGGGGTGATCCACTACGGTCGGTACGACGGTGTACGAAGTTTGTCCCCATTCGCGCGTACCGGAGGAGCCGACGCCATGCCCGCCATCCCCGCCACCTCCGTCGCCAATCTCCGTGACCTCGGCGGGCTGCCGCTCGGCGGCGGGCGGTCGGTGCGGGCCGGCCGGGTGCTGCGCGCGGCGCAGCTCGACCGGCTGGAGCCCGAGGAGCCGGTGGTGGCGGGCCTCGGGCATCCGTACGGTCGTGGACCTGCGGACGGAGCGGGAGCGCGCGGAGCGGCCCGACCGGCTGCCGGCGGACGCGCGGCTGCTCGTCGCGGACGTGCTCGGCGACCAGCTGGCGGGCAGCGGACTGCCGCCGGCCGCGCGGCTGAAGACGCTGCTCTCCGATCCGGCGCTCGCGGAGGAGCACCTGGGCGGGGGGCGGGTGCGGGAGGCCTTCGAGCGGACGTACCGGACCTTCGTTTCCGGGGACTCCGCCCGTGCCTCCTACCGCGCCCTGCTCGGCGAGCTGGGGACGCCCGGGGCCGGCCCGCTGCTGTTCCACTGTTCGGCGGGCAAGGACCGGACGGGCTGGGCCGCCACGATCGTGCTGTCGCTGCTCGGCGCGGACGAGGAGACCGTGCGGAGCGAGTACCTGGCGGTGAACCCGGCCGTGCGCCAGGCCTTCGCGCCGATGATCGAGGGCTTCACGGCGCAGGGCGGCGACCCTCAGCTGGCGCTGGACCTGATCGGAGTGCTGCCGGAGTACCTCGACGCGGCGCTGGACGAAGTGGCGGTCCGCCACGGTTCCATGGAGAAGTACGTACGGGAGGGGCTCGGGGTCCACGACGAGGTGACGGAGCTGATCCGGGAGCGCTTGACGGTGACCTCGGCCTGAATCTCCCCCTCCGGGCGGGCCTGGCGTGACGCGGGGCCTGGCGTGACGCGAGCCGGGCGGGACACGGGACCCGGCGCCGCGTGGCGGCCGGGGTGACCATCGGAAGAATCGCTCGTTCTGCTGAACGTGAGCACCCAGGATCTCGTTCCCTCGCCCGTGGGCCCCGTCGACGTCGAGCAGGCCGAGGCCGCGCTCGTCGAGCGCTATCCGCGTCTCGTCCGCATCGCCTATCTCGTGCTGCCGCCGTCGCTCGGCCGCAACCGGCGGGTGCTGACCGCGCACGCGCTCGTGCAGCGCTCGCTGCCGCGCCGCCGGGTGCCGGGCCCCGCCGCGGTGCCGGAGCCGCGGCGCGCCGAGGACGCGGTCGATCCCGGGTACGCGTACGTGCGGGGCGAGGTGCTGCGGCAGGCGCTCGTCGCCGGGCTGCCGCTGCGGCGGCTCGCGCTGCCGCGCCGCGCGCAGTTCCCGCCGCTGCTCCCCCACGTGTGGGGCCTGCGGCTCTTCCCCCGAGTCGGCGGCGCCGACGAACTCGCCCTCGACCAGCACCTCTCCCGCCTCTCCGGCCCCGGGCGCGCCGCCTACGTCCTGCGCGGCCTGGAGCGGCAGGGCGACCAGGAGGTGCTGCGCGTACTCACCGCGGCCGGTGTCGACGACCCGGCGGCCGCCCTCGCCGAGGCCGACGCGCTGGACGCGCTGGAACTCCCGGAGGACGAGGCCTCGGCGCCGGGCGGCCCCGCCGGGCCGGTCACCCCGGGCGGGTCCGGTGAGCGGGTCGGGGAGCAGGCGGGGCCGGGGCGGGGGCGGGCCGGCGGGCCGGGCAGGGGCCGGGCGGACCTTCCGCCGGGCGGCGCCGACGGGTCCGGGGCGTCCGGACCGTCGGCGAGCCGTGGCCGTACCGGCGGCGCGGGTGGTCCGGGGGGTGCGGGTGGTGCGGGTGGTCGCCCCGGCGCGGGCGGTGTCCCTGGCACTGGTGGTGTCACCGGCGCGGGCGGTGTCCCCGGCACTGGTGGTGTCACCGGCGCGGGCGGTGCGGGTGGTCGCCCCGGCGCGGACGGTGCCCCCGGCACTGGCGGTGCCCCCGGCACTGGTGGTGTCCCCGGCGCGGGTGGTCGCCCCGGCGCAGGCGGTGTCCCCGGCCCTGGTGGTGTCGCCGCCGCCGGGCCGCTCGGGGGTGGGCGGTCCGGGCGGGTCAGTGGGGCGGCGTTGCTGGAGTCGGACGAGTTCGATCCGTGTGCCTTGCAGGCGCGGCCGACGGATCTGATGCGGCGGCGGCAGCACGGGAGGGCGGCGCTGGTGGCGGTGGCGGCGCTCGCGGTGTGCGGGATGCTGCTGGGGCTGCCGGGGGACGGCTGGGGAAGAAACGGTGCTGCCGCGCCCTCGTACGCGCGCAATCCGGCGGCCGAGGCGGCGCTCGACCCGGGGGCGGTCAAGCGGGTGCCGCCGGCGGTGTGGCCGGGTTCCACGCGGCAGGACTTCTCGGTGTGGCCGGCGCGCGGTGGTCTCGTCGGGGACAGGGCGCTGGTGAAGCGGGCGCTCGCCGTGTGGGCGCGGCCCGGGCTCTCGGTGCGGTCGTCGGCGACGCCGGGGACGCCGGTGGGGCCGCCGATGGGGCCGCCGCAGCTGCTGTTCGCCGGGGTGGTGGACGGGGCGCGGGTGGTGCTGTTCCACGACGGGCTGCGGGCGGTGCGGTACGCGGAGCCGACCGGGGGTGCGGCGGGGGCCGCGCTCGACTTCGCGCGGACGGACGGGGCGGACACGGTCGGTTCGGAGGCCCTCGTCGTGTCCAGGGCCTCGGGCAACGTCCGCTATCTGACGGCTCCCTGGGTGCACGAGGCCGCCGTGCGGGACCTGCTGGCGCCCGCGAAGGAGCCGTGGCCGCTGGCCAGGGACACGTACGGGGTGACCGAGCCGGTGCCGAGCCCGGCGGAGGCGAAGGGCTGTGTCCGCTGGAACACCCTCCAGGTGCGGGACGGTTCGGGGTCGCGGCTGCTCGCGGACCTCGGCGAGCTGGCGCCCGCGCGGCTCCTGTGGGGCCCGCCGGCGGCTCCGGCGGACGCGACCGGGCGCGAGGCGCGTGAGGCGTGGGCGCGGACGGCCTGCCAGCTGACGGCGGTGCGCGCGCACGGGGTGCGGTCCGTCAACGCCTGGCGGTTCGCCCGGCAGGAGCTGCCCGAGGGCGCCGGGCGCGGCACGTGGCTGTGCACGCGCGCGGAGACCTGGCGGGGCACGGGCGGTCGCGTCCTCGCCCAGTTCCTGGTCCCTTCGGCGAAGGTGCCGGCGGCGCTCGCGGCCCGCTCCGAGGGCTCGCCCGCGTGCGGGGTGCGCGATCCCCGTGTCCTCGCGGGCGTCCTGTGGCAGGCGCCGGGCGGCGGCTGGTACGTCCTGGCCGCGGGCAGCCCGGAGTTCGCCTCCCTCCGGCTGTCGGGCGGTGTGAAGGGCCGCTCGCACGGCCCGGTGCTCGCGGTGCCCGCTAAGGCGGGGGCGCGGGCGGACCTGGACGGCACGCTGGGGGACGGCACGCGGCGGGCGGCCCTGCGCTGACGCGGCCGCCGGACCGGGGAAGGCACCGGCCGCCGGACCAGGGAAGGCAGCCGGTCGCGGTCCGCGGGAGACACCCGGTCGCGGTCCGCGGAAGACACCCGGTCGCGGTCCGAAAAAGGCCGTGCAAGGGCCTGTCGCCGATGGCCTACCCCTCAGTACATTGACGTCATGTCTAATACGCAGCCTGCCCCGGTGGCGTCGGAGCACGTCGAGCTGAAGGCCCGGAAGGTCTCCTTCGACTGGGAGGAGACCCCGCTCCACTGGGTCCCCGGCGACCCGTTCACCACGCACACGATCAACGTGCTGCACCTGCTCCTGCCGGCCGGCGAGCGCTGGTTCGTGCACGTCTACAAGCAGGCGCTGCCGTACATCACCGACGACCGGCTGCGCGAGGACGTCATCGGGTTCATCGGCCAGGAGGCCATCCACTCGCAGGCCCACGACGACGTCCTCCCCCACCTGCGGAAGCTGGGGCTCGACCCCACGCCGTACACCGCGCAGGTCGACTGGTTCTTCGAGAAGCTGCTCGGCGACCGGACGCTGCCGCCCGGCCGGCCGCGCCGCTGGTGGCTGATGGAGCGGGTCGCGATGATCGCCGCGATCGAGCACTACACCGCGTTCCTCGGCAACTGGGTGCTGAACGCCGACGCGCTCGACCGGGTCGGCGCCGACCCGACGATGCTGGACCTGCTGCGCTGGCACGGGGCGGAGGAGGTCGAGCACCGCTCCGTCGCCTTCGAGCTGTTCATGCACCTCGACGGCGGCTACCGGCGCCGCGCCCGCACCTGGGCGCTCGCCTTCTCCGCGCTGGTCTTCCTCTGGCAGCGGGGCGTCCGCTTCTTCATGGAGAACGACCCGAGCCTGCTCGACCCGAAGGCCTCCTTCATGGACTTCGTCCGCAAGGGCCGTCAGGGCGTGCTGCCGTCGACCCCGGACATGCTCCGCTCCATACCCCGCTACCTGTCCCGCGCCTACCACCCCTCCCAGGAGGGCGACACCGCGCAGGCCATGGCCTACCTGGCCTCCTCCCCCGGCGCCAACGGAGGCCACTGATGCCCCGGTTCACCACCGTCGCCCTCGCCGCAGGCGCCGCCCTGCTCGTCCGCAGGGCCGTCCGCCGCCGCATGTCCACGGCCCCGCTCTGGCCGATGCCCGCCCTCGACGAGCCCGTCTCCGGCTACGGCCGGGGCAGCACCGTCCCCCGCAAGGTCCTCGTCACCGGCCGGTCCACGCCCGCCGAAGGCGTCGTCGAACTGCGCCTGGAAGGTGACGGCCTGCCCGCCTGGCAGCCCGGCGCCCACATCGACCTGGTCCTGCCGTCCGGGCTCGTCCGCCAGTACTCGCTCTGCGGCGATCCGGCCGACCCGGGCGCGTACACCGTCGCCACCCGCCTCATCGAGGACGGCCGGGGCGGCTCGCGCGAGGTCCACGAACAGCTCCACGCGGGCGCGGAGATCGAGATCCGCGGACCCCGCAACCGCTTCCCGCTGGTCGGCGCCCCCGCGTACGTGTTCGTCGCCGGCGGCATCGGCATCACCCCGGTCCTGCCGATGCTTCGCGCCGCCGAGGCCGCGGGCGCCGACTGGCGGCTCGTCTACTGCGGGCGAAGCCGCGCCACCATGCCCTACCTGGACGAGATCGGGCGCCTTGGTGCCGACCGTGTCACCGTCGTCGCCGAGGACGAGTCCGGTTACCCCGAACTCGGCTGGCTCGGCGCGCTTCCGGACGAGACCGTCGTCTACTGCTGCGGCCCGGACGGCCTGATGGACGCGGTGGGCGCGGCGATGCCGGCCGGCCGGTCCGCCCGCTTCGAGCGCTTCTCGGCCGCCGCCCCCACCGGCGGCACCGCCTTCGAGCTCGAACTGCGCCGCTCCGGCCGCACGGTGACGGTGGCCGCCGACCAGTCCGTCCTCGCCGCCGTCCGCCAGGAGCTGCCCGGCATCACGTACTCCTGTCAGCAGGGTTTCTGCGGCACCTGCCAACAGCGGGTCCTGGAGGGCGAGATCGACCACCGCGACGAACTGCTCACGGACGCGGAGCGCGACGACTCGATGCTGATCTGCGTCTCGCGCTGCGCGGGCAAGCGGCTGGTCCTGGACCTCTAGGGGGTGTCTTGCGCCCCGCCGGAGGGCTCAGGGCAGGATCAGCCAGTCGAAGGCGAGCGCGGCGGCGAGGCCGGACGCCAGGAGCCAGATCGCCAGTCGGGTACGGCCGTTGCGCGAGAGCTCGATCACGACGCCGCAGAGGATCATCGCGAGGCCGTACACGCCGACGACCAGGACGGACGTGCGGCTCGCGAGGCGCACCACGAGCACCACGGCGAGGGCGACGAGCAGGACGGAGGCGACGACGACGCCGAGCCGTCGCGCCTGCTTGGGGGTGAGGCCGGAGGCGGCGTCCTCGGTCTCCTCGGCGACCTCGGGGGCCTCGGGGGCCTCGTCGGTCTCCGGGGCCTCGGCTGCCGGGGTGTCCTGGTCGGAAGCGCTCATGAAGCAGGAGCGTAACGGACCCCGT
Source organism: Streptomyces sp. NPDC037273 (assembly GCF_055603625.1). Taxonomy (NCBI): domain Bacteria; kingdom Bacillati; phylum Actinomycetota; class Actinomycetes; order Kitasatosporales; family Streptomycetaceae; genus Streptomyces; species Streptomyces sp. NPDC037273. The sequence goes on from NZ_JBVJVO010000002.1 coordinate 431,513, forward strand.
TAGGCTGTTCGTATGACGACCGGGGTACGCCGCAGGATGGGCGTCGAGGAGCGCAAGCAGCAGCTGATCGGGGTGGCACTCGAACTCTTCAGCCACCGCTCTCCCGACGAGGTGTCCATCGACGAGATCGCCGCGGCCGCGGGGATCTCGCGGCCGCTGGTCTACCACTACTTCCCCGGCAAGCAGAGCCTCTACGAGGCCGCGCTGCGCCGCGCCGCCGACGAACTGGCGGCCCGTTTCCTCGAACCGCCGCAGGGGCCCCTCGGGGCGCGGCTGCTCCGTGTGATGGGCCGGTTCTTCGACTTCGTCGACGACCACGGGCCCGGCTTCGCCGCGCTGATGCGCGGCGGCCCCGCGGTCGGCTCCTCCACGACCAACGCGATGATCGACGAGGTCCGGCAGGCCGCCTACGAGCAGATCCTCGCCCACCTGGAGGTCGAGAAGCCCTCGGCCCGCCTGGAGTTGGTCGTCCGTTCCTGGGTCTCCCTCGCCGAGTCGACGGCGCTGCTCTGGCTGGACGGGCGCCGGGTTCCGCGCGCGGAGCTGGAGTTGCAGCTCGTCCACGACTTCGCGGCGCTGGCCGCGGTGAGCGCGGCCTACGACCCGGACATGGCGGCCATCCTGGTCGGCATCCTCGCCGACGAGCCGGCCGACGGCCCCTTCGCCGACCTGGTGGCCCGCCTGGTCGCGCTGGTCCCCGCGGCCGGGGGAACGCCCGTCGTCGTGCCCGATCAGCGCTTGCGGTAGGACGGGTCGAGGTCGCGGATCTCGGTGGTGAGGCGGACGCCGTCGGCGGCCTTGAGGTAGTCCGGCAGCAGGTCGAGGACGGCCTCGGCGAGCTTCGCCTTGAGCGCGTCCGGGCGGCCGGGCAGCAGGGCGATCTCGACGTGTACGAGGACGTCGTCGGTCGCCCCGTCGGCGACGACCAGCTCCTCGACCTCGCGGAACCGGGTCTTGCAGGCCTCGACCGTCGTGTCGACGGTCTCGGCGACGAGCAGGTGCAGGGCCAGCGCGAAGCCGCGCCGGTCGAGCGGCGCGGAGTAGTCGACGGTGATCTGCGGCATGGAAGTCACTCCTGGTGGGACGGATGTCTGGCCACACCTTTACGGTGATCTCCATGACGACACAAGTGGCCTTCCGGCGTGCGGACGAGCGCGACCTGGACGTTCTGGTGGAGCTGTTCGACGGGGCGGCGCGCTGGATGGTGCGGAACGGGATCGACCAGTGGAAGCCGGGCGGCAAGGACGCCGAGCACTTCCGGGCGCGGATCGCGGACGGCGAGGTGTGGCTGGCGTCCCACGGCGACCGGGTCGTCGGCGCGTACGAGCTGTGGTGGGAGGACGGCGACGTCTGGGGGCCGCAGCCGCCGGTGGCGGGGTACGTGCACCGGCTGATGACCGACCGGGACGCGGGGGGGGGGGGGGGGGGGGGGGGGGGGGGTGGGGGGGGGGGGGGGGGGGGGGGGGGGGCTTTTTCTGCGCTCGTGCGGGTCTACC
>NZ_JBVJVO010000002.1:433018-902009 GCF_055603625.1 Streptomyces sp. NPDC037273
TGGGTGGGCTGGCGCTTCTTGTGTCCCCCCCCCCCCCCCTCCTGCCCCCCCCCCCCCCCCCCCCCCCCCCCCCCCCCCCCCCCCCCCCCCCCCCGGGCGGGTGCTGCTCGCGCACGCGGAGGAGCGGATCACCGCCTCCGGCCGGACGCTGGCGCGCCTCGACCACGAGGAGCGGAACGCGCGCCTGGGGACGTACTACGCGGGCGCCGGGTACGCGGCCGTCGGCCCGCGTCTGGAGAAGGTCGGGGCCGACGGCCGGCGGTACGCGGTGACGCTCATGGAGAAGGCCCTGGCGTGACGGGAGCGTCACGCCAGGGCCCGGGTGGGGCTCCGGTCAGTTCGCGGCCTTGAAGACCGCGACGGTCCGGGCCGGGACGGTGAAGGTGCCGGAGGCCGCCTCGTACGAGGACGACTTCACGACCGAGTCCGATCCGGCCGCCTGGACGGGGTGGAGGGCGTAGCCCTTGCCCGCCAGGTCGGCAACCTGCTGCGTCGTGCCCCGCGGGCTCGCGTTGAGGACGACGACCAGGTCGCCGAGGCGCATGGTGATGACGCCGGGGGTCTCGTCGCGGCCGGAGAGCGGGAAGGACAGGGCGGTCTGGACCGCGTCCGCCGTGGCCAGCGAGAACACCGGCTCGGTCGTGCGGATCTTCTGGAGGTCCCGGTACGCGGCGGAGGCGCCGTCGATCTGCTCGCAGCCGACCGTGAGGGCCGGGTTCACGAGCAGCGGCTTGCCGTAGGACCACTTGGACTTGTTGTCGGCGGCCGGCGGGAGGCCACGGCCGAAGCCGTTGCCGTCGGCGCAGTCCCAGTGGATGGCGTTGAACCAGTCGCCGCTGTCGTACGAGTTGCGGTCGAGGGACTTGGAGCGGAGCAGGTCCGAGCCCGCCTGGGAGAGCGCCGGGCCCTGCGAGAGGGTCGCGGTCGCCATGGCGAGGACCTGCATGCGGGCGCGGTCCGCCGGGGACGTGCCGGCCGGGAGCTTGAAGGCGAGCGCGTCGTAGAGGGATTCGTTGTCGTGGGCGTCCACGTAGGCGAGCGCGTCGCCGGGGGCGGCGGCGTATCCGGCCGGGGAGCCGTTGTAGTCGACCTGGCCGCCCTTGACCGTACGGCCCGAGGTGTCGGTGAAGGTGTAGTCGGCGAGGTTGCCGGTGAGGCCGACCTTGATGAGGTCCTGGTAGTGCAGGAGGCGGGCCTTCTGCTGCTCCGGGGTGCCGTTCGCGGTCGACGTGTTCGGGTCGGTGTAGAGGCCGGAGGCGAAGCCCTGGACGCCCGGGTCCTCGTCGAAGGGGCCGCCGCCGCGCACGGCGTCGCGGGCCCGGTCGGAGAAGGTGGCGACGCCGGTGCCGGCCATGTTCTTCTGGGTGGCCTGGACGAAGCGGGAGTCGTCGGCGATCTCGCCGAAGTTCCAGCCCTCGCCGTAGAGGACGATCGCCTTGCCGTCGACGCCGTCCTTGGCGACGGTCAGGGCGTCGAGGGCCTTGCGGACCGCGAGGATGTTCTCCTTGGGGTGGTGGCCCATGAGGTCGAAGCGGAAGCCGTCGACCTTGTAGTCGCGGGCCCAGGTGACGACCGAGTCGACGACGAGCTTGCCCATCATGGCGTTCTCGGGCGCGGTGTTGGCGCAGCAGGTGGAGGTGGCGACGGTGCCGTCGGCCTGGAGGCGCTGGTAGTAGCCGGGCACGATCCGGTCGAGGACGGACTTGTCGGACTGTCCGGCGGCGACGGTGTGGTTGTAGACGACGTCCATGACGGTGCGCAGGCCGTCGCCGTTGAGGGCCTGGACCATCCGCCGGAACTCGACCGTGCGGCGGGTGCCTTCGGGGTCGGTGGCGTAGGAGCCCTCGGGGACGGTGTAGTGCAGCGGGTCGTAGCCCCAGTTGAAGGCGTCCTTGGCCGCGGCGGCGGCGACGCAGGCCTGCTGCTCATCGGAGTCGGGGGCGTAGACCTTCAGGTCACAGGCGGGAGTGGTCTGCTCGGACTTCTTCTCGGGGATGGTGCCGATGTCGAAGGCCGGGAGCAGGTGGACGTAGGAGGTGCCGGCGGCGGCGAGGGCCTTGAGGTGCTGTGAGCCCTTGCTGTTCTTGTCGGTGAAGGCCAGGTAGGTGCCCTGGTGGCCGGCCTCGGCGGTGGTGTCCGCGATCGAGAAGTCGCGGATGTGGAGTTCCTGGATCTGGGCGTCGCGCAGCGGCACGGCGGCCGGCTTCCTGAGCTCCTTCCAGCCCTTGGGCGAGAGGCGGGGGTCGGTGAGGTCGACGACGAGGCTGCGGGCGGAGTCGGTGGTGAGGGCGGTGGAGTAGGGGTCGGTGACCTTGTTCTCCACGAGCTTCTGGACGCTCGGCGCCCAGACCTTCACCACGTACCGGTAGGGCTTGCCCGCCCAGTCCTTCTTCCCGGTGACGGACCAGACGCCGGAGGCGTCGTCGCGTCGCATGGGCACGGTCTTGCCGTCGAGTTCGAGGGCGACGGAGTGGGCGGTGGGGGCCCAGAGGGAGAGGGTGGGGCGGCCGTTCCGGAAGACCGGGCCGAGCTGGGCCTTCGTCGCCTTGGCCGCGTACAGGTCGTCGAGGACGCCGGCGGTCTGCACGCCGGTGGCGGCGAGCAGGGCGCCGTTGGCGGCGCGCTGGGTGGCGATGAGCTGGCCGCGCAGGGAGTCGCGGGCGCGGTCGGTGTCGCGCGGGTCGACGGTGAAGGCGGGGTACGCGGCGAGGTGCGGGTACTTCGCCTTCTGGGCATCGGTGAGGGAGGACGGGGCGAGGCGGAGCCACCGGCCCTCGTCACTGAGGGCGCCGTCGGTGACGGTGATGCCGCCGTCCTCGGCGTAGACCAGCTGCTGGCTGGCGGAGTCGGTGGTCTTCACCTTCCAGACGACGGTGTTCCGGTCGATCCACTGGGCCTCGGCCTTGCCGAGGTCGAGGTTGGGGGCGCCGCCGACGGTCGGGAGGAGGTACTTGGGCTGTCCGGAGAGCGCCCAGATCTCGTGGCCGTAGGTGGCGAGGTCGAGGGACTGGTCGGTGGGCAGGTCCTTCTGGTCGCCCTTGTGGAGGATGTACGAGAGGGAGCCGGCGCCTTCGGTGAGGGGGACCTCGTAGACGGCGCCGTACGCGTCGAAGCGGACGGGCATGAGCGGGCGCGACCAGTCGGTGGGCTGGGCGGCGCCGGTCCAGGTGTGCAGGCCCCAGCCGTCGTAGTCGCCGTCGGGGCGCTGGTAGTGGATGACGGCCTTGGTCTTGTCCTGCGGGGCCGGGGCGGGGTCGGTGTCGGACTGGCCGTCCTTGCCCTGCGTGATCCAGACCTCGCCGGTGCGGCCGAGAGTGATGCTTCGCTGGGGGCCGTCGGCGGTGCCGTCCTTCTCGACGGTGTACGGGACGGTGGACGCGCCCTCGGGGACCTTGACCCAGGCGAAGGCGCCGTGGGCGTCGCGGCCGGTGAAGGCGGCTTCCTGGCCGGCGGCCTTCAGCTTCCAGCCGTCGTAGTTCCCGTCCTCGCGCCGGTAGTGGACGACGGCGTACGCGCGCTCGACGGCGACCGGCTTCTCGGGCGCGGGGACCTGGCCGGCGGTGGTGGCGGCGGTGGCGCTCGCGGTGCGGCCGGCGCTGTCGACGACGACGGCCTTGTAGCGCAGGGCGGTGCCGGCGGGGGCGGTCACGTGCTGGGTGACCTTGTAGGGGGCGTGGTCGGCGGTGCCGAGGGTCTGCCAGCGGCCGTTGCCGACCTGGGCGGCGAAGACGACCCGGTTGAGCTGTCCGCCGGTGACGTCGGCGGAGAGCTCGACGGTGCCGGTGGCTCCGGCGGCCGGGGCGTCGAGGGTGACGGCGGGCTTCGCGGCGGGGGCCGGGAGGGCCTTGTCGGCCTTGAGGACGAGGGAGGAGAGGGCCTGGACGGTGACGGTGACCTTGCCGTCCTTCGCCGTCACGGCCGCGGCGTCCTGACCCCCGTACAGGACACGGAAGGCGGCGGAGTCGACGGGGACGGTGACCGTCTTCGCGGTGGTGGCGCCGTTGGTGGCGACGAGGTACTCGGTGCGCGTCCTGGCGTCCGTACGGGAGAAGGCGTAGACGTTCCCCTCGGCGTGCCGCTGCTGCTGGATGCCGTCGCGGAGCGCCGGGTGGGCCTTCGTCAGGGCGGACAGCCGGGCGACGGAGCGGTAGACGGGGTGCTTGGTGTCGTACGCGTCGGAGGCGTGGGTGCGGTCGGTGCCGAGCTGGTCGTCGTCGAGGTAGTCGGCGGCCTGGGAGGCGAAGAGGGGCTGGCGGGCGTCCTTGTCGCCGCCGGCGCCGGTGAAGCCCTGCTCGTCGCCGGAGTAGATCACCGGGTTGCCGCGGGAGAGGAACATCAGCTCGTTGGCGAGCCGGGCGCGGTCGAGGAGTTCGGCGTCGGAGGCGTTCGGGTTGTCCTGCTTGAGGAAGGTGCCGATGCGGCCCATGTCGTGGTTGCCGAGGAAGGTCACCTGCTCGTAGGCGTTGGCCTTGTCGGTGGTGTACCGGTAGTCCTCGGCGAAGACCTTGGCGAGGCGGTCGGCGCCGGCGCCCTGGGAGGCGAAGGCGCGGGCGGCGTCCTGGAAGGGGAAGTCGAGGGTGGCGTCGAGCCGGCCCCGGGTGACGTACGGGGAGGTGACGGTGGTGTCGGCGGAGTAGACCTCGCCGAACATGAAGAAGTCCTCGCGGCCCCGCTTCTTCGCGTAGGCGTCGAGCGCGGTGGCCCACTGGGTCCAGAAGTCCAGGTCGACGTGCTTGACGGTGTCGATGCGGAAGCCGTCGATGTCGAAGTCGCGGACCCACTTCTCGTAGATCCGCTTCATGCCCTCGACGACCTCGGGGCGCTCGGTCCACAGGTCGTCGAGGCCGACGAAGTCGCCGTACTCGGCGGATTCCCCGGCCCAGGTGGAGTCGCCCCGGTTGTGGTACATCGTGGGGTCGTTCAGCCAGGCGGGGACCTTGGCGTTCGCCTTCTCGACGGGGGTGTACGGGAAGGAGTCCGCGTCCACCTCGCCGATGGCGTCCCGGTCGTCGAAGGGGCGTCCGGAGGCGTCGAGGTACGGGTAGGCCCCCTTGGGGCGGTAGCCGTACTTCTGCTCGGCGTAGTCGACGGTGTCGGCGGTGTGGTTGGCGATGACGTCGAAGAAGACCTTCATGCCCTTGGCGTGGGCGGCGGCGATCAGCTTCCGCAGGTCCTCGTTGGTCCCGAAGTGCGGGTCGACCTGGGTGAAGTCGGTGATCCAGTAGCCGTGGTAGCCGGCGCTCGCGTCCTTGCCGGTGCCCTGCACGGGCCGGTTCTTGAAGATCGGCGCCATCCAGATGGCGGTGGTGCCGAGGCCCTTGATGTAGTCGAGCCGCTGGGTCAGGCCCTTGAGGTCGCCGCCCTGGTAGAAGCCCTTGTCGGTGGGGTCGAAGCCGGTCTGCGTCCGGCTGCCGGTGAGTCCGCCGCGGTCGTTGGAGGTGTCGCCGTTGGCGAAACGGTCCGGCAGGACGAAGTAGAACTGCTCGCGGGTGAGGTCCTGGCGGGCGGGCTGGGCGGCGAGGGCCCGGTCGGACGGCGGGGCCGGGGGCCGGGGCGCGGCGGCCGCGGGGACGGCGGGCACGAGGGCGGCGCACAGCGCGGCGGCCAGCGCGACCGCCGTTCTCTTGCGTGTCACGGGGGTGCTCCCTGGAGGTACGGGAAGAGGGGGCCGCCCCGGCGGGGCGGCCCTTTTCGTGGGGGGAGGCTCAGTTGCGGAAGGTGTCGTTCAGGACGATCTGGCCCGAGGCGGGGACGGTCGCGGTGCGGTTGGCACCGGACTCCCAGGTGACGTTTCCGGCCGCGTCCTTGCGGATGTACTTGTATTCGAAGGACGTTCCGGCGGGGAGGTTCACCGTCAGCTTCCACACGGGGTAGGTGGCCGGGTCGAGCTTGAGGGCGGAGGCGGGGGCCCAGCTGCCGAGCTCGGCGCGGTTGCCGGTGACGTAGATGTTCTGGCCGGTGACCGTGGTGGCGTTGACGTTGAAGGCGGCGCCCGGGGTGGCGGGCGGGGTCGTCGGCGGCGTGGTCGGGGTCGTGCCCCCGCCGCAGTTCGTCGCGTTGACGTGCAGGGCCAGGGCCGTGTTGGCGGCGAGGGTGGCCGTGAACTGGCCGGAGCCGTTCACCGTGACGGCCGTGTTCGACTGCACGTCGCAGTAGGTGCCGGCGGCCAGCGAGGTCTGGAAGGTGCGGGTGAGCGCCGAGGACTCGTGGTTGATGGCCACGTAGGCCTTGGAGCCGCGGCCGAACGCGATCGCGTTGTTGCCGTTGTCCCACCAGTTCGTGACGGCCTGGCCGCGCGCGGTGTTGCGGAAGGCGACCATGGAGGAGATCTCGCGCCAGGCGTGCTGGCACTTCCAGCCGTCGGTGTAACAGGCGTTCACCTGGCCGCCGTTGGGCGGGCCCGCGTCCTTGTCGGTCCACTCGTAGCCGGAGTGGACGTCCGGGGAGCCGTAGGGCCAGGCGAGCATGAAGACGGAGGCGAGGGTGTAGTTCGCGCCGTCCTTGTAGGAGAGGGTGTCGCCGCCGCGCTCGGTGTCGTGGTTGTCGACGAAGACGCCGGACTGCGCGGAGGGCATGTAGCCCCAGGCCTCGCCGAAGTTCTTCAGGTAGGCGAGCTTCTCGCCCTGGAGAACGCGCTTGAGGTCGCGGGCGTAGCGGAACTCCTGGACGTCGCCGGTGCCGAGGTACTCGCTCGGGGAGACGGCCTCGCCGGCGCCGAAGATGGCCTCCTGCTTCCAGTAGGCGTTCGGGTTGGTGAGGCGGGACTTGATGTTGGCGAGGTCGGCGGCCGGCATGTGCTTGGCGGCGTCGATGCGGAGGCCGTCGACGCCGAGCGAGAGCAGGTCGTTGAGGTAGCCGGCTATCTTCCCGCGGACGTAGTCCTCGCCCGTGTCGAGGTCCGGGAGCTGCACCAGTTCGCAGTTCTGGACGTTGGCGCGGTCACCGTAGTCGGAGATGGCGGACCGGCAGTCGTCCATGTCCGAGCCGGAGTAGAGGCCCGGGTAGTCGTACTTGGAGAACGGGGTCCCGCCCGTTCCCGTGCCCGACCCGTTCGCCATGTGGTTGATGACGGAGTCGGCGACGACCTTCACACCGGCCGCGTGGCAGGTGTCGATCATGTTCTTGAAGGCGGTGCGGTCGCCGAGACGTCCGGCGATCTTGTAGCTGACCGGCTGGTACGAGGTCCACCACTGGGCGCCCTGGAGGTGTTCCTGGGGCGGGGAGACCTGGACGTATCCGTATCCGGCGGGGCCGAGGCGGTCGGTGCACTCCCGTGCCACGGAGGCGAACTTCCACTCGAACATCACCGCGGTGACGTCCTTCTCGCCGGGCGGGGTGGCCTGCGCCTGGGGGTTCACCGCGACGGCCACAGCGGCTCCCGCCACGAGGGCGAGTGCAGCGGCCACGGTCTTTCTTGCCATGCTTCCTCCTGTACGACGTCCCTGTCGCAAGAGCTGGTGCAAGAAGTTGCCGAAAAGTTCAGCAACTGTTTTCAGCCGTGACCGTAGGGGCGTACAGGCGTGCGGTCAACCCTCCGCACGCCCGTAGTCAGACCCGAATGCAAGCCGTTACGTAAGGAGTTGCGGCGGCTGCGCGGTCGAACCGCGCACCACCAGCTCCGGCTGGAAGACGAACTCCGTCCGCTGCACCGGATTGCCCTCGATCTCCTCCAGGAGCGCGCCGACGGCGGCCGTCGCCATCGCCTGCACCGGCTGGCGCACGGTGGACAGCGGCGGGCTGGTGAAGGCGATCAGCGGCGAGTCGTCGAAGCCCACGACGGAAACGTCGTCCGGGACGTCGAGGCCACGGGCGCGGACCGCCCGGATCACGCCGAGCGCCATCAGGTCGGAGGCGCAGACGATGCCCGTGCAGCCCTCGCGCAGCAGGATGTCGGCGGCCGCGTGCCCGCCCTCCACGCCGAACAGCGTGGGCCTGATGAAGCGTTCCGCGTCGGCCCGTTCGACGCCCAGGGACTCGTACAGCTCGGCGGCGAAGCCCTCGGCCTTGCGCCGCGAGGGCACGTACCGGGTGGGGCCGATGGCGAGCCCGATCCGCTCGTGGCCGAGCTCGACCAGGTGGCGCACGGCCATCCGGGCCGCGGCCCGGTCGTCGGGCGAGACGAAGTTGGCGTCGATGTGCTCGTTGTAGCCGTTGATGAGGACGTACGGCACGCCCCTGGCGGTCAGCCGGGCGTAGCGGGCCGGGTCGGCGGTGGCGTCCGCGTGCAGCCCGGAGAGGAAGACGATGCCGGCCACCCCGCGCTCCACGAGCTGTTCGACGAGCTCGTCCTCGGTGGCGCCGCCGGGCATCTGGGTGCAGAGCACCGGGGTGTAGCCGTGCCCGGCGAGGACCTGTTCGACGACCTGCGCGAAGGCCGGGAAGATCGGGTTGGTCAGCTCGGGCACCACGAGCCCGACGAGGCCCGCGCTGCGGCGTTTGAGCCGCACGGGACGCTCGTAGCCGAGCACGTCGAGCGCCGCGAGCACCTTGTGCCGGGTGGCGCCGGCCACCCCCGCCTTGCCGTTGAGGACGCGGCTGACGGTGGCCTCGCTGACGCCGGACTGGGCCGCGATGTCCGCGAGGCGGGGGGGGGGGGGGGGGGGGGGGGGGGGGGGGGGGGGGGGGGGGGGTGCCCCCCCCCCCCCCCCCCCCCCGCCCCCGTCGTTCAGTGCGCGCGCGTCAGGGTGAGCAGGCCGCCGGTCGGCACGGTCACCGGGTTCACCCCGGCGACGAGGTCGAGCACGGTCTCCGACAGGATCTCACCACGGCAGTCCTGGACGCGGGCGAGGGCCCGTTCCGGCCGCACGGCGGTCAGCAGCACCTCGGTGTCGCGGTCCGCGTTGGCGACGAGCAGGGTCCACGGCCCGCCCTCGGCCGGGCCCTGGTCCGGTACGGCGACGGGCAGCGGCGCATACCGTCCGACCACCGTCGTCCGGTGTTCCTCGGAGTGCGTGCGGACCAGGGGGTAGCCGAGGTCGGGGCGCGCGGGTTCCAGGGTGCCGAGCTGGAGGACGTCGGCGTGCCGGCGGAAGACGCCGAGCCAGAAGCCGAGGACGGCGAGCTGGTCCGGGGTCTGCGCGCCGAGGTCGACGGAGATCTGCGGTACCGAGAACAGGGCGCTGACCAGGTGGACGGCGACGGACTCGGGTGTCTCCCCGCCGTGCCACATGATCATGTCGGCGTGGACGGCGAGCGGCCCCGCGAGCAGCCGGCAGTCGACCGTGCGCTGGCGGTTCTCCGCCGGGCTGAGCGGGCAGTCGGTGGCCCGGACCATGGTGGCGTACGGCCAGAGTCCGGGGCTCACGTACGGCTGCCGGTGCTCGACGATCACCTGGGGCCGGGTGCGGCGCAGCCGGGCGTCGAGGTCGGCGAGCAGTCTGCGCACGCCCTCGTGGACGGTGTCGTGGTCGGCGCCGGCCGGCGCGGGCGGCGGATCGGCGACGGCGAAGCGGTCGATGAAGTCGAGCTTCACCCCGTCCATGCCCCACTCCTCCACGGCCCGGGACACCCTCTCGACGAGATGGGCGCGGACCTCGGGGTGGCGGGGGTCGAGCACGGCCGCGTCGAGGTGGGGTTCCTCGCGCAGGGTCAGCCCCTTGAACCGGTCCCAGGCCTCGTTCCGCCGACCGATGAACGGCAGCGCGTACCAGAGGAGGTAGGCGAGGCCCATGCGGTGGACCTCGGCGACGTGCGCCGCGGGGTCGGGGAACGCCGTGGCGTTCGGCTCCCAGTCGCCGCAGTGCGCGTAGCCGCGCGTCCGGTCGGAGGTCTGCCAGCCGTCGTCGACGATGACGCTCTCGCAGCCGATCCCGGCGGCCAGCGCGGCCTGCCGTTCCACGGTGGCCGCGTCGACGTTCTGGTGCAGGCTGTACCAGGTGGAGTACGCGGGCATCCGGGCCGCGGGCGGGACGCCGGGGTGCTCCGTCCCCTCGGCCCACCAGTCGGTGACGTCCCGCAGCGTGGCGGCGAAGTGACGCCCGCTCAGATCGATCCACAGTCTCAACGGTGCTCCGTCCGGGACGAGTTCGCGCTCGACGATGAAGGCGAACTCGCCGCTCTCCTCCACCACGCCCGCCCCGACGCGTACCGGCGCGACCGTCTCGCCGGCCGCCACCGTGCACAGGGCCCGGTCACCCGCCCCGACGAGGCTGGCGACGGGCGCCCCCAGCGCCAGCGATACGGTCCTGGGCGCGATCCACGAGGGCGGCAGCCATCGGGAGGCGTCGGTGCCCGGCGTCCAGAAGGCGGTCGCCCCCGTGCAGGGCACCCGCCACTCGGCGCGCACGGTCACGGCCTGGGCCGCCCTGATCTCGACGAGCGCCACACCCTCGGCGACCCGGGTGGCGGCCGACTCCCACCGCTCGCCGCCGAGCCCGGTGAGGTGGAGGGTGAGCGGGGCCCCGTCGGCGTGGAACAGCCCGGTGGGCAGCTGCCGGTGGACGACGGTGCCGGGGCCGGCGTCGGCCGGGTGGTTCGGACGCCAGGCGGGGACGGGCTGCTGCGCCGTGGTGTCGGGTGCGGTGGTCACGGTGGCGGTCACTCCTTGGTGGCCCCGGCCAGCAGACCGGAGATGAACTGGCGTTGCAGGACGAGGAAGAGCGCCATCACCGGGATGGCGGCGATCGCGCCGGCGAGCAGGACGTGCGCGAAGTTGGTGGTCGACAGACCCTGCAGGGTCGCGGTCGCCACGGGCAGGGTGTACATCTCGGGGCTGCGCAGCGCGATCAGCGGCCACACGAACTGGTTCCAGCCGCCGAGGAAGGCGAACAGCGCGAGGGCCGCGATGATCGGCCGGTTCACCGGGATCACGATCCGCCACAGCACCCGCAGTTCCCCGGCGCCGTCGACGCGCGCCGCGTCCAGGAGCTCGTCCGGCATGGACCTCAGCGCCTGCCGCATCAGGAAGATCCCGAAGGGGGTGACGACGCCGGGCAGGATGACGGACTGGTAGGTGTCGATCAGGCCCAGGTCCATCATCATCCGGAAGATCGGGATCAGCATCACCGTGTCCGGGATGACCAGCGTGCTGAGCAGCAGGACGAAGAACAGGCTGCGCCCGCGGAACTCGAACTTCGCGAAGGCGTACCCCGCCAGGACCGAGACGACGACGGCCCCGACGGTCTGGACGCCCGCCACCACGAAGGAGTTGAGCAGGACCCGGGTGAGCCCGACGGACTCCTGGAGCCCTCGCAGGTTGTCCAGGAGGTGCCCGCCGGGAAGCAGCTTAGGCGGCCACGAGAACACGTCCTTGTCCTCCTGCGTGGCGGCCATGGCGAGCCAGTAGAACGGCCCGACGCACAGCCCGAAGGCACCCGCGAGCAGCAGCGTGAGCAGAGGTCCGCGCGTCTTCACCGGCGCTCCCCCATCAGCCGGACCTGGGCGATGCCGAGGAGGGACACGAGCAGCGCGAGCGCGTAGGCGAGCGCCGAGGCGTAGCCGAAGTCGAAGAACTTGAAGCCGTTGTCGTAGAGGTACATGGTGACCGTCAGGGTGGCGTTGTCGGGGCCGCCACCGGTCAGGACGTACGGCTCGTCGAAGAGCTGGAGCGTCCCGATCGTGGAGAGCACCACGGTGAGCAGCAGGATCGGCCGCAGCTGGGGCAGCGTGACGGCGAGGAACCGGCGCACAGGACCCGCCCCGTCGACCATCGCCGCCTCGTACAACTCCTTGGGTATTCCCTGGAGTCCGGCGAGGTACATCACCGCGTTGTAGCCCGTGTAGTGCCAGGTGATGACGAGGACGACGCCGACCCGCGCCCAGCCGGGGCTGCCGAGCCAGTCCACCGGATCGATCCCGACCAGCGACAGGACCCAATTGAGCAGCCCCGCCTCCTTGTTGAGGATCACGGAGAACATCACGCCGGCCGCCACCAGGCCCGTCAGGGACGGCACGAACACGCCGAGCCGCCACAGCGGACGCAGCCACACCTTGGTCGAGTTGAGGCCGAGGGCGACGAGCAGCGCGAGCCCCAGCATCAGCGGCACCTGCACGACCAGGATCAGCGCGGTGTTCTTGAGCGCGGTCCAGAACAGCGGATCGCCCACGAGGCGGCGGTAGTTGGCGAGCCCGACGAAGCGGGCGTCCTCGCCGTTCCCGGTCGTGAGGCTGATCCAGAACGAAGCACCGATCGGATACGCCTTGAACACCGCGAAGCCCAGCACGGCCGGCATGATCAGCAGATACGGGAACGAGGTCCGCGTCAGCAGTCCGCGCCGGCCAGGGCGGGCGGGGCCGACGCGGCGGCGGGCGGCACGACCGGCGAGGGGGGAAGCGGGCGCGGAGGCGGCGGGGGCGGACCCCGCGGCGGGCGCGCGTTCGGGCGGGGCGAGGGACATGATCAGGCCGCCTGCTGCCGGCCGGTCTGCTGGGCGAGCTGCTTCGCCGCGGCCTTCAGCGCCTCGGCCGGATCGGCCCCCTTGACCAGCACCTGGCTCTGGGCATCGCTCGCGAGCTTCAGGGCGCGGCTGTAGTCGCCGGTGAAGTTGGTCGGGTCCCCTCCGGAAGCGAGCGAGTCGACGAACGACCGCAGCACCTTCTGGCCGCCGTAGAAGGGGTTCGGTGCGTCGAACTTCGGCTCCGCGTAGGCGGCCTTGAGCGCAGGGAAGACACCACCGGACGCGAACATCCGGTTGATCTCGGCGGGCTTGGTGAGCGCGTACTCGACGAACCTCCAGGCGGCCTTGCGGCGCTTGCTCGTCGCGGAGACGGTCAGATAGGTGGAGTTGACGATGGCGCCGCGCTTCCCCTCGGGCACGGCCGCGGGTGGCTGCATCACCCGCCACTTCCCGCTCTGCGCCGGGAACTTGGTGGCCAGGTACTCGACGGCCCACGCGGGATACGGAGCGGTGGCGAGCTTCCCCTGACCGACCAGGCGCTTCCACGTGCCCTCGCCGGCGATGTCGCCGATGAGGCCGGCGTCGTTGAGCCGCTTGATGACCGTGAGCGCCTGGACCGCCTCCTCCGACGCGAGGGTGACCTTCCCCTCGCGGTCGAAGTAGAACGCCCCCTGGAGCTGCATCAGGTTCTGGAAGAAGTCCATGTCCTGGTTGGTGCCGGGCTTGTCGAGGCCGAGCAGCTGCGCGCCGGTGGCGGCCAGGATCTTCGGCCCGGCCGCGATCAGATCGTCCCAGCTGGAGATCGAGGCGGGGTCGACGTCCGCCTTCTCGAAGTAGTCGTGCCGGTAGAACAGGCCGAGCGGATTCACCTCCCACGGCAGCGCGTGGACCGCTCTGTCCTTGCCCATGACCGTCGGCCACAGGCCGTCGGCGAAGGCGTCCTTGTAACGGTCCGCGCCGAGTCTGGACAGATCCGCCAGCCCCTTGGGGAACTTCTCCATGTACCCGGGCAGGTAGTCGACCCCGATGTGCAGCACGTCCGCCAGGCCCTTGCCCCCGGACGCGAGCCCCACCGTGATCTTGTCCCAGATCGCCGGGTTGCCCAGGTCCCGCACGTCGACCTTGATCCCCGGGTTGTCCCGCTCGAAGGACGGCACCACCCCCCGCAGCGCCTCCGCCGCGGTCGTCCAGCTCCAGACCGTGATCGGACCGCTGTCGCCATCGGCGCCCGCGGCCCCCGCACCCGATTCACCGCCACCACAGGCGGCGAGCCCGAACCCGGCGGCGGAAGCGGTGGCGAGGTGCAGGATCTGACGACGGTTCAACTGATAGGACATTTCGACTCCTTGTGATGTGTGTAGGTACGGAACCGGTTCCAGTCAGGGGACTTGGGCGTCCGGCACGGCGGCGGGCGCGACTCCGGCTTCCCGTACGCCCCCGTCTCACGCCCCCGCCTCGCTCGCCCTCCCACGCCCCGTCCCACGCCCCGTCTCACGTCCGGGACGAACGAAGGAACGAACGCAGCGCATCGGCGAGCAGGTCCACCGCGGCAGCCGGAGTGGAGGCATGGGGCGAGAGCCGGATCCACTCACCCCGACGCGTGGTGACCACCCCCGCCGCGTCGAGGGCCCCGTGGACGGCGACGGGATCACACCCCGGCAGCCGGAAGGCACCGATCCCCGCCCGCTCCCCCTCCCCCAGACGGTCGAGCAGCACCTCGGCACCCACCCCCCTCGCCACTTCGAGCAACTCACCGAGGACGGAGCGGATTCGGCCGCCCACCACCGCCGGCCCACCCCGCGCGAACAGTCCGTCGACGGCGGCGCCGAGAGCCGCGGCCGCCGGGAAGTCGGGATTGGTGGCGAGATGGGCGGCGGCCCCGGGCAACGACGGCGCCGGATGCTTCTCCACGAACGGATCCACCACCCCGGCCCACCCCCCGAGCCCGGGCTCCAGCCGCTCGGCGCACCGCTCGCGTACGAGCAGCAACGCCGCTCCCCACCCGGCCCGCAGCCACTTCTGCCCCCCGCTCACGAGCACATCCGCCGCGTCCGTCTCCAACGACACGGCCCCGAGCCCCTGAATGGCGTCCACGATGAGCAGCCGCTCCGGCCCGAGCACCTCCTTGAGCGCGCCGAGCGGCGCCATGTGCCCGCTCAACGAGTCCACCGCACTGACGGCGAGCGCGGTGACCTCCGGCGCCAGGTGCCGGCGCACCAGGTCGGCCGTGACGTGCCGCCCCCCGTCCGCCTCGAAGAACCGCACCTCCGGCCCACCCCGCCCGGCGAACCGCAGCCAGGGATACACGTTCGCCGGGAACTCCTCCCTCGGCACCAGCACCACCCCGGGCCCCCGCAGCCCCGCCCCCACCGTGAACAGCCCATTGCTCGTCGACGGCACCAGCGCGATCTCCTCCGCCGCCGCCCCCAACAGCCGCCCCGCCGACTCCCGAGCCCCGTCACTCAGCCCGAACAGCCTTTCCAGGTCCCCCGGACCACACCGCGCCGCCAGCCCCGCCGCACCCACCAACGCCGCCGCGGCCTCCCCGCCCAACGGCCCGACCCTCGCGAAGTCCAGATAGCCCGCTGCCGGACCCGACAAGATTTGATCGTTCAAAACAGAGCCCCCAAGAAGCCAGGCTGAAACATCTCCTGGAATTTGAAGGTTCACATTAGAGAGCCAGAACCGCTCCGGCAAGAGTTTCCACAGACCTGCCGACACGAAAATCGCCCGACGGCCGGCCGCCATGCCGACGCGAGGAGCGCCCTGCTTCCGACGCCCCGCTCGACGACAAGGCCCGGAGCGCCACCACGGGCGCTCCGGGCCGGCCGGACGGACGGACTCAGCCGACGGATCGTCAGGAGACGGTGATGAAGCGGGCGGTGCTCGGCACGCCCTGGGCGTCCAGGGCGAAGAGCATGTAGGTGCCGGGCAGGACGACGCCCTTGTCGGCCGGGATGGACACGGTGTACGTGCCGCTGCCGGTGGCCGTGGAGGTGAGCGGGACGCGCCGCTGGTCGTTGTCGGTGGAGTGGGTGGCGGCCGCGGCGCGCATCAGGACGAAGGAGGCGACCGGTCCCCCGGTGGTGACGGTGAGGGACGCGCCGGCGTCGGCCCGGGGCGGGACGCCGCCGGTGATGACCGGGCGGGGCTTGGGCGAGCCGTCGGCGTTGAGCAGGTAGGGGGGCGTGAAGACGGCCCCGTCGGCGTGGTTGGTGGCGCAGTCGCCGCAGAGCCCGCCGCCGCCGGAGAAGATCCGCCCGTCGGGCAGCAGGTTGGCCACGCTGTGGTAGTTGCGCGGGATGGCCATGGAGGCGAGCGGGGTGAAGCGTCCGGTCGCCGGGTCCCACAGCTCGGGGGTCAGCACGGAGGTGGCGTCGCTGAACGGTACGGGGTAGGACTGGCCGCCGAACACGGCGACCTTGCCGTCGGGCAGCACGACGCTGTTCCCGAAGGCACGGGCGTGGTCCATGTCGCCCGTCCGCGCGGAGCTGACCTGGTCGCCGTCGACGCTCACGGTGTAGGCGCGCCGGGTGGCGGGCGTGTTCTCGTACGCGGGAGAGCCGCCCAGGGTGAGCACCTTGCCGATGTCGTACGGGACGGCGTTGCCGGTCATGGCGTCCTGGCTGTCGGCCCGGGTGCCGGCGGGGGTGAGGGTCCCGGCGCCGCCGGTCGTGATCCAGTTCATCTGCTTGCTCGGGCCGAGGTGGAGCACCTTGCCGCCGGAGGTGGCGTACAGCCACATGTGGTTGTCGGCGCGGTAGGCGCCGCGCGGGTCGGCCGTCATCGCGGCGGTGGCGGGGACGCCGGGGAGCTTGCGCCAGGTGCGGGTGTCCGGTGACCAGACCTCGCCGGACTTGTCCCCGGCGGCGCCGCTCCAGGAGCCGCCGAGGACGAAGGCCTCGCCGGTGGAGAGCAGGGTCATGGCCTGGTAGCCGCGGGCGATGTTCATGTCGCTGGTGGAGGACCAGGCGTCGGTGGCCGGGTCGTAGATGCTCGCCTTCTCGGCGTTGCTGCCTCCGGTGACGAGGACGCGGCCGTCGGCGAGCATCACTATGCCCGGGCAGAACATGTCGTGGCCGGTGTTGTCGATGCGGCGCTGGGTGACCTTGCCCGTCTTCAGGTCCAGGATGGCGGTCTGGGTGTAGCCGTTGCTGCCGCCGAAGCGGTCGACCGCGTACGCCGACCAGGCCAGGAGCTTGTCGCCCGGCAGGACGGCGGTGGCCACCGGCACCAGCGGGAACCCGGTGACGCGGCTCCACGATCCGTGGGCGGCGGGGTTCGCCGGTCCGCTGAGGCGTATCTCCGCGGCGGATGTCCACGGCCCGCGGTTGCCGGCCTCACCGGTCGCGGTCAGTCGTATGTAACGGGCGTTCGCGGTACGGGTGAAGGTGGCCGTCTTCACGGTGTCGTCGTCGCGCCAGGTGCCCTGCGCGACCGGCGCCCCGAAGGTGGTGCCGTCGGTGCTGGTGGTGACGGTGTACGCGCCCGCGCGCCCGTTGGGTCCGTCCTTGCGGGGCTGGTAGACGAGCGCCGAGACGGCCGCCGTGCGGTGCATGTCTATCGTGATGCTGTGCGGCAGCGGGGCCGCGGTCCCCGACCACCTGCTGTGCCAGATCGTGGCGGCGTCACCGTCGAGGACGTTGGCCGCCCGGCCGTTCTCCTTGGCGGTCTCCTCGTCGCTCGCCGTCGCCGTCCATCCGGTCCGGGCCAGGTCGACGGTGGCCGCCGGCGTCCCCGGGTCACCGAGCAGCTCGATCTCCCCCGCGGAGGTCCACGGACCTCTCTTTCCGGCCTCGGTGAGGGCGGTGAGCCGCACGAACCGCGCCCCCTGCGGCGCGAACCCCAGCGTCTTCGCACTGCCGTCGTCGGCGAGCGTGCCGGTGGCGACCGGGCTCCCCCAGCTCCGCCCGTCGGTGCTCACACTGATGCTGTACTCGCCGACCCGCCCGTTGACCCCGTTGGCCCGGGGCTTGTACACGAGCGCCGAGACCACCGTCGTACGGTGCATGTCGACGGTGATGCTGTGCGGCAGCGGCGCGGGAGTCCCCGTCCACTTGCTGTGCCAGATCGTGGCCGTGTTCCCGTCGAGGACATTCGCGGCACGACCGTTCTCCCCGACGGTCTCCTCATCGCTCGCCGTCGCCGTCCATCCGGTCCGGTCGAGCACCGGCGCCGTCGGCTCCATGGCATTCGCCGGCGCCACCCCATGATGCGGCGACTGCCTCGCCGCCTCCTGCGCGATCCCGCCCGGCCCCGGCCGCGGCGTCGGACCACGTCCCCCCGCCCCCGCACTCGCCACCCCGAGCAAGGGAGTCATCCCGACGAGCACCGAGCCGAGCCCCAGGGCTATGAGCAGATGAGACCGGCGAAACGCTCCGTCGAGGGAGCGAACGCGTCTGGGCGACAAATCAGACCTCCTGAGCAAACCGTGAAACATCTACGGGCCACTCGAACATAGGTCAGACCGTCTCAACTCGACTGTGAAACAGCAGAGTTGGCACGAACACGCGCCACCCACACACGGAACGCAGGCCTCCGCCCGCCCCGAACCCCGGCCTCCGCCCACCCGGCGACCGTCGCCACGCCGGAAAACGACCGGAGGCCGTTTCAGATTGCTCTGAAACGGCCTCCGGCCTACGACTCTTTCGAGTCGGGACGACAGGATTTGAACCTGCGACCCCTTGACCCCCAGGAGTGAGGGTCAAGGGTATTTTCTGGATATAACAGGCTTAATGAGCGCGCGTGTTGTGTGTGCAAGGCCCTGTCGTGCGCCATCGCGCACGCCGTGTGGTCCCCAACTGGTCCCCAACCAGCCGTCATCCCGGCCCACTCGGGGTTGGTGCACATCGAGCGTGCCCCGCACACCCCAGGCCTCCAACCGAGCCGGAGCACCACCCCACCCCATTGTGACGCTCCTCACTCTCGTGGGCGAGCTGACATCGCGATGCGACAGCCGGCGCGGGCCGGTCATTGGTTTACACCGTCCCGTCACTCAATCGGCGAAAGTCACGCCGTAGCCCTCGGGCGTGCGACAGGCTGGCGCGGTACACATTCGACATCCCGAGGTAGGAGCTCACGAGCGTGTCCGCGAGCGTTGCAGCACATGATGAGGCACCCCTTCCCACAGCACGCGACGTTCCTCTCGGCCCTCTGGCGGGCATGGATGTACCGCTGTGGCAGGGAGCGAGCGGCTCGGTGCTCCACCTGTCTGCGGCGTGCGAGGCATTTCGGGTGCCTCCGCAGCGGGCGGGCGTCAGCCTGCGGGTACCGGAGTGCGGCAGCATGGCCGACGTGCCGGAGCCCGGAGGCTGTCGGCGTTGCCCCAACCCGTTTCCCGACTACTACGCGCAGGCCCGCCGTCTGATCTCACGCATGACAGAGCTGGCCAGACTGGCCGATCGACTCGAATCCGGACACGACGTGGAGGCGTACTGCGATGTGCTCGCGTTCGGGCTACATGGAGCGGGATCCAGTCAACCGAAGGACGCGCACCGCCTGCTGCGCAAACCGCTCATGGCACTTGGCGCCGCCCGGGATCGGCTGGCAGAACGCCACGCCGACACGTACCGCGGCGGGAAGGCCGCGGAAGAACTGCTGCTGATCGGGACGGCAACGCTCCTCGACTCCGACTTCCGGCGACGGCGGCCTGGGAAGTTCCGGCTCCCCTGGCAAGAGACCTGGGAGGAGATCTGCGAGGAAGCCTTGACGGCACGAGAGCTGGAGGACGCCTCGCCGGGCACTGCGCGCTACAAGTACCAGGACAGATTCGACCGGTGGTGCGAGGGATGGCTCAAAGCTCTGATGCATCTCTCCCCTGCCGAGCAGCACATCCGCTCCTCCCCAGTCGCGGCACGATGGGCACGCGCCCACGACGCCCTGGAGCGGGCCATCAAGCGCGATCTACGAGATGAGCCTTGGGTGGCCAGGCTGGTCGATCAACTGCACGACACAGGTCGAGGAATGGTCACCGGCATCGCTGCCTCCATGGCCGAGCCGGTGGTCGTGGCCTACGACGGGCGCGAAGCGATCGAACTGCCCTAGCCGGCCCAGCACCTCCTCTGGAGTCAATATCCCGGCGGTGTCCGGAATGCCGGTCACAGCCAACACCGTCTGACCGCTCTCCCACGGCTCTTCACCCTCCTCGACGGCCTCTCGCGCCGCTCCCTGCGGGTGATCGCCGAGACCGAGTGGCCGGACTCACCAGCCGTCTATCAAGAGGCCATCAACCGCGTGCCCAAGAGCGCTTTCTCGCCCGAGGTCCACTGTTGGTGGAATACCCACGCGGCCGGGCGGCTCCCCCACCTCCTGGCCAGGGCACGCATTGACGCCGTCTCCACACAACGGCAGGCTCAGCGCGCCCAGGCACCCTGGCGGTAACCCACCGCAGAAGCGGGCCTGCCAGATCGTTATGTACGCCCCCGGAGGCATCGCCCCGTGCTCTCCGTACACGCCGGCGAGCCAGTACCCGCGCTGAGACGCTTCCGCCATGGCACTCAGGTTCAGCATCAACGACCATGAGCGGATGTACGGAGGGCGTTACTGCCAGACGCGATGCCGAGTTCCGGCTCGTCGGTGACGCCGTTGTGCTGAACGTTGCCGGAGCTGGCCGTGTGATGGACGACCGCGGAAGGAAGAAGCAGGGACAGTGACTAGTCGGAGGCTCTCTGTTCGCGTGGCTGCCTCTGCTTGGGCCTGATGTGCGAAGCGAGCCTTTCCCTCAGTTCGCGGACCGCTCGGTGTCGTTGTACGTAGACCTGATTCTGACTGATGCCCAGTGTGGCTGCGATCTCGGCATCAGTTAGGCCGTGACTCTGCAGGCTGACGACTTGGCGTCTCTTGCTCGGACGCATGGATTCCACGGCTTCACGCACAACATCTGAGAGTCCTTCGTCAGAGAAATCCGTTGGGGGGACTCGATCGAGAAGGGCGTACAGCACACCCTCCTCGGTGGGTGTCATCCGTTGGCGCTGTCTCGCCATGTCGATCGCGAGGTTCCGGGCGGCCGTGAGGAGATAGCCGACAGGATTGGCGAGGTTTCCTATGCGCTCCCAGTCCTTTGCTGCCCGAAGGAGGAGTTCGGCAGCAGCGTCCTCTGCGTCGAAGCGGTCTAGCCGGGCGGAGCCGTGCCGAAGGTAGGCCGTGATCTGCTGGTAGAGGCTTGGGTAGAGGGCCAAGAAGTGCGCCTGGGAGGCCGACGCAGCATCCGTGCTGCTGTCGGCCTCCCAGGCGCTCCCTTCCCTAAGCGTCACGGACAGTAGGGGCGTTCGCCGTAACGTGATGTGCCAGGGCTACGTCATCAGCGATCCGCTCAAGTCGGCGCATGCGCTTGGCGAACGCGAGCACCCGCAAGGTACCGACTCCGATCGTGTGCAGAGCTGCGAGACCGATCACGCCAGCCTCCACTGTCGCGGCTGCCGTATCCCAATCACTGCTCGTCACTTGCATCCACTCGCAGACCACGAGCGTGGTGACTCCGGCGATGTAACTGCGAGTCACTTTCAATGCTTCCATCCTTCCGTCTGTCGCTACCCAACGTGATCAGTGGCTACCCGGCGCAAGTGGGTCCGCGGCTGATCACGGGAATGATTCGACCGGAAGCAGAGAGTGGTGGTCAAGCTGCGGTCGCCAGCGTGAGTGGAATGTGGGCACACTTGAGGCGCCTACCGGTGACGTGTGGTAGGCGACCACGACTCATCCGCCCCGTGGGCGTCAGGTCGTTGGTCTGGCTGCTGGGACTTGAACCGTTTGCGCCGGGTAGCCAGCAGCCAGACCTAGCGACAGACATGGAAGGTCCGTCGACTATGTAACGTGCCACGCTCGCTGATTCTTAATCACCAGACCCAACTTTCTGGCGGCCACTGATAGGTGAGCTGACAGCCAGGTGCGGGGGAAGTGGCTTCTGCACCGATCAGCCAACCTCAGCCAGGTTGCAGGCGAGGCTGAACTGATCGTCCGGCGTGGGGGTGCTAAGACCAGGGATGGTTACGCCGACACGCCGCTCGCTGCTACCCCCTTCGACGGCCCTCATCCGCCACCGCCGCGATGGCCGACCGATCTACCCGATCTCGGAGCTTCACCAGAGGAACTATCGAACAAGCCGGATCACGACCCGCAGCCTCAGACGGGTGGCACAAGAGAACCTGTCGCGACTGCTGGCCAGGGAGAAACACGGAGTGGCAGGGCGGCCGTGAAGACGCTGCTCGTAGACCTCAACTTCGACAACGCCGAGGCGCTGACCGAGTTCATCACCGCGAAGCGGCAGGCCGAGCATGAGGCGCTGTCCGATGTCGAGCGATGCCTGCGCCCATTTGGCCCAGTGGCTTAATCATGGCCCAAGCTGTGCGTGCAAGGCCCTGTCGTGAGCCATCGCGCACGCCGTGTGGTCCCCAACTGGTCCCCACGGAGCATCCGCGCCCAGGGTCGGTTGCTACGGAGCCGGCCGAAGACGGTTGGGGTTGTCCCGGCTACCCGGTACCCGGATGACAACCACACGGCAAGGTTCACGTTCACCTTGTCGCTGCACCTCGTCGATCCAGACACTGTCGAACAGGTTCACAGCGCCCTCCGCCCCGACCGTCTTGTCCAAGGCCAGAAGAATCGCAAACGACGGATTTGTGTTCTGGTACTCGGTCGGCTGCGCGACGTACTGGTGGAGCCCGGCCTCGCTCGCGTCGTCCTCTTCGATCTTGCACTCAACGTTGAACCGGGCCGCTGGGAAGCTAACGAGGACGTCGGCCCGACCGCCCCCTACGTTGATGGCCTCGCACTGCACGACCCGGAACAGCGCCGAGTAGGTCAGGACTTCTTGGTAGTGCTGGTGGAAGAGGGCTTCGTCGACCTTCTGCTTCTTGCCGTCCTTATCTCGCAGACGCAGGAACTCCGTATAGCCACCGCCTATCTGTCGCCCGATGTCGTAGCACATGTATGCGTATCGGATGGTGGCTTCGAGTAGCAGCATGAAGGGTTCGGCGATGTCTGGTAGCCAGTCCCGGGATTTCCCCAGCTCACGGCGGAGTCTCTCGAGCAATCGGCCGTACTTCGCGTCGGAGATTGTCGCAAGGAAGTCCTCCTGGTTGCGTAGCGCCAGCTCCAGACGGTCCAGCATGTGCTCAGTCGAGCTCTCTGCCAATCCCTGGAAGTCATCCGCGTCAAATAGGCCGGCGAGTCTGTGCCAGCGGCGACCTTTTCCCGGATCCGCTCTCCAGCCGCCGGTCCGGGATCCAGCGGAGGGCGTGGACTGAGAGGCCCGCACGGAGAGCGATGTATGGAGTTCGCGCGCCGCGGGGTCGTCCCGCAGGTCCTCGTCGTGGGTCAGGGCGTATTGAAGAAACTGTCTACGGTTCTCGTTGCGTAGGAAGGCGTCCTCGATGACAGGCGCCACCATCGTCCTGACGGCAGAGCCTGTAGGTGTGTCCTTAAGTACGGTCACCGTGTTGTGGGCCGTGTACGCGTGAAGGAGTGCACTGAGAATCGGTGTGACGTTCCCGTACCAGGGATCGTCGTCCCCCATGTGCGTGACAGCCGCCTCCAGCAGGAAGGCGAGTTCCGCCCAGGCGGTGATGTCCTTGTCGCGTGGGCGGGCCCATCCCGGAGTGGTCGTGCGCCGGCGCCACGAGCGGTAGCGCCGCAGCTCTGCTCGCACGTTCGCGACTGCCTGAGGTACGCGGGTGACAGCGTCAGGTGCCGAGAAGCCGAGAATGGATTCGATAGCCGCGTGGTAGAGCCTCGCGTCGACGCGATCCGGGTCGTTGCCGAGGAGCTCGGTGAGGCGCGCCTGCGTCTGCCTCAGTTGCGCCGCCATGGCGTCATAGTCGTTCTGCTCGAGAGCGTCGCGCAGGTCTATGAGAGCGAGCTCGAAGGCCGCATCACGGAACATGTGCTCAGGGCCCAGGCAACGCTCAAGCAGCCCACGGAGCCCGATGGTGGGGTGGTGAGCTGCAAGTACGCCGATAAGACGTGGCAGCCGGACAGCAAGCGCCTCTGGGAGTTGATGCGGCTCCTCAGTCGCCTCATCCATGGCGCCCAGAAGCCGGGAAGGGCCGATGACCTGGGCCATGGCAAGTTGGACCATGCAGTCGGCTGCCTCGACGCCGATGAGAGCCAGCATCACATCGTCGTCGGAGTCTCGGCCGTCGTTGAGTCGCTCGACAAGGATGCGGACGAGGGGCCGTCCCAAAGCCTGTGCAAGTCCGGGGTGCCCAGTGAGCGCGTCGACAGCACCGGCAAACGCGGCATGGTTGTGCTGGCGGCGCAGGCAAGAGAGAACGCCATCGTAGAAGGGCGTGGCGGCCTCGGGTCCGGCCTCGCAGTATTGCCTACCGACGGCACTGACGAGGTAGGGCAACATGGGCCCGTCTGCGAAGCGGTCTATGGCCGCCAGGACTTCACTCTGACCGCCGAGATCGTCGATCGAGGGGCCCGCGCGCCTCTCCGAGCGGCTGGCGTGAGCAGCCCATTGCGCGATGCGTTCGTCGATGGCCTGCACGGCCCCCCTCTCAATCTCTTCGCCGCTTCAAAATTCCATGCAGCGCTAGAACAACTCACGCCTCTCTGGACCGGTCACGATACGGTCCGCGGGAAAGATGTCCCATACCTCCTTCTCCAGCGAGGTAATGATGATCTGCATCCCAGGCATTGCGCCGGCGTCGTAGAGAGTTCTCAAGGCGAGGTGGACGTACTCGGGGGCAAGTTCCTCGGCTGTGGGCGCGTCGATCAGCAGAAGCCCCGGATGGGACATGATGCCCCGCCTGCGGCACACCTTGATCATGGCGACCACAGTGGCGATCCGGATACGCAGGCGCTCGGTGGGACTGAAAGCGGAGAACCGATGCCTGGCACCGGACTTCCTGGCGTTGACGTGGCCGTTCAGGGCGAGGCTGACGCCCGTCAGATCCTTCACGCCCAGATTCTGCGCGATCTTCACGATCTCGACGTTGAGCTCCGCGAAGAGGGCACGGCTGCGTTCGCCCACCGCCTCCGTGAGTACGTCCGCAGCCGCTTCGAGGATTGCTGCGTCCGGGTCGGGCTGTTGTTGGGCACCCTCGGCGTTCGCGGCGAGGTAGTCGTCGACGGCTGGGGCGATGGCTCCAATAGTCCGGGTGGCGACTCCAAGCGCTCCCCGAAGTTGGTAGACCTCCTGCGTCGCCGCCTCGTATGCAGCGTGCCATTGGCTTGACTGCGCCTGACGTAGCAGTGCTTGGGCTCGCTCATGAGCAGCTCGGTCGGCATCCAGCATTGCGGCGGCGGCCTGAACCGTGGCCGCAACTGCCTGCTCGGCCTTCGACGAGGCGCTGACGCGGTCCGCCAACCGCTTCGCCACCTCCGCAAGGGCCTCAGGGTCTTCCTGGACATCGGGAAGCGGGTTCGTACACATCGAGCACAGGTGCCGCGTCTCCTCCGCTTCCTTCCGCCCCTCATCGATGGCGTGGTCACAACGGGGGCATGCCTCCGGATCAAGAGCCCCGAGCAACATCCGGGCTGCGCTGCTCTGGGCGGCCCTTCGTGCCCTGCGCTGATCCGTCAACCGCATCCTGCGCGCGGACCCGTATTCCTCTTGGGCAGCCTGGTGCGCACCAAGGGAAGCGGCCACCCGGCCGGCTGTTGCCTCGACCTCTTCCAGAAGCGCGGCCAGGTCTGGCTGGTCGGCCTGGAGCGCGCCGAGGCGCTCCTCGGCAGCTACCAGGGCACGACGCAGCGGCTCGGTCTGTTCCTGACGCGCGACCTCGTCCTCGCGGGCACGGCGTGCGACGCGGTTGTCCTCCTGGGTTTCCTTGCGAGCCCGTGTCGTGAGCTGGGTCAGTTCGGCGACGTAGGGAACGTCGAGGAAGATCTGCATCAGCCGGACGGGCAGCTGCCCGGTCGTTGTGGGCCCAAGGAGCACGCTGTCGTTGCCCGAGTTGAGGGCGAGAGCATAGAAGAAGCTCGCCCACCGGTGAACGTCTTCCACACTGTCCCGGTTTCCCTCGGCGTCCTTGGGTGCCCCAGGCTCGGCTCGCCACACGGACAGGGGGCGCAGCCCCAGACGATCCAGCATGAATCGGTCGATCAGAGCTTTGGCACCGCTCGGCCCGGCGGCCGCTGCAACATGCACACCGGGGGCATCCTCGTGGCGGCCCTTGAGAGCGGTGAGGTCATCGATGCTGTCCGCTGACAGGAGACGGACGCTGGGTCTGCCGGGGCGGTCAAAGGTCAAGCGCACGGAGGCGGCAACGCCTCCCACTTCGATATCAGCACGCACGTAGGAGAACCAGGGCACGGTCGCCGGCCGTACGAATCCGCTGAAGCCCTCTCCCCGCAGCGCGAAGCTTAGCGCCCAGAGGAGGCTCGATTTCCCGCAGTCGTTTATGACGCTGGCGATCGCCCAGGTGCCTACGCCGAAGTGTGCATCGAAGGTGAACGGCCCTTGGGCAGTGCCCGTCTTGTTGCCGTCGCAGTAGAGGTAGCGGACGATGAGTTCTCGCCATGCCGGGAACGGCTTCGTGAGGTTGACGCCGTGAGCACCCAAGACACGTTCGACATCGGCAGGGTCAGCCGCTCCCGCCTTGGTGGCTATACGCTCATAGAGGTCGTTCTCATCGGGGAACGGCAGCTGGTCGACGGTCATGCGGCGTCCCCCTGAAGTTGTGCTCTGCGTAGTTCGGCGAGTCTCGCGCGTGTACGGGCGGCGATGGACGGGATGATCTCGTTCAGCGGTGTCTCCGCGTAGTCGCGCTGAAGGTATTGCCGACGGGCGAGGGCCAGCGCCGAATGTCCTGTGGCCTCGGCCAGGGCTTGCACCAGCAGTGCGCGTTCGGTGTACCAGGCAAGTTCGGCGAACTGCTCCGTGGCCTGCCGGGCCAGCTGCTGCCCCTTGTCGGTGAGGTAGTAGTTGTCTTGCAAGACGCGCTGGCTGCTGCGCTGTTGGGTAACGACCAGCAAGCGGGGTGCGACCAGCACACTCAACGCCCTATCCAGCGCCTCAAACGCACCGAAGAGATAGCGCACCATGGGGATCGCGCAGATCTCCGGCTCGTCGGAGTCAAGGATGTCCCCGGCGATATCCAGGAGAATCCCTTCTCCGCTGCGTTCGTAGTCGTTGAGCAGCTCGTCAGCCAGGTAATCGGGGTTCCGCAGCCAGAAGTCCAGCTTCTGCAAGCGGCTCTCCGCCTTGAGGACTGCCACAGCTCCGTCGGGGGCGACCGCCCGTGTCCCGTCGTCCAGAGGGGTGGCAACCGCCGAGATCAATAGCAAGAGGCGGATAGCGTCGGAGAAGCGGTCGCCCTCATCGGGCTCGTCGTCCAACCAGTCGTCGTCCACTCACGCACCGTAATGGCGCTCTGATCAGCTGATCAACACCTTTGCAGGGATTGGCGACTTCCGTTCGCCATTGCGCGCCAGGAACCGCTGAGATCAAGCAGGTTCTGCTGCCTGACGAGCCATGCAGGACACCGAACAGGTCCACCGGGAGGAGGCATCCAGCCGCAACACCGGTCGGAATCACGTGCACCCGACGTGATAAGCGCCCCTGGCGTGGGTAGTCAGCCGTTACCGAACACGCGGCTGGAGATCGGTGCAGTGCACACTGGTCCCCAACTCTGGTCCCCAGAGGCCCACCGGGCGAGGGACGCGGACCGCGTCCGCTAGGCGCTCTACACCGAGCGAAAGGAGGGTCCCGGCCGGGATGCAACGGCGTGCAGCTCCCTTGCGACGGCCCGAATGCCGTAGGTCATGAGAGGGCGCACGGCGCTCACCTCACGGCTGTCCTCCCAGATTCCGGCCTCCGGCGTAAGGAAGGGAATGGCGGACACCCCCCCCGTGCCGCGAACGGCGCCACTGCGAGGTATCGCATGCCACCCGGTACCGCATAAATATCCGCGGGCACCGATGGCAGCGGCCAGGTCGGCGAGGCGCTGCGATCGCTCCGTCCGAGCAGGGAGCTGGCTGCTATGCAGGACGTGGCCCCTCCACCCCAGGAGGCGGAGCAGGATCCGAGTGGACTCTTCGGCTACATCAGCCGTCCGGCCAGTCCCTCTGAACAGGAGAAGCATGGACTCCAGCTCATGACGGAAGCGCGGCCAGTCAGTGCAGTCCCCGTACTGCTGCGCGAGCACGAGCATGACCCGCCGACGGGACCGCTCCGGGTCGGCCAGCACGGCTTCCCTCACCAGTGTTGACCGGCCGCGAGGGAGGTGAGTGGGGATCGAGAGCCACTGACGCTGTGCGGGGTCGGAGGTGCTGCCCAGGCGGGCTCGGTGCTGGTAGTCGCGGCGGGCGAACTGGACGTCGTCCAGGACGATCCAGTAGTCCGCCGCGAAGATCTTGGCGAGGGTGCTCAGCCGGGGGAAGAAGTTGGGCTGGTGAATCGCGCACCGCCCGCCTGGTGCGGGTTTCTCAAGCGCCGATGAGCCTGCTGGTGAAGCCGGCGTGGACGAGGGACTCGTACGCGGCATGTACGTCCTCCGGGACATGCTGCTCGATCGCGAAACCGAGCGTCGGGTACTCGATGATGCGCTGGAGGTCGCCGACGAGCATGTCGATGACGAGCTTCTCGTCGCCGATGCTCTTGAGGTAGTCGTCGAATTCCATGGGCTCCGAGGCGCAGGTCACCTCGACCTCGGGCCAGAGCTTGCGGGCCGTGGCGTAAGAGCGGCGCTCCATGTACGGCTTGGAGACGAGAAGCACGGACTTCGGGTGGATGCCGGCGGAGGCGAGCAGCGTCCGGGAGAAGCCGACGTTCTGGCCGGTGTTACCGGCGTTAGGCTCAACCAGGATCGCGCTGTCCGGGACTCCGAGCGTGAGGGCGTGCTCGCGGAAGTGGACGGCTTCTCCGCGGGGGAAGACCTTGGCGGTGGTGGGGCTGTTGCCGCCGGTGAACACCACGGTGGGGAAGAGGCCGGCGCGGTAGAGCTCAGCTGTGAAGGCGGCGACGCCGAGGTCGTGGCTCCCGAGGCCGATCGCGACGTCGACGGGGCGGACGTCGTGTCGCATCTGGTGGAAGTCCCAGACCAGCTTGGCGTTGTGGATCTGCTCTTCGTTGATGGCCGGCTGGTTGTCGGTCACTCGCTCGTCTCCCTGATCACCGTCGTGTGGGGCTGGATCTCGGCGGGGAGCTCCAGGAGGGTCGCGGAGAAGTGGTCGAGGAAGTTCGGGAAGGCTGTCAACGTACGGCTTTCGTGGTGAGGACGGTGGGCTGGGCGGGGCCGGGAAGGCCGGGCGGTGGGCCGGGCTTCGGGATCGCGCGGTAGGCGTCGATCTGGGGTGAGCGGGTGCGAGCGGCGTGGGCGCGGGCGCCGACCGGGCGGCGGGCGATGCCGAGGCGCTGGGCCGCGGTGTCGTACACGTCCTGGCGGGCCCGGGGACGGACGGCCACGACGTGGATCTCCATGGGATAGGCCGAGGTTGCCGGGGCCGGCCGCAGTGCGTAGACGATCCGCCAGGCGGCCCGGTGGTCGACGTACAACTTGCGCAGTCCCGTCAGCTCGGCCGTGAGCTTGCTCCCGTGCAGGTCGGCGGTGACGACGTCCTGCAGCAGTGAGAGGGACAGGTCGCGGATGTCGCCCGGGGCCTGGAGCAGGTCGGTCAGGGCGCGCGGGTCGAAGGTGAGGCCGAAGGCGGGCGGCCGGCCCTCGGCGGTCATCCTTCCGCCTGCCCCGTCTCGGCGTCGCGGGCGGCGGCGCGCACGGAACGGCCGGGGCCGCGAAGGAGGCGGTGCGATGGACGCTCGGGGTCGGTCTGGCAGGCGGACAGCGGCCCGCCTGCCGCCCGGACGGCGGCCATGCAGTGGGTGAGGAAGTCCCGGTGCCACACGAAAGGCCCGGCCGGTCCGGCTTCGGGGTCCTTGTGCTGGAGGTAGGCCATCCACAGGGCGTGGAGCCAGGCGACGACGTCGAGGTGCTCCTGCCACTGATCGCACCACGGGGAGGCGGTGGTGACCTCCGCCCCGTACGTGGGCATGAGGAAGTCCTCCACCCAGTCGGTGAGCAGGTCCAGCTCGTTCTCGTACTCCTCACCGTCCAGCTCCAGGATCGGCCGCGGCTCCTGCGGCATCACCGCTGCCGCGGGCATCGGCGGGAAGCCGAAGCCGGGCAGCGACGCCCGCCCGGGTGCGGCGGCGAGGTGATCGAGCTGGCGGGCCTGCTCGTCGGAGCGGTCGAGCAGCTTGCGGACGGTGGCCTGGATGCTGTCCAGGTCGCCTTCCGGGAGGCGCACCGGGTTAAATTCCCCGGCGGCGCCAAATTCCTCCAGAGGGTCAGGGACCAAGGAAATCTCCTCCTCCGGCGCACGCTGCAGCCGGAAATTCAAGAATGAGCGATGGGGGTGGCGGATCCCCGTTCCGCGCACGCGCGAAGAACGAGCCTTCTGCGGCTCGTTTTTGTGCGGATCCAGAGTCAGGCGGTCAGAGTGAGGTCGCCCTGGCCGAGGGTCTGGTGCAGCGTTTCGGTCAGACGGCCGGAGGCGATCTCGGCGTAGTGCCGGGTCTTCTCGACGCCGATGAAGTCACGACCCTCCAAGAGCGCGGCCACGCCGGTGGACCCGGAGCCGCAGGTGAAATCGAGGACGGTGCCCCTCGGCGGGCAGATCTTCACCAGCTCGCGCATCACCTCGACCGGCTTCTGCGTGATGTGCTGCCGGGCCTTGCCCGACGGCTGCGAGGCAGAGTAGAGGCCCGGTAGGTAGACGGGGTTGCGGGAGCCGTCGATCGCGCCGTTGCTGGCCCACACGATGAACTCGCACGACTGCTTGAACCGGCCCTTCTGCGGTCGGGCCTGCGGCTTGTGCCAGGCCAGGACGCCGCGCCACAGCCAGCCGGCCGCCTGGATCGCGTCGGTGGTGACCGGGAGCTGCCTCCAGTCGGTGAACAGCAGCGCGGTGCCGCCGGGCTTCGTCAGGCGGTGGGCCTCGGTCATGATCTGGGTCAGCCAGAAGCCGTAAGACCTCTGGTCCATGTTCTCGCCGGGGAAGTCCGCGAGTTCGTGGCCGGCGTCGGCGGAGGTGTACTTCTGACGGGCGGTCCGGGAGGTGCGTTCCTTCGCGGTCCGGCCGCCGGAGTTGTACGGCGGGTCGGTGATGACCGCGTCCACGCAGTCGTCCGGGAGGTCTCCCAGGACGCCGAGCGCGTCGCCGTGGTGGAGGGAAAAAGGCAAAGAGGTACCCCAATTCGGGTCACGGGAAGAAATGGGAATCCCGGCTCGCTCGGAAAGCGGGCGCCGCTTTGGCGAATGCGGGCACGGGAGGCCGGCATACCGAAGGAGAGCGGCGGGCGAGCGGGGGAAGCCACACTGTAGGACACGATTCCCGGTTGACCCCCTCCAGGCGAGAAATTAGGTCAACCGGGAATCGCGTCCTACAGTCTGACCACCGCCCAGCCCCATCCGCCGGACGGCCTCCCCTCCCCTGCCCTCGCGGAGGCACACCCTTGCCCTGACTTCGCTCCCGATGCCCTTGAGGACGCCTGACCGGCGAGAGGCAATTCGCCCCCCGCGGCTCCTCCTCCCAGGCTTCCCCATCACCTCATCCCGGCCCCTCGCGCCCTTCTCACCTCGTACCAGCGCGGCCGGACTTCACCCGAAGGACCTTTCGTGACACAGCCGTACCCTCCCCTGCCCCGAACACCGCGTAGAGCCCTTACCGCCTACGGGGGCGCTCGGGATTGAAGGGCATAGCCGCTGTCCTCGGCGTCGTCGTCCTCTCCCCTCTCCTCCTGGCCGGTGCAGCCGCCGCTGCGGCTGCCGCCAGCAGCTCCGCTTCCCGCGCATCCGAGTGCGCCGTCGACAACACTGTCGACTCCGACGCCGTCGCCCAGCAGGTCGCCGGCATCCTCGGCGGGACCGGCGCGGCCCCGGGCCTCCACGTCGAGGGCCTGGAGCTGCCCGGCGAGCAGATCCCGCACGCCAAGACGATCGTCGCCACGGGGGTCGCGATGAAGGTTCCCGAGCGCGGCCAGGTCGTCGCCCTCGCGACCGCGATCCAGGAATCCCGCCTGCGCAACTTGCGCTACGGGGACCGCGACAGCCTGGGCTTGTTCCAGCAACGGCCCAGCCAGGGCTGGGGCACTCCGGAGGAGATCCTCGACCCCGTCCACACCTCCACCCGCTTCTACGAAGGCCTCCTCAAGGTCGCGGGCTGGCAGCAGATGACGCTCACCCAGGCCGCGCAGGCCGTCCAACTCTCCGGCTACCCCGACGCGTACGCGCAGTGGGAGCCGCTCGCCCGCGCCCTACGAGAGGCGATCGCCAAGACCCTCCCCGAAGGCGGGGGCGACAGAGCGGCCGAGGAGGGCGCGCCGGACGGCGGATGCCGACCCGGCGAGAACGGATCGCAGTGGGGCGAGATCCCCCAGGGCTCCGTTCCGGACGGCTACGAGATCCCGGCCGACGCCTCCAAGAAGGCCCGCACCGCGATCAAGTGGGCCATGCACCAGCTCGGCACCCCGTACCAATGGGGCGGCACCTGCAAGGACGCCGACGGCCCCGACCCCATGGCCCGCTGCGACTGCAGCTCCCTGATGCAGCAGGCGTACGCCCAGACCGGCGTCGCCCTCACCCGCACCACGTACACCCAAGTCAAGGAGGGCGTGCCGGTCCCGGCCAACGCCCTGAGGCCCGGTGACCTGCTCTTCACCCGCGGCACCGCCGCCGTCCCCGAGCACGTCGGGATGTACATGGGCGCAGGTCTCGTGATCAACGCCCCGAAGACCGGACGCCCAGTGCGGATCGAGAAGGCCGCCGACTGGCAGATCCTCGCCGTCCGCCGCATCCCCGCTCTCAACTCCTAGCGCTCCCCGCTCGCTTGCCGGGTCACGGGCCGCTTCCCAGGCCGCCGTGCGCCACCGCCGCCGCGCCTTCCCTCTTCCTCTTTCCCGCATGGCCATCTGGCCTGCGTTCGCAAGGAGTTCGACCATCTCCACCCTCGCCTCCCTCTCGTCTCTCACGGACCACGTCCTGTACCTCGCCTACGACCCCGGCGTTTCCCCGAAGGAGGGTGGTCTGCCGGGCCTGAGCGTGCTGCGCAACGTGGTCAACTCGCTCAATCTGTTCGGGATCATCGCCGTCGTCGGCGCGCTCGCCGTCTCCCTGGGCGTGTGGGCCTGGGGCCACCACAGCGGTGGCCACCAGGCAGAGGCCAACGGGAAGAAGGGCGCGGTCGTCGCCGCGGGGGCCGCGCTCGGCCTCGGCGCCGCTAACGGCATCGTCGCCTTCTTCTCCACGCTCGGCACCCAGGTCCGCTGATGGGCAAGCGCTCCCGCCCGCGCGTCGGCCTCCTGACCTCGCACTGGTCGACCGGTCGGCGCGTCGCCTCCCTCGCCGCCGTCCTGGCCGTGCTGCTGGCCGGGGCAGGCTTCGCCGCCTACGTCACCACAGGAGGCGGCCAAGGCTCGGCCCCCACCGCCAAGCCGTCCGCCAGCAGCCCGTCCGCCCGTCCGGACACCTCTGTCTCTGTCTCGGGACCGTCGACGGGGACGGCCTCCCCGCCGCCACGGCTGTCCGATCCCCTCGCCTACGGCCGTGCCGCGGCGGTGATGCTCTGGTCCTACGACACCCGGGCCACCACCCGCGACCAGCAGCTCGCCGGCATGCACGCCTGGATGACGACCGAGACGAAGTACACCGACTGGACCTCGGTCCAGGCCCAGGTACCCGACCCGCTGCTGTGGTCACGCATGCGCGACCAGGCCCAGTACGCCATCGCGACCGTCTCCCAGTCGCACTTCCCCTCGGCGTTCAAGCAGGCCCTGGCCGAAGACCCGGCCGCCCTGACCGAGGCATACATCTACGCCGTGACCGTCACCGGCAAGCAGACCATCGCCTGGAAGGACAGCGGGGGCGGCGCCGAGGACCGCTCGGTCACCCTCGCCGTCCAGTGCCGGCCTAACACCGACTGCACCCTGGTCGCCATCGCGCCGAAAACCGCCCCCTGACCCGCTGAACAGATAGGAGGAGTCCGCCGTGGACTTCTGCGCTCTTCCCGTCGCGGGCAGCCTGTGCACCGCCGCCGACGCGATCGACTTCGTCTCCGACCCAGGCAAGGCGATCACCGAAGGCATCGGCAACTGGATCGCCAAATCGTGCGGCGAACTCGCAGCAGCGGCAGCCGACCTGGCAGCCGAAGCCGTCAACACCACCACGCGGATCGACCTGGGCGCAGGGTGGTTCCGGGACAATTACGAGATGTTGCTGCCGATCGGGCTGACAATCCTGGTCGCCACCTTCTGCGCCCAGCTCATCCGTGCCGCGATGAAGCGCGACGGGCAGGCCCTGGTCCAGGCGTTCACCGGAACCGCCGGCGGCGTGATCTTCTGCTTCGCGGCCATCGCCCTGACCACAGTCGCGATCGAAGTCGTCGATGCCCTGTCCGACTCGCTGTTCGCGGCGGCCGGCACACCGATCGAAGACGCCGTCCGCCGCATGGTGAAGGTCTCGCAGATCGCCGCCGTCTCCCCGCTCGGCTGGCTGGTGGCCGCCCTCGCGGCCCTCGGCGCCGCCGTCGGCGCAGTCCTCTACTGGTGCGTGATGATGGTGCGCAAGGTCGGCATCCTCGTCCTCGTGACTGTGGCGGTCTTCGCGGGCGCCGGCGGAGGATGGGAAGCCGCCCGCCGCTGGCGGCGCGGCTGGATCGAAGCGACTGCCACGCTGATCGTCTCCAAGCTCCTGATGACCGTGATCTTCCTCCTCGGCATCTCCGCCCTGGGCAAGACCGACGCGGACGGCGAGATCGCCGCGCTCGCCGACGTCATGGCCGGCATCGTCATCATGCTGCTGGTCATGCTCTGCCCGTACGCGACGTTCAAGTTCGTGCACTGGGCGGCGGAGTCCACCGACGGTGAGACGCTGCACCGCTCCGGCGGGGCCGGAGCCCAGCTCGCCAAGCAGCACGCCGAGAGCGCCAGCCGCAAAGCGGCAGCCGCGGCGGCGACCGCGGGAACCGGTGGTGCCGCGGCGGGAGCCGGAGCTGCAGCGCCCCAGGGCCCGGCCTCGGGGGCCGGCGGATTCCCCGGTGACATCGCCGCCAGCCCCTCCGGCAGCGGCGGCAGCACCGGTGCCTCACCGGCTATGGACAAGGTCAAGAGCGGCCTCAACGAGTCAGTCCGCTCCATGCCGACCAGCCCGGCGGCCCAGGACCCGAGCAACGCCTTCGGTACCGGCACCAGCGCCTCCGGAAGCCCCGCCCCGGGTGCGACACCGCGCAGCACGCAGGATGGGTCGCCCCCGAGCACGGGTGCCATCGGTGCCGTCGGTGCCGCGCAGGACTCCGGGTCCGCCACAGGAGGCAGCCCGTTCACGGCGCCGCCGTCCCCCACCGGTTCCTGAGACACCCCGATCCCGTCCACCGGCTCCTGGGGCGGGACACCACTTCCGTGTCCTGCCCCGGGGGTCACCGCCCTCGCCGTTGAAAGCCCTCCGCCTTGTCTGACCTCACGCTCACCCCGCCAATGATGGTCAAGTTCCCAGCCCGGTCGCGGCGCGGAATCCTGCTCGGCCTCTCCCTGCCCCAGCTCGTCCTCACCTCCGCCGCGCTCGCCCTGCTCCTGGTCACCGTCGTGACCACCGGCCTGCCCGGCGCCCTGATCCTCACCCCGCTGTGGGCAGCAGTCGCCGCCCTCGTCGCCGTCCGGCGCCGCGGCCGGTCCCTGATCGACTGGGCCCCGATCGTCGCCCGCTACGCGCAACGCCGCCGCACCGGGCAGACCCTGTGGTTCGCCCGGCCTGCCACCCGCCCACGCGCCGAGGGAACGCTCCATCTGCCGGGCACGGCCGCCTCGATCAAGGTGGTCACGCCGGCCGACGGGCAGGCTGCCGCCCTGCACGACCCCCACCAGCAAACCCTGACAGCCGTCGCCCGGGTCACCAGCCGGGCCTTCGCCCTGCTCGACCCTGCCACCCAGAACTCCCACGTGAGCGCGTGGGGCCGCGCCCTGGCTGGGATCGCCCGCACCGGGCACATCGCCACCGTCCAGGTCTTGGAGCGGACCGTCCCCGACTCCGGCGACACCCTCACCCGGCACTGGACCAGCCACGGCCGGCCCGACACCCAGCTCGCCGGGCAGGTCTACAGCGACCTCGTCGCTTCCGCCGGCCCGGCCGCCGCTCCGCACGAGACCTACCTGGCCATCTCCCTCGACCTGAAGGCCGCCAAGCGCCTGATCAACCAGGCCGGCGGCGGACTTCCCGGCGCCTTCACCGTCCTCGGCCAGGCCACCTCCTCCCTCACCCAGGCCGCCCGCACCGCCGGACTGACCGTGACCGGCTGGCTGACCGCCCGGGAGATCGCCGCCGTCATCCGCACTGCCTACGACCCGAAGGCCCTGGCCGGGCTGCAGCAGTGGTCGGACACCGGCCGCGCGGAAGCCGACCCCGCCGCCGCCGGGCCCGTCGTCCAGGTCGAGAAGCCCGACCGGCTCATCACCGACACCGCCCGCCACGCCACCTACTGGGTCGAGCAATGGCCCCGGACCGAGAGCCACGCCGGCTTCCTCCACCAGCTGCTCTTCACCGCCGGAGTCCGCCGCACGTTCTCCCTCCTCTACGTCCCCCAGGGCTTCGAGTCCGCGCTCCGCGATGTCCAGCGCACCAAGGCAACGATCATCGCCGACGCCAACGAGCGCGCCCGCCGCGGACAGGTCGACTCCGAGGCCGATGTCGTCGAGTACGGCGACGTCAAGGAGCGCGAGCGGCAGCTGATCGCCGGCCACGCAGACGTCGCAATGACCGGACTGCTCACCGTCTCCGCCGACACCGACCAGGCCCTGGACGCCGCCTGCGCCCAGATCGTGACTGCCGCCGTCACCGCCCAGGTCGACCTTCGCCGCCTCGTCTACCAGCAGCCCAGCGCCTTCGCGCTGGCCGCACTCCCCCTCGCCCGCACCGCCCAGGAGAAGTAGGGCCCCGCCGCCTGATCCGATCCAGGCTCCCGCAGAAAGACCCTTCCCCTCTTGGCCACCACCACCGCGACCGACCCGTCCGACGCGCACCCGTACCTGCGGGCCGCGACCGCTGGCATCCGCCACCACACCCGCGCCACCGCGCACGGGGCACCGGCTGACCGCAGGCATCTGGACAACCTGCACGAGCACGTCACCCTCCTGCACCTGCTCCTCGACCAGCTCGCCGACGCCGGGCGCCCTGAACATCCCGCGGCCGGCAGGCATCTGGCCACCGCGCACCTTCGGCTGTGGCAGGCCACAGCCAGCCTCCACGACGCCTTCCACACCCTGCCGGCCGCGCCCGCCTGCACCCCCGACCGGCTCCCGGACGGCCCGCTCGTCCTCACCATCTGCCAGCGCCACCTCGCCTCCGGCCACGCCGTACGCCGCAAGACCACCCCGGCCGACCACGGCACCGCCTGACCCGTCCCGCGCAGAATCGATCCGCACTCATGTCCCGACACCGCCCCGGACGCCGGGCCCGCCGCGCATCCGCCAGTCCCCTGTTCACCCCGCACGGCACCGACCGCACCAGCCGCCACGCCGCCCGCAAGCAGCTAGCCGAAGCCCGCGCCAAAGCGCAGGCCGCCTCCCTGGAGGCCACCGGCGCCGCCGCGGCCGAAGCCGAGATGCCCGCGCCGCTCTACCCGCCCGCCGGACGCCCCGGCCCCGCCTCCGCCCGTGGCAACCGCCTGCGCCTGCCCGCCCACCGCATGACCACCGCCACTGCCTCCGGCGCCTACCCTTTCCTCGCTGAAGGCGGCCTCGGCGCCGAGGGCATCTACATCGGCCGCGATGTCCACGCCGAAGGCTCGTTCGTCTTCGACCCCTTCTCCCTGTACGGGAGGGTCGAGGGGTTCACGAACCCCAACATCCTGTTGGCCGGTGTCATCGGGCAGGGCAAGAGCGCGCTGGCGAAGTCCTTCGCGCTCCGATCGGTCGCCTTCGGCTACCGCGTGTACGTTCCGTGCGACCCGAAGGGCGAATGGACCCCGGTCGCCGCCGCACTCGGCGGCACCTCGATCGCGCTCGGCCCGGGCCTGCCCGGCCGCCTCAACCCGCTCGACGCCGCCCCCCGACCCCTATCCGTCCCGGAAGCGGACTGGGCGGGCGAGGTCCGCAAACGCCGCCTGCTCCTACTCGGCTCCCTCGCCCGCACCGTCCTGGGCCGAGACCTGCTCCCCATGGAGCACACCGTCCTCGACATCGCCCTCGACGGCGTCGTCCACGCCGCAACCGCCGCCGGCCGCGCCCCGCTCCTCGGCGACATCGCCCACACCCTCGCTCAACCGCACCTCCTTGACGCCGCCGCCGGCACCGTCTCCGGCCACCTCGGTGACGCCGCCCGCGACCTCTCCCACGCCCTGCGTCGTCTCATCCGCGGTGACCTCGCCGGGATGTTCGACGCCCCCTCCACGGTCGCGTTCGACCCGGCCAGCCCGATGCTCTCCATCGATCTGTCCCGGCTCGGCGGATCCGGCGACGACACCGCCCTCGTCCTCGCAATGACCTGTGCCTCGGCATGGATGGAGGCCGCGCTCACCGACCCCGACGGCGGCCGACGCTGGATCGTCTACGACGAAGCCTGGCGCCTCATGCGCCACCCCGGCCTCCTCCAGCGCATGCAGGCCCAGTGGAAGCTCTCCCGCGGCCTGGGCATCGCCAACCTCATGGTCATCCACCGCCTCAGCGATCTACTCACCGCCGGCGACGCCGGATCCCAGGGTCGAGCCCTCGCCGAAGGACTCCTCGCCGACTGCTCCACCCGCATCATCTACCGGCAGGAGACCGACCAGATCCAGGCCGCCGCCACCCTCCTCGGCCTGACCGCCGTCGAAACCGAAGCCATCTCCCGCCTCACCCGCGGACGCGGCCTGTGGCGCGTCGCCGGCCGCAGCTTCGTCGTCCAGCACCTCCTCCACCCCACCGAGCAACGGCTATTCGACACCGACGCCCGCATGCACTGACCCCGCCATCCTGATCGCCGGAGCCCTCAACTCCGAGATGACCGGCGTCGTGAACCTCGACGGGACACCCGCCGAGCGGGAAGTCATCACCCGGGACAACTCCGACGGCCACTACTCGGGCTACGTCCTCCATCCGGCCGGCGTCGAAGTCATCAGCCGCCAGCACGACTCTCGCGGTCCGGTCGTCTCATGGGACACCGACCCGCGGACCCGTTTCAGCGAAGCGATGGCGCTGTGGCTGCCGGGCATGCCGCCGCCGATGTCCCTGCTCCGCGATCTGCCGAAGCTGACCCCCACCCCCGCGTCACCCGCAGCGCCCACCTGGACCGCCACCCGGTTTCCGCGCCGTTGACCACCCGCCCCAAGGAGACCTCCTGAAGCAGCACTTCACCTTCGGCCGACACCCCGACTTCGGGTTCGTGGCGGCTCCCACCGCCAACACGCCACCGCACCTGGGCCACTGGTATCTCACGAGCGAGCAGTTCGAACCCGTCCCTGGCGTCCAGGGGCTGTACCGGCTGACCAATCCGGAGTACGACGGTGTGCGCCGCACCCGGCAGGCCGTCCACGACCTGCGCCGGCACGGCTTCGACGTCCACGCCGACTACACCCTCGACCCCTCCCAGAGCGCTGGCCCGCCCCAGGTCCGGCCCCGGGCCGGGCTGGCTGAGCGGCGCTCCCGGATCGCGCAGGCCGCCGGAAGCCGTTCCTCGCAGTACCGGCCGACCGTCACCACCCAGGCCGTCCCTGCACGGCCGGTGGCCTCGCTCCCTGTCTCGGGTCAGGGACGTATCAGATGAGCAAGGACCCGATCTCAATCGTCCGCGGCCGGGGCGGCGAGGTGGAGGCGGCGGGGCTGATCGACTCGCTCGCGTCCGACCTGCTCGCGCGAGCCGGCTTCGTCAAGCAGCCCACCCTGCGTGGCACCTGGCACCGCCTCCCGTTCGACATGGGCATGGAGTGGGAGAACGAGCATGCCTCCCACGCGGCCGACTTGCTCCGTGCCGCGCACTACCCCGTCCGCCTCGACCCCGCTCTGTCCCCGGTGGCGGGCGGTGCGGATATCCCGCCGTCGGTGGTGGCAGCGGCCCAGATCCTGAAGGACTGGGCCTCGAGCGGGGCGGGCCTCCAGCAGCCGTACGAAGCGGGGCGCGCGCTCGCCCCCCTGGCCCAGAGCGAGGACGGTCTTCTGCGGCCCGCAGCCGACCTGCTCCTCGCCGTAGCTTCTGCCGTCTCCAGCCTCCCCGGCCCCGTTCATGACCGCGACGCGCGACGCCTGGCCGAACTCAGCGGTGCCCTGCGGGTCGTGGAAATCGACCTCGACCGCATCGCGCTGCGTCTGCGCGCCACACCGGACTTCACCCCGTCCACAGGTCGCAGGACGCACGTCACCGCCGAGGTCCCGGCGAAGCTGAAAGACCTCACCCACCGGCTCAACCACGCACGAACACACGAGTACGAGGCCCATCTCCCCGCGCCGGCATCGCCACGGGGTGAGCCGGGACGGGGCCGATGACCGCCGCCGCACAGGATCCGTCCGGCACGGAACTACGCCGCCGGGCTCGCGCAGAAGCCCGCAGCTACCTCGTCGGCCTCGCCCTGCCGGACCCGGCCGAGTCCGTACGGGCCTGGACGCGACACATGGCCCGCGACCGAACCGCCGCCCAGGTCCACGTCCTCCTCGACGCTCTGACCGGCACCGAGGCCAGCCCGCTCCTCGCCCTCCGAGACGCCCTGCGCACCGCGGGCATCTGGTGCCGCGAGCACGGACAGCCCGTACTGGCCGAGCGGTACCTGCGCGCTGGCGACCTCCTCGGCATCGCCGACCGCCAGCTCTATCAGCTCGGCATCGACCACCTCACCGCCTTCCACACCGAGCCCGTCTCGCCCAGGCTCCCCCACCGAGAGGCCCCTGCCCCCTGAACTCCCTTGAAGCCGTCTCTGACACCCAGATCACCCTGTTCACGAGCGACCGCGACGGCATCGTCGGCCTCGTCGACGGCAGCAACTGGCGCTGGGCCCGTCACGCCCTGGAACTCGCTGGGTTCGAGAGGAACGAGGCCGGGTACATGGTCCTGCCACTGTCCGACCTCGCCCACGCCCGTGAGACCCTCCTCGCCCTCCGCACCGTTGCCGAGCAGTCCCTTGGCCTGCGGCTGACGCCCAGCAGCGACCGGTACATCGGGGACTTCGCGCTCGACGTGATCGAGCACCTGCCCGGGCAGTGGACCGCTCGGGTCGAGAACTACTCACTCCCCATCTGGCAGGAGGACCTCGCCGCCTGCCTGTGGGGCGACGGGTCCATCGCTCGGACTCTGGCGGGCCACCGAGTACGGCAGGCAGCCATCCTCCAGCGCGACGACGGAACCGAACTCGCCGTCGTCAAGGACCCCAGCCTCGACATCTACCACGTCGGTGCGCTCCAGCCCCGCCATGCTCCGGGACCGGTCACCGCCCCCGGACCGTGCGGCGTGACCGTCCGACCGACTGCCTCCGCCGCCGCCCACGTCATCACCGTCGAACTC
This sequence comes from Streptomyces sp. NPDC037273, assembly GCF_055603625.1. Taxonomy (NCBI): domain Bacteria; kingdom Bacillati; phylum Actinomycetota; class Actinomycetes; order Kitasatosporales; family Streptomycetaceae; genus Streptomyces; species Streptomyces sp. NPDC037273. The sequence goes on from NZ_JBVJVO010000002.1 coordinate 473,748, forward strand.
CTGCCGGCCTACGCCCGCGCGGTCCTCCAAGCACACGCTGCCGATCTGTCGGACGACCTCACCTGGGCCCGCGAGACCTACGAGGCCGGCACCATCCCCACCCCGGCCCCGGCGGACCTCGTCGGCGCCTACGAAAGGTTCGCCACCGCGGTGCCGCACGTCATCACGGCGATCCGTGAGATGGGCACGCTCGACGAGCACGAGCTGGGCTTCCTTCAGGAGGCGGAGAGCATCACCATCGCCCCGGCACCGGGAACCGAACCGGTCCCGGTCTCGGCTCATTCCGACCCGCTGGGCTGGTGGCTCCTGGAGGGCGGCGATGGGCTGATCGACCTCGTGACGCGCGCCACCGACACCGGCGTGCCCACCACCAGCCCGGCACTCCTTGCCGGGAGGCCCGCGCACGATCTGCCCTCTCTGCCCGCCCCGCCTCAGCCCAGTGCGAGGCGCCGGTGACGCGGCCTCTCACTAGCTCCGTCGCTCTCGGCCCGGCCGATACCCATACGGCACTCGACGCGCTGGGGGCCTACGCCGAGCGGTTCGCCGCCATCAAGGCGCACGCCTACGAAGCGGTCAAGCGCGTCCGCGCGAGCACCGGCTGGCCCGAGCACATTGCCCTGGCGCGGCAGATCGCGGCGGTACAACACCGGCAGCAGGAAGCGGAGTTCGGAGCCCTCCTGCCCAATGCGGGACTTCTGGTCGACCGAGCCCGTGCCGCTCTGGCGTTCCAACCGCCCACCCGGCACGCGGCCGGGTGGCACCTGCTCGTGGACGACCTCGAAGCCGCCGCGGACCTGGCCCGCCGCCGCCTCGCGGACGAGACGTCCGTTGACCGGGCGACCGTCCGGCAGTGCCAGGTCACCTGGGCCCGACGGGCCAGCTTCCTGCGCGACCTCGCCGTCCAGGACGCCCCGCCGCCCACCGGGCCCGAACTGCCCGTCGCCGAGGAAGCACGGTGGACCGCACACGCTCACGATGTGCGCCTCCGCCACATGATGTACCTGTACGAGAGCCGGTACGACGCGGCCGGTCGGCAGCTCACCGTCGCCGGGGTTCCGGACCTCGACGACCCCGCCGAGGGCTGTGTCCTCATCGTCGCCGGGGACGTCGACAGCGCCACGATGCGTGTCTTGGGCCGGTACGACTCCCACGACCGGGCCCTGGCCGCTCTGCCGCCGGCGGTCCAGCCCGGCGTGTTGCACGCGCGCGGGCGGTTCTCCGTATCCCGGGGATGCTTCCGGCCCTGACCGACCTCATAGAGGACGTCGCCATCGCCACGCAGAGCCAGACGGTCGCCGAGGTGCTTGGGGCCTCTAGTCAGCGACAGCCCCGGCCCCCGGCACCTCTCCCAGCTCTCCGACCTCCTGTCGGAATGCGCCGACTTCGCGCTCGCCACCGAGACCGTCGCCGGCCGGGACATGTCCGTACGGCTGCGCGGCCTCCTCGTCCAGACCGACGTCCTGGACCGCCAACTCCGCCAGGCGCTCGTCGTCTTCGAGGACACAATCGCCGTCCTGCCACCGCACCGCACGCCGCAGCCCGGCATCTCAAGGCCCTGCCCGCCGTCAGCGCTGCCCTGCCGCCCATCCAGGCCACCCCGCCCCGCGTCCCGCGCCGCCTCTGACCCCTGCCCGGGCTGCGTGCGCCTTCACCTCCTCCCGGAAAGTCCCCGCTCTCCTTGCTCCTGGCCGAACGTCTTTCTGCCCGACCGCCCTTGAGCTACCGGGCCGTTTTGGGGACACGCCACGTCCTGCGCCTCCTCGCCGGCACCCTGACCGGCCGAATGCCCAGCGGCATGGTCGCCGTCTCCCTGGTCCTGTGGATCACGGGCAGCGGAGGCTCGCTGGCGACGGCCAGCACGCTCGCCGCCGTCTACGGGCTGACCGCCAGCGTCACCCAGCCGGTGAAGGGCCGGCTCATGGACCGCCACGGGCAGACCCGTGTGAGCGCGCCGGCCGCCGTCATCGCCAGCAGCAGCCTGCTCGCGCTGCCCGTCATCGGGCCGGGCGGCAGCATCTGGACGATCGGCGCCACCGTCGCGCTCGCCGGCCTCGCCAACCCTCCACTGGAGTCGGGGCTGAGGTCACTGTGGCCGAGCGTCGTGACCGATCCGGGTCAGAGGAAGGTCATCCAGGCCCTCGACACGGGCTCCCAGGGCCTGATGTACGTCACCGGCCCGCTTCTGGCCACCTGGCTCGCCGCCACATTCGGCGCCGACGTCGCCCTGGCCGCGGCCTCCGCGCTCGGCCTTCTCGGCACCGCCGCGGTCCTCACCTCCCCGCCCTCACGCGCCTGGCGACCCGGCTGCGAAAAAGCCGCCGAGTCCACCCGCCCGGCGAAGCGGCAGCGGCTCGCGAGCGGCGGCCTGGCCCTGTTGTGCATCGGCCTCGCTGCCCTCGGTGTGTCCCTGGGCGGCCTGGGCGTCTGGGCCGCCGTCGTCGCCGAGCTGCACCAGACGAACTGGCTGACAGGCGTACTCCCGGCAGCTTTCTCCACCGGCTCGTTCCTCGGCGGCCTGCTCTTCGCCCGTCTCGGCCGCCGCGCCGCTCCTGCCACCCAACTCATCTGCACCGCAGCGCTGTTCGGTGCCGGATGGCTGGGGTTGCTGGTCCAGCCAGGCCCGCAGGCGGCGATCATCGCCGCTGCCCTGCCGGGGCTGTTCCTCACCATGGTCGTCACCTGCGGGTTCGAGACGATCGACGTTCTCGCCCCCGCCTCACGGACCACCGAGGCGTACTCGTGGCTGATCCTCGCCATCGGCACCGGGCAGGCTGCAGGCACCGTCCTCGCCGGCACCCTTACCGATCATCTCCTCAGCCTGTCCGCCCTCCCTGCCGGGGGCGCCGCTATCGCCACCGCCGTCTTCGCACTCTCCCGGCCCCTACTCGGCCCGCGCCGCAGACCCGGCCGGCACCGCCGCCTTCCCACCCCACCTCGCACATCCCTCGACGAAGGAGAATCGTTCATGCCCATCAAGACCGCCTGGATCGTCATCCACAGCTGCGGACACGAGGTCACCCACAACCTTGCCGACCGGCCGGCCGACCGCCGGGCCGGGTTCGCCCGTTGGCTCGCCGGCCGTGGGTGCACCGAGTGCTGGAAGGCCGCCCGCGACGCCGACTCGGCCGCGAAGGAACAGTGGCTCGCCGCCCGGCGCGCGGAAGAGCAGGCGGCTGCCGCCGAGTGGGCCGAGCAGTTCGACATGCCTCCGCTGGAGGGGCCCGAGCAGGCCCTGGCGTGGGGCGAGCGCTCCCGGTTCCAGCTGGTCACCGCCGCGTACACGGCCCTGGCCAGGGAAGGGGCCTGGGACGAGGCGGACTGGGCGGTCCTGGAGGAGAAGATCCGTACGATCAGCCGCGCAGGCTGGTGGATCGACCAGCGCGACGCCGAAGGGACCGACCTTCCGGAGCTGCTCGACGCCGCGACGAGCGACGACATCGGCACCGAGAACCCGCACCGCTGACCGGCGCTCCCGCAAGGCCAGCCCGGGAGCGAAGCCGCAGATATATAGCGCACGTTCGCCGGTTAGCCTAACCGGCCGATTTCCAGACCATGGAGTCCTGCCCCCAACGCCACCTGCGGCTTTCTGCGGAAGGACTTCGCTGTGCCCGAACCCACTCGCCCCGCGTTCGCACCCGCCGACACCATCACCTCCGATCGCGACGTCACCCACACTCACTTCGCCGCCGGCGACCAGATCGTGGTGATCAAGGGCGTCGCCGACGGCGAACTGTGGGGCGACGCGATGACCGTGGTGGCCCCCTCGTGGCACATCCCGACCGACGAGGACGGCTGGCGGGTGCGCAACCCGCTAGGCGGCGCGCAGTCATTCGTCACCGCCCGCCCCCGCTACCTCGTCCATCTCTCCAAGCGGTGCCCCGACTGCCTGATCTACCTGCGCGCCCTGGAGGACTACCTTCTCCCGAAGGTCGTCGGCACGGAACAGGTCGATCTCGGCTGGTACCGGGTGACTGACCGCGGCCAGCTCGTCCACGCCTCCGACGCGAAGGCGGCCAGCCGATGATCATCCGGATTCACGAGCGGATGCTCAACGTTGGACCCCTGCTGGGTGACGACGTTCTCGGCACCCCGCCGCCACATCGAACTGCACCGCGATCCGCACGCCGGCGAAGTCCTCGCCCACGGCAGTGATCCGGAGGCGCACAGCATCCTGCAGCGCACCGGCTTCGTTCACGTCTCCGCCAGCACGAGCAGTACCACCGTGCCCCCGCCGGCCTCGACCAGACCGCCGAGGAGGCCCTCGCCGCCACCGCGGTCTCCGCGCTCCGGTCGGTCGGCTACTGGGTCGCCTGCGACGAGCCGTTCGACACCGACCGGCACACCACCCACGATCTACCCCTCGGCGCGCAGGTCGCCGCCCTCGCCGACAGCCTCCACCGCGCCACCAGCACGCATGACGCAGCCGCCGTCCTGACTGAGCTGACCGCCGCCCACGACAGTGTGCTCCCCGCTCTCGGTCAAGTAATGGACGCGACGGCTGAGTTCCTCGACACCTTCGACCAGGCTTTGACCGGCATACCGCCGCCACCCTGTGCAGCCTGAGCGGCCACCACCTCGCGATCGTCGCCGCCCAGCTCCACCAGCTGCGCACCGAGCTCGCCGACCGGCACGAGGACCACCCCGCGCGCCGCCCCTGCCCGAGCGAAGTCGCGGAAAACGAACGTGAAGCGTCCGTCCACTGCCCCTGCCCCATCCCCGCCCTGCCACCCCGGCCGCCCGCCCCGCCGCCGGCCCGGCGCCTTTGACCCACGCACCAAGGACCGCCTTGAACGACACCGCCTCCAGCGACCTCGAATCCTTCGCGACCATCCTCGCCGGCGAGCTGCCCGGCCGGTGGACCAGCCAGTACCACCCCGACCACGGCGGCGGCGCCGAGTACGACCACCTCACCACCGCCGTGTGGGACATGGACCAGACCGCCCACACCATCGCCACCCACGGCGTGGCCCACTGCGCGGTTCTCACTCGCACCGACGACAACACCCGCCTGCTCGTCATCGACCACCTCGACCGGCCCGAAGGGTTCCTCGTCGCCGCCCTGGCCCCCGCAGACCTCCCCGCCGCCGCGTACACGGGAGTCCGCGAGCCCGATGGCCTCGCCGTCCCCGCCGACCCGTTCCACGCCGCCGAGGCCCTCATCCTTCACCTGCTGCCCCGCTACGCCGACGCCCTGGCGCACGTCCGCCGCAACGCCGCCGCGCTCGGCTCGCCGCTGCCCGAGAGGATCGACCTCACCTGGGCGGAGGACGCCCTGACCACCCCGCTCCCCGGCTCCGCTCCGTTGGCCAAGCTGCTGACCGAGCACGGCTTCGTACACAACACCCGCCAGGACCTGCTCGTCCTGGCCGGCGACGACACGGCCGCGCAGGCGCGTGCCATACGAGCCGTAGGCGCCCGCCTGGCCGAAATCGGGGTCGGCATCGGAATGCGGCATCCTGCTCCGCCACCACCGGCCGCGCCCCGCCCCCTCCCCGCCCTCACGACGGCGTCCGCCGCTCGTAACCGATGAACCCCACCGAAGAGCCCGAGTTCCTTCTCCCCCGCTACGTGACGATCACGCGCGACCCGCGCAGCCAGCTCGTCCTCGCCGTCGGCGGGGACCAGCGGGCAGCCGGCATCCTGCAGACGACCGGCGGCTTCACCCGCCACCCCGGCCCCAACACCTACTACCACCGGCTGCCGGTCACCATGCCCGTCGAGCAGCAGCGCATCGGGGCGACCGTCGCCTCGTACGCACTGCTGAGCGCCGGATACAGCACCTACCTCGACCCCAACCTCAACGTCCTCGCCACCCAGGGCGGAGACCGGGAAGCCGCCCACCGGTACCTGACCTACCTGTCAGAACTCGCCCGCAAGACCGACGAAGGACCGGTGCTCGCCGGCGTCCTCGCCGAGATCTCCGCACCTGAGACCGGGGTACTGCCCCGGCTGCGGGACGTGCTGGTCTCCGTCTGGACGTCCTGGGGCGACCACGTGCCCGCAGAGCCCCGGGACGGGGGGCCGGTGGAACGCCTGGGGGACCTCACCGACGTGCTGTTGAGGAAGACCCGGGAGATCGAAGAGCTGCGCACGCACGCAGCCCGCTCGCCGGCGTCAGTCGCACCAGCCTCGCCTCCCCCGCGGGCCGCGGCCTCGAAGGGGCCTGCACGCCGCCCGGGCCCGTAATCCCCTTCTTCTTGGAGAACCCTTTGACCCTCGCGGACGAGACAAACAAGGACGTCGAGATCTACCGCAAGGCCGGCCATCCCGACCGGCTCCACATCATCACCAGGACCGGCGCCCCCGAGGAACTCCTCGCCCGGCTTGACGAGTCCGGCCTGGAACGGCGGCATGAGGTGCCCGACTGCCCCGTCTACACCTGGCACGAGACCCCCGAGGGCCTGAGTCAGAAGGCGCAGCGCCAGCTCGTCACCCGCGCGATCCTCCCGCTCCTGCTCGCGGGGTTCGACGTCAACATCGAGCCCGACGAGCTCGACGTCACCGCCTGGGCACAGAGCATGCTCGCCCACCGCACCTCGCAGAAGCCGAACGCGGATCCCTCCCAGCCTCCGCCGCCCCCGTCCGCCGGCTCACCCCGCCCCCGGCGCTGACCGCACCCCGGCTCGCCCCGATCCGCTGCTCTCCTGGAGCCCCCTCTGAACAAACAGTCTTCCCCTCGTACCTACGGCGCCTATCAGGCTCGCAGCATCGCCGCCCGGCTCGACCACCTCAACGAGTACCTGACCCAGCCATGCTCACCACCCGACACCGTGGCCGTCTTGGCGGACGTCTTCGACCCCGAGCGTGGCGCCCTGGCCGCCACCGCCAGCCGCTTCGCCCAGCGGCAGGCCACGCAAGGACTGCTGCCGCCGGAAGTCTGGCTCGCCCTGGGCCGCGCCGCCAACGAACTGCACGACATCGGCCTCGACCTCGACGAGCACCTCGACACCCTCGCCGAAGCCCGCAACCCATCCACCACGACCGTCAAGCCGCCGGCACCGGTCCCGCTCGTCGTACGGAGGCACCGATGAGCCACCGGCACCACCCCACCCGGGGCACCAGCGAGCAGGCCGAGCAGCACTACCTCGTCGAACCCCGGCACCTGGCCGGCGGCGGCGACATCCGGCACGTGACCGAGTTCCTGCGCGCCTCCGGCTGGACCGACCGCTCCGTCACGGGCGGACCGCTCATCTTCGACCGCGCCGACCACCTGGTGCGTGTCGCCTACGACCCCGCCGCGCAGCCGGGCGGCTGGCACATCCAGGGCCAGCCCACCGCGACCGAGCCCGGCTGGCAGGTCACCTTCACCCAGCAAACCCCAGTGGAGATCGTCGCCGGATTCACCGACGCCCTCACCCGCGACCGCTCCGCCCACGCCCCCAACCCATGGGCCCCGCTCCAGCAACAGCACTGGGAAACCGAGCGCGACCAGCACTTCACCGCCGTCAGCCCCGACCGGAACACCTGGCTGCAGTTCCACCAGAACGGACCCAGTCAGGCTCACTGGTGGGCCGGCGCCTGCACCGAGCACGGCCGGACCTGGGACGCCGTGTTCTCGGCCACGACCCCCATGCACCTGATCGAGAACTTCTCCGCGGCCATCGCCGACCCGCAGCCGGTGATGCGGCCCCGCGGACACGTCCCGCCCTCGAAGTGGATCCAGGTCACCTCCGTGTCCGTACGGCCTTCCGAGGTCAGCTCCTGGCAGCAGGCCCGGATCACCGCCGCCCGCGCTGCCACCTGGGGACGAAACTCCTGGGCCTCCGCCCGGGTCCGCACCCGCAAGCCTGCTCCCGTCCGCCCATACGCAACGAGCGGCGGAGCCCGTACCCGTCGTTAGAACCCACCGGAAGGAACAGCGTCTTCGTGATCGACTCGCGTCAGCTGGATGCCTTCGCCGACGACTACCTGGGCAAACTCGGCTCACCGGTGTTGCCCCGTTACCTCGCGGGCCCCGGTGACCCCCGGCACATCACCCACGCTCTGTGCGCCGCAGGTTGGACCGTGCACTCCGATCCACTGCATCCGGTCATCCACATGAAGAGCCCCGACCAAGAGCACGAACTCATCTTCAAGCCATCCCCTCACCACTTTCGCGGCTGGTGGAAGGTGAACAGCATCCTCGGCCCGGGCCACTGGTACGCCTCGTTCAGCGGCGACGCCCCCGTGGAGATCATCGCCGGGCTCACCGACGCGCTCATGCGCCCCGCCCCGGACAACGCCTGCGGTGACATGGCGAGCGTCCTCGTCGCGCGGGGCTGGGAGCACACGGCAGACACCGCCGGCGGTCACAAGATCGTTTCCCCCGACCGCACCACCGAGGTCGAGCAGCGCATTTCCCCCTCCATGGGCCTGTGTGGATGGGAGATCGAGGTCGCCCGGAACTCGGGTCCGTACGGCCCCGAGGGCTTTCTGTGGCGAGCGTCCCTCGACCCCCGCGCCCCGGACCAAGTGGTGAGCGCGGTCGCCACCGCTCTCTGCGACCCAGCCCCCGCTCTGCGGCCCCGCTTCGAGATCGACGAAGGGCCCCATCTACACGTGGGCCAGGAAGTCGAAATCGGCACCCTCATCGTCACCGCACACCGCAAGCGCCTCGCCGAGGCCCGCCAGCAACGGCCCGCGCCTCCCACACGCACCACCTGCACGGGCCCAGTCGCGCTGCCCGGCACCCCCGTCCGCCGCCGCTGACCCGCACCCGCACCCGCACCCGCACCCGCACCCGCACCGAAGGAAACACCCTGCCCTCGTTCCCCTATCGCGCCGACCAGCACGCCGCCGCGCTCCAGGCACTGGCGACGTTCCTGGTGCAGAGCGAGATGATCCTCGCCTCCTGGGATTCCTACTCCGACGAGCACACCGACACCGACGGCATGCCGTACGACGACGAGTCGTACGGCTGGCGCAAGGTTCAGCGAGACACACAGACTTGGCGCGCTTTCGAACCCGTCCGCCGCTCGGCGCGCGAGCTGCTCGCGACGGCCGGGTTCCAGCTGCAGCACATCGCCGCCGGCGACGTCGAGTCCCGCTGGCCGTGGCAGCTGAGCGAACTCACCAAGGGCCTCGACCGCCTGGAGGCTCTGCGTACCGAGTGGGCTGAGACCCGCGAGGCCATGCGCACCTCCCGGCCGACCGACGAGCAGTTCATCGACGCGCTGGCCGAGCGGAACGCTGAAGCCCGGGGCTACCTGGATGCCTGGGCCACCCACGGACACGCCATCCTCGACCTGCACGCCGTCGCCCTCAAAACCCCCGCACCGGCCCCCATCGCCATCGCGAGCCCCGTCCAGCAGCCCGCCGCCAGCCGGTCGGCGGTGAGGCGCTGATGAACAAGCACGAGCTGGTCGACCAGGCACTGGTGTCCCCCGTCTACCTCGCCGGCCCCGGCAACCCGGCCTGGGTCACCGTCTTCGCCCAGGCCCTCTCCCACCCGGCGCCGCTTCGGCGGACCTACGAGCAGGCGCCCAGCCTCAACCGGCACCGGCTCGACCTGCAGTGGCAGCAGGTGCCGGCCGAAAGCCTCGCCTCTGTCCTGCCCGCCCGCGTCTCACGCCTGGCCGCCCGCCGGCCCGGCTCTCCTCCCCCGCCCGCGGCAGGTCCGTCCCCGCCGACGCGGCGCCACCCCCGCTGACCGTCCCGCCGCCGTCCCCGGCGGCACCGCTCAAGGAACCGCCGCCCCTTGCCCATGCCCAGCTCCCCTTCGTCCGGCTCCGACGGCTACGACATAGCCCTGAAGGTGCTCCTCGCCGGCTTCGCCGTCGGCCTTCCCGCCGCCTCCATCGCCTGGCTGAGCGGCAACTTCGCCGCCTGGGCGACGGGCGGCCCCTGGGTCCCCTACCAGCCGACCGACGCCCTCCTCCACCCCGACCAGCTCTGGCCCGCGACTGGAGAAACGCTCCTCCTCGTCGCCACCCGTATCGTCCCCGTCCTGCTGACGCTGGCCCTCGCCGCCTGCGCGGGCCTCCTGTGGCTCCGGTACAAGAACCGGTCCGGCGGCGGAAAGAAGACCGTCGACGGGATGGCGACGGCCCGCGACATCCAACCGCTGCTCGCCAAGGCCGTCGATGCCAAGGCCCGCTCCCTGCGGCCGAGCTTGAGACACGCCAAACACATCGAACCCCGCGACGCCGGCATCCTCGTCGGCAACCTCGCCGGGACCCGCCACGAGGTCCGCATGGGCTTCGAGGACGTGGCCGTCGCGATCATGGCGCCGCGCTCCGGCAAGACGACCAGCCTCGCCATCCCCTCGATCCTCGCCGCACCCGGACCAGTCCTGCTCACCTCCAACAAAGCGGCAGGCGACGCATATACGACGTGCCACGATGCGCGCAGCAGGGTGGGCCGGGTGTGGTCGATGGACCCTCAGCAGATCGCCCATGCCGAGCGGAGCATGTGGTGGAATCCGCTCGCCGACGCCAAGACGCTCGACGGCGCCGGGAGGCTTGCCGGGCACTTCCTCGCCGCGAGCGTGGACGCGAGCCAGCAGGGTGACTTCTGGTCCAAGGCCGGCAGCAACATCTTGTCGCAGCTGTTCCTGGCCGCCGCGCTGGACGAGCGGCCGATCACCGACGTGATGCAGTGGCTGGCCTTCCCCGCCGACCGGCGCCCGCTCGACATCCTGCGTGACCACCGATTCACCTCCGTGGCATCGCAGTTGAAGGGCACGGTGGAGGGACCGCCGGAGACGAGGGACGGCATCTACGAGACGGCCCGGCAGTACGCCTCCGCCCTCCTCAACCAGGACATCGCCGCCTGGGTGACGCCGCAGAAGGACGTCCCCGAGTTCCGCCCGGCCGACTTCGTGACGAGCACGGACTCCCTGTTCCTGCTGTCGAAGGACGGCGGAGGCGGCGCGAGCGCGCTGATCGCGGCGTGCGCAGACAGCGTGATGCGGGCAGCGACCACCCAGGCCGAGCGCGCCGGCGGGCGACTCGACCCGCCGATGCTCGCGATCCTCGACGAGGCCGCCAACGTGTGCAAGATCAGCGACCTGCCCGATCTGTACAGCCACTTGGGCTCCCGCGGGATCATCCCCATCACCATCCTTCAGTCCTACCGCCAGGGCCAGAAAGTCTGGGGGGACGCGGGCATGGACGCCATGTGGAGCGCGGCCACCGTGAAGATCATCGGCTCTGGTATCGACGATCCGGATTTCGCGGACAAGCTCTCGCGGATGGTCGGCGATCACGACGTCGAGACCATCTCGACCTCGCACTCCGAGTCTGGGAAGTCGACCTCGGTGTCGACGCGGCAGGAACGAATCTTGCCCGCCGACGCGATCCGCGCCCTGCCCAAGGGCTCCGCCCTGTGCCTGGCCACCGGCATGCGCGTCGCCATGCTCGACCTGCGCCCCTGGTACGCCGAGCCAGGCGCTGAAGAGCTCGCAACGGCCTCCGCGCGCGCCTCGAAGGCCATCACCGCACGCGCCGTCGCCAAACAGCAGCCTGCTCAGGGCGACTTCGGCCAGACCGCTTAGGGCCTGCCCGGCGGATCATGTGACTTCCTGATCAGTCGCGCGTTGGTTCGGTCATGGGGCGGGGAGATCTAACGAATCGCGAGTGGTCGCTTGTGGAGCCGCATCTGCCGCCTTCGGGCAGGCGGGGAGGACGGTGGAACGACCACCGCACCGTGCTCAACGGGATCCTGTTCCGGATCCGTACCGGCGTCCCGTGGCGTGACCTGCCGGAACGATACGGCTCCTGGAAATCCGTTTACGAGAGGCATCGCCGCTGGTCGGCGGACGGCACCTGGGACCGGATCCTGCAGGCGGTCCAGGCCCACGCCGACCTGGCCGGCCGGATCGACTGGGGCATGGTCGGTGTCGACTCGACCTCCTGCCGGGCCCACCAGCACGCCGCCGGAGCCCGCAAGGCCACACCGCGGGTTCCGAAAAAAGGACGACGCCCCGGCACCACCGCCCCGACGAGGGGCTCGGACGGTCCCGGGGCGGGCTGACCTGCAAGATCCACCTCGCCGGGGAAGGCGGCTGCCGCCCGATGGCTCTCCTGATCACTCCGGGCCAGTGGGGCGACGCCCCACAGATGATCGAGGTCCTGGACCGGATCCGGGTGCCCCGCCCGCTGGGCGGACGACCCCGGACCCGACCCGACCACGTCAGCGGCGACAAGGCATACAGCTCCCGCCGAAACCGCCGCTACCTGCGACGACGCGACATCAAGCACACCATCCCGGAACCGAAGGACCAACGCGCCAACCGCCGACGCAAAGGCAGCGCGGGCGGAAGACCCACCGGCTTCGACCCTGACCGATACAAGCGCCGCAACGAGGTCGAACGGACCATCAACCGCCTCAAGAACTCCCGTGCTGTCGCAACCCGTTACGACAAGCGAGCCTATGTCTTCCACGGCACCGTCACCGCAGCAGCAATCCGCCTCTGGCTCAAGCCGTGAACTACCGGAACCGATCTCTCAGAATCCCGGGACGGGGATGAAGCTCGGCCACCACGGGGGCACGCCGCCGGGGCACGGAGGAGTGGCGGCGCCCTCCCAGAAGATCGAGAGGACGCACCAGACAACACCGAGGAGCGTCACCGCGAGGGCAAAGGCATGGAGAAGGGGACGGTTCCCAAGAAGGGCGCCCACCGCGACCCAGACCAGCAGCAGGACCGTCCAGAGGCCCGGAACGAACAGCCACAGCAGGAAACCGCTGTTGGCCGCGTTGTTCACTCCCACGTCGCAGGTGGTCCACGACCTGCCCAGAAGCATGGCAGCGAATACCGCGAGAAGCAGCGCCACCGCCGACCCGAGCCACGCATGCAGCCGCCGACTCCCCACAGGCCCCCCGTTCGCCGTCCGCTGCGGGAAGCACTGGACCCGCACCGCTCATCACTGCCGCATCCAGCCAGTCCCCCGGCACTGTCCAACAGGGAAATGACACCCCTGGATCCTAGGAATCACATGATCCGCCGGACAGTGCCTAACCGTTCCCACCCCTGCCACTGACAGGCCCCCGCCCTTGTCCGCGCACACCGCCCCTCGCCGTGGAGACCAGTGAAGGCCATCGACCTCGCCGAACAGACCCGGCTCTTGGGGCTCGTACCGGGCGAACTAGGAGACCTGCGCGTCGAGATCGACGGCGTGCGGGCTAGCGACATCACCCGTCCCGTCCGGGAGATCGCCCCCATCACCGTACGCATCCACCAGCTGTCCATCAGGTGTATGCAACAGCTCGACATCCTCTCGGCCAGCCAGTACGCCGTCATGAAGCACGGGCCCGAGACCCTTGCCCGTTTCTCAGAGGCTGCTCTGCAGATGTCCGTCGCGGCCTCCCTGTGCACGTACGGCATCACCGGGCGCACCGACGCCCTCCTCTACGAGGACGGTGACCGGACGGCAGACACCAGCCGCCACTACCTGTCCGAGGCGGTCGAGGAACTCCTCCGCGCCGCCGGCACGTACCGCGGGCTCGCCCAACACCTCTCCCGACGGCTGGCCTCCGCCGCCGCCCGGGCCGAGGACCAGATCCTCATCGACTGGGCCACCGCCGAACGCGCGCTGACAGCCGTGAAGGTGCCGACCACCCCCGCAGTTCCGACGGCCAGCGCCCGGCATCCGTAACGCTCTTCCCCTCCGGCCAGGCCCCCGCGGCCTGTTTCCGGACTCACCCACCGACCCCAGGGAACACCGTTGGACTTCTCCCACAGCTCGGTCCCGAGCCCCGAAGACCTCGACTCTCTCACCCGACACCTGCTGGTCAGCATGAACAGGCTCGATGCCCTCCGGCGTCAGCGCGGCTCTGCGGCCGACCGGCTCGCGGACACAGTCCGGGCCACCGGCTGGATACACCAGACCTCGCTCCTGGCCGGCAGGCTCCTGGCTCAGACCGCGCTGAGCGACGCCCCCACCACCACGGACGGCCTTCACGCCGTCGCTCTTCTGCGCCACCTCACGGAGGCGACCACCAACGCCGCCGGACACGCAGCGAACGCCATCTCCGCCCTCGCGCACGGCGATGCCTCAGCGTCCGAGCACCTGCTCGGGCAGGCCAATGACACGCTGGCGAGAACCCCAGTGGCCGTTCAGGACGTCGGCGCCGCTCTCCTGCGTCACGACGGCGTCCTCTACGCCCAGGAGCGTGCGGCCCGTGAACAGGCCGTGACGGGCAGCACGGCCGTCAAGGTGAGCGAGGCCCAGCGCAAGGGCCTGGCGGTCTTCGCCCGCGGCGACGCGGTCGTCCGAACCTCGTACTCGGGTGTCCGGGAGGTCGACACGCCCCTGCCTGCTCATCTGCGGGCCACGACCATCGATGCGCTCGTCGACAAGAAGCTGGTCGACCTCACCCCGCTGCAGGGCCCGACAGAGCGGTACAGCGCGCGGCTCACCTCCAGCGGTGTCCGGACCCTGCTGGAAGCCCGCTCCGTTCCGTCCCTCCCCACCGCCGTCCCGAGCCCCACCGCGGCACGCGCGGGCGCACCTCGGCCCGCAGGCGCACGGCGCTAGCCCGCCGCCCGCCCCCCATCACCTTGACCAAACCCATAGGGGCCCCCGAAGGGACGCTCCGCCATGGAGTCCCCCAACCCTCTGCTGGATCTCTCTCAGGACATGACGTCCGTGTCCGCCGCCTGAAGGACTCTGACAGCGAGGAGATCTTCGCCCAGGGCACCCGTCTCTTCCTCGCCTCGCAGCAGGTCAACGCCAAGCTCGTCGGGCTGACCCGGGCTCTCGCCGCGGGCCCGTACGCGAAGGTTCCCGAGAGCCAGCGGGTGCTCGCCGAACTGACCGCGAACGTCGCTGCGGCCTCCGCCGGCTCCGCCTTCATCGCCTCCGCCGTCGCCGGCGACCCACTGAACACCATCGGGCTTCCCCCATCTCCCGAGATCGCGGAGGACATGGCCCGGGTGCGGCAGGAGACGGGGCTGGGCGATGTCCAGGGCGCCCTGGAAGAAGCCGCCGGCCGCCTCCACCTCGTGGCCACAAGCTGCGCCCACGCCGCCTTCGATGTCGCGCGCGCCGCCGGCACCACCGCGGCGGCGTCCCGGCCGGCCCTGAACACGACACCATCCGTGCCCAAGCAGGCCGATGTCTCCGTCACGCGAAGCAGGTAGCCGTGGAGAGCAGCGCCACGGACCGCTTCCTGGTGTCACCTCGGTATTTGGCCGGCACGGGTGACCGGCTCGCGGATGTCCTCGGGCCCCTGATCCACCTGTTCGGGTGGGAGCACACTCATGACCCGGCGTCCGGTCACGTCAGCGTGGACAGCCCGGGGCACGATCTACTGCTGGTTTTCGCGCCGTCCAGCCCCGGCGGGACATGGTGGACGATCCAGCACCCCGACCCTCTTTGGAAGATCACCGCCACCCGTCTCACCCCGCACGAACCCCTGGCCGCGATCACCCAGGCCCTGCCCCACCTCCGCCAGGAGCACCTCGCCCGGGCTCTCATCCGTGCAGAAGTTCCAGGTGAAGGCGCATATCTCACTGCGTTGCGTTGGATCGGCTTCGACCTCGGCCCAGAGTTCCGTGATCCCAGAAGTCACGGCGGCTGAGCTGACCCGCCAGGTGCTGGTCGAACCATCGAAGAACGCCATGAACGCAGCCATGCCGCGTGTCCACCACGCCCGCTCAGGCACCCCACAACCGGCCTGGGAGGGCACTCCCTCCCTCAGACGAAAGGTCACGAACTTGTCTCGATTCTCGATAACTTGCCCGCTCCACGGAAATGCTCAGTGGCGGCATACCCGTGACACCTCGCCTGCCGAATGGGCGGATGTCGTCGAGTTGGACGCCGCGATCAGGAAGGGCAACGCCCGCGCCAGCGCGGCCGGCAACGCCCTGCGGGGCCAGGCGTCCCTGCACCGTTCGCGTGTCCCGCTCGGCGAGGCCCCGATCGACCACGTCACCAGAGCCGAGCGCGCTGCCCTCGACGCCGCGGCGGAGGCCGAGGCAGAAGCCGCCGAGCTGGATGTGGTGAACGGCTGCGCCCCCTGGAGCTGCAGCTGCGACACCGACGCAGAGGTCGGGCAGGACGACTTCGGGCTCGCCTCGTGATCACGGATCGCGATCTCGTGATCGACCTGTTCGCGGGACCGGGTGGCTGGAGTTTCCCCCTGCAACACTTCGGGATCCGGGACGTGGGACTGGAGTGGGACGAGTGGGCGTGCAAGACACGCGCCGCCGCTGGCCTGCTCACCATCCGCACAGACGTCGCGGCCTACCCGGCTCGGATCTTCGCCGGCCGCACGCGCGGATTCATCGCCTCCCCGCCGTGCCAGGCATGGAGCACGGCGGGCAAACGCCTGGGCCTGGTGGACCAGCCGCTCGTGCACCAGGCGGTCACCGACCTTGCCGCCGGCCGCGACACCCGCGACAGGCTCCTGGCCGCCTGCCAGGACGAGCGGTCCCTCCTCGCGGCAGAACCGATGCGCTACCTCCACGCCCTCGCTTCGGTCGGCGAGCCGGAGTGGGTGGCGATGGAGGAAGTCCCAGACGTTTTGCCGCTGTGGAAGCAGTACGCTGCGATCCTGCGGTCCTGGGGCTTCTCGGTGTGGACCGGTGTCCTCAACGCAGCCGACTACGGCGTCCCGCAGACAAGGAAGCGCGCGATCCTCCTCGCCTCGCGCGTGCGTACCGCAGAGCCTCCACCTCCGACACACGCCCGCGTCGCCGAGCCCGAGTCGCTGTTCGGGCCGGGCCGCGAACAGTGGGTGTCCATGGCCGAGGCACTCGGCTGGGGCGCCACCGACCGGCCTGTGCCCACCATCTGCGCCGGCGGACCCGCCAGCGGCGGACCCGAACCGTTTCCCTCCGGCGCCCGCAAGACGCTGGCGGACGCCCGCGACCGCGGCACCTGGACAGCATCGCCGGCGGCTGAGGACATCGTCCTCAAGCCGCAGACCCGCGGGGCGGGCTGGACCGCCCGACACGGATCGCGCGGCGCCAGCCCCGCGACCGGCCCGGCCCCGACGTGCACCAGCAAGGCGACGCACTGGACCTGGGCCCTGCGCAGCAACAACCAGACCAACGCGACCGTCCGGCCGATCTCCGAGCCCGCGGGCACACTGTTCTTCGGGCACCGGGCGAACGAGTGCACCTGGGTCGCCCAGGCGACCGCCTCCGTGCAGGACCAGGAGGGCCCGGCGCCGGCGCCGATCCGAATCACCGCCGCCGAGGCCGGCACGCTGCAGACCTTTCCCCCCAGCTATCCGTGGGCAGGGAACAAAGGCCAGCAGTTCTCCCAGATCGGCAACGCCGTCCCACCGAGACTCGCCGCGCACCTTCTCGCACCGCATCTCGACCGCATCCTGACCGCCAACGACTTCAGCCTGGCCGCCTGATGTCCTCGGCTCACTCCCCCGATACCGAAGATCTGTACGAGCCGGCCGAGCGCCCGCCTCTCTACTACGCCGAGCAGGCGCTCCTCGGCGCCGTCCTCCTCCAGCCCGGGCTCCTCCCGACCCTGAGCGGACTTACAGCCTCGGCCTTCGACAGCCCCGCGCACGCCGCCGTCTTCGCCGCGATGCGCGAGATCGCCGTCCCGGAAGAGGCGACCACCTTCGCCGGGCTCGACTGGCTGAACGCGGTCCTGGCCAAGGCCCGGCAGCAGGCGCCGGGCCTGACCCCTTCGTACATGCACACTCTGATATCCGCCTGCCCCCAGCCCCAGCACGCCTCCGCATACGCCGTGGTCATCCGCGCCGAATACGCCCGGCGCACCCTCCGCCACCACGCCGAGCAGCTCGCACGGGCAGCCACGGACACCACCGTGCCGGAGCGGCCACAGCACGCTCTCACCGCCGCCGACGCCCTCGCCCGGCACCTTGATCAGCTGGCCGAACGGTTTCCCTCCCCCGCCCACCCTCTGCCCCACACACCCCAGCCACCGGCCCCGCACCTGGCGGAGGGAGACAGCGGGCAGCAGGCCGAGCAGTGGCTGCTGGCGAGTGCGGTGTCGCGGCCGGAGCAGCTCAGGGGAATGAGCTGGCTAGCGGCCGAAGACTTCCTCGATCCCTTTCACGCCGGCCTGTGGAAGTGCGTCACCGCTCTAGCCCACAGCGGCCATCCGGTAGATCCGGTAACGGTTCTGTGGGCGGCCCAGCAGCGCGGCCTCCTCTCTGCCGGCATCGCCCCTGCCGCCCTGATCTCCCTGCTGTCGACCCCCGTCGGCTCCGCCGCGTACTGGGGCGAACGGATCCTCGAACGTAGCCTGCTCGGCCAAGCCCTCCACACCGCCGAGCAGATCACCACCTACACCGCAGACACCGCCAACTCCGCGCACCAGCTCATCACCGGCAGTCGCCGCGCGCTCGCCGACCTGCACGCCGTCCGCAGCCGGTGGCAACACGCCACCCACCACCTCACAGTCTCCGTTCCTCCTGCCGGAAACACCGCTTCTCCACGAGCCGGCCCACGAAGTCCCCTCACCACCCAGAGCACTCCAGCCCCAACCTTGGCCAGCCACACCCCCGCTGGCCGAGTCCCCTAACCGAAGGGCCTCGATGCCCCACGCCCCCGCTGACGCCCACATCCGCTTCGAAATCCATCCCGACCGCCGCCCCTGCGTCATCGCCAGCACCAGCGGACGAGCCGCCGACGCCGCTCGCTCCCACCTCCACGATCTCGGATGGCGCAGCACCAGCTCCGAAACCATGGTGCTCGCCCGCATCGACCACGAAGAGCCCCACTACACCCGCTTCGCCACCGAGCAGCTCCAGCGTTACGGCTTCAGCACCGAGATCACCCCGGGCCTCCAACAAGAGATCGACACCGAGTGGGAATGGGGCAACTACCCCTTCCCCTGGTGCACCAGGGAGGAAGCCCGAGAGGTGAGCGCCCAGGCACAGCACCTTTACGACGACATCGCCGAAGGCCGCCTCGTCATCCACCTGCACGCCGACGACGGTCAGAACACCGTCGCCGTCGGCAGTTACGCCAGTGGCGTCCGACGCCACGTACACCTCCGCGGCGAGAACCACCTCCGGCAGGTCACCGCCACGTACGAAGACGAAGCAGAGGCCGTCGCCGAGTTCCACCGGCTCTATTCCGTCGCCGTCCGCCCCGGCCCCGCCCCGCTCACCGACCTCGAGCAGGCCGTCCGCCAGCTCCACGCGGGCAAGCCCCTGTCGACCTCCGAGGAGACCTCCGCGCCCACGGCCGAACCGCCGGTCGCGGAGCCCGGCGAGCACGAGGACCTCCTCGGCGCCCTCTTCGACAAGGAGCGTCAGTGGAAGAAGTACCGCCCCTTCGACGAGACGACCGTCGCCTCCCACGAATCCCTGCTTCTACGAGCCGAGTTCGACCACGAGGCCCGGCACCGCAGCGACGTCGCCTGGACGATCGCGGAGTATGACGGCCCGGTCGGCGAGCGCCTCTGGTACGCCACCGTCACCGCCGGCACCCCCGTCCCCCTAATCCGCGCGATGCTTCAGCACCTCGACGCCCCGTCCCACACCACTGCCGACCACCCGGACGACGTCCTCCACAATGCCGCCTGGTACCCGGGGAGCCACCCGGCCGGCACCACCTGGGCGGCACCGAACCGGACCATCGTCTTCGAATCCACCCCCCACGCCGTGGCGGACCGATGGACGCTATACGGCGGGGAGGACCTCAACAGGGCAGCCTGGAGCATCCGCCTGTCCGCCAGTGTTCCCCTCGCCTTCCTAGCGCAGCTCGCCGAGACCGCCACCGGCCTGCTTCCGCCACCCACACGGCCGACCCCGAGGCCGGTCCCAGCGCCCGCCCGTCGGCTCCCTTCGCCAGTGGCCGCCCAGCGCGCCCACAGCCGGTAATCGGACCCGGCCAGGTCTCCGCCAGCTCTCACGACCAGCCCCACTAACCCTGACCTGAATGGATTCGATATCAGGTCGACCACCACCATCCGGCGGACTAACGGGTGTCGCCGGGTTCGACGGGCACGCTGCGGGCGTCGGTGGGGTCGGTGGGGTCGGTCATGGCTGGTCACCTTCAGGGCACGGCCCAGAACGCGACCTCGCCGACGGTGTCGGCACCGCCCCAACCAGGGGCCCCCAGGAGCGGTTGGAGATCCAGGCGAGGTCATTGATGGCTCCATTGGCGCGTTTCCAGTCTGCCCAGGCGCGGGCGCGGAGGGTGTCGGTATCGCCGCCGCGCTGATGGTAATAATCGGCGTAGACGTTCATCCTCAGTCTTTCCGTCCCGCATAAGACCGCCCCAAAGCGACGCCGCCAGGTTGACATTGGCGAGTTCGAGTGATTCGGCGCGGGTGAAGTCGGCAGTTAGGCAGGCGTTGAGGATCTTTTACGCCCTCGTCGCCATCTCCCTGGCGATCCCCTTGACGCAGTCGGGGTCGATCACGGGACCCTCCTTGCCGGTGGCAGGCGGCATGATGTGCCGGTGGATGCGTTGAGGAAGTTCTTCGAGGAGCACGCTGCCTTCTTCGGCGTCGTGGTACCGATCCTGGCGGTCGTTGGCGCCTTCGCTGGAAGCTGGGCCGCGGGGTGGATGCAGGCGCGCGGCGGCCGGGATCAGGCAGCGGCGGCAAGAGAGGCAGCGACGATAGCCGCCGAAGCTCAGCGGGTGGCCGCACTGTGGACGGTACGGCACGTTCTGACGGCTGAGTTGATTCAGCTTGTTCGCGAAAAGGCAGAAGCAACGCATCGGTTGTACTCGGAGAACGACGCTGACGGGACGGTGCAGGGGCAGATCGACGAAACCGGTCGCGCCGTCCTGCGTAAGGCAGCGGAGATCGAGCTGATCATCCCAAGTGCCACTATGCAAGCCGTTGAAGACATGATCCGTGCCCTGGACAAGTTCGCCGTCACTTCCAGCGTTGCCGGGCCGGCGCGCCACTTCCGGGTCGTGATCGGTGAGGCGATGTGGTGCGATGACTCGGCCCACGCTGAACTCGCCGGTCGGGCAAGAGCCTCGCTCGACGAATTGGGCGTGGCTGCGGTTTCCGGGGACAACGGGGAGAAGGTTCGAGCGATCGTCGCTGCGCAGGATGCTCTCCGAGCTGCTGTTGCCGACATTACCGACACGCAGGTGGGGCTGCTTGTTTCACACGTGATGGGCGGCCGGGAGTGGCTCGATCGACAAAGAGAGGATGCGGCACAGGTCACTGAGTGCTTGGACACGCTCGTTGCCGCCGCCCGCGAGATGCTGAAGTCCGAGGACGATGTCGTCCCGAGAGTGTCGGAGCGCCGTCGGTGGTGGATACGAGCCACAGCGTAACTTGACCGCAGGACCCACCCGTTCGGCAGCACTCGTCGCCAGTGACCTCGGGGCGTGGGCACCAGCCGCTAAGCCAACTGGAGTTGCGGGCCGGACGCAACGGTGCCTCGGCAACACCCCTCAACAGCCCCACTCGTATCGTTGGGTGACCCGCGTCGTTCTGAATCACCCACCGCCTCCGCTACGCGGAGCTACCAGACCGTGTCGCCGAGATGATCTCGGCCCACGGGATTCTCGCCAGCGCCGCGTGGTGGTCGTATGCCGACACTGGGGACGGCGAGTTCGGTGAACCGGCGATCGAATCGTCGGAGGTGGCGATGGCGACGACGGTGTGTAGCCGGTCCCCCCGCTGATCAACGGCCTTCGCTGCCATATCCCTCCATGGGGGAGGTCGTGCATGGCACGGTGCGAGGCGGCGAAGGTCTGGGGGAGCCGAAGTCGACCAGCTTGCATGCACCGCCGCCAGGCATGGGCTGAGGATGTGGCGGCCTCTACAGAAGTTGCCGTCCCACCTCCATCGGCAGGATGAGGCGTGGCCTTCCAGGCGATTCCTGGCGGGTGCGCCACTCGCGCGGATAGCCCACCGACACCTCTTCGAAGCGAACACCCTCGTGATAGGTGGTCCGCGGGATGTGGAGATGGCCGTAGACCATGGCGGCCACGCGGAACCTGCGGTGCCAGTCGGCGGTCAGCCGTGTGCCGCACCACATGGCGAACTCCGGGTGCCGCAGGACGTTCATGGGGTGGCGGTCCAGCGGGTAGTGGTTGACGAGGACGGTGGGCAGATCCTCAGGGATCTCGGCCAGCCTCTGCTCGGTCTCGGCGACCCTGGCCCGACACCAGGCCTCGCGGCTCGGATAAGGGTCGGGGTGAAGCAGGTACTCGTCGTTGCATACGACGCCGGACCTTCTCGCGTGAGCCAGTCCGTCGTCCTTGCCGGCGCAGCCGGTCGGCAGGAAACTGTAGTCGTACAGCAGGAACAGCGGTGCCACGACGACCGGACCGCCGGGACCGTACCAGACCGGATACGGATCTTCTGGGGTGGTCACGTTCAGTGCGCGGCACATGTCCACCAGGTACTCGTAGCGGGCAGTGCCACACAGCGTGACCGCGTCCCGCGGGTGGGTCCACAGCTCGTGGTTTCCCGGGGCCCAGACGACCTTGCGGAACCGGCCCGCCAGTGTCTTGAGGGCCCAGTGGATGTCTGCCGCGGTCTCGGCAACGTCCCCGGCCACGATCAGCCAGTCTTCCTCGGCACGGGGGTGCATCTTCTCGACGAGCGCGCGGTTCTCCTCGTAGCCGATGTGGAGGTCGCTGATCGCCAGGAGCTGCCCGCCGCCTTCAGCCTTCGATGTCACCTTGAGCCTCCTCTTCGCACGGAGCGGCACCGCCGGCAAACGCGGTGAACCGATCCGAGTTCGGTAGAAATCCCACTCCTTGGCGGAGTCGGGCCGATCACGAGAACCCCTCGCTTTCACCACCGGACGCTAGGATTCGAGTCCATGAAGCCATCCGCCGCGGGCCCGACTCCAGGCCTCATTTCCCACGTTCTTCCGGCCGACGTCACGGGAGTCGAGTCATGGGCGGACGGCCATGACATCACGCTGTTTCCCGCCGAAGAGGAATACCTCGCCGGAGCCACCACGACCCGCCGTCGCGAGTTCGGGGATGTACGGTGGTGCGCCCGTCAGGCCCTGGCCTCGATGGGTGCGCCGTCGGGTCCGCTCGTCCCCAACGCGACCGGTGCCGAGTTCCTCGTCCGCTATCCGGCTTGGCCGCGGGGGTACACCGGCTCCCTGACCCACTGCGACGGATACCGGGCCGCCGCCGTCGCAACCACCGCCGCCGTCCTCGCCCTGGGGATCGACGCCGAGCCCCACGACCACCTTCCCGCGCCGGCCCTCGGCAGGATCGCCGCTCCTGAGGAAATGGACCGCCTGGCCGTGCTGCTCGCGGAGCACCCGGAAGTGGCCTGGGACCGGGTGTTGTTCAGTGCCAAGGAAAGCGTCTTCAAGGCAAGGTTCCCGTTGACCCGGCGGTGGTTCGACCTCCGCGACTGCGTGATATCCATCGACCCGACCTGTGCGACCTTCACCGCCCATGTGCCGCAGGACCCATCAGAGGCCGACGAGTCCACACCACCCCCGGTCCTAGGCCGGTGGGCGGTCAGCGGCACCGTCTCCGAGGGCCACGTCGTGACCTCGGCGGTTATTCGATGAACCCGTTGATCACGGTGGCCTTCCCCGATTCGACCGCCCGGTCCATCACATAGTTACCGACGGCGATGTCCAGCACGCCCAGTCCGAACGGAGAGAAGATCACGGGCCTCCCGCCCGGCACGTCGACCGTCCCGTTCAGCAGTCCACCCAGCGTGCCGTGAATGAACTCCCGGTTTCCGGTGACCTGTTCAGCCAGGTGCGGGGACGTATTCGCCTTCAGGCAGTGCTCGACGTCGTCGACGAGGTTGGTGGACGCCAGGATGACTTCGGGCGGGAGGTCGCGCAGCGAGACGTTGAGGACGACCTGGTCCGGCGTGAACCGGTGGTCGGCGTCCACGTACGGCTCGCCGGCAGTGGTGGCGAAGACCACCAGGTCGGCCTTCAGGGCCGCGTCGAGCCCTACCGGATCGACGTCGAGGCCGATCTCCGCGCGCACCCGCTCCGCGAATCCCACGATCCGATCGTGGTCGAGGTCGTGGGCGACGACGCTCGCGATGTCGACCGTGGAACTGTGCAGGTGGTCGAGGATGGTGGACGCGATCACCCCGGTGCCGACGACCCCGACCGTGATGCCGGCCCCCTTGCACAGCTGCTCCGCCGCGACCGCGGCCGAGGCCGCCGTTCGGGCAGCGCTGATGTGCGCGGACTCCAGGCACGCCAGCGGACGGCCCGTCTCGAAGTCATTGAGGATCAGCACCGCCGAGGCCCGCGGGATGCCGCGCGACAGGTTGTCCGGGAAGCTGGAGATCCACTTGATGCCCATCCGGTTGACATCAGCCCCGATGTAGGCGGGCAGCGCGATGACCCGTGAGTTGGGCTTGTGCGGGAAGCGGAGGAAATAGCTGTCCGGATTGATGGTGTCGCCGGCGTCGTGGAGGCGATAGGTCGACGCGACGATGTCCCGGACCTTCGCCTTGTCGCCGCCGAGGATGCCGGCGATGTCGGGGCCGGCGACGACGATGAAGTCAGACACTGCTGGGCTCCTTGGTCAGAGTCGGGTGGTCGTTCAACCACTGTTCCGAGTAGAGGGTGGACAGGTACTTGTCCCCCAGGTCAGGGGAGATGACTACGACCCGGGAGCCGGTAGGTATCTCGTCCTGCATTCTTCGCACCCCCGCGAGTACCGTGCCGGTCGATCCTCCGACCAGGAGGCCGTACGCGCGGGCGACGTGGTGGCATTGCGCCACGCTCTCGTGCTCCGGTACGAGCACCTTGTGGAAGGTGCCGTCGTCGGTGTAGATCTCCGGGAGACGGCTGGAGCCGAGCCCGGGGATATAGCGGCGCTGAGGGCTGCCGCCGAAGGTGATCGAGCCTTCCGCGTCGACACCGACGATGCGGTGCGACAGTCGGTTCTCGCGCCGGTACTCCAGGCAGCCCATCAGAGTTCCCGAGGTGCCGACGCCGATGAAGAGGTAGTCGATGGGGCCGAATTCCCGGTCGATCGACCGAGCCGTGGTGTCCCTGTGCGCCTCCACGTTGGCCCGGCTCTTGTACTGGTTCAGCCATACCAGGTTCGGATCGACGTTCAGCATCTCGGCGACCAGGGCGAGGCGCTGGACAAGGAAACCCCCGTTCGCGTCGGGCTCGTCGATGATGACGACCTCCGCGCCCAGGGCCCGCATCGCCAGCACCGCCGACTCGACCGTGTTCAGGTCGGCGACGATGGTCAGCGGGTAGCCCTTGATCGCGCAGACGATGCTGAGGGCGATTCCGAGGTTTCCCGACGAGGACTCGACGACCCGGCTCAAGCCGGGGACCAGGGTCCCCGCCTTCTCGGCCTGCTCCACGAGTTTGATCGCGGCCTTGAACTTGATCGAGCTCGCGGGGTTGAGCCCCTCGATCTTCAGGAACACGTCCGAGCCGGGCAGAAAGTCGGGGAGCGCCAGGAAGACGTCGTCATGGACGATCTCTGTCGCGTTCTGGTAAATCAATCGGACATCCTTCCAACAGCGTTTGCAGAGAGACCGAACGGTCGGAGCCCAGGGAATGGACGGAGTGTCATGTCGCTTGTCCCGTCAGCCTTGACGACCCGCGCCGACTGACCGTCATGGATGCGGTGCTGCCACGCGCAGGGCCGGGGCAAGCCAGCGGCCCGATCGGCGTGACGCACCGCGGCTCCACGTACGCGGCCTACCTCGCGGACCCGACCAGTTCACGCTGGTCGTCGCGCGTCTCCGGAGCCTGGTCCGCGAGGATCCCTTCCTCGACCAGCATGTCTCGTTCCATGCGATCGGGCAGCGCCCACCGGTAGAGCGGCACGGCGAGGGCAGTGGTGATGACGGCGACGAGCACCAGCATGGAGAAGACCTCCTGGCTAATGATCCCCTGCGCCAGGCCGATGTTGATGAAGATGAGGATCATCAGACCGCGGGCGTTCATCAGACCACCGATGGCAAGGGATTTGCGCCAGGAGAGGCCTGTCCCGCGCAGGGCGAGGCCGCAGCCGAAGTACTTCCCGACGAATCCCGCCACGAGGATCAGCAGGAAGGGGCCGAT
Source organism: Streptomyces sp. NPDC037273 (assembly GCF_055603625.1). Classification (NCBI taxonomy): domain Bacteria; kingdom Bacillati; phylum Actinomycetota; class Actinomycetes; order Kitasatosporales; family Streptomycetaceae; genus Streptomyces; species Streptomyces sp. NPDC037273. The sequence continues at coordinate 499,626 of NZ_JBVJVO010000002.1, forward strand.
CATGGCCCACCCGCCGAGGCCGTTCAGCTGGGTGTTCAGACCCGAGAAGGTGAAGAAGATCGGGAGCAGCAGGACGTTGACGACCTCCATCATGCGCTTGAGTACGGCCTCGCGGAACGCGGGGTGCTTCGGCATGGCCAGACCGGCGACGAATCCGCCGAACACTGAGTAGATGCCGATGTAGTCGGTGAAGTAGCCGGCGGCGATGACGACGCCGAGCACCAGGTACATCTGGTCGAGACCGAACGCGCCAGTCCGCTGGACGCGCTCGCCGAGCGGCCTCAGGAGGGGACGCACGACGAGGAGCATGACGGCCACGAAGACGACGGAGAGACCGATCGTCACGAGGGCCTTCGCTCCTCCCGCGTTGGCGTGCATGGCCGAGATCACGGCGAGGAAGCACCAGGCGGCCGCGTCGTCGAAGGAGGCCCCGAGCAGGGTCATCCGGCCCAGCGAGGTGTTCTGCAGGTTCCGCTCGTACAGGATGCGCGCCAGCATCGGGAACGCGGTGATGGAGAGCGCGCCGCCGACGAAGAGCACGAACTCGACCGTGCCCACGTCAGGCTTGGACAGTCGGTCGTACGTCAGCCAGCCGACGGCTCCGCCCAGCAGCAGGGACGGAAGCATGCCGGAGACGGCCAGCAGACCGGCCCGCTTGGCCTCCTGCTTTCCGTTGGTGCCGCCGCTGTGGTCGAAGCCGACGCCGATCAGGAACATGAAGAGAGTGAGGCCAATGGTGCTGAGGACGTAGAGGATCGGCTTAACCTCGGGCGCGAAGATGAACTTCTGTCCCGCGGGCCATACGGCGCCGAAGAGCGTCGGTCCGAGGAGGACACCAGCGACCATCTCTCCGAGCACCCGGGGCTGCTTGACCATCAGGGCGAGGCGGCCGCACACCCAGGAGGCAGCCATGATGACGATGATGGCCGGAAGCACCTTGAGGACCAGTTCGAGGTTCTTGTCGGTGACCGCGGCGGCGATCTGGACGGATCTGGACATGCTCGTTCTCTCTGTCGGATTCGCTGAGGGGGAAGCAGTCTGCGACCGCTTCTGGGAGTCCGGCCGGGTTGCCGGTCGGCCGGCACCCGGTCGGGAATGTGGGCCGTGCAGTCCAGCCCCCGTCCGACCGTCGGCGTCACATCGGACCGGGTCGAAGGGCCCGCTGGGGTGCGGGCCGGACACGGCGGGAGAGGCAGGGCGGCCCCTAGACCTCGTACTCGGTCCCGACGCCGTCGAACCGCAGGCGGTCCTGGATGACGACGCGGTCGCCGTTCTTGTCGAAGCCACGCAGCAGACCGGCCTCGAAGAGGCGGATGACGATCTGGGAACTCACGTCGGCGCCGTCGGCGTCGGCCAGTTCGCTCTCCAGCTCCTTGAAGCCGAAGTTCTCCTGCTGCATGCGCTGGAGGATCTTCTGGTGCCGCTCGTCCAGACGCCACTTGACCATCTCGCGACCGGCCTCGTTCGCCACCACCTGCTTGGGCATGAGGCGGAAGTCGACCGGGTCGATCTTGTAGTAGGGCTTGAGGAGGACCTCCTCACCCACCCACTCCAGCCGCGTAATCTTCCGCAGCGCCTTGTGCAGGTTGGACACCCACTGCACGCGAGCCGGAACGAGCTCGTCGTCGGAGAACTCGGAGCTCAGCCCGTCCCGCTGGTGGCGCCCGATGCTCATCATCGTGGTGGCGCGCTCGCGGAACACCTCGGCCGACCATCCCGAACCGTCCTCCGCGTTGACCAGGTTGCCGAACCAGCGGCGGCGCTCGACCCGGTCGTCGTCGGACTCGCGGATCCGGCGCTTTGACCAGAACTCGGAGTCCGGCTCGCTGAACGAGGCCATCGTGTAGAAGGCGGCCAGGAACTCGTGGTACTTCTCGTAGGTCTCCTGGTAGGCGCGGGTGTACCAGGCGTGTACGGTCTCGGCCTCGTCCGGGTGCGCGCTGAGGCGGTCGATGGCTGCCGCGGCGGACACCGCCGACTGTGCGGCCATCTGGACGCCCTGCGAGAACAGCGGGTCGGTGAATGCGGCGGCGTCCCCACTGAGGAACCAGCGTCCGCTGGAGTACTGCTCCGAGTCATAGGACCAGTCGTGCACGATGCGCACCTGATCGCAGCGCTCGGCCCCGTCGAGGATGGCCATGGCACGGTCGGCCTTCGCCAGTGTCGAGGTGTAGAACTCCTCGTAGCCGCGCTCCTTGACCTCGTCGGCCTTCGAGCGGTCGACAACGAGACCGACGCTGTACACGTCTCCCTTGAGCGGGATCATCCAGACCCAGCCGTCCTCGAAGGTGATCGAGAACGTGGTGCCCTTGAGGTCACCCTCGAACGGGTCGGCCTTCTTGAAGTATGACCAGATCGCGAAGCTCCGGAAGTACTCGTCGTAGCGGCGCTTCTTCAGCTGGCGCGCGAGTGGTCCACCGGAGCCACCGGCGTCGATGACGTAGTCGAAGGAGTCGACAACGGTCTCGCCGGCTTGCTTGTACGAGAGGGTAACGCGGTCCGGGTCGGAGATGTCCACCGCGGTCACGGGAACATTCATATAGAGGGGGATGCCGCGTTCACGGACCTCCTCGACGAGCATGTGGTCGAACTGTCCGCGGTCGACCTGGATGGCGTGGTCGAGGACCCACGGCGCGGTCTTCGGGGTGTTGAAGGAGAAGGTCCAGGGCACTTCGCCCTTGCCCCAGAGGAAGGTCGCCGACGGCTTCTTGAGGAAGCCGGCGTCCTTGATCTTCTCCTCCAGGCCGAGGCGGTTGTAGATCGAGAGCGAGCCCGGCAGGAAGGACTCTCCGACCCGGTAGCGCGGGAAGGTGCCCCGCTCGAAGACCACTGCCTCGTGGCCGAGCTTGTTGAGGGTCAGGGCCGCCGCACAGCCGGTCGGGCCGGCGCCGATGATGGCCACACGCTGCTGGTTCATGACATTTCCTTACGGGTCTACTGGATGGGAAGGGACTTGATGCGGCTGGGCGCGAGGTAGGAGCGGGCGTCCACGGCGTCCTCGAAGAGGGTGAGTCCCGCCTGGATGCGGCAGTCGTCGCCGACCGTCACGCCCGGTGCCAGCTGGCAGCCGATGCCGATGAAGTTCCCGGAGCCGATCCGGACCGTGTTGCCGGTGTGGAAGTTGGGTGAGATGAAGTTGAGCGAGCCCACGTGCGAGTGGTTGCCGATGCTCGACTTGTAGTGCAGGACGTTGAAGCTGCCGAGCGTGGCGTTGACCCCGATGTAGTTCTCGGGGCCGATGATGTTCCCGACACCCTGCAGAGCGCTTTCGTCGACGGTCGAGGTGGAGTCGACCACGTTGATCGCGTCGAGGTTCCACGCCTCGATGTAGTCACAGATGGCAGCCGCCCGGAGCTCCATGTCCGCCACGGCCAGGACGACCCGGGTGCCGTCGGGCAGAGCCTCCCGAGAGATCTCCTCCCACTGTCCATCCGGAACGGTGACCTCCTCGCCCGGGAGGGCGAGGAAACGGTCGACGGTGTGCCCCGCGCCGTGCACGTAGCGGGCGACTTCGGCGGCGAACTTGGAGGCCCCGAGGAGCACGACATCAGCCACGGTTCAGCTTCCTGTCCTTCTTGAAACGGGCCGAGAAGGCCGTCTGGGCGACGATGGTGACCTTGGCCGGCATCTTGAACGGCTCGACCTTGCCGTCGAGGAACTCCCGGATGTGACGCCGGAGTTCAGCCTTGGAAAGCTCACCGGCCGGGACCACCTCGACGTGGACCGCCTGGCCGGTGATGGAGTTGGGCATGCCGAAGACCACGCAGTCGGAGATCTCAGGGCTACCGAGGAGAATGGACTCCAGTTCGAGTGGAAGGACCTTTTCGCCGCCGACGTTGATGACCTCGGCCGCCCGGCCCTTGACCTTGATGTAGCCGTCCCCGGTCTCCTCGACCAGGTCGCCGGTGCGGAACCAGCCGTCCTCCGTGACGGCCTCATTCGAGTAATTCAAGTACCCGAGGAACTGGGTCTTCGTCCGCAGCTGGAGCTCGCCGTCGACGATGCGGTACTCGGAGCTGTCGTCCTCGATCCGGAAGGACGTACTGGAGGAGGACTTGCTGCTGGTGGTCGAGATGCCGGTCTCGCTCGTCCCGAATGTCTGGAGCAGTCGGGCCCCGGGGATCGCCGCGTGCACCCGCTTGAGCAGCTCCTCCGGCATCGGCTCGGTCCCGTAGGTGATGAGCTTCAGGCTCGACAGGTCGTGCTTCTCGTGGAAGCCGCCGATGAGGACGAGGTTCAGGAAGGTCGGGCTGGTCGGGAGCAGCCGGATCCCGTGCTTCTCGACGAGGGAGCAGATCTCCCCGGGTGTCCGCTCGGCCGGGATGACTGCGCTCGCCCGCGAACGCAGCACGCCGAGGAGCGAGTTGATCCCACCGATGTGGTCGGCCAGCAGGAACAGCAGGATGTTGCGCGGGATCCGGCTGACGTGCTCGGGCGCGTCCGCCTTCTCCGCGAAGATCGCGTCGAGGTTGTGCAGGATCGCCTTCGGCTTCCCCGTCGAGCCGCTGGAGAGCAGGATGAGGCCCGACTCCCCCGCCGCCCGGAGGACGTCGACGCGCTCGGACGTCTCGCCGCCGGCCGGATCACAGCGTTCGACGGTCACCTCGTCGCCCACCGCGACGATGTACTCGGCACGGCAGGTGCTCCGGACGGCGTCGTGGCTGGCCTCGGTGAAAGACACGATGGGGACGACGATGCTCCGGCGCCGGTAGAGCGCGTAGAACGCAGCGATCTGCGAGAAGGAGAAGTCTCCGTGCAGGACGACCGTCGCTCCCGCCTCCATGCCCGAGGCATCGAACAGCGCCTCCAGCCGGTCGATCTCGTCAGCCAGCTCCGCATAGGAACGGGTGATCCCGCGGTCGATGACAGCGACGCGATCGTTCAGGCTCCTCAGCCGGACCGTCAGTGTGTCGCGCACTAGTGAACTCCTCCTAGATGAATCGTTTCTCCGGTGATGAACCCGGACCGCTCTGACGTCAGGAACTCCACCGGGCCGACCAGGTCCTCGAACTCGCACATGCGGTCGATGGCCTGCCGCGCGAGGACGTTCGCCCGCGCCTCGTCCGGAAGCGTCCGCGTCAGGACGGTTCTCACGATCGGCAGCCCCAGAGTGTTCACCCGGATGGCGAAGGACGCCAGTTCCTTGCTCATGACCCGGGTCGCCTGCTCGACGGCGCTCTTGCTTGCCGAATAGACGAGCTGGCCGTCGAGCGCCCATGGGACGGCGACTGTCGAAATGTTGAGGATGGACGTAGTCGTCCGTTCGCTCCTCTGAAGCAGCTTGGTCGCCTCCCGGCTGCACCCGAGCATCGCGAAGAAGTTGATGTCGAAGATCTTCCGGGTCGTCTCCTCCGGGGTCAGCATGAAGTGGTTCATGGTCGCGGTCCCGGCGTTGTTGACCACGCTGTCGAGGTGGCCGAACTCCTTCCGGATAGAACGGAACATGCGCTTCAACTGCTGTGAGTCGGTGAGATCCGACTCGAAGTGGCGGTACCCAGGGTGGTCGATCGTGGAGGAGCGCCTGCTGCAACCGATCACCGTGTCCCCACGCCCCAGGAAGTGCTCCGCCAAGGACTTTCCGATCCCGGTACGGGTCCCGGTGATCAACATCGTCGCCATGGTGTCGCGGCCGCTCAGGCGTCGGCCGTGACGCCGGCCTCCTCGAGCTCACCGATGGCGAACTCGATGAGCCGGCGGGCGCTGCTGAAGGGGCTGATCCGCTGTGAAACGGCCTTTTCGGAGGTCAGCGAGATTTCGACGTCGTACTCGTCCTCGATCGCCTCCTCGACGCGGGCGAGGAAGTTCACCAGCTGCATCGAGTCGAAGACCGCCGAGTTCCCGTAGAAGCTGACCTCCATCGGGTCATCCGTCGGGATCTTCTCGTCGCGTCGTTCGTTCAGTTCCTCGATGACGTCGAGGATGAGGGCGAGCAGGCGTTCCTGCATGGTCTTGTCCTTTTCTGAATGGAAGGGGTCGAAGCCGAGAGCGGGTGGCGGACGGTCAGGAGGCCGCTTCGGTGGAGGGCGAGCTTGCCGAGGGCGATCCCGCGGTGATCGATCCGGGCGCTTCGACCGCCGGCTCGGAGCACGCGAGCCTGCCGCCGACCATCGTGATCAGACCGGCCGCCACGGCGAAGAGCGACGCGAGGACGACCATTCCCGCCGATCCCCAGGTGATGAGCGCGGCGACCAGAGCGGGCCCCACGATGTTCGCGATGGAACCGCCCAGGCTGAACACGGCCAGGTACTCGGCTCTCTTGGCCTCCGGGGCGTGACGGATCGACAGCTCCCACGCGCCCGCGCCCTGGAAGAGCTCACCGCAGGTAAGCAGAACGGTGGCCGCCACGAGAATCGCGATGCTCAGCCAGACGTCGGTGTACAGCGTCGGGATCAGCATCAGGCTGAAGAGGCCGAGCGCCAATCCTGACCGGAGGAGGGAGCGGGTGCCGTCCGCGGTGCTCTTGATGTTCTTCGCGAACTGCACCTGGAAGACGATCGCGAGGACGGTGTTGAGGAAGAGGAGGACGCTGAGCAGGGCCTCCGGTGCGTTCGTCGCCTCGACGAGCCAAAGCGGGATGGCTACGCCGAGGAGGACCGGGTGCAGGAAGAGGATTCCGTTGACGGCAGAGAGGGACAGGTAGGTGCGGTCCTTCGCGACGTCGACGAGCCCGGCGTACCACTTCTGCGCGGTCGGCTCCGAGGACGAGGTGTCGACCTCCAGGAAGCGGAAGACCAGGCACGACAACACGCTGCACGCGGCGCCGGCCAGGATGACCGACCGCAGCCAGTTCAGCCCTCCCATCGAAATCAGCGGTGCCGCCGCCAGAGTGCCGAACGACATCCCGACGTTGATGACGGAGCTGACCACGCCGAGCATCCGGGTGCGGTCGGCGCTCCCCGCTGTCGAGTTGACCAGAATCTGGACCATCGGGAAGATCGGCCCCTGCGACACCATGACCATGGATGCGCACAGGGTGAATGTGATCATGTCCCCGGAGAAGGCCAGCGCCACCAGCCAGGTCGCGCGCCACAGCTGGAGCGACCTCAGCAGGGTGAGCGGGCCGAAGCGCTTCGCGAGGAGCGTCACGGGGACCGTGGTCAGAAAGCCCACGAGACCGGCGATGGTCAGACCGAGTCCGACCTGGGCCGCCGTCAGGCCGATGCCCTTCAGGAAGTACAGCGTGCTGCCTGTCAGGTAGAAGCCGCTGCCGGAGGCGTTGACGACGACACCGACGGCAATGATGCGGTGGTTCCGACCGGGAAGCGAGTAGTCGCTGGCCAGCTTCTTGACGGTGCTCTTGATCATCACTCGGCCGCCGGCGACGAGAACGGTGTGAGCTGTATGTCGATGAGGGCCTCCGCCTTGTCGAGGAGGGCGTGGCACTCCTCGGGGCTGTCACCGGTGACGATGACGGCGAGCACCCGCGGCTCCAGGCCGCGCGGGGGCAGCCGCAGCGGGGTGGGCGGCTGAATCAGGCGCACCACTTCCACGACCCCGTCAAGCTGCTCGGCGGCGGCGGTGTCGATGGACTCGACGGTCCCGTCCTCGGCGGGGAAGAGGAACCTGATCTCGACGCACCGGTCGCGCACCTGCTCGGTGTCGGGTCGGTGCCCCAGCGCGATCGACACCGCGGCGGAGGTCAGGTCGACGCCTGTGGCGAGGTGACCGAGGAGGGGGATGAAGTCGCCGCCGAGCCGTCCGTTGAGCTCGATCAGCTTCGGGCCGGACGACGACAGCCGGACCTCCGCGTGCGTCACGCCATCGGTTATGCCCAGGTCCCGGTGGGTCTGGGCGAGCATGCTCCGCACCTCGTCGGCCCACTCCTCGTCACGCCACGGGGCGACGAGGTGTCCCACCTCCTGGCAGTAGGGCTCGAACCCGAGACGCTTGCGCGCCACGTTCACCGGCTGCACCTCGCCCTGGAAGACCACGGAGTCGACGCTGATCTCCGGGCCGTCGACGTACTCCTCCACGATCGACCCGCCGAGCGGGGTCAGGCCGGGGAAGCTGCTCGCCGAGGTCATGGCGAAATGCCGGGCGAGCTCCTCCGGGTTGTTCGCCTGGGCCACACCGACGCTGCCGGCGAGCGACCGCGGCTTGACGACGACCGGATATCCGAAGGACTCAGCAGCCTCCAGGGCCTGCTCCTCGGTATCCACGCGTGCGAACCGGACCAGGCCCGTTGACTGCCGTGTCCGGGTGGAGAGCTTGTCCCGGCAGTTCGCGGCTGCCGCCGGCGACATGTGGCGCATACCGAGCCGCGCCGCCGCGGCCGCGGTGTCCTCCAGAAGGACCTCGGCCCACGTCATGACGCCGACATTGCCGTCGTGCTCCGCGAAGAGGTCGCCGAGCGCCTCCACCAGCGCATCGGGGCTGGTGTCGGGAACCTGCCGGTGAGCCGTGATGTACGCGTTCTCCCAGGTCGCCTGCGAGGTGCTGACGAGGGCCATCCGGGTGCTTCCGGCGACCGCCTTGTACGCGTACTCGCGGTACTCGCGCTCGCCGGAGCCGACGAAGACGACCAGGTCGGGGGCGGTCGGGTCCACGGGGCGGCAGCGGAAGTCGTAGGTGGCGACGGTCCGTTCGACCTTCGCCAGCACCTCGGCGCTGGAGCGCCCGCGGAAACGGAAGCGGGCTCCGGAGTTCTCATAGCCGTGCTCGTATCCGGGAGTGGCTACGATCGTCTGTCCCCGCATCGGGCGGACGGTCTCGTACGGCCCTTCCTCGGTGGACAGGGCGAGTTCGGACGCGACGACTCGGCAGGGCCGGACCTCCGGCGTCTTCATCAGCAGCCAGCCGACACGCTCGGTCTCCGCGACGGGCGGCAGCGACCGCGCCTCGTCGGGCACCGGGTCCCCGACCTGGAGCGCGAAGGTGGCCTTCATGAGGTCGATGCCGTGGATCTCGCGCCACAGGAAGGGGATCTCAGCCCCTCCGGGCCGGGCTCCGATCTCCAGGAACTGCACTTCCGGCGCCTCCTGCGAGCCGGAGACGAAGAGCTCCAGGTGGAAGACGACAGGCCCGGCGCTGAGGGCAGCGGTGGTCCGGGTGGCGAAGTCCTCGACGCGGGCGAGCAGCACCGGATCGTCGATCTCGACCGATCCCAGCGGCTCGCCCTTGGTGTAGCCAAAGCAGGTGTTGACGTACCGCGATGCCCGCCATGCCCCGAGCCCGAGTCCGTTCCCCAGGCTGACGCCGTCGACGTGCAGGATGTCGTACGGGAGGTAGGGCTGCACCAGGAGGATCTCGTCCGGCGGGAAGACGAACGCAGCGAGGTCGTCGGCGGAGTCGAGGCGTGTGACTCCGATACTGGACGTGCCGCAGGCCGGCTTGAGCAGGACGGGCCAGCCGTGCTCGTCGGCGAACGACCGCACCATGTCGTGGTCGACCGCATGCGCGGTCGCAGGCACGGCGACGCCGGCCTCGGTCAGCCGTTCCGCCATGACCAGCTTGTCGCGGAACGGCGCGAGTTCCGCCGGGTTCTGTCCGGGGACCCCGAGCTCTTCACGGAGTACGGCGGCGAGGTCGAGGTCCGATTCGTTGAGCGCGACGATGCGGTGGGGTACGCCGTACTCGGCGACGAGCTGTTCGACGGCGCCCCTGAGCAGGGCCTCGTCCTCCGTGCTGGCGATCTGCTTCACGGCGGCGGCCGTACCGGGGATCGAGTCGAGCGACCATGGTGCGGCAACGTACGTCACCGTGTTGGCGGCGTGGTCGATATACGACTCGTACTCCGCGAAACGGTCGGTCCATTGATGCAGGATCATGACGTGCTTCGACACTATTCCTCCGGGACAGTGCAGTGGGTGGATGCGCGACCGGCGGTTCGACCGGCCGGCGTTCGTTGAAGAGGAGCGGGGAATTCGGGTGTTCCCCAGACGCGTCGGCGGCGGTGGTGTCCGTCCTGACGTGCCGGCATGAGAAGGCGCGATGACCCTGGAAATCAGGCGGTCGGACGGCGACGTGGGGAAATTCGTCGCGGTTCAGGAGCGTGCCTGGAGCCGGCCGCCACCGGACACGAGAGGACCGGGGCAGCCGTGCTCGATTCACCTCGTGATTGCCTCACGGCTCCCTGCTCCCCCGGCGATTCCGCAACGGGAGACACAGGACCCGCGACCGGCCTACTCGGGCCGGGATTCCGCTCCCTGGGCGGCGGCGAGGAGTATCTCCTCGATGAGACGGAGAATTCCGGCGATCCTCGCGAAATCGGTGGCCGATGAATTCTCCTGGAGCGTCGAGACGATGGCGTCCCCCTCCTGAACCTGGAGGTAGAGCGGCGCACCGATGTTGCGACCGGTAGTGCCCGTCTCAAGCCCCTGCGGGAGGAAGAGCTGATCCTTCTGGTATTCACCCATGTAGTTGAAGAAATAGGTGAAGAGCCCGCTGACCGACCTGTCGAAGCAACCGTTCACAGTACCGGTGAAGCCATGCTCGGCCGCGATCTCCAGCAAGTCGTCGACGTTGTGCTCGCCGTGGCGGTAGGACTTGAAAAGCTCCCAGTGGACCTTAGTGGCGAAGGCGCCGAACGGCTCGTCCGGATCGGTGGGGATGACGAGGGGGATGAGCTGGTCTTGCGTCGTGAGGAGCTTCTCCCAACGCGGGTCACTGCGGTTGTTGGTGAAGACCGCGACCATGATCTCGTCCAGGCCGTCGTACTGTGCTGCGGCGCGGCAGTAGGCGCTCAGGATGACCGAGGGGAGCGAAAGCTGGTGGGCCCTGGCTATCCGGTGAAGTGCGTCTGTCTGCTCCGCGGTGCCGTAACGGCCCCAACGGCCGTTGACCGCCGCGGGTGCCTCGTCGCGGACCATGGCCGGCGCCTTGCTGAAGATCTTCTGCCAATGCTTGCGGGCCGACTTCCGGCGCGACTCGTTGGCGTCGGACCACTGCTCCTCCGCCAGCGACCGGCACGTCGGGACCTGTCCGCCGGGGAGGGCCCCGACTGAGAGGAGCGTAAGGAGCTCCCGCTGCAACTGGTTGACCGACCAGCCGTCCGTCGCGATGTGATGAAGGCAGATGGCCAGCCAGCGGAGTTCACCGTTCTCGGTGACAAGGGTCATCCGCCACGGCGGTTCGGTCGCGAGGTCGAAGGGACGATCACCGAGGGAATCCGCTGCCTTCGCCGGCTCGGTCTCCTGCGGCGGGCCCACGATGACCACAGACTGCGGCGCGAGAACGATCTGTGTGGGGTTCTTGCTGTCGAGGTCCTCATAACGCGTACGAAGAGCCTCGTGCCGTTCCTCCAAGACGGTCAAGGCCGCTTCGACCTGCCGGGAGGTAGTTCCCGGCGGCAGTTCCCACACCTGAGGAAGGTTGGCCGCGACCGGGTCAATGTTCTGGATGGAACGCAAAAGCGACAGTTGCCCGAAAGTGATGGGAGCCCTGGCGACTTCATTCGCTTGCATGTGGAACAACCTATTCGTGCCGTGACGTCGGCCGAACGCGTCGCGACGTCTGTATCTCAGGCCCCCGGAGAGTCCTTTTCGAGATCTGAAACGAATACTCGAGAACCACTGTGGCGTCGCTGACACATGGGCGTACGCGAAAGTACACCCGGCCTCAAAGTATCACTGAAGGAAAGAAGTCATATTCCACAGATCCGGCGTCAACACGCGATCTCCGGTGATCGACCCCTCGACCAAGGGAGTGCGGACACCGGGAGCCGTCTCCGGCCAGCCTCATTGCATGGCTCGAAGGATCTCGAGGAGTCAGCGTGGAATATGCCACTGGCAATGGACTGAACCTAGATCACCAGGTGGGGGACGGTCAAGGAGGGTCCGTTTTCCGAGACGGTTACCCGGAAAGCACGGAAAGCGGAACCTTCGCCTCAGCTTTGGCGGTGGACATGTCCGATTCGCATTCGGTCTGCGGCATTGGCTCCCTAAAGGAGTTCCATTGACGTCTTGGCGGTTTCCTCCGGAAAGAACGGGCGCCGCCACCACGACACGCTTCTTACGCCTCCGTCACACCTTGTCCGGGGCGAAGAAGGCGGAGAGCGCCGCCGCGACCGCCTTGGCGTCGTTCTCCATCGGGATGTGGCCCGCGTTCGGAACCCTCACCAGCTCGGTGCGAGGCATCTCCTCGGCGAAGCGCTCGGCGTATGCGACGCCCTGGAAGGTGTCGTCCTCTCCCCACACCAGCAGCTTCGGCATCTCCGAGCGGCGCATCTCGGGAAGCAGGTCGAGGGTGTACCGGCTGTCAGCCGCGCCCGCGAGTGCCATCCAGGAACGACCGACGCGCCGGCTGCGCCAAGGGTCGAGGTACTCCGAGATCTCCTCTTCACCGGTCGGCCGGGCCAGAGCAGCGGTCACCGCCGTGCGCCGGGCGGCGAGAAGTTCCTCGACAGTCGTGGCGGCCACCACCTCGGGCTTCCGGAACCGCTCGACGCCCGGAACCGGCCACGAGTCGTAGGTCACCGAGTTGACGAGGGCCAGTCGCTCCACCTCGGCGCCCCCGCCGACCGCGAGGTGCTGGGCGATGGCTCCACCGATGTCGTGACCCGCAACTCTCATCGGCTCGACGGCGCCCACCGCAGCTGCGAAGCGCCGCACCCATCCGGCGAGTGCCGGCACGGTGGCGGAGTCGAGGTTCAGCTCACCGGCCGACTGGCCGAGGCCGGGCAGGTCGACGGCGATGGGCCGCAGCCCCGCCGCCGCCAGATCCGTCAGCACCGGCAGCCATACCCGGCTCCAGTAGGTGCCGTGCAACAGCAGAACGGGCGGACGGTCCGCGACGCCGTCCGATCCTGCCGTGGTGAGGTAGCTGGCGGGCTGGCCGTCCACATCGACGGCCTTGCGGATGATGGTTGTCGACGACATGTCGCCTCCAGAGTCGTGTCCTGAACGCTGCAGGTCACGACCTTCCTGGCCTGAATATGGCCCCGTCAAATATCATCCCCGGCATGGAGGTATAGGCCGTCGGCATAACTGCTGGTGAACGGCCTTAGCACAGGGGAGGTGGGGAGGGTGCAGTTGTCGCACCTGCGGGTCCTGCTGGCCGTCGCCGAGCATGGGGGGTTCACCGCTGCGGCGGAGCGGACCGGTATGTCTCAGCCACATGTCAGCCGGTCGATCGCGACGCTGGAAGCTGACCTGGGCGCGGCGCTGCTGGTGCGGCGCCGCGAAGGTGTCGCCCTCACCGAGGCTGGGCAGCGGGCCGTCTCCCGCGCCCGGGAGACAATCCGGCACTTCGATCTGATCCGCCCGGACGTGGCGGCCGCGGCCGGACAAGTGGCAGGGTCCCTGCGCCTCGCGAGCCTGCCGAGCGCCACCGGGACGCTGGTCGCCGCTCGACTGCGCGCATTCAGCGACCGTTACCCCCAGGTCAGCGTGCGTCTCATGGAGGGCTACAGCCCGGAGATACGCCGATGGCTCGAAAACGGAGCCGCGGAGATTGGGGTGGTGATCCTCCCAGAGCCCGGGATGCACACCGTGCCACTGGGGTCGGACACGATGGTCGCACTGCTGCCGCGGGGGCACGCACTCGCCTCGACGGAGATCGTCTCCGTGCGAGCGCTGTCGCGCGAGCCGTTCATCCTGACGACCGGCGGGTGCCGGCCCGTCCTCCTGGAGGGCGTGAGTCGAGCCGGCGCCACCCTCGATGTCGCCTACGAGGCCGGCGAACTCTCAGCCATCATCGCGATGGTGGACGCGGGTCTGGGCGTCAGCATCGTGCCCACCCTGGGCCTGCCCGCAGATCTCGGCAACGCGGTCACCCGCCCCCTGGACGTACCGATCTCCAGGCACCTCGCCCTGGCTGTGCCTTCCCTCGACGACGCCACTCCGGCCGCCCGGGCGTTCCTGGATCACGAACTTGCTCTCTGAGGTGGTACGGCGAATCAATGTGGAGGCATTGCATTCTGTATAGCTGAAGGTCAGCGGCCCTGCAGGACGCAAGGGCTCAGCTGGCCTTCGCACCCGATCTGACAATGCGTCGGCAAGTCACAGAATGCCGATACATGACGCATCCATCCTGGTTGCCCTCCAGTCACGTTCCAATGTCCGCAGGGTCTTTGACACTCGGTCCAATCGACTTCTATGAAAGCTCATCTCAGCCCCGTCCTGCAGCGACTCGCAGGCGGCTGCCAAGGCCGCGAACGTCGTGGCCAGTCCCGGAGCGATGGCTCTCAGCATGTCTCCGAGATCCTCGAGGTCTGCCAACTGCTGCTCAGCCAAGGCACTCTCGAAGGACTTCGCCGCCTCACAGAGGGCCCTCAGCTCAGACGGCTCGCCACCAGGAGACATCGATCGCCAGTCGGATACCCCCTTGAAAGACCCCTGCTCGTTCCGCTCCATGCCGACCTGAGACATGCCCTTGGCCCCTTTCACCTTCGCAGACCGTTCAACCAGCCTTGCACGCACAGAATTTCGCACCGTGAAAGCCAAAGAAGACCTTCAGCCGCGCACTGAGTGCCAACGGATTCGCGGCGGATGCCCCATGGGCCCGCACATCACGAACTCCACGGGGCTCCGCCCGTGATCTCACCGGGAGTATGACAGGGAGCTCTCGATCATGAAAGGTGAAGAACGGGCTATGATCATTGGTGTCCGACCAGCGCGGTCCGCCGCACCGAGCTCACACCCGCTTCGACCGTGACTCGCGCAGACGAGGGAATCCGGGTCACGCCCTAGGTTAACGCCACCGTCAAGTCCGGCCAATCTGCGCACCGTTGGACCGAGTCCAGTTGTTCAACGCTCGTCGACCGGGACGTCGATGTACACATCGGATGTCACTTCGCGCGACGCACCACCAGGGCTGATGGCGCCTGCTTACGGTCGGTGCGGGCCCCGATCGAGCGCGTCGAGGATGTCGGCGGGCTCAGCCCTGCTGGTGTAGTCGGCGGTGACGAAGGTCCATCGAATGGTGCCGTCACGGTCGATGACGTACGTCGCAGGCAGTGGCAGCGTGCGGTAGTGGCCGGCGTTCACGCGGTGCAGGTCGATGCCGAAGCCTTCGTAGACGGCGGCCAGGTCGTCGGGTAGGTCGAAGGCCAGTCCGTACTGCTTGGCGGTGTCGGAACCGATGTCACTGAGCACGTCGAAGGCCAGCTCGTGCTTCTCCGCAAGGGAGAGAGACTCGTCGGGGATCTGAGGTGAGACGGCCACAAGACGGGCCCCCCGCGCGTGGATGCCGTCGAGGTTCTGCTGGAGGGAACGCAGCGCGATGTTGCAATAAGGGCACCACGAACCACGGTAGAAGGTCAGCACCACGGGGCCGTCTGCCAGCAGGGCATCCAGCTGGACTGCCCTGCCGTCCGCCGAGGGCAGGCTGAAGCCGGGCGCCTTGTCCCCCACGCTCAGCGCGTGCTCGGCTTGGCCGGAGTCGGCGAGCTCCTGACGAGCGCGGTTCATGATCTCTCGAATGTTCGGAGGGATGCGCTCCTGTCGACTGTCATAGAAGGCGCGTAGTTCGGCATTGAGGCTCATCAGGGCTCCTCCGGGCATCCAGATCTTGGACTGACCATTCCAAGATAGCGGCAGCGGCCGCTCTGGGCCAGCGGTTCGGGCCGAGTGGAGGAGTATCTTGGAACTACCATTACAGGATGACGGAGTGAGCCAATGCCGGACATCAAGCACTTCGACCCTGACACGACCCTGGACACCGTCGTGCGGCTCTTCTGGAAGCAGGGGGTCGCTTCGACCGGCGTCCAGGACATCGTCAACGCGACCGGCCTCAACCGCTCTAGCCTGTATGCCACGTTCGGCAGCAAGCAGCAGCTCTACATGGCCGCGCTCGAGCGGTACGTCGGGGACCGCTCCCGCCCCGTCCTGGGCCGCCTTACGGAGGACGGTCGCGGACTGCCCGCGGTTGTCGACTTCTTCGACAACCTGATCGCCACGCGCTGCTCGGGCGAGTACGCCCGGTGGGGCTGCATGATCTCCAACGCACACGCGGGCGCCGAGAACGGTGACACGGACGTCCGGGCCGTCCTGGACCGGCAGCATCGACGACTGCGCGACGCACTGCACGCAGCGCTCGTCACCGCACACGCGAAGGGGCAGTTGGCAGTCGGCGCAGATCCCGGGTCGGCTGCAGACATCCTCGCGCTCCTGGCCCATGGGGTGAATCTGCGTTCGCGAGCGGGAGCGGACGCCACAGAGCTCCGTCAGACCCTTGCGGCCGCCATCGCCGCCGTCAGCAGGTAGGCCCGGGACCCGCGTACCACCGCGCCTGGAAGGCGACGGGGCGCCCCGGCAGTGCCGGGGCGCCCGTCGGCGCGAGTGGACGTCAGCTTGCTTCTTCGTACTCGAACAGAGCGTCAGGGATTTGCTCCGCGATGACGAGCGACGGGGCGCCACCCACCATCGAGGCTCCCGACAGTCGCTCCACCGCCACGACCTCGAAGGACTCGGGCGCCTCGTCCACCGCACCGCGCAGCGTCATGTGGCTGCTGAGGATCTGACTCCGGATCCACCCGCAGGTGTAGTGATCCGCCGGCACATCGGGATGCAGACGCACGGAGAGGCACAGCTGCTCGTCGGCGGTGCCCTGGTTGACGAGGGTGGCCTGGGCTTCCGCGACCTCCGCCTCGGCGCGGGCCAGGGTGACGAGCTCATCCGCGTCGAACGTCCTACCACGGAAGTTCAGCGTCGTTCCCGACTGCCCACGCACCCGGACGGTCGGTTCCCCTCGCCCGCAGGCGCACTCGACGAGCTCGCCGAGGCCACCCGTCTGGAACCGCAGGAGCGGGAAGGTGGTTTCGCCGTGCATGTTCGTGACCAGGAGCCGCTCGTCCTCGAGCTCGACGTACTGGTGTGGCAGCACGTGGAAGGTGTCCGCGGGGCAGTCCGGCGTGTTGTGGCCGATGGGGCCGGATGCCGGCGAGCAGTACAGGGCCCAGATCTTCGCGGTGGGAATGTGGAGGGAGACGAGCTCCGCCGTCCCCGTGACATCACCACTGCTGCTGAGCAGAATCTTGCGGAGCCACGGCAAGGAGCGGCCGGAGCCGAGCGCCATCCGCACCACGCGGGCGATGACGGCCGAAGGAGCCGCGAGGGCAGTCACACCCCGGTTCTCGAGGAAGTCGAGCCACTGGCCGAGCTCGTCGTCGTTGAGGTGTCCGATGGGAACCGTCGTGGCACCGGACAGCGCCGCGTAGACGTTGAAGAAGTGGAAGGCGGACTGGAGTCGTCCGGCCGGAAAGAGGTTGGCGACGACATCGCCGCTATCCAAGGGCTTCCACCGTGCCAGCAACTGCGGCGCGTACATGTCGTCGGGCAGCATGCTGAGTTCGGGGTGGCTGAGGGTGCCACCGCCGGCGGAAAGGATGGCCCCCTGGCGGTGCCGGGGGTCCTCAAGCAGCTGACGGACCGTCTCGTGGTACTCGGCCTGGGTGAGAACGGGGACGTCCGACAGCTCCACGGGGCGCTGAGCACCCAGAAGATGCGCGTACTTCCCCCGCAGCGAGGGAATGATCGCCGCCATGTGCAGCATGTCCTCAAGCTCACGCGGGGACGGACTTCGACCGATCGAGGGGGTTGACCCCACGGCCTTCGGCATAGTGGTGGACCTCTCGAGGTGAACCGACAGGATGTGACGGAGGACACTTCGAGCTACTTGGTTTTCCCCCGCCCGGTAGCCCCCCCGGGCACGCCCTTCATTCAAATCGTTCACAAGCTCGCTTGTCAACGAGATACAGCCATGCACCGATTCCGACTTCAACCGACTAAACGGGCACTGTTTCGTAGGTATGACCAGTACACGCCACAACATGCCGTGATTTCGGCCAGAAAACGGAAAGTTGAATTCCGAACACCGCGGCAGCTTGGCTTGAAATATCCACCCTCTCAAATATTGAGACGTTCTCGAGCCACACGCCCCCCCTTGCACCTACTGTAAGACATCGAACGACCCTAAGAGAACGAACACCTGTTGGAGGTACGGATGCACAAGCGCAAGCTCGGCGGTGAGCTCGAGGTGTCAGCGGTCGGCCTGGGCTGCATGGGGATGTCCCACGTCTACGGACCCGCTGACGAGGGCGCGTCGATCGCCACGATCCACCGGGCCCTGGACATCGGCACGAACTTCCTCGATACCGCCGACGTCTACGGACAAGGGCACAACGAGGAGCTCGTCGGCCGGGCGATCGCCGACAGGCGCGGCGAGGTCGTACTGGCCACCAAGTTCGGGTTCTCGACCGGCGGGACGGGATTCCCAGGAGGACTGAACGGCACACCGGAGTACGCGGTGCAGGCATGCGAGGCGTCGCTTCGACGACTGAACACGGACCACATCGACTTGTACTACCTGCACCGCCGCGACAGGAGCGTGCCCATCGAGGACACGGTGGGGGCCATGGCAAAGCTCGTCGAGGCGGGGAAGGTCCGTTACATCGGGCTGTCCGAGGTCAGTGCGGAGACCCTGCGGCGCGCCCATGCCGTGCACCCGGTGACCGCCCTGCAGAGCGAGTGGTCTCTGTGGGAGCGCGGCATCGAACAGGAGGTGCTGGCTGCCGCACGGGAGCTGGGCGTCGGTGTGGTGCCCTGGTCACCTGCGGGCCGCGGTTTCCTCTCGGGCTCGATCGCGTCGCTCCAGGAGCTGCCTGCGGACGACTATCGGCACAACGACCCCAGATACCAGGGCGACAACCTGGCCAAGAACCTCGGGCTGGTTCACCGGCTCTCCGACCTCTCCGCGCGACTGGGAGGCAGCCCGGTACAACTCGCGCTCGCCTGGCTTCTGCATCAGGGGCAGGACGTCGCACCGATCCCCGGCACGAAAAGGATCTCCTATCTGGAGGAGAATTCGGCGGCGGCGGAGATCCGGTTGGAAGCGGCCCTTGTCGCGGAATTGTCCGAGCTGTTCGCCTTCGGCGTGACGTCCGGACCCCGGTACAGCGAAGGCGCGCTCAAGCTTTCGAATGGCTAGTCCGGATACGGACCTGAAGCGGGGGCGGGCACTCTCGGGTGTCCGCCCTTGAGGCCACTCTTAGAGTGATTTGCAGGGGTACTTTTTGCGCCGCCACAGACGGGAGCCGATCTATTCCGAATGGTCACCGCGAGGAAACATTCAGTCCAGGCCGAGCCAGTCCTCGAAGTGCGGCCTGGACGTGGCTCGGCTTGAGGCACCAAGCCCTGGAGCCCCTCGACGTGGCGATGGTCGCCCCCTCCCCTCACCAGGAGTTTCACGCCCCACCGAGCATGAGGCGCACCCCGTCAGCGGCAGGAAGTGGCGGGCGGCGACCGCTCCGCCACATGTGCACCTCGGTTACACCCCGTAACTCACGGTGAAGCGGGGTGCGGGATTCCGATCAGGCCACAATCGGTCGGCCTCGTATACAGATAAGACCCCTGACATTAAGGTATCCCCATGCGGCTCCCCATCGACCAGCGACTCGGACACCACCTTAAGCGGGTGGAGCAGGAACTCATCGCCGCCAAGCACAGCTGCTTGCGGCCGTTCAAGCTCAATGTCCCCCAATACAGCGTGCTACTGGCGCTTTCCCAGGAGCCCGGCTTGTCCGGCGCCGTTCTGGCCCGCCGGTGCATGGTCACCCCCCAGACCATGTCGTCCGTGCTGGCGACACTGGAGGGTCGAGGACTTGTCGAGCGCAAGCCTCACCCCGTGCACAGCCACATCCTCGAAGCGAGGTTGACGCGGACGGGGCAGGGTCTGCTCACGAAGGCCGACGACGCTGTGACCGAGGTGGAACTGCTCCTGACGGAAGAATTCTCGTCCTCGGAGGCGGAGGGACTCATCGCATGGCTGGAACGGTGTTCTGCGGCGCTGTCCAAGGCGGGCGGCAAGACGGCCCGCAAGTCCGCCGCTCGTTGAGCGTACCCGCCCTCGCAGGCCAGGGCCGGGCTCCGACGCCTCGACGAAGAACGCAGTGAGGACCTTGCCCTGATGGGCAAGGTCCTCACTGTTGTTCCCGGGCCCTTACGCCGGCGCCTGGGCGGGGGATGACTCGACGCGAACGCGCTGGGCCCGGCAGCGGGGCCCGCCGCGCGGATGCGCGACGGGCCCCACAGTCTGGGATCAGGCGGTGCCGTTGATGTACTGCAGCGCCTTGGCATGGGTCGCCTTGGCCACGTTGCGGCCGACGTTCTGGCCCTGCAGGTTGTCGAAGGTCCAGTGCACGCCGCCGTAGATTCGGGACATGCCGTCCTCGGCAGCGGCCTCGCTCAGGGTGTTCCACTTGAGCGTGACGTCGGCGGCCGGGGTCTGGCCGGGCTCAAAGGTGGACGCACCGGCCTTGAAGGTGAAGGAGTCACCGAAGGAATCGCTGCCGGTCCACAGCTTCAGCGCCTCGGCCGCGGCCGCACCCCACACAGCGTGCCCGGAGACGTACGAGGCGAAGGCCGGGGTGGTGACGTACGGCTTCCAAGCCGCACCGTCGATCGTCTGCGTGCCCTTTCCGGGGCCACCGTAACCCTGCACCGTCTTGCCCGACTGGTCGTACCGGATCATCGTGATCGGCCGGGAGTAGTCGTAGTGTGCCTTGGTCTTCCAGGCGACGATGCCGGAGTCGCCCATCGCGAGGTTGAGCGCGAAGAACATCTTCACGTCCTCGCTGAGGGTGTTGTTGTCGCGGTGCGAGATGAACTGCGCCCACTGGTTCTGGTGACCGGTGGGGGTCTCGGAACGCTCCAGCCAGTACTCGGCGATGACCTTCTGGCGGTCCGTCAGGTTGGCGTTGACGTCCATCAGGGTCTTGATGTCGGCCTGCGAGGCGGCGCTGCCGTACACCGGCGGGGCGGGCGGCAGGAAGGAGGTCGCGTCCTTGATCGCGAACGGCGTGATGTCACCCCACTGCGGCGTCGCAAAGGTGGGGGTGACGCCGTTGTTCGTGAGTGGAGTCCAGCGATTCGGGTCCACGACGGTGGACTTGTCGAAGGCGTTGAGGTCCTGGGGCGGATTGAACGGCTTGTAGCCGGTGGTGTCGACGTAGTTGTTGTCCTGGTTGGAGCCGTCCGCCTTGCGCACGGCGATGACGGCGTCGCAGGCCGTGTGCGCCACGCCGGCCGGGGTGGTGGTGTTCCGCGCCACGTTCGCCGGGTCGAGGCCGAGCTCCTGGAGCTTGGTGTCGAAATCGGCCTTGAAGTCAGGGAAGAGGTAGGTCAAGGCGTCGTAGGCAGCGTAGTTGATGGCAGTCTTGCGGTTGGCAAGGGTGCGCTTGTAGTACGGCTGACGCAGGTCGTCGCCCAGCTGGGTGCCCACCGCCTTGTAGTCGTACGCGGCCCAGGCGTCGAAGATGCAGGAGTGCAGCGTGGCGTAGACGCGGCTTCCGAGCGGCGGACGCTTCAGGCCATTGGTCTTGGCCGCCGTCTTGACGGAGGCGTCGTACGCAATCTTGTTCCACTGAATGACGAGGTTGTCCCCGCCCTGGGCCGCCTCCGACACCTCGGATGCGGCGGAGGTGGCGTCCGCGGAGGTCGCTGCGGAGGCGGCGCCGCCCGTGGCGATCCCCGCGGTGCCCAGCAGCGCGACGGCGACGGCCGTGGAGATGCCGGCACGCCGTCCGCGGCGCATCGACTTCAGGGCAAGACTCATGGTGTCTCCCAGGAGGAATTCGCGACGACTGGCCGGGCTTGAGAGCCTCCGGCGTCCGGTCGCTGACGTGTTCGGTGTGAGAAACATAGGCAGGTTCCGCGACATCTGCACGCTACGCAGCGTGACCAAATCGGCTGTGAATCCCGGACATTGGGACGATCCGCGACCACGCCGCAGGCATCCTTATCCCTCTAACAGCAGTCTTATTCGGACATTTTCGCCAAACAATCAAGGATCTGATGGTTATACGAATCCCGATATTCCGTGGACGGAACCCGCAGCGATCACGTTGTTCTTTGTCAGGTCCGGCGCTCGGACGGTAGGGCCACGGAAACAGGCAAGGGGGCGGCACCTTACGGTGCCGCCCCCTTGCCTGTTTCACTCACGCACTGAGCAAGCGGTCCCCGGTGTCCGCTGGTGGAGACAGCGTGACGATGGCGTGTGCCACCGAGCACAGGGTGAAGTGCCGATGCCAGCCGCCGTAGCACCTGCCCTCGAAGTCTGTAAGGCCAACACGACTGCCTATGGCACGCGTGTCCGCTTCTACCCGCTGGATCAGGCGCCCCAGGCGCAGGATGTCACCCGCGGACGCGGCAAAGATGTTCGACAGCCATAGCTCGTCGGGGCCCGTCGCGGCCCCTCGCCAGGCTCCGATGAGGGCCAGCGGTGCGCGCGCGGGTCCGCGCCCCGCGCTGGGCATGACGACGGGAACGCGGGTGGCCCGCGGGACCCAACCGGAGGAGACGGCCTCCCCTTCCATCCATCTGACCGGCAGAGCCGAAGCCCGGGCACGCTGGAGAACGCTTCCGGCTTCCGCCCCCGCACCTGCGGCCCCGCCCACACACGTGGCCTCGGCCGGGGTCAGCGGAACCGAGTACTTGATGCGCATGACAAAGGCGACTCCTGAGCCGCACATCTCGTCCACGAGCGCGGGAACGTCCTCTGCGTCGCGAGCGTCAAGTACGACCGGCCGGCGGTTCAGGCCCCACCCGCCCGCCACCTCGCCCACAGCGTTGAGGAGCGTCTGGTCCGCGGTGGCCGTCGCCAACCCCTCGGGTATCTCCGCCCGACGGCGACGTGCGTCGTCGTCCACCCATCCGAGCGGCAACATCAGCTGCCAGTTGATCGGGGCGCTGACCGTCTCGCTCGCGGCCCAGACGCCGTACGCCAGCTGACTGTTGGCGACCCGGCCCAGTGACGCCACGTAGGACTGCTGGACGCCGACGCTGTGGCGACCCCATTTGGGAATGGCGAGCGGATGCACCACCCACGCCTGTGGAGTCATCGTGTGGTCCAAGTGCCGCGCCAGCGCCCTTCGGACCTGGCTCCAGTCCCATGACGACTTGCTGATGAAGTGATGCACACTCTGTTCCGCGGCTCCCCCGCCGGCGGCTGCGGCGATGGACCGCATCGTCTTTCGCCCCGAAACGGAGAGCAGCCCCTTGATGTACCGCTCGCCCTTCAGTCGCTGATCGCTGCGAGGAAGCGAGGCGAGCATTCGCCGGGAGAAGCCTTCGGCGAAGTCTCTCTGAACCGGATCACCCGTCGCGGCTGTTGTGCGTCTCCCACGCATCCCCTTCACATCCCCCTCCGCAGCACCATCGAGCGTTCGCGGGACAAGATATATCAAGGTTCAGATCTATGTAAGACTTCTTATGGTTGTACACATCGCGATGGACAGGCAGAGACGAAAGGCAAGGCAATCGTGCACTTCACACGCAGTCTCAAGGCGACATCCGCAGTGGGCTTGGCAATTGCTGGCACGCTCCACATGGCCCCCGCCGCCAGTGCCGGCGGCGAGCTCGAGGGCACGGCTCGCCCGGTAACCCAGGCATTCACGCTTCCCGGCGATCGCGTCTACCCCGAAGGAATCGCAGCCGACACGCGCACGGGAGTCCTCTACGTCGGCTCCTTCGGAACGGGCGCCATCTACCGGGCGCTCCCCGGTCAGAAGAAGGCGGAGGTGTTCCTGCCGGAGGGAACGGACGGCCGGCTGAAGGCGATCGGCCTCAAGGTGGACCAGCGAGGCAGGCTGTGGGTCATCGACCCTGCGGGGGTCACCCTGTACGACACTGCGACGCGGGAGCGTGTCGCACGTTTCGTCTCTTCCTCCCCCGAATCCTCTTTGGTCAACGACCTCGACATCGCTCCCGACGGCACCGGCTACCTGACGGACTCCACGAGGGCCGTGGTCCACAAGGTCACGCCCGAGCAGATCGACGCGGCGGTGGAGGCCGGAGGCGCGGCCGGCACCCTGGCGGTCGCCTACGACCTTTCGGACACCGTCGCGCCCCAGCCGGCCGGAACCATCACCCTCAATGGCATCGAAGCCGACCCGAGAGGCCAGTACGTCCTCACGGTCGACTCCGCCGCCGGGGATCTCTACCGCTTGGACACACGCTCCGGCGCGGTGGAGAAGGTCTCCGTGACTGGCCCGAATCTGCGATACGGCGACGGCATGCACATAGAAGGCAGTTCCTTGTGGATCGCGCACTACGCGAACAACACCCTCAGCCGACTCAAGCTCTCGGTGGACGGAAGGAGTGCCACGGTGGAGAAGCTGTTCACCGACTCCAGCCTGCAGATACCCACCACATTGGTGCGCCTGAACGGGCGGCTGTACGTCGTCCGCTCGCAGTTCGACAAGGGCGGACCGATCGGTCCGGGCACTCCTGACGTGCCGTTCACCGTGGCCGATGTCCGCGGCATCTGAGCGACAGACCGAGGGCCCGCGCCTCCTGAAGGAGACGCGGGCCCTCGCTGCTGGGCTCAGCCCTGCGGCTTGGAGTGCACGATGGGGAAGTCGATGTCGAGCTCCGCGACGTGGTTGAAGTAGTTCGTCAGGATGTTGAGCGAGATAGAGAAGACGATGTCCACGATCTCCTTGTCGCCGTAGCCGGCGCTGCGGACGGCCTGGAGCTCCTCGTCCGAAACGTGACCGCGGTTGGACAGAACCGACTTGGTGAAGGTCAGGACCGCCTGGTTCTCGGTGGACTCGGACTTAGCCTCCCGCGCGGCCGCGATCTCGGCCTCCGGCAGCTTCGCCGCGTTGGCCGCGATGTAGGTGTGGGCGGAGAGGCAGTAGTCGCATCCGTTGTGTTCTGCGGTGGTCAGCGCGATGCGCTCACGGAGGGGGGCGGGGAGCCCCGCACCGACGGCACCGGAGAGAGCCAGGTAGGCCTTCAGGACAGCCGGGGAGTTGGCGAACGCCTTGGCCAGGTTCGGGACCGCGCCCATCCCCTTCTGCACCATGTCGAGAGCGTCCTTGAAGTCGCCCTGGGCGTCGGCCGGCTGGATCATCTGAACCCTGCTCATGATGGTGATCACCTTTCGTGTTGCATGTGTGTTCTGGATTTACGGGTCCACCCGCGGGCGTCCGGCGCGGCTGTCAGACCGCATGACGGACACCGTCGAGGAGGTATGGGGAGTCCGAACGCTGCCCGGACAGGGGCGCTATCGGGCGCCGGAACCGGCCGTCAGCGGCTGAGCGACGGCGGTGGACTCATCGGCCGTGGTGTCCTCAGGCTCGGCTTCGGCCTGAGCGGCTTCCGGTGAGGAGACCGGAGTCTGCGCCGTCGCGACGGCGAGGCAGGCTGCGATGAGAACGATGTTCTTGATGATGTACTGACCGTCCATCGTCGGCACGAGCGGAGCGGTCGACCAGACCTCGTCGCTGAGGATCACGAGGGTGGAGAAGACACCGAGCATGTGGACGAAGAAAACCGCCAGGGCCAGACGCAGCAGGACGCCGGTGATCAGTCCGAGTCCGATGGCGACTTCCATAGTCGCGAGAAGCGGCCGGGACACACCTGGGGGAACCATGTCGAACGTCATGACGCTCATGGCATGGATGGCGATGTCCTCGGCGGGGCTCATGTCCGCGGAGTACTTGAGGGCGCCGAACCAGAGGAAGAGGATTCCGACGCTGATCCTCAACACAGTCGGACTGCGGCGCTGGTAGCTGCCGGCGAACGCCGAGACCGTGCGGTGTATTCGCTCGCGGAGTCGAGCGGTACGTGTCATGTCTCTCTCCTCCTATTTCCCTGTGAGTGCGGGAGTCTCGTCCGGGGTCCGGGACTGTGAGGCGGCACCGGAGTCCTTTGCGGCCCGGTAGCGGCTGTAGAAGTTGGAGGCGACGAGTGCGCCGATGACCAGGCAGATCCCAGCGACTTCGGGCCCGGTGGGGACATGACCGAGGAATGCCTGCACGATGAACGCGGTGACGGGTACGAGGTTGACGAACAGGGCGCCGTTGGCGGGACCGAGGGTTCGCAAGGCCGTGAACCAACCGAGCATCGCGATGACGCTGGCGGGAATGGCCATGTAGAGGATCTGCCACCAGGACGCGGTGTAGTCACTGATCTCAGCACTGGGGATCAGCCCCAGGAGGGAGGAGAAGGCGGTGATCACCACGATGCTGATGGTGCCGAGCACACAGGTCAGGGTCGTGTAGCGCAGCGGGGACCAGTGGGGGAAGTTCGCCGCCGCTCCGGTGCTGTAGATCACCCACCCCGCCGCGCCGAGCAGGGTCAGTAGTCCGCCGAAGCCGACGCCGCCGGTGACCACGCTCAGGGGGTTGCCGTTGCCGAGGACGAGTGCGACGCCGAGAAGGGCGATGACGACGAAGCCGAGGGTGGCCATGTGCGGTCGCCGCTTGCTGCGTACCCAGACCGCAAGGACGGTCAGTGCGGGCATGGTGGCGATGACGAGGGCCGAACTCTGGGACGGAATGGTCTGGAGCCCGACGTAGACGAGCAGGTTGAAACCGGCGAACCCGATCGTGCCGAGCCACCAGAGCTTCAAGAGTCGTCCGTCGAAGCTGAGAGCGCTGAGCCCTTCCTTCATCGCCAGAAGAGCTACGAAGACTAGGGCGGCTACGGCGAAGCGGGCGGAGACGAGGTGAAAGGGGTCCAGGTGATCGAACCCGGATTTGGCCACCGCGAACATGCCTCCGCCGGCTACCCCGTTGATGACGCCGCCGACGACGCCTCCAGCTGTCTTGGACCTGGCCACGTCATTTCCTTTCAGGGTCGGGAGTCAGGGGACGGTGATGAATTCCTGGAAGCCGGGCCCCTGGAGCTTCAGTTGGGCGTGGATGTCTCCACCGAGCCCGAACCAGCCGATCGCCCCGCCGTAGCTCTGCTGGTAGCTCATGAAGAGCACGACGACGTTGATGATCCGGTTGCCGCCGGGAGTCCCGGGTGCGGGGAACGGGTTCGGCATCACGGCTCGGTACGTGGATGCGCCGGCCTCGTCCGTGACAAAGACGTTGGGCACTCCCAGAGGCCCAGGCCTGGTGATGCGGGACGGATTCAGGTCGTGCTCGCGCAGCGACATGATCGTGTACACGCTGTTGGGGATGAGGCCGGCGAAGTCGAAGGAGAACTGGGCGGCTCGATCGTCGTCGATGACGCTCACCTCAAGCTGTCCACGAGCCTGCACCCACTGTCCCAACGTGATCGGCTTGGTGACCTTCGGCCCGTCTTCGGGGCGCAGGTCGGGGATGGGCACCTGGTGGAACGGGTAACTGGGGCGTCGTACCTCGTCGGCATCGGGGCACTGTTCGGGGGCGAAGACCATGGGGTAGTTCGCACAGGGCAAGGGCAGCGGCAGGGTGTGCAGGACTCGAGCCCGATCGGCCTCGGACAACTGCGCAGGATCGAGGGGAAGTTCCTTGATGACGGTGTAGGGATGGTTGTCACCGAACGGAGGTGTGGAGCTGTCCGCCGCCACGATGGCCGCGCCCCATTCCGAGACGGTCCGTCCCTCGTCGTCTGCCCTGTTCACCCGGCCGAAGACGATGAAGTTCCCGTGCTCGTCCATCACCTCGCTCGGCGGGTAGGTCGGCCCCTGTGTGGTGAGACTGAGCTCGTAGTTTCGGACCTGGCCCATCATGACCTCACTTCTTGCTTGTCTGTACGGAGCCGCTCTGGGTGGTCGCCTGGGGTGAGCGGTCCGTGTCTTTCTTCGCGGAGGCGCCACGCGTGGCCACGAGTGCGAGGAGGATCGCGGCGGTGATCGATGCACATGCCACGGTGATGACCCCCGCCCAGCCGAAGCCCCTCCACACCGGTCCCAGGGCCATCGTCGAGAGGCTCCCCGAGCACAGGCAGATGAGCATGTAGCTGGACGACGCGCTGCCACGGTTGTGCTCGGGCACGACCTCGGCGAGCAGGACCAGCACGGCCGGCTGGCAGGAGAAAACCCCAAGGAAGACCAGAAGGAGCCCGATCGCGACCAACGCCGTGCTGGGCGCCATCGCGAGCACAAGGACACCCACCAGGGCGGTCGGCAGCGCGGTAAGGACGACCCTCCTGGCACCGAGACGGGGAATCATGGCGCCCGACAGTGGTGCGCCGAAGAGGGCTCCGAGCCCGATCCCGCTGACCAGCCCGATCGCCGAGGCCCCGAGCCCGAAGGGCCGCTCGACGAGGCGGAAGGTGAGGAAGGTGACTGCGCCGAGGTAGCCGAAGAACAACAGGGCCCCCACGGCCAGGAGGCGCACCACCCGCCCCTGGGTGAACATGCTCAGCGCCTGCCGGTAGGACTGGACAGCCGTGGTCCGCCCTGACCCTGCCAGCTGGGTGCGCGGCAGCAGCGCCAAGGGGATCAGGCAGGCAGCGTTGAGGAGCGCGACGAGCAGGATCGCCGACCGCCAGTCCAGCCACCCCGCCACTAGGCCGGTCGCCGAGCGTCCGACCGTGATGCCGGCCACTGAGGCCGCGATGACGACCCCGAAATACGTACCGGCCTTTCCTGCCGGGGCGATGCGAGGCATCAGTGCCAGGGTCGCCGCTGGGATGGCGGCTGCCGCCACCCCGGCGGCGGCGAGCTCCGCGATGAACAGGGGAAAGCTGTCCGCCTGCGAGGCCGCGGCCAAGAGGACGACCAGCGTGGTCGTCCCCCACATTGCCAGCTTCTTCGCCTGGATGCGGTCCGACAGCGGGCCGAAGACGAAGAACGAAAGCGAGTAGGCGAGGCTCACATAGAAGAACGCGAGACGCGCGTCCACTGGATCCACGCGCAGGGACTGCGCGATCGGCAGGAAGATCGGTGGGGTCATGTAGACCGTCGCGACGACCAGACAAGTGGATACGGCCCCGATGGCCGGCGCCCGGACCGATGGCGTGTGCTCAGACCGGTTCTGCGCCGGCATGTCCTGCTCCTTGGGAGGTGGTTGGCGGGCGCTTCAGGCGTCGACGCGGACGTACACCTTGGTGTAGAGGCCGCGCTCACCGCCGGTGATGTATCGGTCGCCGGCCTGGCGGACGATCTCCTGGTACCGCTCGTCGGTGAAGACGGCTGTGTAGGCAGCGGGCTCGACGTTGAAGCCGGAGACGAACATGACGCCCGGCTCGGTGCTCATGACCGAGTGGTAGGCGAGAAAGACCTCGACCTCGTCGGCTCCGCGCACGACCTCGAAGATCGTCTGGTCACGCCACTCGCGGTACGCCTCGAAGACCGGCGGCTTCACCTCGACATGCCGCATTTGGATGTAGGCGGTGTCGGGCACCAGGTCGTCCGTGGACTTGGGCGCCTCGACGAACTCGAGCACTTGACGGCGGAAGTCGGTCGCCAGCATCGGCGTCAGTTCGGTCCACAGCGTCTGCCAGTGGGGCTGCAGAGCGGGTACTTCATCGATGCCGGAGAGCGGGTGCAGCTCCAGCAAGGAGTTGTCCTCCAGGCCGCGGTAGAGGGACCGCCCCTCTACCGCCTGGGTGGCGTTGTGCTTGCGCCAGACCTCGATGGCGGCGTCGACGGAGGACTCCTCCACCAGGACTTCGGTCACCACAAGCGTGTTGGCGGGCATGGCCGGCTCCTTCGGTTTGCAACGTGCAGAACTATAAGAGATCTGATGCTTAGAAGAGACCATAGCAACATGAGAGACCTGAGGACAAGCAAACATCTCAAGGTCATGCGACAAGCGATGGCAACCCAACACCCACGCACCATATGACCTTTGACAGATATAAGAGATCTGATCTATACAGAGGCTGACGTGACTCGCTGCTCCATCGAGCACGCCGTCGGCACGCACGCCGGCGAACCCTCATCGAGCGCAGGACCTCAACGGGAGTGGCCAACCATGACGACTGTTTCGATCGATCAGATCCGCCCGGGCAACACCGAAAGCCAGCAGCTCAAGGCGCTGTCCTTCGAGCGCACCATCGACCGACAGCTGGTCCACCGCGACAGCCTCGGCGAGGTCTTCGTGACCGACCTGCTCGAGGGCGACAGCCCCGGCAGCTACCTCGCCGCCGCCCAGCTCCCGCGCTCACACGCCTACTACGGCGACCACATGCTGCGCCCGAACACGTACGACCCGATCCTCCTCCTGGAGGCGGCTCGTCAGGCGGCGCTGGCCGGGGCCCACGCGTTCTTCGACGTGCCGCGCAGCCACAAGTTCATCCTCACCCACCTGCGGATCCATCTCGCCCACCCGGAGCTCACCACGGTCGGCGACTCCCCCTTCGCGGTCCGCATGGACATCCGTACCGGCAACGTCAAGATCCGCGACGGGCGCACCACCGGCCTCGACTACGAGGTCCGCATGTCGGTCGGCGGCGTCATGATCGGGCAGGCTTCCGTCGGGCTCCGGTTCAAGAGCCCCGAGAGCTACACCAAGCTGCGTACCAGCAATCGGAACGGACGCGCCCTGCCCTCCTCGGCATCGCCGCTGGGGCAGATCACGGGCAGCCTGGTCGACCCCACCCTCGTCGGCCGCAACACGCCCGAGAACGTCGTCCTGCTCGACGCGGACACCACGGACTCGATGGCGACGGCCACGCTCCACGTCCCGGGCGGCCACCCGAGCATGTTCGACCACCCCCAGGACCACATACCGGGCATGGTTCTCGCCGAGGCGGCGCGTCAGCTCGCTCTGTACACCGCCCTGGACTTCTGCGGGATATCTGCGGCCCGGACCCTCATGACCGACCTCAGCGTGGTCTTCACCCGCTTCGGCGAGCTCGACGAGAAGACGACCATGAGTGCCTTCATCGAGAGCCGTCGCGCCGACAACACCGAGGTCTACTACACCCAGGGGGGCGCGCTGCAGGCGGATGCGCTCGCCTCACGGGAACTGGCCGAGCAGATCGTCGTCAACCTCACCGCCCTGCAGGGCGGTGACCCGATCAGCAAGTTCAGCCTCTCCCTCGGCCGTCTGCAGGGCCGTTAAGTGCCGACGATCTCGGACCTGACAGAAGCGAGGACTTCATGAAGCAGCACACCGCCGCATTCTTCGATGTGGACGAGACCCTGATCAGGGTCAAGAGCATGTTCCGGTTCCTCGAGTTCTACCTGAAGCTGCGGGGCGAGCCGGACAGCACGTACCAGCGTCTGAACGGAGAACTGCGGTCCGCCGCCAAGCTCGGCATGCCGCGCGAGTCGATCAACAGGGCCTACTACCGCTTCTACGAGGGCGAAGATGTCCGGTACGTCAGGGCGGCCGGCCTCATCTGGTTCGAGCACGAGCTGGAGCAGGAACTCTTCCTGCCCGGCACCGTGGACGAACTGCACCGCCACCAGGAGGCCGGCGAACGCGTCATCCTCATCTCCGGTTCGTTCTTCGCCTGCCTGGACCCCATAAGCGCCTGGCTGGGAGCGGAACGGGCGTACGGCACTCGCCCTCTGATCCACCGGGGGACGTTCACGGGCGATGTCCTCACCCCCATGATCGGGGCGGCCAAGGGCCGGGTCGTCCGCGCAGCCGGAGCGGTGGCCGGGGTCGACCTCGCCACCTCGTCTGCCTACGGGGACCACGTCAGCGACCTGGAGATGCTGCGCGCCGTCGGACGGCCGGTCGTGGTCGGCGACGACACCGTCCTCACCGACCACGCGCAACGTTATGGATGGCGACGGCTCGCGCAGGCCGGAGTCCAGTAGTTCACCGCCCCCATGGCGTCCACTCACGAACGGCGTCACCCAAAGAGGAGGAATCGTGAGCCCCATCGGAATCGTGAGCACCGGCTCCTACGTGCCCACCACCGTAGTCACCAACGAGGAGATCGCCGGCAACGCCGGCGTCACCGCGGACTGGATCGTGAGCAAGACCGGCATCCATGAACGACGCAAGGCGGCCGACCACGAGGCGACATCAGACCTCGCGGCGCACGCGGCACGCAACGCCCTCGCTCAGGCCGGGCTGCACCCCCAGCAGCTGTCGTACATCGTGCTGGCCACCTCGACCCCCGATCACCCGCAGCCCGCCACGGCCAGCATCGTCCAGGGCCTGATCGGCGCGACGAACGCCGCGGCCTTCGACGTCAACGCCGTGTGCAGCGGGTTCGTCTACGCGCTCACCGTCGCAGAGCGCATGCTCAGCGGCCGGCCGGCTGGCGAGTACGGTCTGGTCATCGGCGTCGACATCTACTCGCGCATCCTCGACTACACCGACCGCAAGACGTGCATCCTCTTCGGCGACGGTGCAGGAGCGGTGATCCTCGGACCGGCCGCTGATCGTCAGGGAGTCCTCGAGACGGGTCTGATCACCCGAGGCGAACAGCACCGCCTGATCAGCGTCCCGGCTGGCGGCAGCCGCATTCCTCCGACCGCTGAAACCGTGGAGGCCGGACAGCACTTCTTCCGCATGGACGGTCGCGGGGTGCGTGGCTTCGTGCACGAGAACCTCCCCGCGGCGCTGCATCAGCTGCTCGCCAAGGCAGGTGTGGCGGCTGACGAGGTCGACCACTTCGTTCCGCACCAGGCCAACGGCGTGATGCTCAGCGAGGTTTGGCCGACTCTGGGTCTCGGCAACGCGGAGCTCCACTTGGCCCTGAAGCGCTACGGCAACACAGGGTCCGGGTCAGTTCCGATCACCCTCGACCTCGTCCACCGGCAGGGCCTCCTCGCCGAGGACGACGTGGTGCTCCTCAGCGGCTTCGGTGGCGGCATGAACGTCGGCTCGGTCCTCATGCGCTGGGGAGCCACCGCACACGCCGCGCCTTCCCGCTCCAAAAGCCTGGTGCTGACGGGCTGAAGCCGACGCCCCATCTCACGGACCCCTGGAGGGACAGTGCAAAACGAGAACGACACCTCGGGCGACTCCAACGCCACCCGTCTCCGACCCGTGCCACTGGAAGGGCGACACTTCCCGGGCGAACCGGTCGCAGCCTGGGCTGTCGGCGCCGGCGAGAGCTCCTTCGTCTCCGAGGCGAGAGCCTCCCTGCTGCGCGACTACGCGCGCTGGGGCGTCGGGCCCGTCGCCCCAGCGGACTCCGCTCCCGAACCGCCCGGCTCCGCTGCCTGACAAACGGCCTCGCAGCTGCCCCACGCACCTGCGGGACGCCCGAAAGGCGCGTCTCACCACTCCGATGAGAGGCGAGCGCCATACGCGGAAGCACCCCTCGGGGGGTGCTTCCGCAGTTCGGCCTAAGCGGCCAGGCCCACCTGCTCAAACTGTGCCCGGACCGACCTGCAGATCAGATCGAAGACGGCATCGGCCCTGGGCTGCGTAGGCTGGGCGGGCCCGGCAGGCTCGATAGTCAGAGGACCGACCGGGCAGCCAAAGATCTGGATGGCCACGCCGGTGTCAGGTGCGAGCGAGGGCCGCAGCTCCGAAGGAGACGTCGAACCGGTCGCACCAGATGCTGACGCTCGGGTACTTCGACCAGTCGACATGCGCGGGCAGGGGGTAGTTCTGGTCTCCCTTGTTGCCCTTCAGCTTGGCAAGGTTGACGTACTTCCCGTCGTCGAAGACATCCCAGCCCGCCTTGCCGTGATTCACAGGGGCATCACTCAGCCATACACGCAGGTCGGGGCCGTTGCTGGTGTCCAGACCCTCAATACGGAGCGTGTGGGTGCCGTCCGCGAGCCGGACGACCTTCACCACACCCGTGGTGGCGTGTTCGTGGCTGATGAAACTGCCCCGCGCGACCGCGATCGGGCCGGGCAATGCGGGCGTCGCCGACGCGGACGGGGCCTCCGTCGTCCGCGCCTGCGAGGGGGCATGCGCGGAGGGAAGCGCCTCGTTCACCGTCTCATCCACCCACAGCGCCCAGGGCTTGAACCACAGCAGCCCGGTCATCGCCATCACGAGACCTGCGACGACTACCGCGCCCCACCGCTTCTTCCTCGCAACTCGGCCCACGATCGTCCTCTTCCATGTCTGCCGTCACCGTCGCCCGCCATTCAAGGCGTTCGAAGTCTCGCCGGACAGCCCCGGCCCGATGCCGAAGGGCTCACGACACCGGGCCGGGGCGCATACAACCGCTCAGAGCGCGCGCAGCCTCGTGGTGAAGACGTGGTTCGCGATCTTCTCGCCGAGCGTGAGACCGTCCTCGGCGTCCCACGGGAAGTGCACGCCGAGCCAGACCCTGCTGTACGCGTCCTCGCGCGCGGCCGCACCGAAGCTCGTGAAGTGGCGGGACTTGACCGGCGAACGTGGCTCGTCGGTGGTCATGTCGAAGGCGATGCCGTCCGAGCCGAAGTACCGCTTCATAATGCCGGCCCACGCCGCACCGAAGGTGGCGTGGCCCGATGCCCAGGCCGGGAAGCAGGGCGTGACGTTGACACCGGCGGCGTTCTTCAGCAGCGGCTTCCACTCGGGGTCGAGGCCGCCCTCGCGGATTGCGGAGACGGGACGCCACAGGTCGATGGGGGTCAGGAACTTCACGTCGCGGACGGCGATCCCGGCGTCGGCCATGGCGATGGAGACGAGGGCGAAGAGCTTCGCGTTCTCGTAGGTGGTCAGGCCGCGTGTGGTGGCGATCTCCCGGGTTGCCTGGAGCAGCTGACCTGGGGGCTTGTAAGTACCGTTGTTGTCATTGGCCCAGAACCAGGCGGCGGCCTCCTGGTCGGTGGTGCGGTTGATCACGGGGGTCTTCGCGGTCGCCTTGTCGGCGCCGGCAGAACGAGCGGCCTCCACCTGTGCCTTGTACGCCTCGCTCGCCACCAGCTGGTCGTACGAGGCGAAGAGCCCCGGCGTCGGCGGGCGGAACTGCGATCCGGTAGTGAGGGCGAAGGGCTTGACCCGGCCCCAGTACGGCGTGACCGCCTGGCTCGCCTGCGTGCAATCGGGGTCCTGCATGTCCGGGTAGCTCGTCGGCCGCCATGCGCCGGGCACGTTGTCGGCCACGTAGACGCGGTCGTCGTCCGAACCGTCGCCGTTCCGTGCGTCCGTCATCTGCGTCACCATCTTGTTGACGACGGTCGCGTCGAGGAGGTCGAACTCGGTGGGCTCGGTGCCGAAGCGCTCCCGAAAGCGGGCGTCGAGGTAGGCCGTCTGGCTCTTCCCGTACAGCTTGAGCAGGATGTTGTAAGCCGTCCGCCCGACGACCCGTTCCTCCTCATCCGGCCCCTCGAACCAGCCGGCGTACTTCTCGGCGTGAATGTACGGTTCGGAGGTGATCCGGCCCTTCCACTTGAGCTGGTAGGAGCTCTCGGCATCGTAGATCGCGGCGTTCAGCATGGCCGCGGCTCGGGACATCGGACCGGGACCGCCGCCCTCACGCCGAACCACGTTCAGCAGGACGTCGTTCCAGTAGTGGACCGGGTCCTTGATCGTCTGCGGCGGTAGAGCCGCCTGTGCGGGCTGCGGCGAGGTGGACAGCAGCGTCCCGGCGGCTGCCAGGACGGCGGCAACCGCCAGGGCTCTGAACCGGCGTCGCGGGGTAGGGGCCATGATGACGCTCCTTGTGATCATGTCGGCTGATCACCACACCTCCGGTGGCGCGCGAGATCATGGCGCGTCCTGTGCGGGGGAATGGTCCATACCGACGCGGAATGGCCGACCCCGCGTGTGTACATGACCGAAACGGATTGCCAGACGTGCTCCCGTGACTCCCGAGCCGCCGGACAGGCAGGCTTCGGACGCGAGCTCTACGGGCGACGCGTGACCACCTACTGGACCGTGCCCGGCACCGGCCTGACAGGGACGTCCCGAATGGGCCGACCAGACCTGCTCCGCCAGCCGTTACCGGCGGCGACACGATCTTGGGCCATTGGCTGGTCACCCCCTGCTGAAGGAACGGCACGCCCGGCCGGTCGAAGTGATCGGATGGCGGGAAGCCGACGACCCTCACCCCCAGTCGGACACCGCGAACGGGCGGCATAGCCGCCCAGGGCCTCCTAGCGGCTGCCGGACCCCTGCTGAAGGTGAGGGCAAGATGCGGACACAGAAGTCGCCGCGGGCTTCCGGCGAGCTGGTGTTGCAGGACTCGGGCCCGGCACCTTCGGGCCTCTGGCCCGGCCGGCCGCAGGCGCCGAGCCCTTCGAAACTCGGCGCAGGCCGCCGACGAGGACGACAAAGCGCGAGGACTGATCGTCAGGAACCGGCCTGGGGTCGATCAGCCTGCAGACCTGGCCACGGTCTGGGCATCGGCCTGCGGCATGGGGGTGAGGGTCTGGGGTGCGTCATCCTGGTAGGACGGGTAGTCCGTGTAGCCGGCCTCTCCTCCGCCGTAGAACGTGGAGGGGTCGGCTACGGCCAGCGGCAGGTTCTCCCGGTAGCGGCGGACCAAGTCCGGGTTGGCGATGAACGGCGTGCCAAAAGCGACCAGGTCGGCATCGCCGGCATGCACCGCTGCCTGGGCTCGGGTGTGGCCGTAGCCGTTGTTGGCGATGTACGGGCCATCGAACCGCTTCCGCAGCGCGCGGTAGTCGAGGGCGACGGCCGTCGTCGCCATGCCGCCCTCAAAGACGTGCACGTAGGCCAGCCCGCGCGGGCTCAGCTGCCCGAGGAAGTACTCGAAGTGACCCTGCGGGTCGGAGTCAGACATCGAGTTGAAGCCGTTCTCCGGTGTCAGCCGCACGCCCACCCGCTCAGCGGCCCACTGCTCGCATACAGCGTCCAGCACCTCGTTCAGCAGGCGCATACGGTTGGCCGCGCTACCGCCGTACGCGTCCGTGCGGAGGTTGCTCTCATCGCGCAGGAACTGGTCGATCAAGTAGCCGTTGCCGGCGTGGACCTCGATGCCGTCGAAGCCTGCCTGCTCCGCCAGCCTGGCCGCGTGGCGGAACTGGTCGAGGATGTCCGGCAGCTCGCCGGCGTCGAGTGCTCGGGGTGTCACGAAGTCCTGCGGGCCGACGTAGGTGACGGCCCGGCCGGCGGGTGCGAGCGCCGAGGGGGCGACGGGCACCTGCCCGTCCAACAAGCTCGGGTGGGAGACGCGGCCGCAGTGCTGCAACTGAACGAAGATGCGCCCACCCTCCGCATGGACCGCGTCAGTAAGACGCCGCCAGCTCGCCGCTTGAGCGGCGGTGTACAGGCCAGGCGTGCAGGGGTAGCCGATCGCTTGCGGGGAGACGGTGGTGGACTCAGCAACGATCAACCCCGCGGTGGCGCGCTGACGGTAATGGTCGACCATCAACGAGGGAACGCAGCCGTCGGCGTCGGCTCGGTTGCGGGTCATCGGCGCCATCACCATCCGGTTGGCCAGCGTGAGACCGCCCAGGTCGAACGGCGCGAACAGATCGAGGTTCATGCAGGGCTCCAGCGTTGCAGCGAACGTCGTAGGACAGTCGTCCTAGGGGCCGTCACGCTAGGCCGAGGATCTCGACGGTGTCAACGGCTTGACGATCTAGGACGGGCGACCTAGGTTGTGCCCTTAGGTCGCCCGTCCTACCCACTGAAAGGGGCTCACCATGGCTGCCGCTACAACCCGGGAACAGATCGTGGCGGCTGCCGACCGGCTCTTCTACCACCAAGGTTACGAGCACACCTCTTTCGCGGACATCGCCGGAACCGTCGGCCTGTCGCGGGGCAACTTCTACTACCACTTCAAGTCCAAGGACGCGATCCTCGACGCGGTGATCGACGCCCGTCTCGCCGACACCCGGCAGATGCTGCAGCAGTGGGATTCCGAGGCGTCCACCCCGGCCGGCCGGATCATGCGGTACGTCGAGATCGTGCTGACCAACCGCGCCGACATCCAGGACTTCGGCTGCCCCGTGGGCACCCTGACCACCGAGCTGGCCAAGCTGGAGCACGCCATGCTCGGCCAGGCCGGGCGCTTGTTCACCCTGTTCCGTACCTGGCTGCGCGAGCAATTCGCACTCCTGGGGCATGCCAAGCAGGCCGACGAGCTGGCCATGCACGTTCTCGCTTTCAGCCAGGGCGTCGCTGTCATGGCCAACGCCTTCCACGACGAGGCGTTCATCCAGCGCGAAGTCGACCAGATGCGCGAGTGGCTGCACACCTACGAGAAATGAGAGAAAGCATGTTCGTGGTCCTACTCCGGTTCTCCCACAACAAGGCGGCCGCCGCCCAGCACATGGTCCACCACCAGGAGTGGATCAAGCGCGGCCTGGACGAAGGCGTCTTCCTCCTGGTCGGCAGCATCCAGCCCGGCCTCGGCGGCGCGGTCCTCGCCCACAACACCTCGCCCGATGAACTGCGCAAGCGCGTCGACGAGGACCCATTCGTCGCCCAGGACGTCGTCACGGCGGAGATCATCGAGGTCACGCCGAACACGACGGACGAGCGGCTGAGCTTCCTGCTGTGACAGCCGGTCCTCGGCCCCGCCGACGAGCCGCGCTACCCGTGGAGCAGCGCCGCCCCGGAGGACCGCTCCTACGACAACACCGAGCGGGGCTTCCCCGTCGGTGACGACCAGCGCCTGTTGTCGGAGTACGGCGTCAGCTGGCTCTGGTCTCCTGGTGAAGCCACCCACCGGACCCGGTGTACACCGATACCGAACGCCCCTGCGGCAATCGCGGTGCGCCCGGGCGAGCCGGGTGACTCCCCCGCCGGCGCGTGCAGTGAGCCCGTCTTCATGTGTGCGACGGCGTGCTCGACGCCGGCGCGGACCTTGCGGTGGGAAGCGTGGTCGTTCGCGTGACACAGGTGCCGACCAGCCTTGTAGGTACATTCACCGCTCCTCGTGCCGTGTGCCGACGGAAGCCGGCGACCGGCTCTATTGGGCCTTGAGCCGTGCAGACAGACGCTCAGCCGGTGTTTCCCAATCGAGCGTCTTGCGGGGCCTGCTGTTCGGTCCGGCGGCGACGGTGATCCGGTCTTCGGGGATGCGGCAGGCTCCATCCTCATCGCCCAACCCTGGCGGCCTAACCGCCGCGCACACAACCGCCAGCCCTCTTGACTTCACTGGGTTGGGAGGCGGCTCGCGTCTCGGCCGCCAGAGAGCAAGGGCGAGGACGCCGAGGCCCATACCGCCGGCCACGCCGAAGCCCGCTCCCCTCCAACACGCGACGCACGGCGGTACGCCTGCACCGACATGAGTCGCAGCGATCGCGGACAGCAGACCCACGAGAACACTAGGCGCTTCGCGAGCGGAGGGCGGGGATGATGTCGGTGCCGTAGGCGTCGATGGTCCCTGCGCGGTTGTCGTGCATGTCGTAGACCACGAACTGGTGGACGCCCAGCTCGCGCAGGTGCTTCAGCTTCTCGATGTGGGCGGCGGCGGGGCCGAGGAGGCAGAACCGGTCGACGATCTCGTCGGGGACGAAGACGGTGTCGGGGTTGTCGGCGCGGCCGTGGTGGGAGTAGTCGTAGCCCTGCCGGTCCTTGATGTACGCGGTCAGCTCCTCCGGCACCATGTCCGAGTGCTCGCCGTACTTGGAGACCAGGTCGGCGAGGTGGTTGCCGACCATGCCGCCGAACCAGCGGCACTGGTCGCGGGCGTGGGCGAGGGCCTCGGGCGAGTCGTCGGACGTGACGTACGCCGGGGCGGCAACGCAGATGGTGAGGGCGTCGGGGTCGCGGCCGGCCTCCCGAACCGCCTTGCCCATCCACTCGGTGAGGAACGGGTCGGCGAGCTGGAGGATGAAGCCGTCGGCCTTCTGCCCGGCGAGGGCGAGGGCCTTCGGTCCGTACGCCGCCATCCACACCAGCAGCCTGCCGTTCTTCACCCACGGGATCCGGATCGGGCTGCCGTCGACCTCGGCCTCGCGGCCTTCCGCCAGGTCGCGGATGACCTCGATGGCCTCGCCGAGGCGGGCGAGGGTGTTGGGCTTGCGGCCGGCGACGCGCATGGCGGAGTCGCCACGGCCGATGCCGCAGACGGTGCGGTTGCCGTACATGTCGTTGAGGGTGGCGAAGGTGGAGGCGGTGACCTCCCAGGTGCGGGTGCCGGGGTTGGTGACCATCGGACCGACGTGCAGCTTCGTCGTGTGTTCGAGGATCTGGCTGTAGATGACGAAGGGTTCCTGCCAGAGCACGGCGGAGTCGAAGGTCCAGCCGTAGCGGAAGCCGTTGCGCTGCGCCCGGCGCATCAGGCCGACGACCTGCGAGGCTGGCGGGTCGGTCTGCAGGACGAGTCCGAAGTCCACGCGGGACTTCCAAGTTCGATTCGGTGTGGTGAGGTCCTGGGGTGGTTCAGCCCAGGTACTGGCAGATTGAACGCGGCACGAAGGTGCCGTGGCCGGCGTGGCCCACCTACTTGCGCTGGTCGACGACGACCTCGCCCCGTGAGAGGACGAAAATTCACACCACCACGGGGCGCACTACATTCGCGTCTCGCCGGGCCCTCACGCCGCCGCATAGCTCGCGCGGAAGAGGTCCTGGGCACGTTCCAAGTCCTTCTCACTCCGCAGGCGAATCTCCAAGTCACCTGTTCCATGGTGACCCACTCCCGTCACGTTCCTGGTGAAACCGGGAACAAGGTCAACCTGCGTAGGGTCCTGGGACAGGTACACGTGCACCTTGGTGTGCTGGGGCGGACAGACGCTCGCGAAATTCTGCAGCAGCCTGTACGCGCTGTACTGCCTACGCTGCACCTTGGTGATTCCGTCACCGAGGCCAAGAAGGACTTCATCAATCGCCGCTGCCAACTCCGCGATCCGCTGACGTCCGGCCTCCTCAGGCCGGTCCGCCCTGGAGCGCCGCTTCACACCTCCAGACTCGGGCAGCCCCGAGGCCGTCGCCAAGGTCTCAAGCCCAATCAGATCCGCGCCGAAGAATCGGTAGCGGACGAGGTCGATGCTGCGCCGGTGCTCGCGTACGGCATGGAGGTCGTAACGGGTGTAATCGCCGGCGACACAGATCAGCCGAGGTCCGCTCCAGAGCACCTGGGCCGCGACCATTCCCCCGAGCTGATCGCGGACCAGGTGCTCGAACTCACTTCGATGGTCAACCAGCCAGCTCAAGTAGAACAGCCCCTGGTTAATGACACCCGGGTCCAGTCCGCGCTTGTATTCGACCACGACAGGCGCACCGTTCGCGTCCAGCCCGAGCGAGTCGATTCGGCCCGCGTGCACCGGCCCCGTGCTGTACTCAGACGCAAGGAAGGTCACGCCGAGCAATGCCTGCATGTTGGCCTCAACAAGCCGCTGCACGGACGCCTCTGTATCAGCGAGCCTCGGAGCGATCTCATTCGCTCCACCGCTCGACAGCTGAAACAACCTCAGTTCCGGCACCCCCTCTGATGGACCACCGTTAACGCCGCACGGGCCTCACCTATTTCCGCAGGAGAGGCGCACTGCGCACAGCGGTGACCAGAGAGCGACTCCAGATCGACCTCCACACCGCAGACCGTCTCTCCGAGTGCCTAACTGATCGTTTCAGAATGAGTTGAGCCGCAGGTCTTGTCCTCGACGATCTTGGTCGGCAGGGTGTCCGGATGCGTGCTGATCTTGTTCCTGACGATCTGTGGGAGCGGGTGGCCCCGTTGCTGCCGCCTGCTCCCGAACGCCGCCGCCGGCATCCCGGGCGGCTTCGCGTTCCGAACCGGGCGGCTCTCGCCGACGTCCTGTACGTCCTGCGGACTGGTGTCGCCTGGCAGGATGTCCCGGCCGAGACCGTGGGCTGCTCCGGAGTGACGGCCTGGCGCAGGCTGCGGAACTGGACCGAGGCCGGCGTCTGGCCACGCCTGCACGCCGCCCTGCTGACCGAGCTGCGCCGCGCCGGTCTGCTGGACCTGGATGACTGCTCCGTGGACGGATCGCACGTCCGGGCTCTCAAAGGGGGGATCACGTCGGCCCCTCACCCGTCGGCTGCGAAGTCCACATCGACCTCGGTGCCGTTGTCGCTCACGAAGCGACACCCAGCTCCATGGACCTTGTACGCGTACGTGCCGACGTGCCCGCTCCGGCCGATGATCCGGCGCGAACGGACCAGGTTGACGACATCTGCGAGTCGCTCAAGCGAGCGGATCGCCGCCCTCATGGCCTCGCCAACCGCGTTCAGAGCGTGGACGTAACCAAGCACGAGTTCCCGTGCAGCCCCAACCCGTTCCATACGGCGTCATCCCCCTGAGCCCGTAACTGAAGGGATTGTTCCATGGGTCGCCAGCGTCTCCGCAGAACGGCATTCTGAAACGATCAGTAAGGGCTGCCCCGTGGCGTTGGTCGTCACCGGACGGCGGCGTGCAGGTCCCGTGTGTACCAGTCGAAGCGTGTGCCGTCCTTGCCGTGCGTCGGCTTGCCGGGGGTGAACCCTGCCCGCTGCGCGACTGCGGCAGATGCGGGATTCTCGGGCTCCACCTGGATGACCGCCTCCGCCCCACCTGCACTCGCCGCGTATCGGGACGCCAACAGGACCGCGCGGGTCGCCAGGCCACGCCCCCGACAGGACGGATAGAGGCCGTAGGCGACATTCACCTGACCGGGCGCCAGACCTTCTCCTGCGAACCTCAAGTCGATCGTGCCCGCGAGCACCTCGTCAGCACCCATCCGGATGCCGAACGCGCGGAGCGGCCCGGCGGTGCCCCACTGCTCCCGACAGTGCCGGAAGTACGCTTCGGTGCCCTCCCGCGTGCCGGGACCGCCGTTGAGCCAACGAACGAGTAGTTCGCCCTCCCCCGAGAGGTGCGCCCCCACATCGTCCAGGCGCAGAGGGGACAGGGTGATGATCCCGTCGGACAGCTTCACTTCATGCATCAGGTGAATCTTGACGCCAGAGCCGTGCCGCACCATCGAATTCTGCGCGACATCACGCGAACCTCCCGGGCCAGGAGATGATCTCCGTGTGACTGCTGTGATCACGGCGTCGGACCCGACCTGGACAGCCCCGTTCACCGGTCTGAGCCCGCGTGCCCAGCATCCCAGCACGAACCCAGCGCGGTAGGGATGAGCAGGGGTGACGACAGGAGATGAGGGGTCAGCTATCCCAGCACCATCCCAGCACGGGAAAACCAAAGGGGCTCGACTCCGAAGAGCCGAGCCTCATCTGACCTGCACGTTTGCTAGATCGGCAGCATGGTGACATAGCACCCGCTACACGTTGAAGCGGAACTCCACCAGCACCGCGTGGCACGAACGTCTGTGCCCTGGGTTCGTCACCATGGAGCCGATGGGGACCTTGGTCATGTTGGCGAGGACCTGGCTGCAGATGAGGAAGGGCTCCTGCCACAGCACGGCGGAGTCGAAGGTCCACCCGTATCGGAGCTTGCGCTGAGCGATGTGACCGGCGTCTTCCACCCGACCGGCCCCGACACCGTCAGCCGGTTCGCTCTCAGTGTCCTCGTCGCGCGCCGAGACGGGCTGAATCCCGCCCTTCTCCGCCCTAGCCTCCCGGCCGTGCCTGCTTTGGACCCGGCTGCCACCGGGCAGCCGGGGCGGCGGTCCAGTCAGCGACGGACCCCGTTTCGACTCCAACCCTGCACGCACTTCTCTTGCCACACCTCCGCAGCGGGCGCGAAACATAGCAGCAAAATCCCGGTTAGGTGAACCGGGAATCGTGTGGATGATTACCGCATCCCGCCCACCCCAACCACCACGGATCGACACAGCGGAGAACCCCCGCGCTACACACGCACTCGACGAGTTCGTTCTCCGTTCGCGAACGCCGACTCCATTCGCTGGACTCTCGCGCCAAGCCGTCTAGTGTTCCGTGATCCCCGGAGGTCAACCCCCTATGCCACTCGAGCCCGTACCCACCCTGTCCGACTGCGGGAGGACCACGACAAGAAACGTTCCAGCACCATCCGCCGTCGGTCCACAGCGCCACGGCGAGCCTCATACCCTGCCGCGACTCCTCGACGACGGCTGGTACACGACGACGGAACTCGCAGCCCAGCTCCGCGTCGACGCGTCAACCCTGCGCCGATGGCGCACCGCACAGCCTCCCCAAGGTCCTCCATTCGTCTCCGTGTCCGAGCGCGTCATTCTGTACGGCGCCACCGACATCGAGGAATGGCT
This sequence comes from Streptomyces sp. NPDC037273, assembly GCF_055603625.1. Classification (NCBI taxonomy): domain Bacteria; kingdom Bacillati; phylum Actinomycetota; class Actinomycetes; order Kitasatosporales; family Streptomycetaceae; genus Streptomyces; species Streptomyces sp. NPDC037273. Next base: position 543,147 of record NZ_JBVJVO010000002.1, read on the forward strand.
GCACACCCGCCGTACCACCCCCGACCGGAAGGACGAATGCCCCACATAGAAACCGTCCCTGTTGGCGTACGCCTCTCCACGGACGTCGAATACAGGCCCAATAGAGCGAACCCGTACCGTGCTCGCGTCCGCTGGTTCGACCCCACGACCAAGCGCCGGAAATCCGTATCCGAGGGGAAGGACAGCGAGGAAGAGGCTCAGGCGTGGATCCAGACCATCATCGAGGCCGCCGAGGCCGGCCTTGCCCCATCCGTGGCCACCATGAAGCTCGCCGACTACGGCGACACGAACATGGAACTTGCCCTACGCGGACTGGAATTGAAGACCCGCGACCCCTATCTCTCAGGATGGCGAGTACGCGTGGTGCCAGCCCTCGGGCACCTGCCGGTCCGGATGATCACCAACGGGGCCATCGACCGAACCGTCCAGAACTGGATCGCCGATGAGCACGGCCGCTCGACCGTCAAGAACACCATCGCCGTCCTGGTCCGCGTCATGGAGCAGGCGGTCCGAGACGGCATCATCAAGGTCAACCCGGCCCGCGTGACGGGCTGGCAGAAGCTCTACAAGCAGGCCGAGGACGAGCTCCTCGATCCGCGAGCGCTGGCCCTGCCCGACTGGGAAACGCTCGCCGAGCTGGCTGACGCGCTCGTGGCCGCGTCCCACGGCGAGTACCGGGGCTGGGGCGAGGTCGTCCTCTTTGCAGCGTGTACGGCCGCGCGCATCGGCGAGGTCTCCGGCTGCCGGGTCGGGGACATCGACACCACCAACTGGATCTGGACCGTCCGGCGCCAGACCACGCCCGCTCCCGGCGGCCTCGTGGACAAGGGGACGAAGGGCAAGCGGGCCCGCCAGGTGCCCATCATCGAAGAGATTCGCCCGCTCGTCGCGCAGCGCATCCTGGCCGCCGGCCCCGATCCCGACGCGCGCATGTTCACCGGTCCCCGAGGCGGCCGCATCTCCACCGCCGTCCTGCGCGACGCGACCCACTGGGACGAAGTCGTCACGAAGCTCGGCTATGAACACCTTCGCCGCCACGACCTCCGGCACACCGGACTCACCTGGTTCGCCGACGCCGGGGTCCAGGTGCACGTCCTCCGCAAGATCGCCGGCCATGGCTCACTGACCACCACGCAGCGATACCTGCACCCCGACGTACACAAGATCACCGCCGCCGGCGCCGCACTCTCGGCACACCTCAGCGTGCTCCGCGCGCCGCGGTCCCTACCGAGCCCGATCGCGGTCGCCCGTTGACCGGTCAAGGCGAGTTGGTCCCCAAGTGGTCCCCAAAAACGAGTCAGAGGCCGTATCAGATCTCTCTGAAACGGCCTCCGACCTGCGACTCTTTCGAGTCGGGACGACAGGATTTGAACCTGCGACCCCTTGACCCCCAGTCAAGTGCGCTACCAAGCTGCGCCACGTCCCGTTGCCCGTCTGACCTGGGGTTTCCCCTGGCCGAACGCGCATGAGAACAATACCGCACTTTCCCGGGTGGTCACGAACGGCTTTCGTGGCGCACTGGGGAGGGGGTGCGCGGGGTGGGGAGTGCTCACTCTGTGTGACGCGCTGATGCGCCGAGGCGTGCGCCCGCGCGCCCCCTGGCGGGGCGTGGGGAGGGGGGTCGGGCGGGTCGGAGGGGCTCGCCACCTGGGCGGGAGGGCGGGAGGGAGGGATCCGTAATGACGCCCCTTTGGTGATGAAGAGGCTGATGTGGTGAAGCGGGGAGGGTCGAGGCCATATGCCCGAGAGTTCGTTGCCGTTGGCATGTGGCAGAAAGATGCCCACGGGGAAGGGACCGGGGATCGGACCGAGCAGGCCAAGAGCACGCGAAACACAGTCAGAAACAAACGTCAACCGTTCCGGTTTCGGCCAAAAATCGTGGCGATATTGCTCCACCCCGGAAAGATCAACACCATGAAGTGGTCGGCCTGTTCGGGACGGGGCCACTGCCGATGCACCACCTGTTCGGTCGAATCGCCGATCAGGAGCTTCGCGGGAGGGACTCGGATGGACAGCTACTTCAGCAGCCGCCTTCATCATCAACTCAGGGAGACGGTCCGCGACTTCGCAGAGCGTGAGGTTCGGCCACGGATAGCCGAGATGGAGGCCTCGCGCACGGTCCACCACGAACTGTCCCGGCGCATCGCCGAACAGGGCTGGCTGGGCGCGACAATCAGCCAGGAGTACGGCGGCATGGGGGCCGGCCACCTGGCCAAGACCATCATCATCGAGGAGCTCTCCCGGGTCAGCGGCGCCATGGGCGCCATGGTCCAGGCCTCGCAGCTGGGCACCGCGAAGATCGTCCACTTCGGCAGCGACGAGCAGCGCAAGACCTGGCTGCCGGCCGTCGCCGCCGGTGAGTGCCTGCCGACCATCGCGGTCACCGAGCCCGAGTCCGGTGGCCATGTCCTCGGCATGAGCGCCAGCGCGGTACGGGACGGCGACGACTACATCCTGAACGGCAGCAAGGTCTTCGTCGGCAACAGCCACGTGGGCGATCTGCACGGCGTCGTGGTCAGAACCGGTCCTGGATCGAAGGGACTCACCGCCTTCCTGGTCGAATCCGATCGCCCCGGGTTCAGGACCGGTCCGCAGCAGCCGGCGATGGGACTCCACGGCTTCAGCTTCGGCGAGCTGATCTTCGAGAACTGCCGGGTGCCGGCCGCCAACCGCCTCGGCGACGAAGGGGACGGCCTGGCCGTCGCGTACTCCTCCAGCGTCCTCTACGGCAGGGCCAACCTCACCGCCGTCTCCCTCGGCATCCACCAGGCGATCCTGGAGGAGACCACCCGCTTCGCCTCCGAGCGCATCCGCTACGGCAAGCCGCTCCACGACCTGCCGACGGTCAAGCTGAAGCTGGGCCAGATGCAGTCCCGGCTGATGACCGCCCGGCTGGCGGCGTACCACGCCGTGCACCTGCTCGACCAGGGACGCTCCTGCGACGCCGAGCTGATGAACGCCAAGCTCGTCAACGTCGAGTCGGCGATCGACTCCGGCCGCAACGCCATGGAGATCCACGCCGCCGCCGGGCTCTTCACGGACCGGGCCATCGAGCGCTACCTGCGGGACGCGCACCACATCTTCGCCCCCGCCGGCACCTCCGACATCCAGCTCCTCCGCCTGGCCGAGGTCGCCCTGGGCCAGGACAAGGGCAGCTGGTCCGAGCGCCTCTCCGAACTGGTCCGCACCCCCGACCTCGAACCGGCCCACGCCTGACCGACAGGAGCCCCCCACACAGCGGCCGAGACGTCCCTCTCCCACCCGCCCGACATGCCGGAGCCCCGGTACGACGCTCGTCGTGCCGGGGCTCGGGCATGTCGGGCGGGGACGGTCAGAACATGCTGTCCTCGCGCCGGTTGATCTGCTCCATCAGCTCGGCCGCCATGGCCTTGATCGTCTCCAGGCCGGCGCGGCCCCAGGGCCGTACGTCGGTGTCGACGACGCAGATGGTGCCGAGCGCGACGCCGGTACGGTCGATGAGCGGCGCGCCCATGTAGGAGCGGATGCCGATCTCGTCGACGACCGGGTTCCCCGCGAAGCGCGGGTAGTCGCAGACGTCCTCGAGGACGAGGGCCTTGCGGCGCACGACCACGTGCGGGCAGTAGCCGTGGTCGCGGGCCATGTAGCGGCCGACACCGCCGCCGCCCGCGGCGGCGGCGCCGAGGTCGCTGCCCGAGTGGGTGCCCTCGGGGGTGTGGAGGCCGGCGAAGAACTGCCGGTTCTCGTCGATGAAGTTGACCATCGAGAACGGGGCGCCGGTCACGTCCGCGAGCCGGTGGGCGAACTCGTCGAACGCCGGGTCCGGCCGCTCACCGAGCCCGAGCTCACGCAGCCGCTGGACACGGGCCGGCGCCTCCTTGTCGATGGGGGTCAGCAGGAGGTGACCGGTCGGGTCGTAGGTCATGGCGTGGCTCCGTAGCTCGGCACGGTGTCCGGGATGGTGGTGAGCAGGTGCTGCACCAGGGTCAGCAGGGTACGGATGCCGGAGCTGGAGATCCGGGCGTCGGTGAGGACGACCGGCACCTCCGGCCTGAGGTCGAGCGCGGCCCGTACCTCGTCCGGCTCGTAGCGGTAGGCGCCGTCGAACTCGTTGACCGCCACGACGAAGCGGATACCCCTCCGCTCGAAGAAGTCCACGGCGGAGAAGCACTCCTGGAGGCGGCGGGTGTCGGCCAGGACGACCGCGCCGAGCGCCCCCTCGGAGAGCTCGTCCCACATGAACCAGAAGCGCTCCTGGCCCGGCGTGCCGAAGAGGTAGAGCACATGGCGGTCGTCGAGGGTCATGCGGCCGAAGTCCATGGCGACGGTGGTCGTGGTCTTGGACTCCACGCCCTCCAGGCTGTCGGTGGCCGCGCTGACCGAGGTCAGCAGCTCCTCGGTGCTGAGCGGTTCGATCTCGCTGACCGCGCCCACGAAGGTCGTCTTGCCCACGCCGAATCCGCCCGCCACCAGGATCTTGAGTGCGGTGGGGAAGGGATCGGCCGCTGAACTGTCGTGGCGCTCAGAGCCGTTGTCGTAGGCCATCGAGCACTGCCTCCAGCAAGGAACGGTCGGTTGGGTTGGCGTGGAACCGGGGGGCCCTGGCGGTGAGCGCCCCGCAGTCCACGAGGTCGGAGAGCAGGACCTTGGTGACCACGGCCGGGAGCCGTAAGTGCGCCGCGATCTCGGCCACCGAGGTGGGCCCGTCGCACAGCCCGAGGGCCAGGCTGTGTTCGGGCCCCATGTGCGTCTGCGGTGACGATCCGGTCGCCATCACCATCGACAGCAGGTCGAGCGCGGTGGTCGGCTTGGTCCGCCCACCGCTGACGGTGTAGGGGCGGATCAGCCGGCCGGCCGCGTCGTCGAGCCAGGGCCCTTCCTGAGCGGACGTCACGTTCACTGTCCGAGGCCACCCACCAGGCCGGCTGCCTGCCGGGCGGGAGTGACCAGGTACGGCCGGACGCTCTTGACGAGCATCGCCATCTCGTAGCCGAGGACGGCGGCGTCCGCCTCGCGCCCGGCCAGGACGGCGAGGCAGGTGCCGGAGCCCGCGGTGGAGACGAACAGGAGGGTGGAGTCGAGCTCCACGACCACCTGGCGGACCTCGCCGCCGTCGCCGAAGCGGGCGCCGGCGCTGCGGCCGAGCGAGTACAGCCCGGAGGCGAGGGCCGCCATGTGGTCGGCGGCGTCGGGGTCGAGACCGTGCACGGATTTCACGAGGCCGTCGGAGGAGAGCAGAACGGCGTTACGGGTGTAGGGGACCCGCTGGACCAGTCCGCTCAGCAGCCAGTCGAGGTCCGAGGAATGGCCGGTCGGCGCATTGCTCGCCATGGTGCATCTACTCCTTGTGCGCGTCGCCTGGACGCAGCGCTTCTTGGGGGGCGGGCTGGGACTCGGCGAGGCCGATTCCGCGCTGGAACGCGGCCATCAGACCGGGGTCGTGCAGGGCGTGCTCCTCGGGCCTCCGGGCCACGGGTTCGTCGCGCAGCTGCGGGACGATGTGCTCCTGGGCGCGCCGCTTGGGGAGCAGCGGACGGCCGGGGGCCTCGGCACGGGGGGCCGGGGGGAGCGGTGACACCAGGGAGGCGGGCGGGGCCGTGTGGTCGGCGCCGACCGGCTGGCCCGGTATCGCGGGGGCCTGATCGAAGTCCGCATACCCGTTCGACCGCACACCCGTGGGGGGGTACGTGGGCGAGCCGGATCCGGGGTGCTCCTCGTGGCGGACGGGGGCCCGCTCCGGGGAGGGCGTGGACGGCGGTACGGGTGCGGAGGGGGCCGTCACGGCCGCGGTGGCGGGCGCCGGGCGGTGGTCCGGCACCTGCGCCGGCAGCTGCGCCGGCGCCTGGGCCGGTACCGGGGGCTGCGGGTGGGGCTGGGGCTGCGGGTGAGGCTGGGGCTGGGGCTGCATCTGCACCTGGCCGGGCGGGACCGCCGAGGAGCCGGCGGCCGCGGCGGCCTGGCGCTCGTGCTGCGCGAGGCCCTCGGGGTCGGCGCCGAGCAGGCCCTGCGGGAGCACCAGGACGGCCTGGACGCCACCGTAGATGTTGGACTGGAGACGGACGGCGATGCCGTGCCGCCGGGCCAGCGCCGAGACGACGAAGAGTCCGATGCGCCCGTCCTGGAGCAGGTGCGCGACGTTGACCTGGTCGGGGTCGGCGAGCAGGGCGTTCATCTTGTTCTGCTCGGTGACGGGCATGCCGAGACCGCGGTCCTCGACCTCGATCGCGAGACCGGCCGTGACGTACTGGGCGCGCAGCAGCACGGTGGTGTGCGGCGCGGAGAACAGCGTCGCGTTCTCGACGAGTTCGGCGAGGAGGTGGATGACGTCGGCCACGGCATGGCCCCGGAGCGTACCGTCGATGGGCGGTACGAGTTTCACCCGCGGGTACTGCTCGACCTCGGCGATCGAGGAGCGCAGCACCTCGGTCATGGTGACGGGGTTCGACCACTGGCGGCGCGAGATGGCGCCGCCGAGGACGGCGAGGTTCTCGGCGTGCCGGCGGATGCGGGTGGCCAGGTGGTCGACGTGGAACAGGCCCTTGAGCAGCTCCGGGTCCTCGACCTCGTTCTCCAGCTCGTCGAGGAGCTGGATCTCGCGGTGGACCAGGGACTGCAGGCGCCGGGCGAGGTTGACGAAGACCTCGACCTTCTGTTCGTTTCCGACGCTGCTGGAGAGCCGGGACGCCTGTACGACGGCTGCCACGGCGGCCTCGTGAGAGCGTGTCAGTTCCTGGGAGAGGAGGTCGAACTCGTCGCCTCCGGTGGTGCCGGCGGGCAGCGCGGGGCGGGGCGGGAGGCCCTCACCCTTGCGCAACTGTTCGACGACCGTACGGAGTTCGCTCTGCCCGCGGGCGCTGGTGCGGCGCAGGGCGTTGCAGCGGTCGAGGACGGCCTTGGCCGCCCGGTCCGCGCCGAGCGCGGCGGCCGTCACGGAGGCGACGGTGAGCGCGGCGGCGCCGGTGAGCGCGGCCCAGAGTCCGGGCGTCGGGCTCGCCCCGGTGGAGCGGATGGTGAAGAGGACGGCCGCCGCGCCGCCGAGCGCCACCGCGACCGCGGGAAGCACGGAGGTGCGCAGCAGTTGGGGGCGTATGCGGGCTTCCGTCGGGAGCGGGGTGGGGGGCTGTGCCGGCGGGGTGCTGCTGCCGGAGGCGGAGCGGGCGCCCGACCGGCCGTGCCGCCCGCCCTCGCGTCGGTCTGACCGCGAGGCGGGTGCGCGAAGTTGAGACATTTGTGTCCTTGGTACGTGCCCGGGAATCGGCGTACTGCGGGAGTTTTCTGCGGGGTCTACGGGGGTGGTCTGAGGGGGGATGTGATGAGCCTACCGATGATCATCAACCACACACTGTAGTCGTCAACCGTTCATGTGCGGTGCGCAGTTGGCAAACTTACCCGTACTCCGGCCCGGTCTGGTATCGCCCCTCGTCCGCCGGGCCGAGAAGCGTTGGCCGAAAGTCGACGGACCAGCCCCCGGGGTCGTCCCTGAGCAGGAACGGAAGAGGGCGGAGGCGTTCTCACGCCTCCGCCCTCCACGGAAATCACCCCTGACCGGAATCCCCCTCAGGAGGCGCGGACCGTCCGGTCGGCACGCCGTCCGCCCCCCGCGCGCCCTCCCCCGCCGCCTCCGCCGCAGCGACCTCCCGGACACCCGCCCGGTCCCCGCATCCCCGTTCGGCCGCCGGCGGGCCTCCGGCGCCCCGTGACCGTCGGTGAGCCCGGAACCCACCGAGCCCCTTCCGGACGGACGGCGCCGCCCCGGAAAGGGCTCGGTGGACGTGCGGGAGGGCCGTCAGCGGTCGCCCGCCAGGTCGAGGTCGTCGCTGCGGGTCTCCTCGGCCGTGACCTCCACCCCGTGGGGGCGGGCCCAGGGGCGGGCGAGGGGGTGGGAGAGCGCACGCCACCAGGACTCGCCGGGGAGCTTGCCGGCGGGCTCGAAGGGCTCGCCTGGGCGGGGGAACGCCACCGGCTGGCCGGCCTCGGCCGCGGCGTCGCCGGTCCACTCCCCCGGTTCCGCCCAGGGGTGCGGGGCCAGGTTGAAGGTGCCCCAGTGGATCGGCAGCAGGACGCCGCCGGGGCCGCCGCCCTGGAGGTCCAGATGGGCGCGCAGACCCTCGGCGGGGGTCATGTGGATGTCGGTCCAGAACTCCGAGTAGGCACCGATCTGGATCATGGTCACGTCGAAGGGGCCGTGCGCCGCGCCGATGTCCTTGAAGCCGGAGAAGTAGCCGGTGTCACCGCTGTGGAAGACCCGGTGGGTGGGCCCGGTGACGACCCAGGAGGCCCAGAGGGTCATCTGCCGGTTGCGCAGGCCGCGGCCGCAGAAGTGGCGGGCCGGGGTGGCCGTGAGGGTCAACTCGCCGATCGCGGTGGACTCGTTCCAGTCGAGCTCGCGCAGCCGGGAGGCGGGCACGCCCCAGCGCTCCAGGTGCGCGCCGACGCCGAGGGGCACAGCGAAGACCGTGTCCGTGGTGGCGAGCGCCTTGATCGTCGGCAGGTCGAGGTGGTCGTAGTGGTCGTGCGAGATCACCACGACGTCGACCGGGCCGAGCGCGGCGAGCGGCAGCGGGACCGGGTGGAGCCGCTTGGGCCCCGCGAAGGGGAAGGGGGAGCAGCGCTCGCCCCAGACCGGGTCGAAGAGCACCCGGTGGCCGTCGATCTCCGCGAGGACGCCGGAGTGTCCCATCCAGGTCACGCGCAGCCCGGTGGCCGGGGGTTTGGCCAGGTCGGCGACGGTGGTCGGGTGCACGGGGATCGTGCCGGTGGGGGCGCGGCGCGTGCGTGCTTCCTTGTCGAAGTAGATCTTGGCGAACTCGACGGTGGAGCCCGAGGGCCCGCGTCGGGCCGGTTCGGGGTTCTGGAAGATCCCGTCCGCGAAGTTCGGCGAGCGGCGGATGCGGGCGAGGCGCGCTCCCGTGGGATCCGCGCCGAAGGACTCGGGGCGCAGTGCGCGCAGCCGGGCCCGTGGCGAACGGTCGGAGCCGGTACCGGTCACAGGACCTCCTGATCTCTGGGGGTCGTTCCATTATGGGCGGCCCGCGCCGCGAACGGCCGGACGGTCGGCCATACTGAATCACCGTTCAGTACGGCCGACCGGCCGCCCGTCCCTCCCGAGGAGCCGCCCGATGAGTACCGCACCCCTGCTTTCCGTCGGCTGGACCGACCACGTGACCGGCCGCAGGGGCCATCTGGTGGTCGACCGGCTGGTGCGCGGAGTGGCCAGCGGCGGGCTGCGGATGCGGGAGGGGTGCACGGCCGAGGAGGTCGCCGGGCTCGCCCGCGGGATGACCATGAAGGAGGCCCTGCACTACGACCCGACGGCCCGGTACGTGCCGCTGGGCGGCGCCAAGGGCGGCATCGACTGCGATCCGCGCTCCCCGGAGGCGTACGGCGTCCTCGTGCGCTACCTGCGGGCCATGCGGCCGTACGTCGAGCGGTTCTGGACCACCGGGGAGGACCTGGGGCTCACCCAGGACCTGGTGGACCGGGCGGTGGCCGAGGCCGGTCTCGAGTCCTCCGTCCAGGCCGTGTACCCGCTCCTGGACGACGAGGCGGCGGCCAGGAAGCGGCTCGCCGACGCGTTCGCGATCGAGGTGGACGGCATCGGCCTCGACGAGCTGGTCGGCGGCCTGGGCGTCGCCGAGTCCGTCCTCGTGGCCCTCGACCGGGCCGGCCGGGCGTACGAGGGCACCCGGGTGTCCGTCCAGGGGCTCGGCACCATGGGCGGGGCGACCGCCCGGTTCCTGGCGCGGGCGGGGCTGCGGGTGGTCGCGGTGGCCGACGTACGGGGCACGATCGTCAACCCCGACGGACTCGACGTGGAGGCGCTCCTCGCCGCCCGCGACGCCCACGGGGCGGTCGACCGCTCCGCCCTGCGGCCAGGCGACCGCGAGGAGCCCGGCGAGGCCTGGCTCTCGGCCGCCGCCGAGGTCCTCGTGCCCGCGGCCGTCTCGTACGCGATCGACGCGGGGAACCAGGCGCGGATCACGGCCCGCTGGATCGCCGAGGCGGCCAACATGCCGGTCCTCCCCGACGCCGAGGAGGCCCTCGCCGCACGCGGGGTGACCGTGCTGCCCGACGTCGTCGTGAACTCGTGCACCAACGCCTGGTGGTGGTGGACGCTCTTCGGCGACATCGAGGCCGACGCCGGCCAGGCCTTCGACCGGGTGCGCTCGGCCATGCGGACCCTCGTCGGCGGGATGCTCGACCGGGCGGCGGCGGACGGGACGAGCCCGCGCGCCGCGGCGCACGCGCTGGTGGCGGAAAGGCTGCCGGTGATCGCCGAACGCTACGGCTGGTACTGAGCCCGCCACGCCCCGGCACCGTTGACGATCATGCCCTTGTCATGTGCTGTGTAGGCTGCACGGCGTGGCGAGAGTGCGGTTGAGCGTTGCGGAGCGGCGGGACGAGCTGCTGCGGGCGGCCGTCGAACAGATCGAGGCCCGCGGAGTCGCGGCCGTCCGGATCTCCGACGTCGCCTCCGCGCTCGGCGTCAGCAACGCCCTGGTCCTGTACCACTTCTCCACCAAGGAGCAGCTGGTCGCGGCCGCCTTCGCGCACGCCGCCGAAGCCGACCTCAACCAACTGCGCCGTCTCCTCGGACGCCGCTCCACGGCCGAACGGCGGCTCCGCGCCGCCGTCCGCTGGTACGCCCCGACCGGCCACGCCAAGGGCTGGCGCCTCTGGATCGAGGGCTGGGCCGCCTCGCTCCGCGACCCCGCCCTCCGCCAGGTCTCGTACTCCCTCGACCAGGAATGGAAGGCGGCACTCACCCGCGTGATCGCGGAGGGCGCCGCCGCCGGCGAGTTCCCCTGCCCCGACCCGGCGGCCGCCGCCTGGCGGCTCACCGCCTTCCTCGACGGCCTCGCCGTCCAGACCACCGCCTACCCCGGCTCCCTCTCCCGCACCGCCCTGCTCCAGTGGGCCGACGCCGCCCTGGACCGCGAGCTGGGCCTGCCGGACCGGTCCACGGAAGCACCGGAAGCGCCGTAGATCCGGCACCCTCAGATCAGCTCGAACACCGCCGACACCGTGACCTGCTCCTCGATCTCCCCCGGCGCCAGCGGCACGCTCGGCTCGTCGGCCGGAGCCCCGGGCATCGCCCCGATCCCGGGCCGCACGGACTCGCCCTCGCTCAGCGAGACCAGACGCCCGAGCCGGTGGCCGCTGAGCTGCGCGTGCTGGGCCGCCTTGTCGTACGCGTCCCGGTACGCCGCCTCCCGCGCCTTCACCCGCAGCGCCGTCGGATCGGCGACGTCGAACACGACGCCGTTGATCCGTCCTGAGTCACCGGTGGCGTCGTTCACCGCGCCGATGACCTGCCCGGTCCGGTCGATGTCCCTCACCTTGACGGAGAACGACTGCCCGGCCTGATACCCCGTCACCTTGCTCTCCCCCTCGGCGTTCTGGGTGTAGACGGGCGACAGCGACAGACTGTCCGTACGGATGTCCCGGTCCGCGATCCCCTGCTTCCGCAGCACCTCGAGAAGCGCCTTCGCCGCCGCGCTCTGCGCGGCCATCGCCTCCTTCGCCGTCTTCTTCGTCGCCTCCACCCCCACCGAAAGGATCGCCAGATCCGGCGCGGCCGACGCCCTCCCCTGCCCCGTGACCGTCACCGTCGCCGGCGCCGCCTCCTCGGCCGCCGCCCGCGCCGCCACCCCCACCGGCGCCCCCGCCGCCCACGCCGGCGCCCCCGCCCCGATCAACAGCCCCCCGAGCACCACAGTGGCCGCGAACACCCGCGCACCACCCACAACCCCGCTCCGTCGCCTCGTCACAAAGACTCCCTCCAGAAGTGATCACCGAACCCCGGCGCGCACATCCCAACACCCCCCGCGCCCCCCACCCACACGCCACTCCTGCCCGCCCCGCCCCTTCACCTCTCCGTACCATCCACGCCCCGGCCACCGGCGTTGTCGGTGCGGCTTGGTAGAACTCTTCCCGTCTGCCGACCCCTCTCGTCCGTCGTCTGGAGCACCGCCATGACCATTGGTCACCACCTCAAGGAATTCCACGGCCTGCCCGTGTTCGACTTCCCGGACGCGGACGCGCGGGTGGAGCTCCCCGAGCCGGACCGGGTCGCCTGGCGGATCTCCGCCGCGACGTACGCCGACGGCGAGGACGAGCTGTGGCAGGCGATGTTCGAGCGCTTCCTGAAGACGGTGGACCCGGGCCGGGTGCGCGCGCTGGTCGTCGGCGGCTGGGACGAGGCCTACGAGAACTCGTCCGCGGGCATCGTCACCGCGCTGATCGGCGCCAACAACCGGCTGACGGGGCTCTCGGCCCTCTTCCTCGGGGACATGACCTTCGAGGACTGCGAGATCTCGTGGATCGTCCAGTCCGATGTGACCCCGGTCCTCGCCGCCTACCCGGCGCTGCGCGAGTTCGGCGTGCGCGGCGGTACGGGCCTGGCCTGGCCTTCCGTCCGTCACAGCGCCCTGGAGACGCTGGTGGTGGAGACGGGCGGCCTGGGCGCCGAGGTGGTGCGCGGCATCGCGGGCAGCGGCCTGCCCGCCCTGGAGAACCTGGAGCTCTGGCTCGGCACCGACGAGTACGGCGGCGACAGCACGGCCGACGACCTGGCGCCGCTGCTCGCCGGCACCGCCTTCCCCGCCCTGCGCCGGCTGGCCCTGCGCAACAGCCAGATCCAGGACGCCGTGGCCGCCGCCGTGGCGGGCGCGCCCGTCGTGGCCCGTATCGACCGCCTCGACCTCTCCATGGGCGTGCTCACCGACGAGGGCGCGCGGGCCCTCCTCGAAGGGCAGCCCCTGACCCACCTCGACCACCTCGACCTGACCCACCACTACCTGTCGGAGGCGATGCGGGAGCGGGTCCGCGCCGCGCTCGTCCCGCACGGCGTGACCGTCGTCCTCGACGACGGCCAGGACGCGGAGGAGGAGGACGGCGAGGTCTACCGGTACGTCGCGGTCGCCGAATGACCACCGGCCCGCGCCCGGCCGCCTCCGTCGTCGGTGCCCCGCGTCCCGTGGTCGTCGGTGATCCGGCGGGCCGCCGTGTCGCCTTCTTCCAGGACGCGCTTCGCGCCGCCGGGCTGCCCGCCGCGCGGGTGGTGTCGTGGCCCGAGGCGCTGTGCGGCGAGGCCTGGTTCGCGGCCGGCGAGAGCGTACGGCTCGACTCGCCCGGCGAGGACCCGGTGGCCGACCGGCTGCTGCGCGAGGTCGGCGATCCGGCGCGGGTCGAGGGCAGCCGCCTCTGGTACGAGCGGTTCACCGCCGCCGTGGCGGCACTGGCCGAGTCCGTCGCGGAGGCGGGCGCCACCCTGCTCGACGACCCCGCCGAGCTTCCCGTCCTGTTCGACAAGCGGCTCAGCCACGCGCGCCTTCGGGCCGCCGGGGTCCCGGTGCCCGAGTCGCCGACGTCCGGCGCGTCCGCCCCGGTCGTACGCGGCTGGGCGGACGTCCGGGCGCTCACCGGACGGCCCGGCCTGCGCCGGGTGTTCGTGAAGCTCGCGCACGGCTCCTCCGCCTCGGGGGTGCTCGCGGTGGAGACGAACGGCGCGGGCCGGTTCCAGGCCACCACGTCGGTGGAGCGCGGCCCCGACGGACGGCTCTTCAACTCGCTGCGGGTACGGCGCTACACGCGCGAGGAAGAGGTCGCGGCGCTCGTGGACGCGCTCGCCCCCGACGGCCTGCACGTCGAGCGCTGGCTGCCCAAGGCGACCCAGCACGGCCGGGCCGCCGACCTGCGGGTCGTCGTGGTCGACGGGCGGGCCACGCACGCCGTGCTCCGTACCAGCCGCTCCCCCATGACCAATCTGCACCTGGGCGGCGCCCGGGGCGATCTGACGGCCGCCCGGGCCGCGATCACCGCGTCGGGCGGGCGGTGGGAGGACGCGCTCGACGTGTGCGAGCGGGCCGCCGCGGCCTTCCCCGGCAGGCGCTGCGTGGGGGTCGACCTGCTGCCGGCCGCCGGCTGGCGCCGCTTCGCCGTGGGCGAGGTCAACGCCTTCGGCGATCTGCTGCCCGGCCTCACGGGCCTGCCCGGCCGCGGCGCCGAAGGCCTCGACACGTACGCGGCGCAGGTCGCGGCCCACTTCCCGCACCACCGGCACATCCCCCGCACCACAGGAACGAGCACCACGTGAACCAGCCCGACATGAACGCGATCGTCGGCAGCCACGACCTGCTCCTGGTCACCCTCGACACGCTGCGGTACGACGTGGCCGTCGAGCTGGCGGCCGAGGGGCGCCTCCCGAACCTGGCCCGCCATCTGCCCGAGGGCGGCTGGGAGCGCAGGCACGCGCCCGGGAGCTTCACCTACGCCTCCCACCAGGCGATCTTCGCCGGCTTCCTGCCGACCCCGGCCGCCCAGGGCCCGCACCCGAGGCTCTTCGCGGCCCGGTTCGCCGGGAGCGAGACGACGGCCGACGGCACCTTCGTGCACGACACCCCGGACTTCGTCTCGGCGCTCGCCGCCGAGGGCTACCGCACGGTCTGCGTCGGCGGAGTGGGCTTCTTCAACCGGCAGCCCCCGCTCGGCACCGTGCTGCCCGGCCTCTTCCAGGAGAGCCACTGGGAGCCCTCCTTCGGGGTCGCCTCGCCGACCTCCTTCGAGTCCCAGGTCGCCCGCGCCGAGGAGGTCGTCGCCGATCTCCCCGACGAGCGCCGGCTCTTCCTCTTCGTGAACGTGTCCGCGCTCCACCAGCCCAACTGGTTCCACCTGCCCGGGGCGACCCGCGAGGCGGGCGACTCGCGCGCCACGCACGCGGCCGCCCTGGAGTACGTCGACCGGCACATCGGCCGGCTCTTCGCCGCGATGAGCAGCCGCCGCCGGTGCTTCGCGATCGTCTGCTCCGACCACGGGACGGCGTACGGGGAGGACGGCTTCACCGGCCACCGGCTCGGCCACGAGGTCGTGTGGACGGTGCCGTACGCGCAGTTCGTCCTGCCCGGCCCGGAGAGCGGGGCGGCGGCGTGATGAGCGAGACCCCCCGCCCGTACCGGAGCTACGTCTACGCCTACCCGCACAAGACGGCCTACCGCCCGCTCCCCGAGCGCCCCGGTCTTGCCGGCCTCTGGGCCGGCGAACCGAAGGACGCGCTCTCGCTGTACGCGCACATACCGTTCTGCGAGGTCCGCTGCGGCTTCTGCAACCTCTTCACCCGGGTCGGTGCCCCCGACGAGCTGACGACCCGCTACCTGGACGCGCTCGACCGCCAGGCCACGGCCGTACGGGAAGCGCTCGGGGACCACGAGCCGGTGCGGTTCGCCACGGCCGCCTTCGGCGGCGGCACGCCCACCTTCCTCACCGCCGCCGAGCTGGAGCGGCTCTGCGACATCGCCGAGAAGCGGATGGGAGCGGACCTGCGGGCCGTGCCGCTCTCCGTGGAGACCTCGCCGTCGACGGCGACCGCCGACCGGCTCGCGGTCCTCGCCGAGCGGGGCGCGACCCGGCTGAGCATCGGCGTGCAGAGCTTCGTGGAGGCCGAGGCGCGGGCGGCCGTGCGGCCGCAGCGCCGCGCCGACGTGGAGGCGGCGCTCGGCCGGATCCGGGACACCGGCGTCCCCGTCCTGAACATCGACCTGATCTACGGGATCGACGGGCAGACCGAGCGGTCCTGGCGGGTCTCCCTGGACGCGGCCCTGGCCTGGCGGCCGGAGGAGCTGTACCTCTATCCGCTGTACGTGCGCCCGCTCACCGGACTCGGCCGCGTCCAGGACCCGGCTGCCGCCGACCGGGCCTGGGACGAGCAGCGGCTGAGCCTCTACCGGTACGGCCGCGACCACCTCCTCGCCCACGGCTACGAGCAGGTGTCGATGCGGATGTTCCGCCGCGCGGACGCCGGCCCGTCGGGCCCCGACGACTACGCCTGCCAGACGGACGGCATGATCGGCCTGGGCTGCGGGGCCCGCTCGTACACCTCCGCCCTGCACTACTCCTTCGACTACGCCGTCGACATGCGCGAGATCCGCTCGATCATCGACACGTACACGGAGACGGAGGACTTCTCGCGGGCCCAGGTCGGCTACCCGACGACCGAAGCCGAGGCCCGTCGCCGGCACCTCCTCCAGTCGCTGCTCCAGGCGGAGGGCATGCCGGTCACCGGGTACGAGGAGCGGTTCGGTTCCTCGCCCTTCGCCGACTTCGGCCCGGAGCTGGCCCGGTTCGAGGCGTACGGCTGGCTGGACGCGGACGCCCCGGCGGGGCTGCTGCGGCTGTCGCCGGAGGGTCTGGCGTACTCCGACGGGCTCGGACCCGAGCTCTTCTCCCCCGCCGTGCGGGCCGCGATGGCCGCGTACGAGCCGAAGTAGGCGGTCGTCGTGGATCTCACCGTGCTCTACCGGGGGCCGCTCGCCTCCTGCGACTTCGACTGCCCGTACTGCCCCTTCGCCAAGCGCCGGGACAGCCGGGAGCAGCTGCGCGCGGACCGGGCCGCGCTGGAACGGTTCACCGGCTGGGCCGCCGGGCAGACCGGTGACCGGCTGCGGATCCTGTTCACGCCGTGGGGCGAGGGGCTCGTGCGCTCCTGGTACCGGCGGGCGCTGGTCGGCCTCTCGGGCCTTCCGCACGTCGAGCGGGTGGCGATCCAGACGAACCTGAGCTGCCGGACGGAGTGGCTGGCGGAGGCGGATCCGGAGAAGGTGGCGCTCTGGTGCACGTACCACCCGGGGCAGACGCCGTACGAGCGCTTCCTCGGCAAGTGCCGGGAGCTCGCGGACCGGGGCGTCCGGTACAGCGTGGGGGTGGTCGGGCTGCCCGAGCACGCCGGGGAGGCCCGGCGGCTGAGGGCCGCACTGCCTTCGCACGTCTACCTCTGGGTGAACGCGGCCGAGGGGCACACGTACACCGACGACGAGGCGGCCGGGTGGACGGAACTCGACCCGCTCTTCGCCTACAGCCGGCATCCGCACCGCTCGGCGGGGCTGCCCTGCCGCACCGGCGAGTCGGTGATCTCGGTGGACGGCGAGGGGACGGTGCGGCGCTGCCACTTCGTCAGGGCCGAGCTGGGGA
The DNA here is from genome assembly GCF_055603625.1 of Streptomyces sp. NPDC037273. Lineage (NCBI taxonomy): Bacteria > Bacillati > Actinomycetota > Actinomycetes > Kitasatosporales > Streptomycetaceae > Streptomyces > Streptomyces sp. NPDC037273. The sequence goes on from NZ_JBVJVO010000002.1 coordinate 560,091, forward strand.
ACCTGTACGACGGCTCGTACCGTGCCGCCCTGCGTCCCCGCGCGTGCCCCCTCGCCGTCTGCGACTGCCACATCGGCTACGTCCATCTGGAGACGCTGCCGCTGTACGACGTGTTCGCCGGCGGGGTCCTGGAGCGGGTTCCCGCCGGCTTGGGGGCTAGAGGGGCATGAGGTCGGGGCGTTTGGCTTCGACGTGGTCGCCGGAGCTTTCGCCGCGGAGGCGGCGGCCGATCCAGGGGACGAGGTATTCCTTCGCCCAGTGGATGTCGTCCTTGCGGACTTCGAGGGTGCCGCGCGGCGGGACGGGGGGCCAGGGCTGGTCCGGGTCGGCGGGGACGGGCAGGCCGAGGACCTGGGCGGCGCGGAGGGCGACGCGGGTGTGGCCGTCCGGGGAGAGGTGGAGCCGGTCGTCGTCCCAGGCGCGGCGGTCCTGGACGGACTTCAGCGACCAGAGGTCGAGGACGGGGCAGCCGTAGCGGTCGGCGATGGCCCGGACGTGTCCGTTGTAGGTGGCGATCTTGCCGCGCAGGTGCTTGAGGAGGATGACGTCGCGGGTGTCGAAGCCGGTGGTCACCATGACGGTGCCGACGTCGGAGGCCAGTTGGGCGACCGCGCGCTCGAAGCGCTCGGCGACGTCGTCGGGGTCCGTGCCGGGGCGGATGATGTCGTTGCCGCCGGCGCAGAAGGTCACCAGGTCGGGGGCGAGTTCGCGCGCCCGGGGGACCTGTTCCGCCACGATCTGGTCGAGAAGGCGCCCGCGTACGGCCAGGTTGGCGTAGCGGAAGGCGTCGTGCTCCGGCAGCTGGTCGGCGAGCAGCACCGCGAAGCGGTCCGCCCAGCCGACGTACATCCCGTCGGGCCCGGGGTCTCCGACGCCCTCGGTGAAGCTGTCACCGATCGCCGCGTACGACCCGAATGCGTTCTTGTCTGTTGATCTCGAATCGTCTGCCACGGGAGCACATCCTTCCCTTTCGGATGTGACCTACGCGACCGTAAGGAGGGGTTGACGGCGGGTGACATATGCCACCGATAAAGATTCTCCCAAGCCGGAATACGCCGACGGCCCGGCACAGGTGTGCCGGGCCGTCGGAGGCTGTCCGCCGAGCGGGTGCCCGGGTCAGACGGAGACGCCGTGCTGGCGGAGGTAGCCCAGCGGGTCGATGTCGGAGCCGTAGTTCGGCGAGGTGCGGATCTCGAAGTGCAGGTGCGGGCCGGTGGAGTTGCCGGTCGAGCCGGAGAGGCCGATCTGCTGGCCGCCGCTGACGCTCTGGCCGGCCGAGACGGAGAGGGAGGAGAGGTGCGCGTACTGCGAGTAGTTGCCGTCCGCGTGCTGGATGACGACCTCGTTGCCGTAGGCGCCGCTCCAGCCGGCGGAGACGACCGTGCCGGCGCCGACGGCGCGGACGGTGGTGCCGGAGGAGGCGATGAAGTCGACACCGGTGTGGTAGCCGGAGGACCACATGGAGCCGGAGGCGCGGTACGGGGTGGAGAAGCCGCCGCCGGCGACGGGAGCGACCCAGCCGGAGGAGGAGGTGGAGCCCGAGGACTGCGAGGACTGCGAGGCCGAGGTTTCCGTGGTGGCGGCGGCCGGGGCGGAGGAGCGCTCGCTGCCGCGGGAGGCGCGGGAGGTGTCGCCGTTCTTGCCGGAGTCCTGCTTCGCGGAGCTCTTCGTGCTCTTCGGCGCGGCGGCCTTGGGCGCGGTGCTCTTCGGGGCGGCGGGCGCGGAGCTCTTGGCGCCGAGGGTGAGCTTCATGCCGGGCAGGATCAGCGAGGGGTTCTCGCCGACGACCTGGCGGTTGTCGGCGTACAGCTTCTGCCAGCCGCCGGCGAGGTGGTGGTCGGCGGCGATCTTCGACAGGTAGTCGCCGGGGACGACGGAGTACGTCTTCGGGGCGGCCTTGGCGGCGGCGGGCGCGGCCTGGACGGCGGCGGGGGCCTTCACCTGGGCGGCGGCGGTGACGGCCTGGCCCGGGACGGCGGCCGGAGCGGACTGCTCGGCGGCGTGGGCCCCGGTCGCGCCCAGGAGCGGGAGGGCGACGACGGCGCCACCGGTGCCGGCGACGACGAATCCACGCGTGATGGGGTTGATCCTGGGACGGCGGTGCTTACCCTTCGCGGGCATGGCGAATTCCTCTCCGGCGCCTGCGAGGTGAGCTGTCGGGTTCGGACTGGAGATGCCCGGCCGCGTTCTCACGCGACTTCACCCCGAGCCGTCCTGCATCGCGGGACCGGCGTACTTCCTGGGTCCCCCGCTCCTGCCACGCATGGGATGAGTGCGGATTCCGGGCGGTGGCAGGATTCGGCGGTCCGTCCGGATTGATCGCGACGCTAGACGAGGGGGGTCGGCGTAAACAAGCCACGGATTTTCCGGACTCCCTGACGGGGCGATATCAGGGCGGAATTCCGGTCACCCTCCGTTGATGACGGTCCCTCGGTCTCCTTTTCCCGGAGGGTATTTGGAAAAGACGATCAGGCACGGTCCGTCACGTTTATGACGCTGCTCACGCGCCGCTTGCCATCTCCCCTTCAACCGGGGCGGGTTATGCCGAACGTCTCAATACGGACAGATCACCCATTCCTGTGCGAGGAGGTGCGTGCGGGGCCCCCTACCCGAGATGATTGGCACAGGAACCGATCAACAGAACAGGAGCAGCCGTGACGCAGCAGCTGCCGCAGGTGCCGCCCATCGAAGCGAACGAACCCGAGCTGGCCGAGGTCCGCAACTTCCGGGACGTGGGGGGCCTGCCGACGACGGACGGCCGCGCCGTCCGCGCCGGCCGGCTCTTCCGCAGCGGTCACCTCGCCCACGCGACCGAGAGCGACGCCGCCTTCCTGGCCACGCTGGGCCTGCACACGGTCTTCGACTTCCGCAACGAGGCGGACCGGAAGGTCGAGGGCGCGGACGTCGAGCTGCCCGGCGTACGGAACGTGAACATACCGCTCAACGACCCGGCCGACGGCAAGGAGTTCTGGAAGCTGGTGCGTGACGGCGAGATCTCCCAGCTGCGGGAGATCCTCGGCGAGGGCAAGGCCGCCGACCGGATGTCCGATTCGTACCGGCGCATGATCGTCGAGCGCACCACGGAGCACAGCCGGATCCTGCACTCCATGGCGGAGGAGAGCGTCCCCGCCCTGATGCACTGCGCGGCCGGCAAGGACCGCGCGGGCCTCTCCATCGCGATCACGCTGCTCGCCGTCGGCGTGGAGCGGGAGGCGATCGAGGCGGACTACGTGAAGTCGAACGACCCGCACCGCCGCTACAAGGTGCGCCGCAGCTCCACCTCCCCCGACGCGATGTCGCCCGAGGTGATGGAGCTGCTGAGCCCGCTCTTCGACGCGCGGGTGGAGTACCTGCGGGCCGCCTTCGAGACGATCGAGGCGACCTGGGGCAGCGTGGACGCCTACCTCGCGGAGGGCCTGAAGCTGGCCCCCGAGACCCGCGAGCGGCTGCGGGAGCGCCTGCTCACGGAGGTCTGAGCCCGGGGCCTACTGGTTCTGCCCGCCCAGCATGAAGAGCAGGTAGAGGAATCCGGCGAAGAGGTGGCCCGCGATCAGGTAGGCGAAGAGGCGGAGCACGAGGCCCTTGGGGAACTTGCCCTCTCCGCGCTCCTCGCCGGTGACCGGTACGGACTTCTCGGACATGTCGGTCCTTTCCTCAGGAAGGGTCACGCAGGATCAGCGCAGATGCGGGGTTCCGTCGCCGAGACACAGCTCGGCCGCGGGACTCTGCATCAGGGTGTGGACGAAGAGCAGCTCCGCGCCGCCGGTGGTGGCGGCGCCGATCCGGTGCGGGGTCAGCGAGTCGAAGTGCGCGCTGTCCCCGGGATCGAGGACGTGCACGGCCTCTCCGAGGGCGAGCCGCACCCGGCCCTCCAGGACGTGGATCCACTCCTCGCCGGGGTGGACCCGCACGATGTCGGCCTTGGTGGCGTACGGCACGTGGACGCGCAGGCACTGGAGGGCGCGCCCGGCGCCGCCGGCCTGGCGGTAGGTCCAGCCGCCGGCCTCGACGGGTTCGGAGCGGTCGGCCCGGACGACCGGGTCCCGCTCGGGCGGGGCCTCGCCGAGGAGCTCGGCGACCGTCGTACCGTAGATACGTGCCAGGGCGAGCAGCATCGGCAGCGAGGGCTGCCGGTTCCCGGTCTCCAGGCGCGAGAGGTGGGCGGGCGAGAGGCCGGCCCGCTGGGCGGCGGCCTCCAGGGTGAGCCCCCGGCGGCGGCGCAGGGCCCGCAGCTGAGGGGCGACGTCGGGCACGACGCCGGAGGTGGCGGGGTCCGGGGAGGCTTCCCCGGGGACGTGGTCCATGCGTCCATTCCGCCAGGATCGTGCCTCTGAGGCAAGTTTCTTGCCTCAGAGGCAAAAGTGGCGTCGAGATCCGGTCAGCGCTGCGCGACCGCCTGCTTGACCAGTGTCTTCCCGAAGTCCCACATCAGCCCGCCGCCGCCGTGCGCCTCGTCCATGACCGCCGTGAAGGCGGTGACGAACCGGTCCACATCGGCTTCGTCGATGATCAGCGGCGGGATCAGCTTGATCACCTCCAGGTGGTCGCCGGAGACCTGCGTGAGGATCCGGTGCCGCTGGAGCAGCGGCACGACCACCATCTGGGCGAAGAGGCCCTTCCGGGCCGCCTGGAGCATCGTCCAGCGGCCGCGCAGGCCCAGCGAGGACGGCCGGCCGAACTCGATGCCGATCATCAGGCCGCGCCCGCGGATCTCGTGCAGCAGCTCGTAGCGGGGCACCAGCTCCTTGAGGCGGCCGGAGAGCAGCTCGCCGATCCGGCGGGCGTGGGCGACCGTGCCCTCGTCCTCCATGACGGACAGGACGGCGAGCCCGGCCGCCATCGCCTGGGCGTTCGACCCGAAGCTCGCCGAGTGGACCAGGACGCGGTCCATCGACGAGTACACCTTCTTGAAGATCCAGTCCTTGCCGAGGGTGGCGCCGACCGGGACGTAGCCGCCGGAGAGCGCCTTGGCGACGCAGACCAGGTCGGGCTCGACGCCCTCCTCGTGCTGGTAGGCGTAGAAGTCGCCGGTCCTGCCGAGGCCGGTCTGCACCTCGTCGGCGATGAGCAGGGCGCCGTGCCGGTGCAGCAGCTCCTGGGCGGACCGCAGGAAGCCGGGCGGGGCCTCGTGGACGCCCTTGCCCTGGATGGGCTCGACGACGAAGGCGGCCACGTCGCCCCGGCGCAGCTCCCGCTCCAGGGCGTCGAGGTCGCCGAGGGCGATCGCGGTGTCCGGCAGGAGCGGTTCGAAGCCCTCGCGGAAGCCCCGCTCGCCGTTGACGGAGAGGGAGCCGGTGGTGAGCCCGTGGAAGGCGTGGGTGCAGTAGAGGACCCTGGGCCGCCCGGTGGCGTACCGGGCGAACTTCAGGGCGGTCTCCACGGCCTCCGTGCCGCTGTTGCCGAAGAAGACCCGGTCGAGGTGCGGGCTGTGCGCCAGCAGCCGCTCGGCGAGCAGTCCGGGCAGCGGCTGGCAGTCGAAGCGGGTGAGGTCGGCGAGCTGGGCGTCCAGGACGTCGTGGAGGGCCTTGCGGACGACGGGGTGGTGCCGTCCGAGGCCCATCACGCCGAAGCCGGCGAGCATGTCGAGGTGGTCGACGCCGTCGGCGTCCCAGAAGTGGGCGCCCTCGGCCCGCTCGTACACCTTGTCGAAGCCGATGGTGTGGAGCATGCGCGGCAGCTGGTGGTTGAGGTACTTGGCGTGCAGCTCGTACCGCTCGCCGCCGCGCTCGGAGAGCAGCGCCCGCAGGTCGAACCCGCCGGTCATGACTTGCTGTTCCCGGAGACGGTCTCCCTCACCGCGCGCAGGGACTCCTTGAGGGAGCCCATGGTGGCGAGGACGGCGGTGGGCTCGTAGCCGCAGTGCGCCATGCAGTTGGCGCAGCGCGGGTCCTTGCCGCGGCCGTACTTGTCCCAGTCGGTCTCCTCGACGAGTTCGCGGTACGTGGGGACGTAGCCGTCGCTCATCAGGTAGCAGGGGCGCTGCCAGCCGAAGAGGGAGTAGTTGGGAATGGCCCAGGCGGTGCAGGGGAAGTCCGCCTTTCCTTCCAGGAAGTCCAGGAAGAGCGGCGAGTGGTTGAGCCGCCAGCGGCGCCGGTTTCCGCCGGCGAAGGCCTTCTTGAAGAGTTCCCTGGTCTGTTCGACGCCGAGGAAGTGCTCCTGGTCGGGGGCCTTCTCGTAGGCGTAGGCGGGCGAGATCATCATTTCGTCGACCTGCAGGTCGTCGTTGAGGAAATTGAGCACCTCGATGATCGTCTGCGGGGTGTCGGTGTTGAAGAAGGTCGAATTGGTGGTGACCCGGAAGCCGCGCCGCTTGGCCTCCTTGATCGCCGCCACCGCCTCGTCGAACACGCCCTCCTTGGCGACGGATTCGTCGTGCCGTTCGCGCAGGCCGTCGATGTGCACGGCGAAGGCGAAATACGGGGAGGGCGTGAACTTCTCCAGCTTCTTACGGAGCAGCATCGCGTTGGTGCAGAGGAAGACGTACTTCCTCCTCGCCACCAGCTGGCGCACGATCTCGTGGATCTGGGGGTGCATCAGCGGCTCGCCGCCGGCGATGGACACCATGGGCGCGCCGGACTCCAGGACCGCGCCGACCGCCTGCGCGACCGGCATGCGCTGCTTGAGGACTCCGGCCGGGTGCTGGATCTTTCCGCAGCCCTCGCACGCGAGGTTGCAGGCGTAGAGCGGCTCCAGCTCGACGATCAGCGGGAACTTCTCCCGCTTGCGGAGCTTCTGTTCGAAGAGGTAGGTCCCGACCCGGATGGACTGACGGAGCGGCATGGCCATAACTCGTTCACCTCCTGGGGAGCAGCAAAGAACGGTGCCATTCGAAGAACGCGGGAAGGACGGCACGAAGGACACGGAAGGCTGATATTCCCCCGCGTACCGTGCCGATCCGGACCAGTTCATGTTCCGGAGCGTCCACGACCACCCGGACGGCCGCAACCGGGCGGGCGTCGGGGCCGTCCCCGAACGCTCCGGCGGCCCGGGCGGTACGCAGGGTGGCGGCGGACTCCATGTCGACGGCGATCGCGCCGTCCGCCCGCAGCGCGGTCCGCTCGGGGCCGCGGACGATGTGGTCGGAGCCGGTCAGCGGGCCGGTGTGCACGGCCCGGCCCGGCACGGCCTTGGCGAGGGCCTTCACCAGGAGGTCGGTGCCGGTGCAGAGGGTGGTGCCGTCGGGCCCCCGGGTCTCGTCGGCGACGACCAGGTCCCCGGGGTGCATGCCGGGGGCCAGTCCGGCGCAGAAGCCGGAGGCGATGACGGCGGCGTCCCGCCACCGCTCCTCGCCGAGGGTCCGGGCGACGGCCCGGCGGGCCCGGTCAGGACCCATGCCGGTGCGCAGCACGGTGACCCGTTCGGGTGCGCCGCCCCGGTCCCCGCTGCGCAGGGCGAACTGCTCGATGCCGAGCGCGCAGGCGATCAGCAGCGGCGGGCCGGCCCCGGGGCCCGGTGGGCGGCCCATCAGCGGTCCTTGCGGAGCGTGGGCTCCCCGTGCACGTACCGGCCGAGCGCGGTGAGCGGGAAGACCTGCCGGTAGAGGTGGTAGTTGATGGAGAAGTCCCAGGGGAAACCGGTGCCGGTGAAGTACGGCTCGTCCCAGGAGCCGTCCTCGCGCTGGGTCGCGGCGAGCCAGGCGACGCCCCGCCGTACCGGCTCGGACTCCCGCTCTCCGGCGGCCAGCAGCGCGATCAGCGCCCAGGCGGTCTGCGAGGCGGTGGAGGCGCCCCGGCCGGCGGTCGACGGGTCCGCGTACGAGCGGAGGTCCTCGCCCCAGCCGCCGTCCTCGTTCTGTACGGCTCCGAGCCAGCCGACGGCGCGGCGGATCGCCGGGTGGGAGACGGGCAGCCCGGCGGCGGTGAGCGCGGGGAGCACCGAGCCCGTCCCGTACACGTGGTTGACGCCCCAGCGGCCGAACCAGGCGCCGTGCGGCTCCTGTTCGGCGAGCAGCCACTCGATTCCCCGGCGGGCGCGGGGGTGTTGGGCCATGCCCTCGTAGGCGAGCATCTCGACGACGTGGGCGGTGACGTCGGCGGAGGGCGGGTCGATGACCTCGCCGAAGTCGCAGAACGGCAGCTTGTTGGGGAACGGGCTGGTGTTGTCGGCGTCGAAGGCGCCCCAGCCGCCGTCCCTGGACTGCATGCCGATGGTCCAGCGGGCGCCCCGGGCGATGGCCGCCTCGACGCGCGCGGGGTCGGGGTGGTCGACCCGGCGCAGGGCGAGCAGGACTTCGGCGGTGTCGTCGATGTCCGGGTAGTTGTCGTTGTGGAACTCGAACGCCCAGCCGCCCGGCGGCAGTCCGGGCCGGCGCACGGCCCAGTCCCCCGTCTTGGTGATCTCCTCGTCGAGCATCCAGTCGACGGCCTTCACGAGAGCCGGGTGGTCGGGGCGGAGCCCCGCGTCGGCGAGCGCGATGGTGGCGAGGCAGGTGTCCCAGACGGGCGACTGGCAGGCCTCGATCATGCGCGAGCCGTCCTCGCGGCGGACGGCGAACCGGTCGAGGGACTCGAGCCCGGCCCGCATGACGGGGTGGTCGAGGTCGTAGCCGAGGAGGTGGAGGGCGATGATCGAGTAGACGGCGGGGGGCTGGATGCCGCCCCAGCAGCCGTCGTTCTCCTGGCGCTCGACGATCCAGCGGGCGGCGACGTTCATGGCGGTCCCGCGCAGGGCGCGCGGTGCCACCCGGTGGTAGGCGTGCAGGGCCTTGTCGAGGCGCTGGAAGAGGCCGTCCCAGCCGGTCGCGGGGGCGAGGGGCCGCGGCGGGTTGGGCCGGGCCGGGTCGGTGTGCAGCTCGTCCAGCGGGAAGGGCGCGGGGCGGACCGGGCGCTTCGCGGAGACGACGGTGAGCGGCACGATCGTCTGCCGGGCCCAGCAGCCGAAGTCGTAGATGTTCAGCGGGAACCACTTCGGCAGGAACAGCAGCTCGGGGGGCAGTTCGGGCAGGTCTTCCCAGCGCCACCAGCCGAAGAGGGCCAGCCAGATCCGGGTGAAGACCCGGGCGGCGGCGATCCCGCCGCGGGCGCGGACCCAGGCGGCGGCCCTGGCCATGTGCGGGGCCTCGGGCGGGTCTCCGGCGAGGCGCAGGGCGACATAGGCCTCGACGGTGGCGGAGAGCTCGCCGGGGCCGCCGTAGAAGGTCGCCCAGGCGCCGTCCTCGCGCTGTTCGCGCCGGATGTGGAGGGCGGCGGCGGCGGTGGTGTCGGCGTCGAGGATGCCGAGGAACTGGCGGAGCAGGAGGTCCTCGGCGTCCATGGTGACGTTGGTCTCCAGGTCACCCTTCCACCAGCCCGCCGGGTCCTGGCGGGCGAGCAGGTGCTCGACGGCCCGTTCCGCGGCCCGCGCGGCGGTCTCGTCGAGCTCCGGCGCCGGGGCGTCGGTGTGGTGCGTGGTGCTGGCCGCGGCTGCCCCGGGGCCCACGGCCCCGGCGTTTCCGTCGGTCGTCGCTGTCATGGCTTCCCCTTTGCGCAGTCGGATTCTTCTGCTTCTACGGGTCTGCCGTCGGCCGGCGCCGGAAGGCACCGGCCGGCGACCGCGAACTCATATCAGGGTGATGGTGATCATCTCTTCCGTACGACCACGAAGTCGGCCAGTGCGGTGAGCTGCGCCCGCACCCGGGCGGGCATGTCCACCTCGTGCAGGGCCTCGATCGCGATGGCGTGCTGGCGCCGGGCCTCCTGGGAGGTCCACTCGCGTCCTCCGGCCTCCTCGATGAGGGCCGCCCGGAAGGCGAACTCCTCCTCGGAGAAGCTGTCGAAGTCGTTGGACTTGGCGTCGGCGGCGAGCAGTTCGCCGAGCCGCTCCGAGGCCTCGCCGCCGGCGGCGAGCGCGGCGACGACCGGCAGGGACTTCTTGCGCTGGCGCAGGTCGCTCCAGGTCTGCTTGCCGGTGGCCTCCGGGTCGCCCCAGATGCCGAGCAGGTCGTCGACGGCCTGGAAGGCGAGGCCGAGGTGGTAGCCGTACTCCTCCAGCTTGTCGGCGGTGCGGTCGTCGGCGCCGCCGAGGACGGCGCCGATGGAGACGGCGCAGGCGAGCAGGGCGCCCGTCTTGTTGCCCTCCATCTCCAGGCACTCCTCGACGGTGACCCGCTCGCGGTGCTCGTAGGAGATGTCCTGGGCCTGGCCGTCGATGAGCTTGCGGCTGGCCGTGGTGAGCCTTCGGGTGGCCCGGCCGGCCTCGACGGTGCCGAGTTCGAGCAGGACCTCGTTGGCGAGGGCGAAGAGCGCGTCGCCGACGAGGATGGCCTGCGCGGGGCCGTGCACCTTCCACACGGTGTCGCGGTGGCGGCGCTGCTCGTCGCCGTCCATCAGGTCGTCGTGGAGCAGCGAGAAGTTGTGGACGAGCTCCACGGCGACGGCGCCGGGGATCCCGACCTCGGGCGCGGCGCCCGCGGCCTCGGCCGACAGCAGGGCGAGCGCGGGCCGGACGGCCTTGCCGCCGTCGCCGTCGGCGGGGTTGCCGTGGGCGTCGATCCAGCCGAAGTGGTAGGCGGCCACGGTGTCCATGGGCGCGGCGAGGCGGTCGACGGCCGCCCGCAGTACGGGGGTGGACAGGGTCCGCCCCCGCTCCAGCAGTGCGGACACGTCCGCGGTGTCGACGGCCGGATTACCCGGCGGCACAGTCGGCACGGTCTCTCCTCTTGTTCCGGTACTCACACTCATGCCGCCTCCTGTAGCGGATGGTCGTGGCGGCGGCCGAAGGCGGAGAGCGCGGCGCCCGCGGCGCTGAACCCGCTGCGGACGGCACCCTCCATGGTCGCGGGCCAGCCGGTGGCGGTCCAGGCCCCGGCCAGGTACAGGCCGGGCGCCCTGGTGCGGGCGCCGGGACGGAGCCGGCCGACGCCCGGGGTGGGGGCGAACGTGGCCGTCCGCTCCCTGGTGACGAAGAAGTCGCGGATGCCGGCGCCGCGCGCGGCGGGCAGCAGCCGTTCCAGCTCGGGGAGGTACTTCTCGCGCAGGGCGGCGACGGGCTCGTCGATCTCGTCCTGCGCGGCGGACTGGGAGATGGCCAGGTACTGGCCGCCGCCCTTCAGTCCGGAGGAGTCGGTGCGGTCGAAGACCCACTGCACCGGGGAGCCGAGGGTGGTGAAGAAGGGCCGCTTGAGCACCTTGCGGTCGTAGACCACGTGCAGGTTGAGGATGGGCGCGGTGGCGATGTCGAGGAGCCGGTCGGGGTCGTCGAGCGCGCCCTCGGGGAGCAGTCCGTGGGTCTCCTGCTGCGGTACCGCGAGGACGACGGCGTCCGCCGTGAGGGTCTCGCCGGGTACGTCGACGGCCCAACGGCCGTCGTCGGTGCGGGAGATCCGCTCGGCCTTGGTGCGCAGCGCGGTGCGGACACCGAGGGCGTCGAGTTCCTTCGCGGCCCGGGTGTCGTGGAGTTCGCCGAGCGGGACGTGGGCCCAGCCGATGTCGGCGGCGCCGGGCTCGGAGAGCAGTCCGGTCTTGAAGACCATCGCCGCGAGCCCCATGGAGGCCTGCGGGGCGGGCGCGTTGAGGGTGGGGATGCCGACGAGGTCCCACAGGGCCTCGATGGCCCGCGGGGACTGTCCGTGCCGGCCGAGCCAGGTGGCGAAGTCGATGCCGTCCAGCGCCGGGTCGGCCGGGTCGAGCTTCTTCAGGGCGAGCGCGGCCCGCCCGACGGAGGCCCGCTCGGCGAGCGAGAGGTGCGGGTAGGTGGCGAGGCTGCGCGCGAGGTGCAGCGGCACGGGCAGGCTGTCCCGGCGGATCCGGCCGAGCCGGGGGCCGGCGGGGCGGCCGACGTCGAGGACGGGCACGTCGAGCCGGTCCTGGAGCGGGGCGAGGCGGGCGCCGTCGATCCGGTCGAGGAACCAGCGGTAGGCCGTGCAGCAGCGCAGGTAGACGTGCTGGCCGTTGTCGACGGTGAGCTCGCCCCTGCGGAAGGAGAAGGCGAGGCCGCCGAGCCGGGGCCGGCCTTCGAGCAGGGTGACGCGGACGCCCGCGTCGGCGAGCTGGAGCGCGGCGGTGATCCCGGCGAGCCCTCCGCCGATCACGACGGCGTGTCGCCGCCGGTCGCCGCCGGTGCCGCCGCCGCCGGTGGCGGGGCTCCCGGTCCGGGTGGCCGGTCCCGTCTCCGTGCCCGGCGCGTCGGTGTCCGGCCGTGCGTTCCACTCGGTTCCGTCGGTGCTCACGCGGCCTCCCTTCGGGTCGTCACGGGCGCGGTCGGCTCGGGCCGGGTCGTGGGGAGAGCGGCGGTCGCGGACGCGACCGCCCCCGGCAGGGACGCGGGAACGGCGTCCGGGGTTGCCCGGCGGGCGCCGGCGTACGGTCGCATCAGGCACGCCTCCTGACGGTGCGCCGGGCGATGTGGCGGGTGTCGAGCCCGGAGAGGCCGCGGACCGCGACGTACGCCTTCTCGCGGCCCGGCAGCGAGACCCGGCCGCGCAGCACGGCCTCGGGGTCGCGTTCGATCCGGTCGAGGAGGCGCCGGTAGATGCCGGCCATGGCGGCGACGCAGGCGCCGCTGCGCCGGTCGAGCATCGGGAGCAGCCGGTAGCCCTCGGCGAACAGGGCGCGGGCGCGGCGTACTTCGAAGTGCACGAGCCCGGCGAAGTCGGCGCCCTCGGGCATCTTCTCGCTGTGGAAGCCGTCCCCGCAGCCGAACTTGGCGAGGTCGTCGGCGGGCAGGTAGGTGCGCCCGTTCCCGGCGTCCTCGCGTACGTCCCTGAGGATGTTGGTGAGTTGGAGGGCGAGGCCGAGGGTGTCGGCGTACTCGGGGGCCCGGTCGGCGCCCTGGGCGCCGGGCTGGGTGCCGAAGACGCCGAGGGAGATCCGGCCGATGGCGCCCGCGACGCACCGGCAGTAGACCTTGAGGTCGTCCCAGGTCTCGTAGGTGGCGCCGCGCACGTCCATGAGGACGCCGTCGATGAGTTCGTCGAGGGCGCCGAGCGGGACCGGGAAGCGGCGGGCGGTGTCGGCGAGGGCGACGGCGACCGGGTCGGTGTCGTCGTCGTCGACCTCTCCGGCGCGCACCCGGTCGAGCAGGACCCGGGTGGCTTCGAGCCGTTCCCGCTTGGCCTCGGGCGCGAGGGTGCCGTCGCCGATGTCGTCGACGCGCCGGGAGAAGGCGTACAGGGCGGACATCGCCTGGCGCTTCTCGGCCGGCAGCAGCCGGATCCCGTAGGCGAAGTTACGGGCCTGCTGCCCGGTGACCGCCTCGCAGTAGCTGTAGGCGGCCTGGACCGGTGCGGACGGCTGGGGCTGTGCCTCCACGGTCGCGTTCACCCCTCTTTCCGCGCCCGGAGCAGAACCGCTCCCGCCTGGCGCATCAGGCTCGGCTTGCCGGCCTTCGGTGGGCCGGCGAGTACGTCGTATCCGGCGTCGGTGATCGCGTCGAGCGCCGCGAGTCCGCCGGCGGTGAAGCCGGCGAGGAGCAGGCGGAGCCGGCCGTCGACGCTGCCGACGAGCGGGATGCCCGCGTGGAGCAGCGCGCGGGCCCGCTCGGCCTCGAAGGCGATCAGGGCGCGCACGGAGGCTCCGGCGGTGGGCCGCGCGAGGTCGTCCTCGGTGACGTGGAAACGCTTGAGGTCCTCGGCGGGCAGGTAGATCCGGTCGCGGCCGAGGTCCTCGGCGACGTCCTGGAGGTGCTCGACGATCTGGAGGGCGGTGCAGATCTCGTCGGAGCGGCGGATCCGCTCGGGCGTCTCGGTGCCGGTGAGGGCGAGCACGAGCCGGCCCACGGTGTTGGCCGAGAGTTCGCAGTACGCGAGGAGGTCGTCGTACGTCTCGTAGCGGCGGACCAGCTGGTCCTGGCGGTTGGCCTCGATCAGCCCGAGGAAGGGCTCGGGGGCGAGCCGGCGGCGCCGTACGGTCGGCTGGAGCGCGCGCAGCAGCGGATGGCGGGGGGTGCCGTCGAAGACGCGGTGGAGGTCGGCCTCGAAGGCGTCGAGGACGGCGAGCCGGTCGTCGGCCCGCTCGGGGGCGACGCCGAGGTGCCGGGCGTCGGCGCCGCCGGGGGCGAGGTCGCCGTCGCCGATGTCGTCGACCAGGCGGGCGAAGCCGTACACGGCCATGAGGTCGTCGCGCCAGGCGCGGGGCAGGAAGAAGGGGGCCACGGGGAAGTTCTCGTCCGCGGCCTTGCCGAGTGTGGCGCGCGAGGAGGCGTCGGGGCGCGCCTGCCGGGTGTCCGTCACAGGTCACTGCCCGACGGAGGGACGGCGACACCCTCGTGGAGCTGGAGATTCTGCGTCATGGCCGTCACGTCTCCCGTTCTACACTGCCGATCCAATCCATCCTATTTCGGACACGCCGCCGACCCCTGCCCGTAGAGCCGCCGCCCGGAGGCCCGATGGCGGTGGGGAATGGCCCTACTTGCCGCGAATCAGACCGGTCCAGCTTACGTTGTACGACGACCGTCGCCATTCCGGGGTGGCGGACACCCGGGCCTTCGCCCGTACGGGATGTCAACCCCGTTGCCCCACAAGGAAGTTCGGGGTCGTACGGGGATCAGGGGACGCGCGCGCCGGAGACCACCATGGCGAGGGTGGTCTCGACGACGGCGTTCCTGCGCTGGACGGGGAGGCGGCGAAGCGGGCCGTCGAGCAGCAGAAGTGACAGTCCGTGCACGGCCGACCACGCGGCGGCGCCGGCGGCCGGCCGGACGTCCCCGCGCGGGGTTGCGGCCCTGGCGAGCGCGTCGAGGGCCTCTCCGAACAGGGTGAACGCGCGGATCTCGGGCTCGGGGGCTCTGCGCTCCGGCAACGGCTCGTCCGCGCCGGCCTGGCGGACCACGCAGAACGCGGCCCGGTACAGGCCCGGCTGCTCCACGGCGAAGCCGACGTACCCCCGGCAGAGCGCGGCCAGCCGGCGTTCGGCCGCCAGGGCCGGGTCGTCGGCGCCGGGCTCGCGGGCGGCGGCCCGCTCCATGGAGTCGGCGAGCGCCCGCTGCGAGTGGATCTTGACGGTACGGAGCAACTCGCCGCGTCCGTCGAAGTGCCGGTAGGCGGCGGTGGGCGAGACGCCGACCCGCCGGGCCGCCTCGCGCAGGACGACCCGTTCGGGACCGCCCTCGGTGGCGAGGTCGACGGCCGCGCAGATCAGCGCGTTGCGCAGGTCGCCGTGGTGGTAGGTCTTGCCTCCCGAGATCGCTGACATGACCTCATCCTGCCCGATGTTGACCGCATGAACATTCCGGCGGGGGCGCGACGCGCGGAAAACGGAAGAACCCCTACCGGATGGTCCGGCAGGGGCTCCGCGCGAGCTCGGCGGGGTCAGCGGGCGGTCTCCCGCTCGTACGCCTTGAGGACCTCGTCCGTGGGGCCGTCCATCAGGAGCTGCCCCTTCTCCAGCCAGAGCACCCGGTCGCAGGTGTCCCGGATGGACTTGTTGCTGTGGCTGACCAGGAAGACCGTGCCGGCCTCCTTGCGGAGCTCCCTGATGCGCTCCTCGGAGCGGATCTGGAACTTGCGGTCACCGGTCGCCAGCGCCTCGTCGATGAGGAGGACGTCGTGGTTCTTGGCGGCCGCGATGGCGAAGCGGAGCCGGGCGCCCATGCCGGAGGAGTACGTGCGCATGGGCAGGCTGATGAAGTCGCCCTTCTCGTTGATGCCGGAGAAGTCGACGATGCCCTGGTAGCGGTCGCGCACCTCCTCGCGGCTCATGCCCATGGCGAGGCCGCCCAGGATCACGTTGCGCTCGCCGGTGAGGTCGTTCATCAGGGCCGCGTTGACGCCCAGGAGCGAGGGCTGGCCGTCGGTGAAGACCTTGCCGCTCTCGGTGGGGAGCAGGCCGGCGATGGCGCGCAGCAGCGTGGACTTGCCGGAGCCGTTGGAGCCGATGAGGCCGATGGCCTCGCCGCGGTAGGCGGTGAAGCTGACGCCGCGGACCGCGTGGACCTTGCGGACGCCCCGGCTGACCTCGGCCTTGCCGCGGCCGACGATCCGGCTGAGCGCCGCGGTGGCGCTGCCCTTGCCGCCGCCGCCCGCGTTGACCCGGTAGACGATGTGGACCTCGTCGCAGATGACGGTGGGTACGTGGGAGTCGTTCGGTTCAGCCACGGCCGTACCTCTCCTCGGCCTTCCAGAAGTAGACGAAGCCGCCGATGCCGAAGACCAGGGCCCAGCCCAGGGCGGTCATCCAGACGTGCGACGGCAGGTTCTCGGAGCCGTAGCCCTCGATCAGGGAGTAGCGGATGAGGTCCATGTAGACGGCCGCCGGGTTGTACATGAGGACGTCGGCGATCCACGCGGGCTTGTCGGCCAGCATCGCGGGGATCGAGAACATCACGCCCGAGGCGTACATCCAGGTCCGCATGACGAAGGGCATCAGCTGGGCGAGGTCGGGCGTCTTGGCGCCCATCCTCGCCATGATCATGGCCAGGCCGATGTTGAACACGAACTGCAGGAGCAGCGCGGGGACCAGCAGCACCCAGCGGAGCGAGGGGTAGCTGCCGAAGGAGATCGCGACCGCCACCAGCACGATCATCGAGAACAGCAGCTGCTGGAGCTGCTGGAGCGAGAACGAGATGGGCAGCGTGGCGCGCGGGAAGTGCAGGGCGCGGACCAGGCCCAGGTTTCCGGAGATCGCCCGGACGCCCGCCATCACGGAGTTCTGGGTGAAGGTGAACACGAAGATGCCGGTGACCAGGAACGGGATGTAGACGTCCTTGGACAGTCCCTTGCCCGCGCCCAGGATCAGCCCGAAGATCAGGTAGTAGACCAGGGCGTTCAGCAGCGGGGTCGCCACCTGCCACACCTGGCCCAGCTTCGCCTGGCTGTACTGGGCGGTCAGCTTGGCCGAGGAGAAGGCCAGGATGAAGTGGCGGCGGCTCCACAGGTCCCGGACGTACTCGAGGAGTCCGGGCCGGGCGCCACTGACCGAGAGGCCGTACTTGGCGGCCAGCGCGGCCGATGACAGGCCCTCGTCGACGGACGGAGGCGCGCTCGTCGCGACCGCCCCGCCCTGCTGTGTGTCACTCACAAGTCGAAACTTTCGTGTGCAAGATGCGCGGCACGTCGGGTACCACGATGTCAGACGACCGGGGGGCGACCCAGCCGGGTCAGCCGCCACACCGTACGCCACCTCATGGGCCGGCGCGGTCCGCAGGGGGTCGTCCAGCCTTCGCGGAATCCGCCGAACCACGCCTTCAGCGCGGGGAGCGAGGGCCGCCGGGCCAGGGTGAGCAGCAGCCACACGCCGAGATACACCGGCACCAGGGGCGCGGGCAGATTGCGGCGTGCCAGCCACACTCGGTTGCGGGCCACGTTGAAGTGGTACGAGGCGTGACGGGAGGGTGCGGTGGTGGGGTGCAACAGCACCATGTCGGAACGGTAGTCGATCATCCAGTCGGCGTCGAGCGCCCGCCAGGCGAGGTCCGTCTCCTCGTGCGCGTAGAAGAACTCGTCCGGCAGACCGCCGACTTCGGCGAAGACCTTGGTGCGGACGGCGTTGGCCCCGCCGAGGAAGGTGGTCACCCGCGAGGAGCGCATCGGGTCGGCGGCGCGCAGCCTCGGCACGTGCCGGCGCTGGGTCACACCGGTCTCCGGGTCCGCGATGCGGAAGCTGATGATGCCGAGGCGCGGGTCCGCGGTGAAGGCCTGGCGGACCAGCTCGGCGGTGTCCGTGTGCGCGAGCAGTCCGTCGTCGTCGAGGAAGAGCAGGACGTCGACGTCGGTGCCGCCGGGGCCGAAGGCCTCGATGCCGACGTTCCGGCCGGCCGGGATGCCGACGTTCTCGGGCAGGTCGACGGTGCGGACCCAGTCGGGCACCCCGGTGACCGGGGTGCCCTGGCCGACGACGACGACCTCGACCGGGTCGCCCTGCTGCTTGGCGACCGAGTCGATCAGCGCGCGCAGGTCGTCGGGGCGGTTGCCCATCGTGATGACGACGGCGCCCACCTTGAGCGGCGTACTCACGGCCGGCCTCACTTCAGCCTGCTGGAGACCATGATCGACACCAGGTGCAGCACGGTCTGGAGCAGGGCGATGCCGGCCAGGACGGCGACGCCGAGCCGGGAGAAGAACAGGTCGCCGCGGACCTGGTCCACGATCGCCAGGACGACGATGAGCAGCGAGGCCTCGATGCCGAGGACGAGCCGGTGGAACTTCAGCGCGGCGGCGGCCTTGCGGGCCAGCGCCATGCCGGAGGAGCGCGGCTCGGACGCCGCCTCCTTGACCGGCGGCAGTCCGCCCTGGTGGCGGGCGACACCGACGAGGTCGGTCTCGGCCTTGATCAGGATGGCGCCCAGGGCGGCGAGGGTCCCGAGGAAGGCCCACAGCCAGTCGATCCGGCCCGAGCCCCACAGGTCGGCGGCGCGCAGGCCGAAGCCGACGAGCACGGCGGCGTCGCACAGGTAGGCGCCGACCCGGTCCAGGTACACGCCGGCGAGCGAGTACTGCTTCTTCCAGCGGGCCACCTCGCCGTCGACGCAGTCGAGCAGCAGGTAGAGCTGGACCATGAGCGCGCCGAGCAGCGCCCCGGGGATCCCGGGCACCAGCAGGGCCGGTGCCGCGAGGACGCCCGCGAGGGTCATCACGTACGTGAGCTGGTTCGGCGTCACCTTGGTGCCGACGAGCTGCCGGGTGATCCTGAGCGAGATCTCCCGCATGTACAGCCGGCCACCCCAGTGCTCGCCGCTCCGCCGGTCCTTGACGCCCGGGGGGTGGACGACCGGTCGGAGCTCAGCTACGGATGGCTTTTGCATAGTCGGCGTACGCGTCCCTGATCTCGTCGTCGGACAGGTCGAGGTGTTCGAGGATGGTGAAGCGGCCCGGCCGGGTCTGCGGGGCGAAGGACACCGCCTGGACGAACTCGTCCACGGTGAAGCCCATCTCCTCCGGCAGGACGGGCAGTCCGTGCCGGCGCAGGGTCTCGACCATCAGCGCGGAGGCGTCGGGCGCCCCGCGCAGGTGCATCGCGAAGGCGGCGCCGAGGCCGCACTGCTCGCCGTGGCTCGCGGCGCGGGCCGGGAAGAGCAGGTCGAAGGCGTGGCTGATCTCGTGGCAGGCGCCCGAGGAGGGGCGGGTGTCACCGCTGATCGACATGGCGATGCCGGACATCACCAGGCCCTCGGAGAGCGTGACGAGGAAGTCGTCGTCGCCGACGCCGCCGGGGTGGCGGAGCACGGCCTCGCCGGCGCTGCGGGCCATGGCGGCGGCCAGGCCGTCGACGGGCTCGCCGGTCTCGCGGTGCGAGAGCTCCCAGTCCGCGATGGCGGAGAGGTTGGAGATCGCGTCGCCGATGCCGGAGCGGACGTAGCGGACGGGCGCGTCCCTGATCACGTCGAGGTCGATGACCAGCGCGATCGGGGTCGGCACGCCGTAGGAGCCGCGGCCGTTGTCGTTGTCCAGGGTGGACACCGGGGAGCAGATCCCGTCGTGCGACAGGTTGGTGGCGATGGCCACCAACGGCAGCCCGACCCGGGCCGCCGCGTACTTCGTCACGTCGATGATCTTGCCGCCGCCGAGGGCGACCACGGCGTCGTACCGCTTGCCGCGCATGGCGTCGGCGAGCTTGACGGCCTCGTCGATCGTGCCGCCCGAGACCGGGTACCAGTCGGCACCCGGCAGCTCGGGGGCGAAGTGGTCACGCAGCTTGAGGCCCGAGCCGCCGCTGATGGCGACGGCGATCTTGCCGTTGCTGGAGATCCGCTGGTCCGCGAGGAGCGAGGACAGGTCGTCCAACGCTCCCCGGCGGATGTCGACGACGACCGGCGAGGGGATCAGCCGGGTCAGTACTGGCACGCGATCTCACGGCCCTTCGCGAGGTCGTCGTGGTTGTCGATCTCGACCCACTTGACGTCACCGATGGGGGCCACGTCGACCTTGAAGCCGCGGTTGACCAGCTCCTGGTAGCCGTCCTCGTAGTAGAGGTCGGGGTCGCGCTCGAAGGTGACCTTGAGGGCGTCGGCGAGCTCCTCGGCCGCCTCGCCCTCGATGAGCGTGACGCCGATGTACTCGCCGGTGGCGGTCGCCGGGTCCATCAGCTTGGTGATGCGCTGGACGCCCTTCTCCGGGTCGACGATGACCTTCATCTCCTCGTCGGCGAGCTTCTTCACCGTGTCGAGGGCGAGGATGATCTTCTTGCCGTCGCCGCGGGCGGCGAGCAGGGTCTGCTCGACGGAGACCGGGTGGACGGTGTCGCCGTTGGCGAGGATCACGGTGTGCTTGATGGCGTCACGCGCGCACCACAGGGAGTAGGCGTTGTTCCACTCCTCGGCCTTGTCGTTGTCGATCAGGGTGAGCTTGAGGCCGTACTTGGCCTCCAGCGCGTCCTTGCGGTCGTAGACGGCCTCCTTGCGGTAGCCGACGACGATCGCGACCTCGGTGAGGCCGATCTCGGCGAAGTTCTTGAGCGTGCCGTCGAGGATGGTCAGCTCGTTCTCGGTGCCCTCGCCGGACACGGGCACGAGGGCCTTCGGAAGCGTCTCGGTGTAGGGACGCAGACGCCGTCCGGCACCGGCTGCGAGTACGAGGCCGATCATGCTGTTTCTCCTTCGTCGTGAACGGCGGGTGCTCCGGAGGAGACCCAGAAGCGGATGGACTCCACGAGCACCACGAGCGCGACGGCGACCGCGAGGGCGGTCAGTGCCAGGGTGAAGTCGTCACCGCGGTCCGCCAGGAAGGCGGCGAGGACGGCCACCAGGAGCGTGCGCCCCTCGTGTCCGCCGGTGACGCGCGCCAGCCACGCGGGCGGCGCGCCGGTGCCGCCGCGGATGCGGTACACCGTGTCGTAGTGATGGTAGGCGACGGCCGCGACCAGCCCGAACGCCGCCGGGAGCGCCTGCGGCGCGTCCGATCGGGCCGCGAGGACCAGGACCGTGCCGTACTCGGCGGCGCGGAAGAGCGGGGGCAGCAGCCAGTCGAGGGCGCCCTTGAGGGGCTGGGAGACGGCGAGCCCGGACAGCAGCGCGTAGGCGACGGCGCCGCCGACCACGGCCCAGGGGTCGCCCTTGATCAGGGACGAGCCGAGCAGGGCGACCGCGCCGAGCGCCGCGAACAGCGGGGTGCTCGCGTAGTGGCGGGTGTCACGGGACCGGAGCCGCGCGACGGTCTCGGCGATCGGGCCCGAGTCGGCCAGGTCCGCCAGGGCCTGCGCGGCCCGGTCGGTCCGCCTGGCCTTGCGGGTCAGCGAGCGCAGCACGCGGCCGGCCGTGGTGTAGCAGGCGCCGAAGGCGCAGCCGATGATCAGCGCCCAGAAGACGACCCGGGGGCTGGTGGCAGCGGTGAGGACGGCGATCATCGCCCAGCGCTCGCCGATCGGCAGGATGATCATGCGGCGGGCCCAGACCGTCCAGCCGACGCTGTCGAGCTTGCTGGAGAGGGCGGCGGTGGGGCTGGTGTTGGCCGTGGCGTCGTGGTTGGCCTCGTTGAACGAGAAGTCCACGACGTGCCGGCAGGTCATCAGGACCATCGCGCCGAGCGCGAGCGCCCAGACGTCGTCGCCGTTGCGAGCGGCGCCGAGGGCGAGGCCCGCGTAGAAGGCGTACTCCTTGGCGCGGTCGAAGGTGGCGTCGAGCCAGGCGCCCATCGTCGAGTACTTCAGCGCGTAGCGGGCGAGCTGCCCGTCGGCGCAGTCCAGGACGAAGGAGACGAGGAGGAGGACGCCGGAGGCGATGTAGCCGGCACGGTCGCCGGTCGCCGCGCAGCCGGCCGCGATCAGCGCGGTGAGCAGCGAGGCGGTGGTGACCTGGTTGGGGGTCAGTCCGCGGCGCGCGCACCAGCGGGCGATGTAGCGCGAGTACGGGCTGATGAAGAAGGTGGTGAAGAAGCCGTCGTGGGCCTTGACCGCGGTGCGCAGCCGGATGGCCTCGTCGTCGACGGCGTCGACGGCGGCGCGGGCGCTGTGGCGGGCCTCGGCGTCGGTGGGCACGGTGGCGACGAGGCTGCCGAGGGCGGGCCGGTGTACGGCGACGCCGTCGGCGTCGAGGGCCGCGGCGAGCGTTTCGGTCAGGCCGTCGGTGAGCGTGCCGGTGCCGGGGGCCGACGGGGCCGCGGCGGCCGCGGTCAGGGCGCGGGCGAGCGCGGGGCGGGCCGCGGCCTGCGCGCTCAGCGCCCCGGGTACGGCTCCGGCCGGGAAGCGGGGGTCGGTGAGGGCGAGGCGCAGCGCGTGGACGTGGCCGACGAAACGGGGGTCGACGAGCGCGACGCGCTCACCCGCCGGGACGGTGGCCAGCAGGGCGCCGGTCTCCTCGGCGCCGGAGGCGATCCGGACGTCGAAGCCGAGCGACCGCAGATCTCCGTCGAGCGAGGATCCGGGTGCCGGCGGGCCGGTGAGGATGGCGGTCGACAGACGAACTCACTCCTTGGAGCTGACGGAGGGCCTGCGGGGCTCATGGCGGCCCCGGGCGCTGCGGTGCCGCCCTGCTCCGGGCGGCGACACGTCGGCTGAGGCTATCGGATGAAAGGGATCCCGAGTTCACCGAGGCTTCGCGGGCAGGACTCCCCCGGGCCCACCCGTGGCCGTACGGATGCGCCCACCCTGCGGTGATCATCATGGGCGATCGGTGGCCCGCCTCACAAACCACGGCGGGACCCCGTCGGCAGGGCGGTCGGGGGCCAGTTCGGGCCATGGCCGGTCCGCGCCGAATATCCGCAGGTCAGAGCATATGACAACGGTGTTCAGTACCGTGTTGCACATACCCCCCACCCGTAGTTCACTTGCCCATCGGAACGATCGGGCGAACGACGGACGACACGACCGGGAGGCCATGTCATGGGGGCTGGACACGACCACGGGCACAGCCACGGGGGCCCGCCCCCGACGGGCACCGCGGGGGCCGCGTACCGGAACCGGCTGCGGATCGCGCTCGGCATCACGCTCTCCGTGATGGTGATCGAGATCATCGGCGGTCTGGTCGCCGACTCCCTCGCGCTGATCGCCGACGCGGCGCACATGGCCACCGACGCCGTCGGCCTCGCCATGGCGCTGCTGGCGATCCACTTCGCCAACCGGCCGCCCTCCGGCAACCGCACCTTCGGCTTCGCCAGGGCGGAGATCCTCGCGGCGCTCGCCAACTGTCTGCTGCTGCTCGGCGTCGGCGGTTACGTGCTGTACGAGGCGATCCAGCGGTTCCTCGAACCGGCCGAGACCAAGGGCGGTCTGGCCATCGCGTTCGCGGTGATCGGCCTGGTGGCCAACATCATCTCCCTGTCCCTGCTCATGCGGGGCCAGAAGGAGAGCCTCAACGTGCGCGGCGCGTATCTGGAGGTGCTCGCGGACGCGCTGGGTTCGGTCACCGTGATCGTCGCGTCCGGCATCATCCTGGCCACCGGCTGGCAGTACGCCGACCCGATCGCCTCGATCGTGATCGGCCTGATGATCGTGCCCCGCACGGTCAAGCTGCTGCGCGAGACCCTCGACGTCCTCCTGGAGGCGGCGCCCAAGGGCGTCGACATGGCGGAGGTACGGGCCCACATCCTGGCCCTGCCGGGTGTGGAGGGCGTGCACGACCTGCACGCCTGGACGATCACCTCGGGAATGCCGGTGCTCTCCGCGCACGTGGTGGTGGACCAGGCCGCGCTCGACTCGGTCGGGCACGAGAAGATGCTGCACGCCCTCCAGGGGTGCCTGGGCTCGCACTTCGACGTGGAGCACTGCACCTTCCAGCTGGAGCCGGTGGGCCACGCGGAGCACGAGGCGAAGCTCTGCCTGTGACCCCGGTGGCGGAACGGCCGCCGGGCCCGCGCCCCGCCTGTTAGGCTTTTCGTACGAACCCGTGTGGAGAGGAGCTGAGGTTGATGACCGTCGCGATGGAGGCTGCCCAGTGCGGCAGCGCCCGGTCCAGCTTCAGCTTCCGGGTCTCCGGCTGACCTGATCCCGGTTCACCCACCGGTCCGTCACGTCGTCGGCCGGGACCCTTACTCCAAGGGATTCCCACGTTGTCCGACAACGCTCTGTACGACTCCTTCTTCGCCCTGCACCACGGTCTGCCGCGGCAGGGTCCCGGCTCCGACGCCACCACGCGTCGGCTCCTCTCGCTCACCGGCCGCCTTCCGGAGCGTCCGCGCGTCCTCGACCTGGGCTGCGGCCCCGGCCGCAGCGCGCTGCTCCTGGCCGCCGAGGCGGGCGCCGAGGTGACCGCCGTCGACACCCACGAGCCCTTCCTCGCCGAGCTGCGCGCGAGCGCCGCCGCGCGCGGGCTCGAAGGTTCGGTCCACACCCTGCGCGCCGACATGGGCGCGCTGCCGTTCCCGGACGGCTCCTTCGACCTCGTCTGGGCCGAGAGCTCGGTCTTCGTGCTCGGTTTCGACCGGGCGCTCGCCGAGTGGCGCAGGCTCCTGGCCCCCGGCGGCACCCTGGTCCTGACCGAGTGCGTCTGGACCACGGACGAGCCGGGCCCGGCCGCCCGCGCCTTCTGGGAGGAGCACTACCGGCTCCGTACCGTCACGGGGAACGCGGCGGCGGCCGTCGAGGCCGGCTACCACGTCCTCGGCACCGTCCTCCAGCCCGAGGGCGACTGGGACGAGTACTACGGTCCGCTCGCCGCCCACGCCGAAGCCGCCGACACCACCGTGCCCGGCATGGCCGAGGCGGTGGCGGGCGCCCGCGCCGAGATCGCGCTCCGGCGCGAGCACGGCTCCGACTACGGGTACGCCGGCTTCGTCCTGCGGCCCGCCGACCCCCGTTGGCTCCTCCGCCCGGAGACGGACGTCGACGCGGCGGCGATCCGGCGGGTCGTGTCGACGGCCTTCGGTTCGGAGGCCGAGCCCTCCGCGGCCGAGGCCGACCTGGTCGAGGCGCTCCGGCTCGACCCCGAGGCCTGGCTGCCCGGTCTCTCGTACGTGGCCGAGGCCGCGGACGGCACGGTCGTGGCACACGCGCTGATCACCCGCTGCACGGTGGGCGGGGCACCCGCGGCGGCGCTCGCGCCGGTGTCGGTGGCTCCGGCGTACCAGCGGACGGGGGCCGGGCAGGCCGTCGTCCGGGCGGTGCTCGACGCGGCCCGGCTGCGGGGGGAGTCGCTCGTGCTCGTACTGGGCCATCCGGGGTACTACCCGCGGTTCGGATTCGTACGGGCGTCCGCGTATGGAATCAAGCCAGGTTTCGAGGTCCCGGACGAGGCGATGATGGCGCTCGTCCTGGACGAGTCCGCGCCCGTTCCGGCGGGGACCCTCGTCTATCCGGCGGCTTTCGGGGTCTAGGCGCCCCCTGAGTCCTCCCGCTCCCACCACACCGGCGCTACTCCGGTGTGGTGGGAGCGGCCACGTCCGGCCGACGAAGTACGGACAAGCCGGTTTTGTACGGCAGACTGTGGTGGCCCTACCGGGCCGAGGACCGAAGCGAAGGATGGGTATGCCGACCACACCAGCCACCGCGGCTCAGATCTCGCCGGAGATCACGTCGAACGGTGTCCAGCCGTCCGGAGCCGCGGCGCCGATCATGCTCGAACTGGTCGACGAGGAGGGGAGGACGATCGGCACGGCGGAGAAGCTCGCCGCCCACCAGGCGCCGGGTCAGCTCCACCGCGCCTTCTCCGTCTTCCTCTTCGACGAGTCGGGGCGGCTGCTGCTCCAGCGCCGCGCGCTCGGCAAGTACCACTCCCCCGGCGTCTGGTCGAACACCTGCTGCGGACACCCCTACCCGGGCGAGGCGCCGTTCGCGGCGGCGGCCCGGCGGACCTTCGAGGAGCTCGGCGTCTCGCCCACGCTGCTCGCCGAGGCCGGCACGGTCCGCTACAACCACCCGGACCCGGCGTCGGGCCTGGTGGAGCAGGAGTTCAACCACCTCTTCGTCGGCCTCGTGCAGGCCGGTCCGCGGCCGGACCCGGAGGAGATCGAGGACACCGCCTTCGTGACCGCCGCCGAGCTGACCGAGCGCCACGCCGCCGCGCCGTTCTCCGCCTGGTTCATGACGGTGCTCGACGCGGCGCGTCCGGCGATCAGGGAACTGACGGGTCCGTCCGGGGGCTGGTGACCGTCGGGTGCGGCGCGCCCCCCGGCCCCGGTGCCATCGGGGCCAGGGGCAGCGCCGCCCAGATGATCTTGCCGCCGGTCGCGGTGTGCTCGACGTCGCAGGCGCCGCCGGCCTCCTGCGCCACCTCCCGCACGAGCAGCAGCCCGCGGCCCCCGGTCTGCCCCCAGTCCGCTTCGAGGGCCTTGGGGCGGTACGGGTGGTTGTCCTCGACCGACACCCGGATCCACTCGGGGCCGATCGCCACCTCCACCGCTATCTCCGGCGACAGCAGCGCCGCGTGCCGCACGGCGTTGGTCACCAGCTCGGAGACGATCAGCAGCAGGCCGTCCATGATCTCCTCGTGGAGGGGGACGGCCTGGCGGACCAGCAGGTCGCGTACGGCGTGCCGGGCCTGCGGGACGGAGACGTCGACCGCGGCCGCGGTGAAGCGCCAGACTCCTTCGTAGGACGGTTGCCGGGTGGGGACGCCTCCGTGGGTGTCCACGGTCCCGTTCCCACCCTCGTGCTCGATTCTCGCCACGGATCGAGTCTTGGCAATCAGCGGGGACGGACCGGCCTACTGACCAGAAGTCGACACTTATCGGCCACCTTCTGATCGGCTGAGTATGCCAACGTCAGTTGTTCGACTGATCCTGCCCGGTTTCTGATGACTCCGGAGGAGTGACGGCCGCCGGTGCGGCGGGGGTCACCATACTGACGATCCGCCGGCCGCCCACCCCGATGGCGATCAGGCCCAGACCGTCGAACAGCAGCGCGAGCGAGAAGAAGACGCCGAGAACATACCGGCTGCTGTGCGGCCAGTCGAACAGCACGAGCAGACCGAGCATGAGCCCGAAGGCGCCCTGCAGCAGCGTCCAGCCGAACTGGGGCCCGCGCACCACCACGCTCCCGACCAGCCGGAAGAGACCGCCGGTGAGGAACAGCAGGGCCGCGAACATCGTCAGCGCCTCCGCCGAGCCCTCCGGGTGACGGATCACCACGACGCCGGCCGCGATGTTCAGGGCGGCCACCACGACGGCGAGCCAGAAATAGCTGGTGCCGCGCGACTGGATGGCCTGCAGGAGCCCGACCACACCGCCGATCAGCAGCAGCCAGCCGAAGAGCAGCATCGAGGTCAGCGTGGCGGCGGCCGTGTAGATCAGGCCGACGACCCCGCCGACGACCAGGAGGATGCCGAGCGCGGCCAGCCAGCTGAAGCTGCGGCTGAGCTTCTTCCCCTGCCGTGCCATCTCCCGCGCCGGATCCGCTCCGGTGGTCTCGTGGGCGTCCTTGGCCATGCGGTGCCTCCTCGGGACGGCCCCTTCCTGATCGTACGTTCGGGCCCGGCGGATAGCATCCGGCCCATGGAGCCGCAGCTGAAGGACAGCGTCACGGACGGGGTCGCCACCGTCGTCATCGCCAACCCCGCCAAGCGCAACGCCATGAGCGACGGGATGTGGCGGGCCCTGCCCGGCGTTCTGGACCGGCTGGCCGCCGACCCTGCCGTCCGGGTGCTCCTCCTCACCGGCGAGGGCGACACCTTCTGCGCCGGGGCCGACATCTCGACCCTCCGCGAGCCGGCCAACGAGCAGCAGAGCCTCTCGGTGGAGGCCGAGGAGGCGCTCGCCGCCTTCCCCAAGCCGACCCTCGCGGCCATCCGGGGCTTCTGCGTCGGCGGCGGCGGTCAGCTCGCCGTCGCCTGCGACCTGCGGTTCGCCGCGGAGGGCAGCCGCTTCGGGATCACCCCCGCGAAGCTCGGCATCGTCTACCGCTCCTCGTCCTCCCGCAGGCTCGCCGCCCTCGTGGGGCCCTCCACCGCCAAGTACCTGCTGTTCTCCGGCGAACTGATCGACGCGGACCGGGCGCTGCGCACCGGGCTCGTGGACGAGGTCCACCCGGCGGGCGAACTGGACAAGCGGGTGGCCGAGTTCGCCCGGGTGCTCGCCTCCCGCTCGCTGCTGACCCAGGCCGCCGCCAAGGAGTTCGTCGACGGACGGCTCGACCGGGACGCCCACTGGTCCGAGCAGGCGCGCGGCAGCGGCGACACCGCGGAGGGGGTCGCCGCCTTCCTGGAGCGCCGCGCGCCCCGCTTCACGTACGGACTCTGAGCTACTTCGTCCCGAGGGTCTCGACGGGCCGGTCGCGCCAGCGCGCGACGATCGCCGCCGGGGCCTTCTCCGGGGAGCCGGCGTCGTACGGCGGCTGGGGGTCGTACTCGGTGAGCAGCTGGACCGTCTGGGCGACCTCGTCGCCGGCGATCCGGCCGAGCAGGTGCAGCGCCATGTCGATGCCGGAGGAGACGCCGGCGGCGGTGACGTACTTGCCGTCGAAGACGACGCGCTCGCCGGTGGGCTCGACGCCGAGCGCCCGCAGTTCCTCGAAGGCGAGCCAGTGGGTGGTGGCGCGGCGGTCCTTCAGGAGGCCGGCGGCCGCCAGGACCAGGGCGCCCGTGCAGACCGAGGTGGTCCAGGCGCTGGTCTCGTCGGCGGCCCGCAGCCACGCCTGGACCTCCGGGTCGTCCTTGGCCGTGCGGACGTCGGGGCCGCCCGGGACGAGGACGATGTCCGGACGGGGGACCTCGGTGAGGGCCTTCTCGACGACCAGCGTGAGGCTGCCCTGGTCGTTGCGGACCGGGCCCGCCTTCTTGGCCACGAACACGGTCTCGGCTCCGGGGAGCCGCGACAGCAGCTCGTACGGGCCGATGGCGTCGAGTGCGGTGAAGCCGTCGAACAGCAGGATGGCGATCTGCATGGTGGTCGGTCCCTTTCGGTCAGGCGACGGGATGAGCGGAAGAACGGAAACGCCGGCGATACTCCGCCGGGGCGGTACCGAAGGCCTTGAGGAAGGCGCGGCGCATGGCCTCGGGGGTGCCGTAGCCGGAGGCGCGGGCGACCTCCTCGACGCCGTGCGGGGTGTCTTCGAGGAGCCTGCGGGCGTGCTCGAGCCGGACCCGGTCGACATAGCGGCCCGGCGGGGTGCCGGTCTCGGCGTGGAAGGCGCGGGCGAAGTGGCGGGGCGAGAGCCGGGCGCGGGCGGCGAGTGCGTCGACGGAGAGGTCCGCTTCGGGATGCTCGGTGATCCAGTGCTGGAGGTCCCGCAGCGGTTCCCGGCTCGCGGTCTGGGCGGACAGCTGGGCGCTGAACTGGGCCTGGTTGCCCGGGCGGCGCAGGAAGACGACGAGGTGGCGGGCGACGGTGAGGGCCACGTCCCGGCCGAGGTCCTCCTCGACGAGCGCGAGGGCGAGGTCGATGCCGGCGGTGACGCCGGCGGAGGTGGCGAGCCGTCCGTCCCGTACGAAGATGGGGTCCGGGTCGACCTCGACGTCCGGGTGGCGGCGGGCGAGGTGGTCGCAGGCGATCCAGTGGGTGGTGACCCGGTGTCCGTCGAGCAGTCCCGCCTCGGCGAGGAGCAGCGCCCCGGTGCAGACGGAGACCAGGCGTACGGCGCTCGGGGCGTGGACGCGCAGCCAGTCGACGAGGGCCGGGTCGGGCGCCCGGGTGCCCTCGCCGCCGGGGACGACGAGGGTGTGCGGGGGTCCGTCGGCGAGCGCTTCGGCGAGGGAGGTGTCGGGGAGCAGCCGCAGGCCGCTGTGGGTACGGACCGGGCCGCCGTCCAGGGAGGCGGTCCTGATCGGGTAGGCGGCCGGGTCGCCGGCGGCGCGGCCGGCACCGGCGAACACCTCGACGGGTCCGGTGACGTCGAGGCTCTGCACGTCGTCGAAGAGGACGACGAGAACGGGTCGCTGCGTCATGCCTCCATCCTTCGCGGGGGCCGCGGCGTCCGCAACGACGAGCAGCCCACCTTTTCTGCCATCGGCGCCGGAGGGCCCGGTACGGGAGTTCCCGTCGTACCGACCAGTCGGTAACGTTCGGCGGCATGACGACTCCACTGCCGCCGCGCGCGGGCCGCCGCTGTCACAACGCCCTCAACCCGCTGCACTCGACGGTCTACTTCTCGCCCGACCTGGACCGCGAGTTCACCGCCCTCGGCTTCACCGACGAGAGCGCGATGCGGCTCGCCTCCCGCAGCGCCGCCCTCGGCGCGGTGGGCGCGGGCACGGTCGCCGCGACCTTCTACAACTACAACCACGCGCTGCTCGCCCGGCACCTGCCGGCCGTCTGGGACACCGCCTCCCCCGCCGAGGTCCTCGCCGCCCGGCTGCGGACCGCCGACACGACCCTGCGCCGGCTGCTCGGCGACGCCGTCCTGGCGTCCCCGGAGATGGCCGAGGCCGCCGGGCTCGCCCTGCGCGCCACCGAGGCCTGCGGCCGGCACGCCCGGCCCCTGTACTCCGCGCACGCCGACCTCCCGGTGCCCGAGCAGCCCCACCTCGCCTTGTGGCACGCCGCGACCCTGCTGCGCGAGCACCGGGGCGACGGGCACCTCACGGCCCTGCTCACCGCCGGGCTCGACCCCGTCGAGGCGCTCGTCTCGCACACCGCGACCGGCAAGGGCATGGCCCCGCGCTGGGTCCTCGGCACCCGCGGCTGGCGGCGCGACGACTGGGACGCGGCGGTGGAGCGGCTGCGCGGGCGCGGGCTGCTCGACGCCGAGGGCGAGCTGACGGAGGCGGGCACCGCCCTGCGCGCCGAGCTCGAGGAGCGGACCGACCGGCTGGACTCCGCACCGTACGAACACCTCGGCGCGGCCGGTGTGGAGCGGCTGACCGAACTCGGGCAGGGCTTCCTCTTCGCCGCCGCCGGAGCGGGTGCCTTCCCCGCCGACCTGATCGGCAAGTACTGACCCGGAGGACCGGGGACGCGCGAGGGACGGGTCGGTTGCCGCGTACGAGTGACCGACCCGGCACAATGCACTCGCAAGCTTGAGGCACGAGAAGGCGAGTCGGGACACCGTGACGACGTCCATCGAAGCAAGGATCGCCGAGGAGCTCGGCGTACGCGAGCGACAGGTGAAGGCAGCCGTCGAGCTCCTCGACGGCGGTTCGACCGTGCCGTTCATCGCGCGCTATCGCAAGGAAGCGACCGAGATGCTCGACGACGCGCAGCTGCGCACCCTGGAGGAGCGGCTGCGCTATCTGCGCGAACTGGAGGACCGCCGGACGGCGATCCTCGACTCGGTGCGCGAGCAGGGCAAGCTGACGCCGGAGATCGAGGCGGGCATCCGGGCGGCCGACACCAAGGCCCGCCTCGAGGACATCTACCTGCCCTTCAAGCCCAAGCGCCGCACCAAGGCGCAGATCGCCCGCGAGGCCGGTCTGGCGCCGCTGGCCGAGGGGCTGCTGGCCGACCCGTCCGTCGAGCCGACGGCCGCCGCCGCGGCCTTCGTGGACGGGGACAAGGGCGTCGCGGACGCCGCGGCGGCCCTGGAGGGCGCGCGGGCCATCCTCGCCGAGAAGTTCTCCGAGGACGCCGACCTCATCGGCGAGCTGCGCGAGCGCATGTGGGGCCGCGGCCGGCTCGTCGCCAAGGTGCGGGACGGTCAGGAGGAGGCCGGCGCGAAGTTCGCCGACTACTTCGACTTCGCCGAGCCGTTCACCGCGCTGCCCTCGCACCGCGTCCTCGCCATGCTGCGGGGCGAGAAGGAGGACGTCCTCAGCCTGGGCCTGGAGCCGGAGGAGCCCTCGGAGCTGCCCGGCCCGTCCTCGTACGAGGGGATCGTCGCGGGCCGCTTCGGCGTCGCCGACCGCGGCCGCCCGGGCGACAAGTGGCTCCAGGACACCGTCCGCTGGGCCTGGCGCACCCGCATCCTCGTCCACCTCGGGATCGACCTGCGGCTGCGGCTGCGGACGGCCGCCGAGGACGAGGCCGTCCGGGTCTTCGCCGCGAACCTGCGCGACCTGCTGCTCGCCGCCCCGGCCGGCACCCGGGCGACGCTCGGTCTCGACCCCGGTTTCCGCACCGGCGTGAAGGTCGCCGTGGTCGACGCGACCGGCAAGGTGGTCGCCACCGACACGATCCACCCGCACGTCCCCGCCAACAAGTGGGACCAGGCGCTGGACCGTCTCGCGCGCCTCGCAAAGGAGCACGCGGTCGAGCTGGTCGCGATCGGCAACGGCACGGCGTCCCGCGAGACCGACAAGCTCGCCGGTGAACTCCTCGCGAAGCACCCCGAGTTGAAGCTGACGAAGGTGATGGTCTCCGAGGCCGGCGCCTCCGTCTACTCGGCCTCCGCCTTCGCCTCGCAGGAACTCCCGGGGCTCGACGTGTCGTTGCGCGGCGCCGTCTCCATCGCGCGCCGCCTCCAGGACCCGCTGGCGGAGCTGGTGAAGATCGACCCGAAGTCCATCGGCGTCGGCCAGTACCAGCACGACCTCGCCGAGGTGAAGCTCTCGCGCTCGCTCGACGCCGTGGTCGAGGACTGTGTGAACGGCGTCGGCGTCGACGTCAACACCGCCTCCACGCCGCTGCTTTCGCGCGTCTCGGGGATCAGCGCGACCCTCGCCGAGAACATCGTCGCCCACCGCGACGCCAACGGCCCGTTCCGCTCCCGCAAGGCGCTCAAGGACGTCGCCAGGCTCGGCCCGAAGGCGTACGAGCAGTGCGCGGGCTTCCTGCGCATCCGCGGCGGCGACGACCCGCTGGACGCCTCCTCGGTGCACCCGGAGGCGTACCCGGTGGTCCGCCGGATGGCGAAGTCCACCGGCGGCGAGGTCGCCGCGCTCATCGGCGACACGGGCACGCTGCGCTCGCTGCGGGCGGACGAGTTCGTCGACGAGACCTTCGGTCTGCCGACCGTGACGGACATCCTGCGCGAGCTGGAGAAGCCGGGCCGCGACCCGCGACCCGCGTTCAAGACCGCCACCTTCAAGGACGGCGTCGAGAAGATCGGCGACCTCGCGTCCGGGATGGTCCTGGAGGGCGTCGTCACCAACGTGGCGGCCTTCGGCGCCTTCGTCGACATCGGCGTGCACCAGGACGGCCTGGTGCACGTCTCCGCCATGTCCAAGACCTTCGTCAAGGACCCGCGCGACGTCGTGAAGCCCGGCGACGTCGTCAAGGTGAAGGTCCTCGACGTCGACATCCCGCGCAAGCGGATCTCCCTCACCCTCCGCCTCGACGACGAGCCCGGCGCGGACGCGCCCGGCGGCGCCCCCAAGCGCGACCGCGGCGGCCGCCCGCCCCAGCAGCGGCAGAACGGCGGCGGCGCGGGCGGCGGCGCCGGTGCCGGTCGCCGGAACGACCGTGGCGGCCGGGACGACCGCGGCGGCCGCTCCTCGGCTCCCGCCCCCGGCAACAGCGCCATGGCGGACGCCCTGCGCAAGGCCGGCCTCCTCGGCGAGGGCGGCGGCAAGCGCCGCTGAGCGATCCGTACGGCGAAGGCCGCGGCCCCTCGAAGGAGGGGGCGCGGCCTTCGTCGCGTACGGAGCGGGCTACGGCAGGAAGCGCAGCGCCCAGTCGGCGCGGTTGGCCACCGTGAGGTCGTCGTCCTCGGTGAGCGGCCGCAGGACGCGGCCGGCCGTCTTCGGGTCGGCCTGGACGAGCTCGACGATCTCGGCGGCAAGCCCGTCCTGGTCGTCGCCGAGGTCGACGGCGGAGGCGCGGATCAGGGCCGGCAGGGCCTCGGGGCCGCCGATGGCGGCGAGGACGCCGCCGAGGAGCTCGCGGGCGTAGGCGTTCCGCTCTTCGAGGGCCCGGTCGAGCTCGGCCTGGAGGCGCGGCAGGAGCGCGGCGTCGCCCGAGGCGGCGATCTCGTCGGCGAGGTCGATGGTCTCGTCGACGTCCGCGTCCAGATCGTCCAGCATCTCGGTCAGCCGGGTGAGTGAGTCGGTCATGCTGCTGCCTCCTGGAAAGCGCCGTCCACGAGAACGGGAACGGTCGTCGAGCTGTCGATCTCGGCGGCCACGGCCACGTCCTGCGGATAGCCGTACTCGTACAGTTCACGGCCCGAGTCGCAGCCGTGCAAGGCGGCGACCGGGTCCTCGGTCGCCGACCAGAGGGCGGCCGCCGCGGCCGCCTCCGGGGTCAGCGGGCCCGTGCCCGTGAGGGCGGAGAGCACCGCTCCCGCGCCGAGCAGGTCCTCGAGGGCGGGGCGGAGCGAGCCGTCGGGCCACCGCTCGCCGGACGCGATGACCGCGAGGGGGCGCCCGGCGGTGCCGTACCCCCGGCCGGTGAGCCAGCGGGCGACGGCGGTGTGGTTGCGCAGGGAGGCGGCGACGACGGTCGCGTCACCGGCCTCGGCCGCGATCGTGGAGCCGTTCGGGGACGGCAGGACGAGCCGCGCGGGCATCGGGGCACGCCGCAGCGCCGCCGGGGAGAGGCTCCACGGGTGCTCGGGGGTCGCCTCGCGGCGGCCGACGGCGAGCGCCGCGTCGACGCGGGCGGCGTACGCGGCGGCCGTGGCGTCCCGCCACCGGTAGGGGTGGACGGCCGCGCCGGCCTCGACGGCGACGCCGACGGCGGTGGTGAACGACAGCACGTCCACCACGACCACACAGGCGGCCGCCGGGGCGAGGACCCGCGCCTCGACGGGCCCCCAGCCGAAGGAGACCGTCATCGCGGGCCCGTCACGGAGGAGACGGCGGAGACGGCGGAGACACAGGAGTCGGCCATCAGAGCTCGGTCACCTTGCCGTCCGCGACCTCGATGCGGCGCGTGGTGCGGACCGCGTCCAGCATGCGCCGGTCGTGGGTGACCAGGAGCAGGGTGCCGGTGTACGAGTCGAGGGCGGCCTCCAGCTGCTCGATGGCCGGCAGGTCGAGGTGGTTGGTCGGCTCGTCCAGGACCAGCAGGTTCACGCCCCGGCCCTGGAGCAGGGCGAGCGCGGCGCGGGTCCGCTCGCCCGGCGAGAGCGTGGTGGCGGGCCGCAGCACGTGATCGGCCTTGAGGCCGAACTTGGCGAGCAGGGTCCTGACCTCCGCGGGCTCGGTGTCGGGCACCGCCGCGCAGAAGGCCTCCAGGAGGGTCTCGGTGCCGTGGAACAGCTTGCGGGCCTGGTCGACCTCGCCGACGACGACGCCCGAGCCGAGGACCGTGTCGCCGGAGTCCAGCGGGAGGCGGCCGAGCAGGGCGGCGAGCAGCGTCGACTTCCCCGCGCCGTTCGCACCGGTGACGGCGACCCGGTCGGCCCAGTCGATCTGCAGGGTGACGGGGCCGAAGGAGAAGTCGCCGCGGCGGACCTCGGCCTCGCGCAGGGTCGCCACGACCGAGCCGGAGCGCGGCGCCGAGGCGATCTCCATGCGCAGCTCCCACTCCTTGCGGGGCTCGTCGACGACGTCGAGGCGCTCGATCATGCGCTGGGTCTGCCGGGCCTTCGCGGCCTGCTTCTCGCTGGACTCGCCGCGCAGCTTGCGGCTCATCTTGTCGTTGTCGCCCGCCTTGCGGCGGGCGTTGCGGACGCCCTTGTCCATCCAGTTGCGCTGCATGAGGGCGCGCCCCTCCAGGGCGGCCTTCTTGTCGGCGTACTCCTCGTAATCCTCGCGCGCGTGCCGCCGGGCGGTGTCCCGCTCCTCCAGGTAGGCGTCGTAGCCGCCGCCGTACAGGGTGATCTGCTGCTGGGCCAGATCGAGTTCGAGGACCTTGGTGACGGTCCGGGTGAGGAACTCGCGGTCGTGGCTGATGACGACCGTCCCCGCGCGGAGCCCCTTCACGAAGGCCTCCAGGCGCTCCAGGCCGTCGAGGTCCAGGTCGTTGGTGGGCTCGTCGAGCAGGAAGACGTCGTAGCGCGACAGGAGCAGCGAGGCGAGACCCGCGCGGGCCGCCTGGCCGCCGGAGAGCGAGGTCATCGGCTGGTCGAGGCCGACGGTGAGGCCCAGCGAGTCGGCGACCTCCTCGGCGCGCTCGTCGAGGTCCGCGCCGCCGAGGTTCAGCCAGCGGTCGAGAGTCTCGGCGTACGCGTCGTCGGCGCCGGGCGTGCCGTCGACGAGGCCCTGGGTGGCCTCGTCCATGGCGGTCTGGGCGGCGGCGACGCCGGTGCGCCGGGCGAGGAACTCGCGCACGGTCTCGCCGGGGCGCCGCTCCGGCTCCTGCGGGAGGTGGCCGACGCTCGCGGTCGGCGGGGAGAGCCGCAGCTCGCCCTCCTCCGGGGCGTCGAGCCCGGCGAGCAGCCGGAGCAGCGTCGACTTGCCGGCGCCGTTCACGCCGACGAGGCCGATCACGTCGCCGGGGGCGACCACCAGGTCGAGGCCGGCGAAGAGGGTGCGCTCGCCGTGGCCGGCGGCGAGGTCCTTGGCGACGAGGGTTGCAGTCATCAGGCCATGAATCTTACGGGGGCGCCAGGCCGCGTTCTCCGCCGGTCGCGGCCCCGGTGCCTCGGTCCCGGGGCCCGCCCCGGCGTCAGGCCGCTCGATCCCAGCGTCCGGCCGCGTCCCCGGCCGGCCGGCCGGGGCGGTCGGCGATGAGGCGGTGGAGGACGGCGCGGTAGTGGGCGCCGTGGAAGCGGTACGGGCCGATGCCCGGGTAGACGTCGCGGGCGGGGTCGACGGTGGGTCCGGTCTGCCAGGCGAGGTCGCGCCAGACGACGTCGTCGCCGGCGCGCTCGACGACGGCGGTGACGGCTCCGCAGCCGGGGTCGTCGCAGTCGGGGCAGGAGTGGATCACCCGGCGGGTGCCGTCGGCGCGGAGGAGCAGTTCGGCGTGCTCGGCGCGGACGGTGGGCGGGAGGTCCGCCGCGAGCGGCGAGACGGTGTCAGCGCCGTCGATCTCGTCGAGCCGGTGGAGCAGTGCCCTGCCGTCGACGAGGAAGTCACGCCGCGGGGCGGGGACGCCGTCCGCTCGGGTGGCGGGGGCGAGGTCGAGGGATGCGTACGGGGCGGGCATGACTCGAGTATTTCGGCCTTCCGTGGCCGGCCCGTCCCGGAAATGTCCCGGTCCCGGTACGGTCCGGCCATGGACAGTGACGTGATCGTGGTGGGCGGCGGGATCATCGGCCTGACGACGGCGGTGCGGCTCGCCGAGCGCGGTCTCCGGGTGCGGGTCTGGTCACGGGACGACGTCACAGCGACGACCTCGGCCGTGGCCGGCGCGCTGTGGTGGCCCTACCGCATCGAGCCCGCGGCCGAGGCGGGGGCGTGGGCGCTCGTCTCCCTGCGCGTGTACGAGGAGTTGGCCGCCGATCCGGAGCGGACCGGGGTCCGCCTCGTGCCGGGCGTCCACGCGGACACCGTCCTCGACGGCCTCGGGTCCTGGGCCAAGGAGGTGCCGGGCCTGCGGCAGTTGTCCCCGGACGAGGTGCCGGGGCCGCACACCGTCGGCCTCGCGGCCCGCCTTCCACTGATCGACATGCCGGTCCATCTGGCGTGGCTCCGGAGCCGGTTCGAAGCCGCGGGCGGCGTCTTCGAGCACCGTACGGTCACCGGCTTCGACGAGGCGGCGGCCCGGGCCCGGGTCGTCGTCGACTGCACCGGCGCGGCCGCGCGTGAGCTCGTACCGGATCCCGGGATCCGGCCGGTCCGGGGGCAGTTGGTGCTGGTCGAGAACCCCGGCATCGAGGAGTGGTTCACCTCGGCGGACGCCGCATCGCACGAGACGACCTACTTCTTCCCGCAGCCGGGGCGGCTCGTGCTCGGCGGCACGGCCGAGGAGGGCGACGAACGGCTCGCCCCCGACCCGGCGACGGCCGCCGCGATCATCGCCCGCTGCGCGCACGTGCGCCCGGAGATCGCCGACGCCCGGATCCTCGGCCACCGGGTGGGCCTGCGCCCGTCCCGGACCGGCGGCGTACGGATCGAGGCGGCCCCCCTGCCCGGCGGCGGGCGCCTGGTGCACCACTACGGCCACGGGGGCGCCGGCGTCACCGTGGCGTGGGGCTGCGCCGACCGGGCCGCGGAGCTGGCCTGCGGCTGAGCCACGGCCGGCGGCCCGGACGCGGTTCGGGTCGGGTCGGGTCGGGTCGGGTCGGGTCCGAGCCTGCGGCTGAGCCACAGCCTGCGGACCTGACCCGGCTCGGGCCGGGGCGCGCCTGCGGCTGAGCCACGACCTGCGGACCTGACCCGGCTCGGGCCGGGGCCGGGCCTGCGGCTGAGCCACAGCCTGCGGACCTGACCCGGCTCGGGCCGGGGCCGGGCCTGCGGCTGAGCCACGACCTGCGGACCTGACCCGGCTCGGGCCGGGGCCGGGCCTGCGGCTGAGCCACGACCTGCGCACCTGACCCGGCTCGGGCCGGGGCCGCGCCCGGCCCGGGGACGGGACGGGGTGGGGTGGGGTGGGGTGCGCCCGGGTGGGTCCGCGCCCGGCCTAGGTGGGGTGGGTCCGGGCCCGGGCTGGGGTCGGTCCTTGCCCGGGCCCGGGTGGGTCCCTGCCCAGGCCAGGACGGCCCGTGAGGGCCCCGTTCGGCCCGGGACGCCCCGGGACGGGGTGGGACGCCCCAGGCGGGGTGGGACGCCCCAGGCGGGGTGGGACGCCCCAGGCGGGGTGGGGCGCCCCGGGACGGGGTGGGACCGGTTTACGGGGTGTCAGCGGCTCGCCGGGGTGGGGAGGGTGGGCCCGGTCGGGGTGGACTGCGCGGACAGGCGGCGTCGGAGGGTGTCGGCCTCGGGGACGCGGAGGCGTTCGGCGATGTCCAGGGCGGTCCGGAGGTGGGGGACGGCGAGGGCGTGCCTGCCGAGGGCGACGAGGCAGTCCGCGATCCCCTGGTGGGCGAGCAGTTCCTCGTACCGCGCCTGGATCGTCCCCGCGAGGACGAGTGATTCGCGGTGCCGTGCGGCGGCCTGCTCCGGAAGGCCCGAGGCCAGCAGCGCGGCGGCCTGGATGTGCAGGGCGGCCACCTCGCCGCCGAGGTCGCCGAGGTCGCGGAAGGCGGCGAGGCACCGCTCGGCCTCCTCGCGGGCCTGCTGGTACGCGCCCCGCAGGAGGGTGGCCTCCGCGAGGTGCAGCTTCGTGTAGGCGCGTCCCATCGCGCTGTTGACCTGCTCGCAGATGGCGAGGGAGCGGTGCAGGCTCTCCTCCGCCTCGTCGATCTCGCCGCACCGGAAGTGGACGCGGGCGAGGTACGTCAGGGAGTTCGCGACACCGAGCCGGCTCTCGATCTCCTCGTGCTTGCGCACCGACGCGGTCAGGTGGGCCTTCGCCTCCTCGTAGGCGCCGGTGAGCCGCAGCACGTCGCCGAGGTCGGCGAGGACGTTGGCCTCCCCCAGGACGTTGCCCAACTCGCCGTAGAGCGCGAGGGCCTGGCGGTGGTGGTCCATGGATTCCGCGTACCGTCCGAGGGATCTGAGGATGTCGGCGAGGGCGGCGAGGGAGTTGGCGAGACCGAGCCGGTCGCCGGTGTCCCGGAACGACGCCAGGGCCAGGCCGACGCATTCCGCGGCCTCGGGGTAGCGGCCGGCGAGTTGCAGGACGTGGCCGAGTTCGTTCCTGACGAGCCCCTCGTCCCGCCGGTCGCCGGCGCCGGCGAAGCACTCCAGGGACTTCTCCAGCGCGTCGGTGGCCTCCTCGTACCGGCCGGTGAACCGGAACACCCGACCGAGGTCGTGCATCATCATGCCCTCGCGCCGGAGGTCGCCGCGCGCGCGGACCAGGGAGAGCGCCTGGAGGAGTCCGGACTCGGCCTGCTCGTAGGAGCCCTTGAGCGAGTCGACGATGGCGAGGTGGTGCAGGGAGAGGATTTGGCCGAGCTCGTCGGCGGCGGTCCGGGCGGCCGAGAGGGCGATGCGGTGCAGTTCCTGGGCCTCGCCCCAGTGGCCGTCGACCCGCAGGAAGTCGTGCATCGCGGCGGGCAGGTACACGGCGGCCTCGTGGAGACCGT
Source organism: Streptomyces sp. NPDC037273 (assembly GCF_055603625.1). Taxonomy (NCBI): domain Bacteria; kingdom Bacillati; phylum Actinomycetota; class Actinomycetes; order Kitasatosporales; family Streptomycetaceae; genus Streptomyces; species Streptomyces sp. NPDC037273. The sequence continues at coordinate 599,576 of NZ_JBVJVO010000002.1, forward strand.
GGCGGGAGGCGTGCTCGACGGCGGCGCGGAGGTTGTGGTGCTCGGCACGCATCCACACGGTGGCATCCGCGACGTCGACGAACTCGGGGAGCGTCGTGGGGCGTTCGGACGTCAGCTCGGGCGGGCGCACCGCGTGGCGGGCGATTCTGGCGCCCGCGTCCGTCGCCGCGTGGAGGTAGTGGTCGAGAAGGCGCCGCACGGCCGGGTCGGCATCGGCCCGCTCGTCGGCGAGCGCCAGGTTCCGGGCGTACTCCCGCACGAGGTCGTGCGTCTGGTAGCGCCCGCGCACGGGCTCGTCGACCAGGCTGTGGTCGACGAGTTCGTCGAGGAGGCGGCGGGCGGTGCCGAGGTCGGAGTCGTGCAGCGCGGCGGCGGCACGCACGTCGACGTCGGCCCCGGGCAGGAGTCCGAGACGGCACAGGAGGGTCCGGGAGGGCGAGGACAGCGCCCGGTACGAGAGGTCGAACGCGGCGGCGACCGACACGTTCTCGGAGGAGAGGGTGGCGAGCCGGCCCGCGGCCGTCCCGAGGTCATCGGCGAGGTCGGCCGGGGACCAGCTCCGCCGGTGGCGCAGCCGGGCGGAGACGAGGTGGAGCGCGAGGGGCAGCCGGCCGCAGAGCTGCGCGAGACGGGCGAGCGCGGGGTCGTCCGGTGTGATGTCCGGTCTGCCCGACCGGGCGAGGAGCAGCCGTATCGCCTCGTCCTCGGCGAGGACGCCGAGCGTGATCGGCGTGGCGCCGGTGAGCGCCTCCAGGCGGCGCCGGCTGGTGACGAGGACCAGCGAGCCGGCCGTGCCGGGCAGCAGCGGTTCCACCTGGTCGGAGCCCGAGGCGTCGTCGAGGACGATGACCATCCGGCGGTCCGCGACCCGGCTGCGCCACAGGCCCGCGCGTGCGGCGAGCCCGTCCGGCACGCGCTGGGGGCTTTCGCCGACGGCGAGGAGCAGCTCGGCCAGGGCGTCCTCGGTGGTGACGGGCGGGGTGCCGACGGTGTGGGCGTGCAGGGGGAGGAAGATCTGCCCGTCCGGGTAGTCCGCGCCCACGTGGTGGGCGACGCGCAGGGCGAAGGCGGTCTTGCCGACCCCGGGCATCCCGTCCACGGTGTGCAGGCCCACCGGGCCCGGGCCGCCCGCCGGTCCGCCGCGCAGGTCGGTGAGCAGCGCGCTGATCTGCGCCTCGCGGCCGGTGAAGGCGACCGGGTCGCGCGGCAGGGCCCTGAGCGCGGCGGCGGGGTCGGCCGCCTGGCGCCCGGGCCGCCCGGCGGGAACGTTCTCGTCGTCGAGGACCTGCTGGAAGGCCGCGCGCGCACCGGGGCCGGGCTCGACGCCGAGGGACTCGACGAGTGAGCGGCGCAGGGCGTGGTACGCCTCCAGAGCCTCGGCCCGGCGGCCGGTGCGGTGCAGCGCGAGGATGAGGCTGGTGTGGAAGGTCTCCCGCAGTGGCAGCTCGGCGACCGCCCTGCGGAGTTCGGGCAGGAACTCCTCGTCGCCGCCCAGTCGCGCGACCGCGTCCGCCCGGAGTTCGAGGCACTGGAGCCTGGCCTCCTGCCACCGGCCGATGTCGGAGGCCGCGTCGACCGCGAGGCCCGGGAACTCGCCGAGGGGGGCGCCCCGCCACAGGGTGAGGGCCTCTTCCGTGATGCGCGAGACGCGCCCCCAGTCCTCGGCGATCCTGGCCCGGCGCGCCCCGTCGAGGGCGCTGACGAGGCGGTCGGCGTCGAGCTCCCCGGCCTCGACGCGCAGGAGGAGGCCGCGGTCCTTGCTCTGGATCCGTGTCGGGTCGCCGAGGGAACGGCGCAGCCGGGTCACGTGGTTATGCAGGGACGCGCGGGCGCTGGCGGGCGGGCGTCCGTCCCAGAGCATCCCGGTCAGGCGGTCCAGCGGGACGACGCGGTTGGGTGTGAGCAGGAGTGCGGCGAGCAGGGCCCTGGACATGGGCGGGCCCGGCACGCGCTCGTCTCCCCCGTCGTCCGTGGCCGACAACGGTCCGAGCACTGCGAAGTGCATGTCCATACCCCCGGTTTCGATGCGCGCGGGGCGGGACGGGGCCTCGCGCCAGCGCATCGTAACGGCGACCGTGAAACAACGACGATCTTGTTCCGTCACAGGATCGTCGCGGCCGCGCCCCTGATCAGAGGGGGCACGACCGCGACGGATCCGCCGGCCCCCGGGGGGGATGGGGAGGCCGGCGGGCTCATTCCTAGCCGGAGACGGTGAAGTAGTCGCTCCCGTACTGGGCGGGGATGGTGACTTCGCCGATGTAGGCGATCGTGGAGCCGTACGTGCACTCGCCGGCGGTGTAGCCGGTGATGTTGACGGGGCCCTTCCACCACCAGCCGGACAGGTAGTTGTCCGTGTAGTTGGTGTTGAAGCAGGCCTCCACCCTCTCGCCGCGCTGGTTGGTGCCCTTGATGCGGACCGAGTAGATGGTGCCCCTGCTGTCGTGGAACATGATCTGCTGGCCGTCGGTGCCGGCGGCGGCGGGGCTCGCGCCGCTCATGACGGCGAGGCCGCCGAGGGTGGCCGCGGCGGCGGCGACTCCGAGTCGGCGCAGCGGGGACGTGGTGGTTCGGGTGCGGTGGGACACGGTTTCTCCTGTTCGGCGGGACCGGGGGTTCCGGACCTGGGGGTTGTGGGGGTGGGCCGGTTACGCGCGGGGCGTGGTCGGGCCCGAGAAGGGTTCACCGGTGACGGCGTCGAAGGCGAGGCCGAAGACGGTCGGGGCCTGGCTGCGCGAGGGTGCCGGTGTGGTTCCCGGGCCGGTGATCGTCGTGGGGGACTGCGCCGCGGCGGGCGGGGTGAGGGAGACCAGCCAGCAGACCCGCCAGCGGCCCTCGCCGTCGAGGCGGGCGAGGAGTTCGCTGCTGGTGACGCGGGCGTCGGGGTACACGGCCAGCGCCTTCGTGGCGGCCTGTTCCCTGGTCATGGTCGGCCGGGGGAGGTCGGTGGCGTGTTCGTTCCTGGCGGAGAAGGAGAGGATCCGGCGGTCGCCGCCGATGACGACGTCCAGTCGCATCGGCATGAGGATGCCGTCGACGCGGCTGCGCCACTGGACGACCTTGGCCTGCTGGTCGGGTCCGCCGGCGGCGTAGACCTGTGTCCGGCTGCCGCGCAGGGCCCAGGGGAAGTACTTGCCGGCGAACGCGGCCCCCGCCTCGCGGGCCGCCCCCTCCGTCAGCTTCGCCCGCCCGGCCTTCTCGGGGACGAAGGCCGCGAGCTGACCTGTCGTCACCTCGCGGGAGGGCCAGGCGAGGGTGAGGTTCCCGGAGCCGGTGCTCACGTCGACCCGGCCGGGCCGTCGCGCCGCCGCCGGGGTGTACCGGACGTCGGTCGGGACCGCGTCGGGGCCGAAGAAGGCCTGTACGGCGTCGGCGGCGGCCGCCAGTTGCGCGGCGTCCGCCCGCTGGCCGGCTCGCGCGTCGGAGGCGGTGAACACCAGCGTGGGCAGGGCCACGGCGGACAGCAGGACGCCGCCGCAGACGGACACGGTCAGGGCGAGGCGGAGGTCGCGGGCCCGGGAACGGCCGGGGGTCGCCGGGGTCGCAGGGGTCGCCTGGGTCGTGCGGTCGGATCCGCGTCGGAGCCAGGCGCGGCCGGCGAGACAGCCGACGAGCGCGCCGAGGAGGTTGGCGCCGAGGTCGGAGGCGTCGCAGGCCCTGGCCATGCCGGGGGTCAGCGCCTGAGCGGCCTCGATCGCGCCGGACAGCAGCGCGAGGGTGGCGAGGGTGGTGAGGGGTCGCCGGGTGGCCGCGGTGAGGAAGAGCGCGGGCGGTACGAAGAGGGCGATGTTCATCAGGCCCTGGTCCGCGAGGAGCGAGGCCGCGAGGTCGGGCGGCAGCGAGCACATCCGCAGCGCCGGTGCGTGCGTCCCGAGGGGCGCCAGGGTGGCGGCGAGGACCACCGCGCCCGAGGCCGCGGCGCCCAGGGGGGCCACCGGCACCCGGCCGTTCCGCCGGTGCAGCAGCCAGGCCGCGACGGCCGTGGCCAGGACGATCAGGGCAAGGGCCGGTATCAGGAACGGACTTGCGCCCAGTGAGGCTTCGATCATGGTGGTGGTTCCCGGTGGGACGGCTCGACGGCGGGCACGGGGGGCGCGGCGCCGGCTCTCCGGGAGGGAGAGCCGGCGCACGCGATCAGCAGGCGGTCACCGGGGCGTTGTAGAAGGTGTTCTGCCCGGAGACGGCCAGCCAGCCGACGACGTCGTTGCAGTCGTTGAAGCCGAGCCCGTTGAAGAACTCGTGCGACGTGGTGCCGGCGTTCTGGGTGAACCAGCCCTTGTTGTAGCTGTGGCCGTGGTAGTTGAAGCCGAACTGGGCGGTGATCGTGCCGCCACCGGTCTTCTCGTACCACTCGTTCATCTTCCAGTACACGCTGCCGTCGGGCTGCTCGTAGGGGAAGTCCCAGTCGGCCGCGATCTGCGTGAACAGGTAGCCGTTGCTGAGCTTGGTCCGCGACGTGCCGTAGTCCCAGTTTCCGCCCGCCGAGGCGGCGGGGGCGACGGCCGTCAGGACGGCCAGCAGGCCGGCGGTGACACCGAGAACAGGACGAATCTTCATGATCACCTCGTGAGTGCCCGAGGCCCGTGGGGCGCCGGGGAGCGTGCGGGACAAGAGCGGCGCGGAGCTGGGCGCCGACCGCCTGCGGCCATCCTGCGGAGGTGCCTCAACCGGTGATCAACAGAGTTCCAACGGCGCGCCAACGACCCTTGCGCAACAAGGCCCTTGGGCATGCGAAAGGGCGGGCGGTCTCCGTGGAGTCCGCCCGCCCTGTGCGCGGGGTGCTACTTCCAGAGCGGGGGCTTGCTGTTGTTGTCGGCGTCGGCGCACTGCTGGGCGCGGCGCTCCAGGCCGTCGGCCTTGGCGAGGGCCTTGCGGGCCTCGGTGGTGGCGCCGAGGCGCTTCAGCTCGGCGGCGCGGGCGCGCTCCTTGTGGGCGTCGGCGCGGAGCTTGGAGATGTTGCAGGTGATGGTGCCGGCGGCGGCGGGCTCCGCGGTGGCGGTCTGGCCGAGCAGCACGCCCCCGGCGAGCAGCGTCGTGGCGAGCAGGGCCGTCAGGGTGCGACGGGCGGGCTTGAGGTGGCGCATGGTGGTTCTCCGACTTCCGGGCCGTGGCGGCCGGTTCGAGGCATGGTCAGTACCGATGGGTAACTTTACCTCGGCAAATACCCCCACCACGCCACGACGGCCCGGATTCACCCGATCGTCAACACCCCTCCACAGGAGCCGCACTGACGAGGTGATAGCTCGCGCGCCGGTCCAGGAGCAGCGGGACGAGGGCCCGCAGCGACTGCCGGAGCGGGACGAACACCCCGCTCCCCTCGGGTCTTACGGTGATCCCGTGCAGGTCGAGCTCGTCGCCGACCTCGGCGTACTGGCCGGCGTCGAGGCGGTAGCCGCACGGCGGGTCGGCGATGATCTCGGCGGGCTCGGGCGGGTCGTTGTCGGCGCCGCCGAGGTGGACGGGGCCCCGGTCGGCGAAGCCGGCGTGGCGGGCGACGGCCGTGGCCGCGGTGAGCGGTCCTCGTCGCTCCTTCACGTAGGCGAAGGCTCCTTCGAGGGCCGCGTGCTGGGTGGCGACACGGCGACGGTGGTTGCGGGCCGGGTCGCTCTCCTCACTGTCGTCGAAGGCGTCCACCCGGGTCTCGACGAGCAGGCCGACCGCGTGCTTGATGCCCGCCGTGTTGCGCAGGATCCGCTCCTGGCCGTCGCCCGCGACCTGCTTGACCGGCTCCCCGGTGACCGGGTCGGTCCAGATGCCGTAGATGCCGCTGCTGTACCCGGCGAGTCCGGCGGCGGGCCTGACGTACGACTCCGAGAGCGTGCGCGACTCGTCGTGGACGTGCGGGTCGGCGTCGAGGGTGCGCGGCCAGAGGGCGAGCAGGTCCTTGTCGTAGTAGCGCGGGGTGGCACCGTACTCGTGGAGGTCGTAGACGAGTTCGGGGCGCCGGTCGCGGAGGACGGCGGCGAGGGCGCGCGCCTCGGCGGTCCGCAGGGCGATGTGGTCGCGGTTGACGTCGATGCCGGCGCCGTTGCCCCGGGTGTCGGCCTCCCGGCCGTCGGGGTTGGCGTTGGGCACGACGAGGAGGGTGGTGCGGGCGAGGAAGCTCCGGGTCTCCTGGTCCTGGGCGTACGCGAGGTCCCGCACGGTGCTCAGGCAGGCCTCGCGGCCGGCGGGTTCGTCGCCGTGCTGGCTGCAGACGAGCAGCACGGTGGTGCCGCCGTGGCCCGTGCCGACGGTGGCGAGCCGGAGCGGGCGGCCCTGCGCGGTGGTGCCGATGACCCGCAGCGCCACCCGGTCGCTGGCCCGGTCGACGGCCGCGAGGAAGTCCCGCTCCTCGGTCTCGCTCGTCCAGCGCGCGCCCTGGCTGCTCTCGAACCCGGTGCGCGGCGCCGGCTCCTCGGGCGCGCGGTCCGCCGCCTTGGCGGGCACGGTGACCAGGGGCAGGCCGAGGGCGGCGGCCCCCGCCACGAGGGCGAGGGCGCGCCGCGAACTCCGGTACGCGGTACGGAGCCTCATCGCGCCGCTCCCGGCAGGCGCGGCCCCGTGACGGCGGCCGGCGGCACAGGACCGGTCAGCGACGGCACGGCGGCGGGCGACGACGGCGGGGCCGTAACCGGACCCGACGTGGCCCGTACGAACGCGCCGACGCCGCCGACCAGGGGCAGCCTCGCCCAGGTGCGGGCCAGATCGAGGGTGAGGGCCGGGGTGGTGGACGGAGGGTCGAGCAGGTCCTTGTCCGTGCCGGCGATGATCAGCGCGAGCCGGTGACCGGCCGGGACGATGTGGTCGGTGGCCGCCAGGTCCAGGGTGAGGGTGTACGCCCTGCCGGGGGTCAGCGGACGTTCCTCGTCCGGGTCGGCCCAGGTGCCGAGGTCGGCCCAGCCGCGGCTGACGACCGTGAGGCCGACGTCCGCGGTGCGGGCCGCGGTCTCCTTGAAGCAGGCGCTGTCGCCGGGGGTGCTCGCGCCCCAGCAGGTGCGGTCCGCGAGGGTGGTGATGCCCTCCCCCGCCGCCGTGTAGTCGCGGATGGTGGCGGGGCCGAGGTCGACGAGGACCGCGGAGAGGTGGGCCGTGGCGGTGCTCGGGGTGGCGGTGACGGTCACCTTCGAGGAGCCGGAGATCCGCAGGTCGCGGGAGAGCGGGCGGGTGACGAAGCCGGCCTTCTCGGGGGTGTCGGCGTCGATCCGGGCCGCCCAGTCGAGCTCGCCCAGGCCCGGGTCGTCGGTGAAGGTCGCGGTGGAGCCGGGGGCGGCGGGGACCAGACCGAGGCCGCCGGCGCCGGGCCGCGCGTTCCGCACGGGGCGCATGGTGGTGGTCGCGGTGGCGCGCGGCGGCCACTGGCGGTCGGTGGTCCAGAGGTCGGGGGCGCGCTCGATGTCGGCGACCGGTTCCCGGTCGATGCCGTTGTCGTATCCGAGCAGGTAGTGGTCGAACCAGCGGTGCAGGGTGCGGACCCATTCGGCGCGCCGGAAGTCGAAGGGGTCGACGTGCCCGGTCTGGGAGAGCCAGATCTTCCGCTCGACGCCGTTCGCGGCGAGCGCGTCCCACCACTGGCCGAACTGCTTGGCGCGGACGTTGAGGTCCTGCTGTCCGTGGACGACGAAGACGCTGGCCTTCACCTTGCCCGCGTCCTTCACGTGGTCGCGCTCGCTCCAGGCCGCCGTGCGGTCGCCGCTGTACGGGGTGGCCGCGGCGATCCGGTCCTGGACGGCGCCGCAACGGGCCTGCGCGTCGGGGCTGTTCACGTACTCGGAGAGCCAGCTCGGGTTGGCGTTGTAGAGCGGGGCGCCCTGGGAGTGGAAGTAGTCGTACCAGGAGGAGATCGCGCCGATCGGGACGATCGTCCTCAGCCCTTCGACGCCGGTGGCGGCGACGCCGTTGGCGATGGTGCCGTCCCAGCTCTTGCCGATCATGCCGACGTTCCCGGTGCTCCAGCCGGTGGCGCGGGCCGGGGTGGTGCCGGTGCGGCTGGTGTAGCCGCGGGCGCGGCCGTTCAGCCAGTCGACGACGGCCTTGGCGGACTGGACGTCGGAGCGGCCGCCCACGTCGTCGCAGCCGTCGGAGCGGTTGGTGCCGGCGAGGTCGACGGCGGCGAAGGCGTAGCCGCGCGGCACGAAGTAGTTGTCGTAGAACAGCGGGACCTGGACGGGTCTGCCGTCGGCGTCGTACGTCTTCTTCTGGCCTTCGTTGCCGCGTCCGCAACAGGCGTAGTACGGGCTGGCGTCCATGATGACCGGGATCCGCCGGCCGGCGGCGGGCGTCTCCCGGGGGCGGACGATGTCCACGGCGACCCGGTCGGCGCGCCCGTCGCCGTCGCCGTCGAGGCCGGTGTCGACCCAGACGGACTCGCGGATGGCGTCGGCGTACGAGTGGACGGGGCGGGATTCGCGTACGGCGGGCGCGGACCGGCCGGCGGAGGCCGCCGACGCGCCGGTGGCCGCCAGCGGGGCCGCGGGCTCGGGCCGGGCCCCTGCCGGGGTGACCAGGGTCGCGAACAGGGCGGCGGTGGCCGTGGCCACGAGGGTTCCGTACGACAGTCGGGCTCCGCGGGTTCTCCGCTTTCGCATCGGCATGGGGCGGAACGTACCCCGGTCGACTCCCGTGCAAAAGAGTGCCGGAGGGATTCCGGCGTGAAGGCCGTGGCGGGGGGGTTCATGTCGGCCGAATGGCGATCGTGTGACAGGGGGTCCTCTGGACGTGACGGTGCGTCGGGAGGCTGAATAGGGTCCGAGCTAAGGACCGACGACCACCCACGCGTCTTACGTCGCTTATGACTTGGGGAGCACCTGTGCACCGCAGAATCATCGTCCCGAGCGCCCTCGCGGCCTCCCTGCTGCTGGCGATCCCGGCATCGGCGGCCGACTACGTGCCCGGCGCGGCCGGAATCGGGGACTCCTACTACCCCGCCGCCGGCAACGGCGGTTACGACGTGTCCCATTACGACCTGCGCCTGAAGTACCAGCCGGCGACGGACCTCCTGGAGGGCACGGCGACGATCCTCGCCACCACCACGCAGAACCTGTCCCGCTTCAACCTCGACCTCGGGCTGAAGGTCAGCGAGGTGCGGGTGAACGGCCGGATCGCGAGGTTCGCGGCCTCGGGCGAGCACGAGCTGGAGGTCACCCCCGCCGTCCCGCTGGAGAAGAACAAGACGGTCACGATCGTCGTCCACTACGCGGGCAAGCCCTCCGAGTACAAGGTCGACGGCTGGTCGGCCTGGGCCCGCACCCCGGACGGCGGCGTCGCCGCGCAGGAGCCGGACGCGGCCGCCTGGTGGTTCCCGTCCAACGACCACCCGCGCGACAAGGCCACCTTCGACGTCTCGGTCTCCGTGCCGGACGGCCACCAGGCCATCAGCAACGGCGTCCTGCAGGCGCAGTCCTCGCGGCTCGGCTGGACCCGCTACAGCTGGCGCTCCAACAAGCCGCAGGCGCCCTATCTGGCCACGCTCGCCGTCGGCAAGTTCGACATCACCACGGACAAGACGGCCAACGGCCTGCCGGTCCTCAACGCCTACAGCAAGGACCTCGGCGACAACGCGGGCGCCGCGCGCGCCTCGATCGAGCGCACCACCGAGGTCGCCGAGTGGCTGGAGTCGGTCTACGGGCCGTACCCCTTCAACTCCCTCGGCGGGTACGTGCCCAACGTGACCAGCGGCTTCGCCCTGGAGACGCAGACCCGCCCGTTCTACAGCCCGCGCCAGTTCGCCAACGGCGCGAACGTCTCCGTCGTCGTGCACGAGCTCGCGCACCAGTGGTACGGCGACAGCGTGTCCGTCCGCGACTGGAAGGACATCTGGGTCAACGAGGGCTTCGCCCGCTACAGCCAGTGGCTGTGGTCGGAGAAGGAGGGCGAGGGCACGGCGCAGGAGCTGGCGGACTGGGTGTACGCCACCCGGGCGGCCGACGACCCGTTCTGGACGGTCAAGCCGGGCGACCCGGGCCCGGACAACCAGTTCCACACGGCCGTCTACGACCGGGGCGCGCTGGCGCTCCAGGCCCTGCGGAACGAGATCGGCGACGAGGACTTCTTCGCGATCCTCAAGGGCTGGCCGCAGGAGTTCGCCTACGGCAACGCGCGGGTCACCGACTTCGTGCGGTACGCGGAGCGGGTCTCCGGCAAGCCGCTGGCCGGCCTCTTCGACACCTGGCTCTACCAGCCGTCGAAGCCGTCCACCCCGCCCACGGCCGGGTCCGGCACGGCGGCGCGGTCCGGCGCGCTCGCGTCGGCGCCCGCCGCCGGGAAGCCCGGAGCCGCGAGCCGCTCCGCGAAGCCCGTCCAGCCGAAGTCCTGGAAGAAGATCGCGGCGACGGACACCGTCCACGACCGCGACGGCCACGGCGGCCACTGAGCCGTGCCGTGACCGGGGCCGTCCGTCAGCGCGCCGCGCTGCGGGCGGCCTCGCGCGCCGTGCGGGCCAGGGGCAGGTAGCGGAGCCGCTCGGGCAGCACGGGGACGACGGCCCGGACGACCCGGGCGAACCTGCGCAGGGTCCGCTCCTGCGCGTCGGTCCAGTCGAGCCCGATGGCCTCCCGGGCGTCCGGGGGCATCAGGCCGACCGTGAGGAAGGCCCGCAGCCGCAGGAACGGGCGGCGCAGCACGGGCCACAGGACGCGGAGCGCGAGCCGGACGGGGAGCGGGCCCCGGTCCGGGGCGGGCACCGGAAGGTCGGTGTCGAGCAGCTCCCGCACGACGACGGTCGCCTCCAGCTCCTCGGCGAGGACCTTGCGGTAGTGCGGCCAGAAGGCCTCGATCGTCGGGGGCATGTCCCGGTCGTGGAGGCCGAGGACACGGCCGACCATGAGCCACTCGGCGTACAGCTGCCGCTGCTGCGCCTCGGTGAGGGGGCGGGCGAGGAGGCCGAGTCCGTGCAGGTAGACGGGGAATCCGGTGGCGTGGACCCAGGAGTAGTAGGCCGGGGTGAGGGCGTGGTAGCGGCGGCCGTGGGCGTCGGTGCCCTGGATGGTCCGGTGCAGTTCCCGGAGCCTGCGGCCTTCGCGTGCCGCGTCCTCGCCGCCGTAGATCCACAGCTGGAGCGAGCGCAGGGAGCGTTCGCCGCGGCCCCAGGGGTCGGTCCTGAAGACGGAGTGCTCGTCGACCCCGGCGCCGATCGCGGGGTGGGCGACCTGCATGGTGAGGGCGGCGGGCAGCATCAGGAGGGCCCGGATGTCACCGGCGACGGTCCACAGGACGCCGCCGACGGGCGGCGGTGCCGGGTCGTCGGCCGGGGCACGGACGGGGCTGGTCGCACGCGGCATGGTCGTGTCCTCCTCGGTTCCAGACTGCCACCGGGCTCGCCCACGACGAAGGGGCCGTCGCTCCGGGCTCGCGGCCCGGGGTGACGGCCCCTTCGGTGGGATGTCGGGGTCAGCCGCGGTCGGCGCCGACCGGCTCGCCGACGATGCGGGCGGCGAGGGCGTGGGCCCAGGCGTCGACGTCGGCGGTGAGCTCGCGCTCGGCGGCGGCGCGCTCGGTGGCGATCTTCGCGACGCCGGCGGCGATGATCGCGTCGCGCTCGGCGATGCCCTCGGCGCGGGCGGCGGCGATGGCGGCCGAGCCCTCCTCGGTGGCGCGGGAGCGGATGCGGGCGGCCTCGTGGCGGGCCTCGGCGAGCTCCGCCTCGTACTGCTCGCGGATCCTGGTGGCCTCGGCGCGCAGGTCGTCGGCGCGGTCGGTGCCGCCCTCGATGGCGTCCTCACGCTCTTCGAGCGTGCGCTTGATCTTCGGCAGGATCGCCTTCGCCAGGATGAGGAAGGTGATTCCGAACACCACGAAGCCGAGGATGAGCTCGGCCCAAACGGGGTTGAGCGGACCGAGGTCCGTCTTGAAGATCTGCGAGTTCGCGAGGGTCATGCGCGCATTCTACCTGGTTCAAATAAGGACAATTCCGACACCGGGCGGAGAGTTGGCGTGATCGTGCTCGCTCCGCAAGATTCCCGGCACCCAAAGGCTACCGGAAGGTAACCACGGCTGATTGTATGTGCGGCGCCAGCCCAACCCCCCACGCCTCCACAGGAGTTCACGTGTCGTTCGCCGCGTTCCGCCGCACCCACGGTGCCGCCGTCTCCCTCGCGCTCGCCGCAGCGACCCTGGCGGCCGTCGCCCCGGCCGCGTCCGCCTCCACCGCGACGGCCGCCGAGGCGCCGCGCCTGAAGGTCCTCACCTACAACACGTTCCTCTTCTCCAAGACGCTCTACCCGAACTGGGGCCAGGACCACCGGGCGGCGGAGATCCCCGCCGCGTCCTTCTTCCAGGGCCAGGACGTCGTCGTGCTCCAGGAGGCCTTCGACAACTCCTCCTCCGACGCCCTCAAGGCGAAGGCCGCCGCCCAGTACCCGTACCAGACGCCCGTCGTCGGCCGCAGCAAGAGCGGCTGGGACGCCACCGGCGGCGCCTACTCCACCACCACGCCCGAGGACGGCGGGGTGACGATCCTCAGCAAGTGGCCGATCGTCCGCAAGGAGCAGTACGTATACAAGGACGCCTGCGGCGCCGACTGGTACTCGAACAAGGGCTTCGCCTACACCGTCCTCGACGTCAACGGCAGCAAGGTGCACGTCGTCGGCACCCACGCCCAGTCCACCGACCCGGGCTGCTCGACGGGCGAGGCGGCGCAGATGCGCAGCCGCCAGTTCAAGACGATCGACGCCTTCCTCGACGCCAAGAACATCCCGGCGAACGAGCAGGTCATCGTCGCCGGCGACATGAACGTCGACTCCCACACCCCCGAGTACGCGACGATGCTCGCCGACGCGGGCCTCGCGGGCGCCGACGCCCGCACCGGTCACCCGTACTCCTTCGACACCCAGCTGAACTCGATCGCCGCCTACCGGTACCCGACCGACCCGCGCGAGGACCTCGACTACGTCCTCTACCGCGCCGGGAACGCCCGCCCCGCCGGCTGGACCAACCACGTCGTCCTGGAGCAGAGCGCCCCGTGGACCGTCTCCAGCTGGGGCACCCGCTACACGTACACGAACCTCTCCGACCACTACCCGGTCACCGGCTTCTGAGCCCTCCCGGCTCAGTAGCCGGGCCCGGCGAAGTTGGCGTAGAGCCACGCGCCGACCACGGCGACGACGCACAGCAGGACGAACCACGACCCCGCGCTCGTGTGCCGCTCCCTCCGGGGGCGGCGGCCGGGGCGGGCGGCACGAGCCGTCCGCCCCGGCCTTTCCCGCTTCTCCCCCTTGTCCGGCCTCCCCGGTACGGGCTCGGCCGCCGCCGCCACATCGGCCAGCAGCCGCCGGCACACCGCCGCCAGCTCCGCCGTCCCCGCCGTCAGGTCGACCACCACCTCCGTACGCGCCGGCGCCGTCGTCCCCCCGTCCAACAGCCGCCCCGCCCTCAGCAGCGCCCGGTCCTTCCCCCCGGTCGGCGCCAGACTGATCCACCGCCGCACATGCTCCCCCCTGATCACGACCCCACCACCCCGCTCCCGGTACACGGTGTGCTCGCGCCACAACACCTTGGCCAACTCCTCGGCCGTCTCCCGTATTTGCACGTACACCGAACTCCCCCACTCCCTCTTCCCCACCCGAACCAGCCGCCGACTCTAACCCGCCCCCTCCCCCACCCCCACGACCCCCCACCCCCCTGCCCCTTACCCCCGAAGTCGTACACGGTGACCGGTATCCCCCGCTCCGCCAGCCGCCGGCTCACCAACGGCTCCACCTTCGCCCACGAACCCCCCGCGAGCCCGCAGCCGATGCGCGGCATGTGCACGGAGGCCCCCAGCCCCGCCGCCTTCTCCGCGAGCAGCCCGAGCCCTGCGTCGATCGCCTCGTACCGCACCGGCACCCCGCTGCTCCGCCCCGTCCGTATCCCCCGCTGCCCCACCAGGTTGGCCACCCAGATGTACCGCTCGACCTGGACGAACTGGGCCGCGCCGAGGGCGAAGTCGTTGTGGGCGCGGTCGCGGTGCCAGCGGCGGAAGGCGGCTTCCGGTTCGGGCCAGCGACGGGAGACGGCCAGGACGAAGCCCTTGCCCCAGCCGCCGAGGTCGTTGCAGACGTGCGCGACGATCTTGACGCCCTTTCCGTGGGGTGCGGTCGCGTCGCCCCGGACGTATGTGATGTCGTTCATGACGATCACGCTACGAGCCGCCACTGACAGTCGCCGAGTCTTTTACATAGGTGGTGAGACAGCAATACTGTTGAACCATGGAGCAGGCGAGCGGTGTGCGGGAGCCGGTGTATACCGTGGACGAGCTGGCGGCGCGGGCCGGGGTGACGGTGCGGACGGTGCGGTTCTACGGGACGAGGGGGTTGTTGCCGCCGCCGGTGATCGGGGCGCGGAGGGTGGGGCATTACGGGCCGGAGCATCTGTCGCGGTTGGCGCTGATCGAGGAGTTGCAGCGGCAGGGGATGACGTTGGCGGCGATCGAGAGGTATCTGGAGCAGCTGCCGGCGGATCTGAGTGCGCGGGATCTGGCGGTGCACCGGGCGCTGGTGGCGTCGTGGGCGCCGGAGTCGGCGGAGACGATCACGCGGCGGGAGCTGGAGCGGCGGGCGGGGCGGGAGCTGACCGGGCGGGACGTGGAGCGGCTGGCGGCGATGGGGGTGCTGGACCGTACGGACGAGGCGGACACCTTCCGGCTCGACGGGTCGCTGCTGCGGCTCGGCGTCGAGCTGCTGGACGTGCCGATCGAGCACGAGACGATCCTGGCCTCGCGGACGGTACTCCTGGCGCACGCGCGCGCGGCGGCGCAGGAGCTGTCCCGGCTGTTCCGGGACGAGGTGTGGAGCCCGTACCGGGAGAACGGGGAGGACCCGGACCACCTGAGCGCCATGCGGTCGCTCTCGGCCCATATGCAGCCGATGGTGGTCCAGGCCCTGCTCACCGCCTTCCAGCGCTCGCTGAGCGAGGAACTGAGGACGGCGTTCCGGAGCTCCTGAGGACCGTCAGGAGCTCACGGAACACGGCTGACGGATCACGGCTCACGCGTCCGTGAAGACCTCGCCGCGCTCGGCCTTTTCGACCAGGAGGGCCGGGGGCTCGAAGCGGGCGCCGTAGGTGGCGGCCAGTTCGCGGGAGCGGGTGACGAAGCCGGGGAGGCCGCCCTCGTAGCCGTTGATGTACTGGAGGATGCCGCCGGTCCAGGCGGGGAAGCCGATGCCCATGATGGAGCCGATGTTGGCGTCGGCGACGGAGGTGAGGACGCCCTCTTCGAGGAGGCGGACGGTGTCGAGGGCCTCGGAGAAGAGCATCCGCTCCTGCATGTCGCGGAAGGGGATCTCGTACCCGGGCTTGGCGAAGTGTTCGCGAAGGCCGGGCCAGAGCTTGCCGCGCTTGCCGTCCTCGCCGTACTCGTAGAAGCCGGCGCCGCCGCTGCGGCCGGGGCGGCCGAACTCGTCGACCATGCGGTCGATGACGGCCTCGCCGGGGTGGGTGACCCAGGTGCCGCCCTCGTCCTCGATCGCCTTCCTCGTCTCGTTGCGGATCTTGCGGGGCAGTGTGAGGGTCAGCTCGTCCATGAGGGAGAGGACCTTCGCCGGGTAGCCGGCCTGCGCGGCGGCCTGCTCGACGGAGGCGGGCTCGATGCCCTCGCCGACCATGGCGACGCCTTCGTTGATGAAGTGGCCGATGACCCGGGAGGTGAAGAAGCCGCGCGAGTCGTTGACGACGATCGGGGTCTTGTTGATCTGCCGGACCAGGTCGAAGGCGCGGGCGAGCGCCTCGTCGCCGGTCCGCTCGCCCTTGATGATCTCGACGAGCGGCATCTTGTCGACGGGCGAGAAGAAGTGCAGGCCGATGAAGTCGGTCTGGCGCTCGACGCCCTCGGCGAGGACGGAGATCGGCAGGGTCGAGGTGTTGGAGCAGAGCAGCGCGTCGGGGGCGACGACGTGCTGGATCTCCTGGAAGACCTTGTGCTTGAGCGCGGTGTCCTCGAAGACGGCCTCGATGACGGCGTCGCAGCCCGCCAGGTCGGCGACGTCGCCGGTGGGGGTGATGCGGGCGAGGAGGGCGTCGGCCTTCTCCTGGGTGGTGCGGCCGCGCGAGACGGCCTTGGCGCAGAGCTTCTCGGAGTACGCCTTGCCCTTGGCGGCCGACTCGGCGGAGACGTCCTTGAGGACGACCTCGATGCCGGCCCGGGCGCAGGAGTAGGCGATGCCGGCGCCCATCATGCCGGCGCCGAGCACGGCGACCTTGCGGACCTGGCGCCTGGCGACGTCCTTGGGGCGGCTGGCGCCGGAGTTCACGGCCTGGAGGTCGAAGAAGAACGCCTGGATCATGTTCTTCGCGGTCTGGCCGATGACGAGCTCGGTGAAGTAGCGGCTCTCGATGGTGATCGCGGTCTCGAAGTCGACCTGGGAGCCCTCGACGGCGGCGGCCATGATGGCCTTCGGCGCCGGGTAGGGCGCGCCGTTGAGCTGCTTGCGCAGGTTGGCAGGGAAGGCCGGCAGGTTGGCGGCGAACTTGGGGTTCGACGGGGTGCCGCCGGGGATGCGGTAGCCCGGGACGTCCCAGGGCTGGTGGGACTCGGGGTGGGTGTCGATGAAGGCGATGGCCTTGGCCATCATCTCCTCGGGGGTGGCGGCGATCTCGTGGACGAGTCCGCTGTCGAGGGCGCGCTTGGGGGCGTACTGGGTGCCCTGGAGCAGCACCTTGAGCAGGGCGTCGGTGATGCCCATGAGGCGGACGGTGCGGGCGACGCCGCCGCCGCCCGGCAGCAGGCCGAGGGTGACCTCGGGCAGGCCGATCTTGGAGCCGGGGGCGTCGAGGGCGACGCGGTGGTGGGAGGCGAGGGCGATCTCGTAGCCGCCGCCGAGGGCGGCGCCGTTGATCGCGGCGACGACGGGCTTGCCGAGGGTCTCGATGCGGCGCAGGGCGCTCTTGATCTCGATGGCCGAGTCGAAGATGTCCTGGGCGTGCTCGGGGCCCGCCTTGATCATGTCCTTGAGGTCGCCGCCGGCGAAGAAGGTCTTCTTGGCGGAGGTGTAGATGATGCCCCGGATGGAGTCCTTCTCGGCCTCCACGCGGTCGGCGATCGCCTTGATCGAGGCCCGGAAGGCCTGGTTCATGGTGTTGGCGGACTGGTTGGGGTCGTCGAGGACGAGGGTGACGATCCCGGTCGCGTCCTGTTCCCAGCGGATGGTGGTGCTCTCGCTCATGGCTCTGCTTCTCCGTAAGAGGGGTGCGGGCGGGACGGTCAGACGCGCTCGATGACGGTGGCGATGCCCATGCCGCCGCCCACGCAGAGGGTGGCGAGGCCGTAGCGCTTGTCCTGGCGCTCCAGCTCGTCGACGAGGGTGCCGAGGATCATCGCGCCGGTGGCGCCGAGCGGGTGGCCGAGCGCGATGGCGCCGCCGTTGACGTTGACCTTGTCCAGCGTGGTGCCCATGTCCTTGACGAAGCGCAGGACGACGGCCGCGAAGGCCTCGTTGATCTCGATCAGGTCGATGTCGTCGATGGTGAGGCCGGCCTTGGCGAGGGCCTTGCGGGTGGCCGGGGCGGGGCCGGTGAGCATGATGGTGGGCTCGGAGCCGGAGACGGCGGCGGAGACGATCCGGGCGCGCGGGGTGAGCCCGTACCGCTCGCCGACCTCCTTGGAGCCGATGGCGACGAGGGAGGCGCCGTCGACGATGCCGGAGGAGTTGCCGGCGTGGTGGACGTGGTCGATCTCCTCGACCCAGTGGTACTTCTGCAGGGCGACCGCGTCGAAGCCGCCGAGTTCGCCGATGTCGGCGAAGGAGGGCTTGAGGCGGGCGAGGGAGTCGGCGGTGGTGCCGGGGCGCATGTGCTCGTCGTGGTCGAGGACGACGAGGCCGCTGCGGTCGAGGACGGGCACGACGGAGCGGGCGAAGCGGCCGTCCTTCCAGGCGGTGGCGGCGCGCTCCTGGGAGAGCTCGGCGTACTCGTCGACGTCGCGGCGGGTGAAGCCCTCGATGGTGGCGATGAGGTCGGCGCCGATGCCCTGGGGGACGAAGTTGGTGTCCAGGTTGGTCATCGGGTCGGCGAACCAGGCGCCGCCGTCGGAGGCCATCGGGACGCGGGACATGGACTCGACGCCGCCGGCGAGGACGAGGTCCTCCCAGCCGGAGCGGACCTTCATGGCGGCCATGTTGACGGCTTCGAGGCCGGAGGCACAGAAGCGGTTCTCCTGGACGCCGGCGACGGTGTCGGGGAGGCCGGCGGCGATGGCGGAGATCCGGGCGATGTCGGAGCCCTGGTCGCCGACGGGGCCGACGACGCCGAGGACGATGTCGTCGATGGCGGCCGGGTCGAGTGCGGGGTTGCGGACCTGGATCTCGCGGATGAGGCCGACGACCAGGTCGATCGGCTTGGTGCCGTGGAGGGCGCCGTTGGCCTTGCCGCGTCCGCGCGGGGTGCGGATCGCGTCGTACACGTACGCTTCGGTGCTCACGAGAAGCCTTTCACGATGAGGGTGGGTGGGGCGGGGCGGCGGGAGGTCAGCCGAGGAGGGAGCGGCCGATGATCTCCTTCATGATCTCGGTCGTGCCGCCGTAGATGGTCTGGATCCGGCCGTCGGTGTAGGCGCGGGCGACCGGGAATTCGCTCATGTAGCCGTATCCGCCGTGCAGTTGCAGGCAGCGGTCGGCGACGCGCTTCTGGAGTTCGGTCGCCCACCACTTGGCCATGGAGGCGTTGACCGGGTCGAGTCCGAGGCCGGTCGGGTCGGCGTGCTCGGCGATGCACCGGTCGACGAAGGTGCGGGTGACGGCGCACTCGGTGGCCATCTCCGCGATCTCGAAGCGCACGTGCTGGAGCTTGGCGAGGGGGCGGCCGAAGGCTTCGCGTTCCTTGACGTAGCGGGTGGTGAGTTCGAGGAGGTGCTCGGCGCCGGCGATGCCCGCCACGGCGATGGCGAGGCGCTCCTGGGCGAGGTTGGTCATGAGGTGGACGAAGGCGCCGTCGAGCTCGCCGAGCAGGTTCTCCTTGGGGACGCGGACGTCCTTGAAGAACAGTTCGGCGGTGTCCTGGGCCTTCTGGCCGATCTTGTCGAGGTTGCGGCCGCGCTCGAAGCCTTCCATGCCGCGCTCGACGGCGAGGAGGGAGAGGCCGTGGGCGCCGCCCTCGGGGGTGGTCTTCGCGACGACGATCACCAGGTCGGCGAGGATGCCGTTGGAGATGAAGGTCTTGGAGCCGTTGAGGATCCAGTGGTCGCCGTGGTCCTCGGCGGTGGTGCGGATGCCCTGGAGGTCCGAGCCGGCGCCGGGTTCGGTCATGGCGATGGCGGTGATGATCTCGCCGGAGCAGAAGCCGGGCAGCCAGCGGCGGCGCTGCTCGTCGGTGGCGAGCTTGGTGAGGTAGGGGCCGATGATGTCGTTGTGCAGGCCGATGGCGAGTCCGGGGGCGGCCGCCTTGGTGAACTCCTCGGCGAGGACGGAGGCGTACCGGAAGTCGGGGTTGCCGCCGCCGCCGTGTTCCTCCTCGACGGCGAGGCCGAGGAGGCCCTGCCGTCCGGCGGCCAGCCAGGCCTCGCGGGAGACGATGCCGTCCTTCTCCCACTGCTCGTAGTGCGGCAGCACCTCCTTCTCCAGGAAGGTGCGCACGGTCGCGCGGAAGGCCTCGTGGTCCTCGGTGTAGAGCTGGCGTCTCATGCTTCGGGCTCCTGGGTCTTCAGGGCGGGTACGGCCCAGTCGCGGGCGACCTCGGCGGTGTCGGCGCCGGGCAGGGCGGGGCCGCTGCGGACGGTGCCGGGGGTGACGGAGAAGCGGGGTGCGGGGGCGGGCTGCACGAGCCCGTACCGCTCGGTGAAGGTGCCTCGGGCCGCGAGGTGCGGATGGCCGGGCGCCTCGCGCAGCGAGAGGACGGGCGCGACACAGGCGTCGGACCCCGCGAAGACCTCCGTCCACTCCTCTCTCGTACGGCTCCGAAACCGCTCGGCCACAGCGGCGCGCAACTCCCCCCACCGCCCGAGGTCCTGGCGCGCCGAAGCCGCTTCCGCGAGGCCGAGGAGTCGGGCGAACTCGGCGTAGAACTGCTGCTCGAGGGCGCCGACGGCCATGTGGCCGCCGTCGGAGGTCTCGTACACCCCGTAGAAGGGGCAGCCGCCGTCGAGGAGGTTGACGCCCCTGCGGTCCTGCCAGCCGCCGGCCGCGAGCATGCCGTGGATCATGGTGGTGAGGTGGGCGGTGCCGTCGACGATGGCGGCGTCGACGACCTGGCCCTCGCCGTGGGTCCGGGCGTGCTGGAGGGCGGCGAGGACGCCGATGACGAGGTAGAGGGAGCCGCCCGCGTAGTCGCCGACGAGGTTGACGGGGATGGTGGGCGGACCGTCCGGGTCGGGGCCGATCATGCCGAGGGCGCCGGTGATGGCGATGTAGCCGATGTCGTGTCCGGCGGTGGGGGCGAGCGGTCCCTCCTGGCCCCAGCCGGTCATCCGGCCGTAGACGAGGCGCGGGTTGCGGGCGAGGCAGGGTTCGGGGCCGACGCCGAGTCGTTCGGCGACGCCGGGCCGGTATCCCTCGATGAGGACGTCGGCCCGGTCGACGAGGTCGAGCACGGTGGCGGGGCCGTCCTCGGCCTTGAGGTCGACGAGGACGGACCGCTTGTTGCGGTTGGTGAGGTCGCGGGCCGGGTCGATGCCGAGGCCGGCGCCGCCGGGGCGGTCGACGCGGACGACGTCGGCGCCGAGGTCGGCGAGGAGCATGGCGGCGAAGGGACCGGGGCCGATGCCGGCGAGTTCGACCACGCGGACCCCGGCGAGGGGGCCGGTCCGGGCGGTGCGCGTCGTGCTCATCTAGCCCCCAGGAGTGTGTGACACCAATGATGTAACACCGGAGATGCTAGGAACGTGTTCCACCGGGCACAAGCCCCCCGGCCGAGCAAGCGCTTGGAAATTGCCACGCCGCCGACTTCCGCTATCCTCCGCCGACGACAACCGCGCGCGGCGGCGCGGCACGGCCGAATCGAGGGGCTGCATGGACACAGGGGCGGGCACGGAGCGCGAGGCCGGGGCGGCACCCCCGACGAGGCCCTACGACGTGGTCCTCTTCGGCGCGACCGGCTTCGTGGGCGAGCTCACGGCCGAGTACCTGGCCGGGAACGCCCCGGCGGAGTGCCGCTGGGCGCTCGCCGGGCGCAACCGGTCGGCACTCGCCGCCCTGCGCGACCGGCTCGCCGAGCGGTGGCCGCACTGCGCCGGCCTGCCGCTGGTCGTCGCCGACGCCGACGACGCGGACTCGCTGCGCGAGCTCGCCGAGTCCACCCGGGTCGTGGCCACCACGGTCGGCCCCTACGTCTGGTACGGCGACGGGCTCGTCGCCGCCTGCGCGGAGGCCGGCACGGACTGCGTCGACCTCACCGGCGAGGCCGAGTTCGTCGACCTCACCTATGTGCGCCACGACGCGCGCGCCCGCGAGACCGGCGCCCGGATCGTGCACGCCTGCGGCTTCGACTCCGTCCCGCACGACCTGGGCGTGTACTACACCGTCAAGCAGCTCCCGCAGGACGTGCCGCTCCGCGTCGACGGCTTCGTCCGCGCCGGTGCCGCCTTCTCCGGCGGCACCTTCGCCTCCGCGCTCACCGCCCTCGGCCGTGGGCGGGAGATCCTGCGGGCCGCGCACGAACGGCACCTGCACGAGCCGCGCCTGGTGGGACGGCGGGCCCGCGCACCGCTCGGCGGCCCCCGGTTCAGCACCGAGACCGGCACCTGGGCCCTCCCGCTGCCGACCCTGGACCCGCAGATCGTGGCCCGCTCGGCCGCCGGACTCGACCGGTACGGACCGGACTTCCGCTACCGCCACTACGCCTCCGTCAAGACGCTGCCGATGGCCCTCGGCGGCGCGGCCGCCGTCGGCGCGAGCGTCGCCGCGGCACAACTCCCCTCAGTGCGAGGATGGCTGATGGAGCGTTACTCGGCGGGCGAGGGCCCTTCGGCCGAACGGCGCGCCCGCAGCTGGTTCTCGGTCCGCTTCGTCGGCGAGGGCGGCGGGCGACGGGTCTTCACCGAGGTCTCGGGCGGCGACCCCGGCTACGACGAGACGGCCAAGATGCTCGCCGAGTCCGCCCTCTGCCTCGCCTTCGACACCCTGCCGAAGACCGCGGGCCAGGTCACGACCGCGGTCGCGATGGGCGACGCCCTCACCGACCGCCTACGGGCCGCGGGCATCCGCTTCCGGGTGGCCCACCGGGGCTGACCGGCACCCTTCGGGGCCGTACGAGACGGAGAAGGCGGCCCTCAGGGTCGTACGAGACGGAAGGGGTGGCCCGCCGGGTCCGCGTAGACGCGCCAGGCGGGCGTCCCTCCCACGTCGAGGGCGACGGCGCCGAGGGCGAGCACGGCCGTGTGGGCGGCGGCGGGGTCCTCGACCCTCACGTCCAGGTGGAACTGCTGCTCGGGGGCGCCCCAGACGGGCGGACGGTGGTCGGCCACGCTCTGGAAGGCGAGCACCGGGCCGCCCTCGTCGCACAGCACGGCGGAGCCTTCGCCGACGGCGAGCGCGGGGTCGGGGCACTCGACCCGGCCACCGAGCAACCGCCGGTAGAACTCGGCCAGTTCACTCGCGTCCGGGCAGTCGAGCACGGCGCAGCGCAGGCGACCGATCATCCGAGCGTCCAGTCCGCGAGGACGTACAGGATGGCGCAGGCCCAGGCCAGGGCGGAGGCGCCGCCGACGGCGATGGCGACGGTCAGTGCGCGGGGTGCGGGAACACGAGCTGTCATGGCCCCCACTCTGCCGTGGGGGTGTGACAACGGGCATCCGTACGGGTACTCACCCGAGGTACTCAGAGCGAACCCGGGTACTCCTGAGCCTCCTTGAGCGCCCTGCGGCACAGGGAGTCGGCGTGGCGGGTGGTCTCGGGCAGGCGGTAGCGCGGGGAGAGCCGCAGGGTGTGTGCGCAGGCGTTGTCGAGGGAGACGCGGTGGCCCACGGAGACGTAGACGGGCTTGATCCCCGCCTGGGTCCGCAACGCCCGCCCCACTTCCTCCCCTTCGGCGAGGAGCGGGCTGAAGTCGCCGCGCTCGTCGCCGGGTTGCTCGTAGGTGAAGGTGAAGGGGTTCTTGGCGACGCCGATGGACGGCCGACCGGTGAGGACCCCGAGGTGGCTCGCGAGGCCGAACCGGCGGGGGTGCGCGAGGCCGTAGCCGTCGCAGACCAGGAGCCCGGGATCGGTGGTGAGGGAGTCGAGAGCGGCCAGGACGGTGGGGATCTCACGGAACGCGAGCAGCCCGGGGACGTACGGGAAGGACACCCTGCCCACCGCGGTGGCCCGCTCCACCACCTCCAGCGTGCCGGCGTCGAGCACCACGGCGGCGGCCACGACCAGGTCCCGCTCGTCGTCGTAGGCCACGTCGAGCCCGGTCACGTGCCCCTCGCCGGCCGCCGGCCCCGGCTCGTCGAGGACGAGCCTCCCGCGCAGCTCCCGCTGGACGGCCAGTGCCGCCGTCTCGTCCGCGGGCCAGCCCGCCGGAATCCCGATGATCGTCATAGTGGGGCACCCTAGGGCAGGTCCGAGAGTGGATTCCGGGGGCGGGTTCCGGGGGCGGGTTCCGGGGCCCGGTTCCGAGGGCTGGAACGGCCGCCGGGCTACCGGGCCGCCCCGGTAGCCTGGCGATCATGTTCGTACTGGAATTGACCTACACCGCCCCCGTCGAGCGCGTGGACGCGCTCCTCGAAGCGCACGTCGAGTGGCTCGACGCGCGGTACGCCGAGGGCGTCTTCCTCGCCTCGGGACGGAAGAACCCCCGCGACGGCGGCGTGATCCTGGCCGCCGGGACCGACCGCGCCGAGATCGAGCGGATCGCGGCGGCCGACCCGTTCAGCGTCGAGGGCGTCTGCGCGTACCGGATCACCGAGTTCTACGCGACCAAGACGGTCGAGGGCCTCGCGCCGTACCGGGACGAGCTGCCCGCTTCCTAGTCCCCGGCCCCTCCCCTGGTGGTCAGGCGGGCGATGCGGCCCTTCTCGCCGGAGGCCCAGCAGGAGCCGTCGGGGGTGCAGGACACGGTGTCGTACGAGCCGGTGTCGATGGTGCGCCAGGTGCGGCCGGCGTCGGTGGTGAGGTCGGTGCCGGTGGGGCCGACGGCGAGCGCGGTGGCCTTGGCGTGCGGGAGCCATGCGACGCCGGAGCGGTAGGCGGGCGGCGGCGTGGGCGAGGGGCGCCAGGTGCGGCCGCCGTCGTGGGTGACGGCGCCGGCCTGTGGGGAGGGCTGGTCCTTGCGGTAGTCGCCGCCGACCGCGATGCCGTGCGTACGGTCCCGGAAGGCGAGCCCGAAGACCCCGCGGGCCGGGTCGCCCGCGGGGATCGGCGTGGCGGTCGCGGTCCAGGTGAGGCCACGGTCGGCCGAGTGGAGCACGCGGGCCGTGGCGCCGCCGCCGGTCGCGAGCCAGACGTCGCGGGGTCCGGCCGAGACCAGGCACTGGCCGCTCGCGGCGAAGGCGGCCTCGCCGGGCAGGGCGTCCGGCATGCCGGCGCTCGGCAGGACCTGCCAGGAGCGGCCGCCGTCGCGGGTGGCGAGGAGGCGGTACTTCCCGTCGACCGGGTCGCTCATGGCGAGGCCGTGCCGGCGGTCGAAGAAGGTCATGCAGTCGTAGAAGGCGCGCGGATCGGTGTTGCGGAAGGACTCGGTCCAGGTGACGCCGCCGTCCTCGGTGCGCAGCACCCGCGAGGCCTCGCCCTCCCCGATGGCCAGGACGACGGCCCGGCGGGCGTCGAAGGCCTCCACGTCGCGGAACTCCAGCTCGCCCGCGCCGGCCGGCGAGACGTTTCGCCAGCTCCGTCCGCCGTCGGTGGTGCGCAGCACCGTGCCCTTGGATCCCGCGGCCCAGGCGGTGGACCGGTCGACCGCCGCGAGGCCGCGGAACCGGGCGTCGGTGTTCGTGGGTGTCAGCTGCCAGCCGGCCGCCGCCGTGGGGGTCTCCCCGGCGCGCGCGGGTGCCGCGAGGGTGAGCGCGAGCGCCGCCCCGATCAGCCCCACCGACATCATTCGTCTCGTCTTCCCCATGGACGTCATGGCGCCGGAAGCTAGTGCCCCGGGGCGGCCCCCGTCCAGGGTGCGTCCCGCGCCGGGCGTTCCTAGGCTGGGTCGCATGAGCGAGCGTACGGACGAGCGGCCGGGCGAGGAACAGCCGAAGCTCAAGGAGTACGAGGGCGAGGGCATCACCGTCACCTTCGAGCCGCGCCGCTGCCTCCACGCGGCCGAATGCGTCCACGGCCTCCCCGAGGTCTTCGACCTCTCCCGCCGCCCCTGGGTCCTCCCCGACGCGGCCGACCCCGGCCAGGTCGAGCGCGTCATCCGCCGCTGCCCCTCCGGCGCCCTCCAGTACCACCACCGCCCTGACGACTCCCTGCCCGAAGCCCCGGACTCCCCCACCACCGTCCACCGCACCCCCTCCGGCCAGCTGGTGATCCGGGGCGATCTCGTCGTCACCAGCGCGTACGGCGACCGTCACGAGACCCGCGTCATGCTCTGCGGCTGCGGCGCCTCGGGCAACCAGCCGTACTGCGACCACTCGGGCCCCTGCGCGGAGCCGGACGACGATGTCGCCGAGGAGCGCTGACGACCACCTCCACCACGTGCACGCGGCAACCCCCACCGGCCCGCACCGTCCCCCACCCACCCCAGCCCTACGCGCAGGCACGCCCGACGGCATCACCCCTCCCCCACCCTCGCGCCGGACGCCCCGAGAAACGTCCGTGACACAGGTCACGTGGGCGGCGAGTGCACGTTCCGGTCACCTCGCTCGTCCTTCCTTGTGTCAGGTGGCCTGGTGTCGGGGAGACGCACAGGATCCGAAGCCCGCGTGAGAGGAGCCGGTCTTGCCCGCCGTCATCGAACAGTCCCTCCAGGCCCGTCTGGTCGCGTCAGCTCCCCGTATGGAGTCCGTGCCCGCCACTCTGCGCTACGACCGCGAGGACCCGTACGCGGTGAGCATGGCGTTCCCGCCGCCGGCGACGCTGGAGGGCGTCGAGGTGTCCTGGGCGTTCGCCCGTGAGCTGCTGGTGCAGGGGGTCGAGCGGCCGGCCGGCGTCGGGGACGTGCGGCTGCGCCCGTACGGCTACGACCGGACGGTCGTCGAGTTCCACGCCCCGGAGGGGGTGGCCATGGTGCACGTCAGAACCTCGGAGCTGCGCCTCTTCCTGGAGCGGTCGGAGTCCCTGGTGCCGGCCGGGCGCGAGCACCAGTACCTGGACTGGGACCAGGATCTGGCGGAGCTGCTGCGCGACCGTTCGTAGCAGGTCCCCTGACGAGGTCGTCCGCGTCTGCGGTCCGGGGTCCATGGCCGAGGATGACCCCATGCGTGCTTTTGACGAACAACCCGAATTCCGTTGGGTCTCTCGAGGCGAGTACCCCTTGTGGGACGAGGCTCTCGCGGTCCTCAACCAGGACTTGGCCGTGACTCTCCCCGAGCAGGAACCTCTGCGACTGCTGGCCCAGCATTCCTGCGAGGAGGGCGAGCCGGAGCGTGTCTACGTCGCCATGCCCAACGGCGAGTGGCACGGCGGTCCCTTGGACCCGGAGACGCCGGAGGACTCCGCTGAGGCCTTGGCGATCGTCGCCGACGCCGCCCAGGAAACCGTCACCGAGCTTCTGTGGCAGGCGTGGCCCGTGTGTGCCGAACACGACCTGGGCATGCACACGCGTGACGTGGAGGGGCTGCTCTCCTGGTGGTGCTCCGGGAGGCGGTCGGGAGGCGGGCCGGCCCACATCCGTGCGGCCGTGGGCGCGCTCGGCAGCTCCTGACCTCGATCGCGCACAGCGTCGTTAATTCGTTTGCCCTTCTCCGGTCCGGGTCGTACGGTCGTTACTGACCTTGTCGTCACCCGATCGGAGAAGGACGTTGCTCGTCTGAGGTTTGAGACACCGAGCCGCGCGTGCCCCCTGTGCCGCGTGTGCCGTTCTCGACCTCGGCGTACGAGCCGTTCCTGACAGACGACTGGCCGCGCCCCGGTGTCTCCACGCGATGACCTGTTTCCACGCTCGCGCGACCGGGAGGCCTCCATGGCGCATCACCCCACCTTCATCACCTGCACTTCGCTCTCCTTCTCCTGGCCCGACGGCACCGAGGTCCTCGACGACTTCCGGCTGACGGTCGGCCCCGGCCGCACCGGGCTCGTCGGCCTCAACGGCTCGGGCAAGTCCACCCTCCTCAGGCTGATCGCCGGCGAGCTGACGCCGGTGGAGGGCACGGTCCGGGTGACCGGCGAACTCGGCTACCTGCCGCAGAACCTGGTCCTCGACACCTCGCGCCGGGTCGACGAGATCCTCGGCATCGCCGCGAAGCGCGCGGCGCTGCACGCCATCGAGGCGGGCGACCCGGCGGAGGAGCACTTCACGGCCCTGGCCGACGACTGGGACGTGGAGGAGCGGGCCCGAGCCACCCTGGACCAGCTGGGGCTCGACCACGTCGGTCTCGACCGGACCGTGGGCGAGATCTCGGGCGGCGAGTCCGTGCTGCTGCGGCTCGCCGCGCTGCTGCTCGCCCGGCCGGACGTCCTGCTGCTCGACGAGCCGACCAACAACCTCGACCTGCACGCCCGGGCCCGTCTGTACGAGGCGGTGGAGAGCTGGTCCGGCGTCCTCGTCGTGGTCAGCCACGACCGCGAACTCCTGGAGCGCGTCGACCAGATCGCCGATCTGCGCGACGGCGAGGTCACCTGGTACGGCGGCAACTGGTCCGCGTACGAGACGGCGCTCGCCGCCGAACAGGAGGCGGCGGAGCGGATGGTGCGGGTCGCCGAGGCCGACGTACAGCGCCAGAAACGCGAACTGGTCGACACCCAGGTCAAGTTGGCCCGGCGCAAGCGGTACGGGCAGAAGAGCTTCGAGAACAAGGTCGCCTCGAAGATCGTGGCGAACGGCCGCAAGCGCGACGCGCAGGTCACCGCCGGCAAGCAGCGCACGCTGCACGCCGAGCGGCTCTCGGAGGCCAAGGAGCGGCTCGACGCCGCCGTGGAGGCGGTGCGGGACGACGACGAGATCCGCGTCGAACTGCCCCGTACCTCGGTGCCGCCGGGCCGCGAGGTCCTGTTCCTGCGCGATCTCGAACTGCGGTACGGGGCCCGGGTCGAGGGTCAGTTCGACCTGCGGGGTCCGGAGCGCATCGCGCTGGTCGGCCGGAACGGGGCCGGGAAGACGACGCTGCTCCGGACGATCGCCGGGGAGCTGGAGCCGCTGTCGGGCGAGACGGAGGCGCGGGTGCCGCTCCGCTTCCTGCCGCAGCGGCTCGACGTCCTCGACGACGGGCTGAGCGTGGTGGAGAACGTCGCCCGCTTCGCGCCCACGGCGACGGGGAACGCGATCCGGGCGAGGCTGGCACGGTTCCTGTTCCGGGGCGCGCGGGCCGATCAGCCCGTGGGCACCCTGTCCGGGGGCGAGCGGTTCCGGGCGACGCTGGCGGCGCTGCTCCTGGCGGAGCCCGCTCCGCAGCTGCTGATGCTGGACGAGCCGACGAACAACCTGGACATGGCGTCCGTACGGAAGCTGACGGCGGCCCTCGACGCCTACGAGGGGGCACTCGTCGTGGCGAGCCACGACGTGGCGTTCCTCGAATCGCTGGGGATCACCCGCTGGCTGCTGCTCGACGGTGAGCTGCGGCCGACGACGGCGGAGGAGGTACGGGGAATGATGGCGGAGGTGCGTTAGGGACGAGGCGGTGCGCTGGGGACACGACACCGGGCGGGCGGCGCGGCGGTGGCGGCGTAATGCCGGGACGGCGGCGTCGGGGCCGGTGCCGCGTACGCGATTTCGGCGCCGGATGCGGCCACGCGGGTCGGTGTCACGCGGGAGGTTCCGGTGCCAGGGTGCGGCCACGCGTATGGGTGTCGCGCGGGAGGTTCCGGTGCCGGGGTGCGGCCCCGCGTGTCGGTGCCGGAGGGGCGCTTCGGCGGCTTCGGGGCGCGTCAGCGGTGGAGTAACGCCCAGGACTTGGTGCCGCCGCCGGGTGTGAGGACGGGGGCGAGTCCCCAGTCGCCGCCGTGTGATTCGACCGCCGCGGCCAGCAGCCACATGCTGCGGCTGCGGCGGTCTCGGCATTCCTCGGCCGCGGCCGGTGCGGCGTGGGCCGGGTGCTGGTCGTAGACGACGATCCGCAGTGCCTCGTACTGCCAGCGGACGCGCAGGATCATCTCCCGGTCCGGGGTGAAGCGGTACGCGCCGGCGACGAGTTCGGAGGCGGCGAGGGCGGCGGTCTCACCGAGCTCGGACAGGCCGTGGCGGTTGAGCAGCGAGGTGACGGACTCCCGGGCGAGTCCGGCGCAGTAGGCGCCTCCGGGGAGGAGCATGGAGTAGCTGAGGTTCTCCGTGGCGGGAGGTATGGGCCCGGCCGCGACGGCGGACGGGAGGCAACGCAGGGCGCCCTTCATCGGGTTGCTCACATTTCCTGTGCATGGGGGGGTACCTGCACACGGTCTCGGTAGCCCCGTGTGAGACTTGCGCTACCGACCGTAGCGCACGACCGGAGCACAGTGCTACTACTTGCAGGTACTCATGCCAATTCCGGCCAAACCGACGCCTCTCCGGGCCGTCGCGGTCACGGAGCGAAGGGAAGACGGAGCGTGCCACCCAGGAGCAGCCCGACCGCGCGACAGCAGCGACTGGGGGGCGAGCTGCGCAAACTTCGCGAACAGTCGGGGATGTCGGCCCAGCAGGCCGCCGCCCTCCTGGGCGTCGACCGCACCCGCATCCCGAACATCGAGGCGGGCCGCTTCGGGATCAGCGCCGAGCGCGTCCGCACCCTCGCCTTCAACTACGGCTGCCCCGACACCGCACTCGTCGACCTGCTCGCCGCGATGGCCCTGGAAAGGGACCGCGGCTGGTGGGAGGGGCATCGCGGACTGCTGCCGCCCGCGCTGATCGACATCGCCGAACTGGAGTTCCACGCATCGGAGTTGCACACCGCCGTCACCACCCACATCCCGGGCCTCCTGCAGACCGAGGAACACGCGCGGGCCGTCTTCGACACCGCCGTCCCCCCGCTGCCCGAGCCCGACCTGGAGGCGCGCCTCGCCCTGCGGCTGCGCCGCCAGGAGGTCCTGGACCGCGACCGGCCCGTGTACTACGAGGCCGTGATCCACGAGGCCGCGCTGCGCATGCAGTTCGGGGGGCCGAAGGTCACGCGGGAGCAGTTGGAGCACATCCTGGAGCACACCGACCGTGACACCGTCTCGGTCCGCGTCATCCCCTTCGCCGCGGGGGGTTTCCCCGGGGCCGGGCAGTCGTTCACCTATGTGTCCGCGCCCGTGCCGCAGCTCGACACCGTTCAGCTCGACTCTTCCCACGGCTCGCTCCTGCTCGACACCGACATGCAACTGCGCCGGTACCGCGGCCTCCTCGACCGGCTGCGCGGGCTCGCGCTGCCGGCGACCGAATCACGCGCGTTCATCCGCGCCATAGCCCTGGATCTGTGAAGGACCCCCCACCATGAACGTCACCACCGCCGCTGCCGCCCCGACCGCCACCACCGCCGGCGCGATCGAATGGAACGAGCCCTTCTGCAGCGAGGGAGCCAACTGCTTCCGCTTCGGCCTGGACGACTCCGGCCACGCCTACATCGGCTCGACCCTCACCCCCGGCGCGTACGTCAGCGACTCGGTGGAGGCGCTGCGCGCGCTGATCTCCGCGGTGAAGGCCGGCGCCGCCGACCACCTGCTCTGAGCCGCCGGACGTCTGCGCTGCGTAGTCGACCGCATGACCGCCGGACGCCGCCCAGGACGTGACCTGCGTCTCCGGGACCCCGGCCGAGCAGCGCACATAACGGAACGTAACCGGACATCGCCGGGACGGGCTTGGCCGACGCCTTACGGAGCCTTAACCTACGGTCTCGTAACCTACGAATCCGTAGGTATGCCCGTATGCCCTTCTCCGTCCCCAGGAGTCCCCGTGACGCTCACCTCTCCCTCCCTCGGCAGCTCGACAGGGTGGACCGACGCACGGCTGCTCTACGCGCTGGAAGAGGTCGTGGAGAAGGAGCTCAACCGGCACCTCAAGGTCACGAAGGACTGGATGCCGCACGAGTACGTGCCGTGGTCCGACGCCCGGAACTTCCCCGGGTTCTTCGAGGACGGCGAGGCCTGGGACCCGTCGCAGTCCAAGGTGACGGACATCGGCAAGATCGCGCTCGTCGTCAACCTGCTCACCGAGGACAACCTCCCGAGCTACCACCACGAGATCGCCAGCCTCTTCGGCCGCGACGGCGCTTGGGGCACCTGGGTGCACCGCTGGACCGCCGAGGAGGGCCGCCACGGCATCGTGATGCGCGACTACCTGCTCGCCTCGCGCGCCGTCGACCCGGACAAGCTGGAAGCGTTCCGGATGGCGCACATGAGCGAGGGCTTCGAGTCCGACAACCGGCACTCGATGCTGCACTCCGTGGCGTACGTCGCCTTCCAGGAGCTCGCGACCCGGATCTCGCACCGCAACACCGGCCACCAGTCCGGCGACCCGGTCTGCGACCGGATGCTCGCCCGCATCGCCACCGACGAGAACCTGCACATGGTCTTCTACCGCAACCTGCTCGGCGCGTCCTTCGAGCTCGCCCCCGACCTGACCATGCAGGCCGTCCGGGACGTCGTGGTCAACTTCCGGATGCCCGGACACGGCATGCCCGGCTTCGAGCGGGCGGCGGCGCAGATGGCGATCGGCGAGATCTACAACATGCGCATCCACCACGACGACGTCCTCCAGCCCGTCCTGCGCTTCCTCAAGGTCCTCCAGATCGACGGCCTCGGCCCCGAGGGCCTGCGCGCCCAGGAGGAGCTGGGGCTCTACATGAACGGTCTGGACAGCGAGGCGAGCAAGTTCGACGAGAAGCTGGCGGCCCGCAAGGCCCGCATGGCGGCCCGCGCCGCCGGCTGAGCCCTCACCGGTCCCCGGTGCGGGCGGTTCAGCGGCTCTGCCGCTTGAGCCGCCCGCGCTCCTTCTCCGAGAGCCCGCCCCACACCCCGAACCTCTCGTCGTGGCGGAGCGCGTAGTCCAGGCAGGCGAGCCGCCCCTCGCACGCGCCGCAGAGCTGCTTCGCCTCGCGCGTCGACGAGCCGGGGGCCGGGAAGAAGAACTCGGGTCCGGCCTGGGCGCACAGGGCGTTCTCGCGCCAGGTGAGGTCGGGAGCGGTCAGCGTGTCGGTATCCGTCTGCATGACTCCTACGGTGCCGCCCCGCCGTAAACGGGCCATCAACGTTCGATCAATGGCGTATACCGGCCCCCTCCGGAAGGGCTCCCGCGCGGTTGCCGCGCAGATGTCCGCACGGTCGTGCGTTCAGTACGATGGGGGCATGAGCGGCGACACCGGCACCAAGACCGACGGGCGCGTCGAGCGCGGCAACCAGACCCGGCGCCTGGTCCTCGGCCGGACCATGGACATCGCCTCCGTCGAGGGGCTCGAAGGGCTGTCGCTCGGGCGGCTCGCCACCGAGCTCCAGCTGAGCAAGAGCGGCGTGTTCGCGCTCTTCGGCTCCAAGGAGGAGCTCCAGCTCGCCACGGTCCGCGCCGCCGTCGCCGTCTTCGCCGACCGGGTCGTCACCCCTCTCGATGACGTGCCGCCGGGCGCCCGGCGGGTGCGCGAACTGTGCCGGAACTGGCTCGCGTACTCCTCGGGGCGCGTCTTCGCCGGCGGCTGCTTCTTCTACGCGGTCTCGGCCGAGTTCGACGCCCGTACGGGGCCGGTCCACGACGCCGTCGCCCGGACCCGGCTCGACTGGAGCGCGTACATGGAGCGGTCCCTCTCCGAGGCCCGGGCCGCCGGCGACCTCACCGACGACGTGGACGTGGAACAGCTGGCCTTCGAGGTCATCGCCCTCATGGAGGCCGCCAACGCGCAGTCCGTCCTGCTCGGCGAGACCTCCGCGTACGCCCGCGCCGAGCGCGGCATCACCGCCCGGCTCACCGCCGTGGCCACCGAGCAGGGCCGGACGGCTCTCGCCGAGACGGCCTGATCGCTCGGCACGCCAAGGCTCCTTCCTTTCACGTCCGCGGGTTCGCCGCACGCCGGGCGGCCCACCCGGTTCGGGTCCGGTCGCTGTTCGGGTGAAGGGGCGGTGTCGCTCAGAGGGAGGCGAGCGGGGGCGCCCGCATGGTGAGCGCGTCGGCCGGAGCCGTCGGCACGTCCGCCGCCGGTCCGGCCCGCCCCCCGTGAGAGGAGCGCGCATGTCCGTCCCGGACTCCCCACCCGGCGCCCGTCGCCGGCCCGCCTTGCGAAGACCACTCGCCCTCATGGCCGCCCTGGCCACGTCACTCGCCACCGCCCTGGTGCTGCCCGGCCTCGGCCTGTCCGCCCCGTCCCCCGCGTACGCCGACAACGCGGAGGGACGGGACATCCGTACGGGAATCCCGGGTACGGCGCTGACCTGGGGGTACAACGCGCACGGCCAGCTCGGCGACGGCAACACCGCCGGATCGGCCACGGTCCCCGGGCGGGTCTGCGGGAACGTCACCTGCACCGCGCCGCTCGACAAGGTCGTGCAGGTCGCGGCCGGTGACGGTCACAGCATCGCCCTGCTCGACGACGGGACGGTCCTGGGCTGGGGCAACAACGCCAGCGGCCAGCTGGGCGACGGCACCGACACCGACCGCCTCACCCCCGTCCGGGTCTGCGCGGTCGACGAGCCCGCGCCCTGCGCGTCCTTCCTGAAGGACGTCGTCTCCGTCGCGGTCGGCGACCTGCACAGCCTCGCGCTCCTCAAGGACGGCACGGTCGTGTCCTGGGGCTCCAACGGCGTCGGCCGCCTCGGTGACGGTTCCGCCGCCACCGAGCGGCGGTCGCCGGTCCGGGTCTGCGCCCCGTTCTCCGTCGCGCCCTGCACCTCGTACCTGAGCAACGTCACCGCCCTCAGCGCCGGCTTCCAGCACACGCTTGCGCTGCGCTCGGACGGCAGCGTGGTCTCCTGGGGCTTCAACGGCAACGGCCAGCTCGGCGACGGGACGAACTCCATCCGCACCACCCCGGTGCAGGTGACCGGTGTGTTCACCGCGGTCTCGGTGGCGGCCGGGCAGTTCCACAGCACGGCCGCCCTGGCCGACGGTTCCGCGTACGGCTGGGGTGCCGGCGCTTCGGTCGGCAACGGCAGCGGCGCGGAGAGCAGCATCCCGGTGCGGGTCTGCGGGATCGGGCAGACCGCGCCGTGCACCACCTTCCTGACGGGCGTGAAGTCCGTGGCCGCGGGTGGCTTCCACACCCTGGCGGTCCGCGCCGACGGCACCGCCGTGGCCTGGGGCGAGAACTTCACCGGTCAGCTCGGCGACGGGACCACCACCCAGCGCAAGGCTCCGGTCCAGGTCTGCGCGCCGGGCGGCTGCTCGGGCTTCCTGACCGGCGTCACCGCCGTCGCCGGGAGCACGACCGGCACCCACAGCGTCGCCCTGCGCTCCGACGGCACGGTCCGCGCCTGGGGCACCAACCTCGACGGCCAGCTCGGCGACGGCACGCAGACGATGCGTCTGACGCCCGTCCGCGTCTGCGCGTCCGGCGAGACCGCCCCCTGCGGCCGCTTCCTCGAAGGGGTCACGTCGATCGGTGCCGGCGACCGGCACACCATCGCCGTGTCCCGGCCGCTCGCCGACCTCGCGACCTCGATCGCCGCGAGCCCCGAGCCGGTGGCCAACGGCGGCACCCTCACCTACACGATCCGGGTCCACAACTACGGCCCGACCTCGGCCGAGAACGTGGTCCTCACCGACCACCTGCCGACGGGCGTCCGCTATGCCGGCGCCACCCCGTCCGTGGGCCACTGCGACACCCCGCCGACGGGCACCACGAACACCGTGACCTGCCACTTCGGCACCCTCGCCAGGGGCGGCGCCGCCACGGTCACGCTCGCGGTGAAGGTGCGCTCGACCGGGCCCGTCACCAACGGGGTCTCCGCGAGCGGCGACACCCCCGATCCCCGCCTCGGCAACAACGTGGCCGCGCTCACCACACCGGTGAGCTGATCCCGGCAGGTCCTACCGCGTGGCCGCCGGCGCCCTGACGGCACCGGCGGTCGCGAACTCCACCGCCTCGGCGACGACTTCGGCGTCGGCGAGGGTACGGCGGTGGCCGAGGCCCCGGGTGACCACGAGGCGCGACCGGTCGCCGAACACCCCCGTGAGGAACCGCGACTGGTCGAGCGGCACCATGTCGTCGCCCTCGTCGTGGAGCAGCAGGACGGGCGCGTCGAGTACGCCCGGGTCCGGGGCCTCGCGGAAGCGCTCCCAGATGCCGGGCTCGTCCGGGGCGACGACCCCTTCGACGTACTCCCTCATGCGCCGCATCGTCAGGTCGCTCACCGGGAGTCGGGAGCGGAAGGTCGTGAGGAGCAGGTCGAAGGTGCCGACTCCGCTGAGGCCGACGAAGCGGGCCGTGCGGATGCCGTCGCGCAGGGTGACGAGGGAGGCGAGGACGCCGAGGGAGTGGGCGATGACGGCGTCGAAGGCGCCGTCGCGGGCATGCCGGGCGTGCAACTCCCGGATGATCGCCCGGTAGTCGACGATGCTGCTCGCCTTGCCGGTGGACTCGCCGTGGCCGGGGGCGTCGAAGGCGACGGGGCTGTAGCCGCGCGCGAGCAGCGCCTCGACGAAGGCGGAGAGGCGCGAGGCGCGCGAGGACCAGCCGTGGACGAGGAGCACCGGCCGCCGCCCGTCGCCCCAGGCGTACGTGACGACGTCCGCGCCCCGCACCCGGAGGTGTTCAGTGCGCGCGGAGGCGAACACCTCGGCCTCGGCGGGCCTGAGCCGGGCCCGGCCGAGGGGGCGGATGAAGAAGCCGAAGGCCCAGCGGCCCGCGAGGCCGGGGGCCACGTGGGCGGCGGCGTTCAGGCCGGTACGGATGAGTGGAGCCATCGGGTGCATGCCGGATCTCCTCGGTCGTCCTGGATACGGCAAAAATGCTAGCACGACCGTTCGTGTTGTTTTAGAGTCGGAGAAGAGGCGGGCCGGCGCCCACCCGGAAGCCCGGCCCGCCTCCCCGGTCTCACTGCCCGGTCTCACTCCTCGGTCTTCTTCGCCCGGCTCGGCTGCACCCGTTTCGGCTCGCCCGGCATCTTCGGGTACTCCGGCGGATACGGCAGGTCGCCGAGACCGTGCTCCGCCTCGTCGCGACGGGCCAGTTCGAGGAGGGACTCCAGGCCGAAGCGATGGTCGTCCATGTCGGCGTGGACGTCGCCGACCTCGGCGTACCGGACCGGCATGGTCTTGATGTCGAAGTCGCGCGGGACGGCGTCGTCGATCTCCTCCCAGCGCAGCGGCGCCGAGACGGGGGCGTGCGGCCGGGGGCGTACGGAGTAGGCGGAGGCGATGGTGCGGTCCCTGGCGGTCTGGTTGTAGTCGACGAAGATCCGCTCGCCGCGCTCCTCCTTCCACCACTTGATGGTGACGCGGTCCGGCATCCGCCGCTCCAGCTCACGGCCGCAGGCGATGGCGGCCCTTCTGACCTGCGTGAAGGTCCATTCGGGCACGATCGGCACGAAGACGTGCAGGCCCCGTCCGCCGGAGGTCTTGGGCCAGCCGCGCAGCCCGTGCTCGTCGAGGACGGCACGGAGTTCATGGGCGGCGCGGACGGCGTCGGCGTAGTCCGTGCCGGGCTGCGGGTCGAGGTCGATGCGGAGTTCGTCGGGGTGGTCGGTGTCGTCCCGGCGCACCGGCCAGGGGTGGAAGGTGACGGCGCCGAGGTTGGCGGCCCAGAGGACGGCCGCCGGTTCGGTGGGACACATCTCGTCGGCTGACCGGCCGCTGGGGAAGGTGATGTGCGCGGTCGGGATCCAGTCGGGAAGGTACTTGGGCGCGCGCTTCTGGAAGAAGGACTCGCCGGTCACCCCGTCGGGGTAGCGCTCCAGGGTGGTGGGGCGGTTCCGCAGGGCGCGGGTGATGCCGTCGCCGACGGCCAGGTAGTAGGTGACCATGTCGAGCTTGGTGTAGCCGGGTTCGGGGAAGTACACCTTGTCGGGGTTGGAGACCCGTACGGTCCGGTCGCCGACTTCCAGTTCGAGCGCTGCCGCCTTGCCTGCCATGCGGCTCAGCCTAGGGCTCGCCGACAACACGCGCATACCGGACAATCACCCCATGGATCTCCCGGTGATGCCGCCCGTGAAACCGATGCTCGCCAAGTCCGTGAAGCGCATCCCGCCCGGCATGCAGTACGAGGCGAAGTGGGACGGCTTCCGCGCGATCGTGCACCGGGACGGGCCGGAACTCGTCATCGGCAGCCGTACCGGCAAACCCCTCACCCGGTACTTCCCCGAGCTGGTCGAGGCGCTGGCCGAGCGGCTGCCGCAGCGCTGCGTGGTCGACGGCGAGATCGTGATCGAGCACGACGGACACCTCGACTTCGACCGGCTCAGCGAGCGGATCCACCCGGCCGAGTCCCGGGTCCGGATGCTGGCCGAGACCACCCCGGCCCGCTTCGTCGCCTTCGACCTGCTCGCCCTCGGCGAGGTCTCGCTGCTCGATGTCCCGCTGAGCGAGCGGCGGACGGCCCTGGAACGGATCCTCGACGGCGTCGACGCGCCGCTCCATCTGGCGCCCGCGACCCGGGACCCTGAGCTCGCCGCCCGCTGGTTCGAGCAGTACGAGGGCGCGGGCCTCGACGGGGTCATCGCCAAACCCCTCGACCTGCCGTACCGGCCCGACGCCCGCCTGATGTACAAGATCAAGCACGAGCGGACCGCCGACGTGGTCGTCGCCGGCTACCGCTTCCACAAGAGCGGCCCCGTAGTCGGCTCCCTGCTCCTCGGCCTGTACGACGACGACGGCGTCCTCCAGCACGTCGGCGTGTGCGCGGCCTTCACCGCCCAGCGCCGGGCCGAACTGATCGAGGAACTGGAGCCGCTCCGCATGGACCCCCCGGACGGGCACCCCTGGGCGGCCTGGACCGAGGAGGCCGCCCACGAGGGAGCCCGGCTGCCCGGCGCGCCGAGCCGCTGGTCCGGCAAGAAGGACCTGTCATGGGTGGCGCTGCGCCCCGACCGGGTCTGCGAGGTCGGGTACGACCACATGGAGGGCGACCGGTTCCGGCACACCGCCCAGTTCAAGCGATGGCGCCCGGACCGGGCCCCGGAGTCCTGCGGTTACGGACAGCTGGAGGAGCCGGTCTCGTACGACCTGTCCCAGATCCTCACATAGGCCCCAGGCGCCCCGGAGTCCCCAAGGGCACAGGAGCGGCCGCACCGGAAGCCTCCGGACCGGGGAGTGAGATCCTTCACATTCGCTCGATGATCCCGCGGGTTCAACACCCGTGTACGGAGATCGCGTTCGAGGGTGGCGCGGGCGGAATCGAGGGGCCGGTGCGCGGGGCGCGGGCCACTCACCCGTCCCCGTACCTGCGGCGATATCCCGGTCGCCGGCCCGGCGCCGGCGCGCGGGCGGCGCTCCCGGCGGTGTCGTGTTCGAGCGGGGGCCCAGTGGGCTGTTGCCCGGCCGCGACCGGGCCGTACCGGAACCTGTACCGGCATCCGGTACGTATGGAGGGGAGAACCTTCCGCCCTCTTCCCGGACCGACTAGGACTGACCCGTGATCACCTCGCCCTCGCCCCTCGTCCCCGTACCGATCCCCGACCGTGTGGCCGCGATGATCGGGGCCTGTCTCCCGCTGCACGTCCTCCAGGCCGAGGTCGACGCGGACTGCGCGGCCCGCGAGGTGTACCGGTTCCGGGGGCCGCTGTGCGCGGAGGACCGGGCGGACCGGGAGCACGCCCTCGCCGCGCTGGCGCGGGCCAACAAGATCCTCGCCAAGCACCACCCCCAGCTGCCCGTGACGCCCTGACGGGACACCGGCGGGGTCCACTCGTTCGGCCGTCCCCCGCATGCACGCCCCCGGTGCCGGTGTGACGCTGCGAGGGTGACCACGACCAGCGACGCAGCGCCCGCGCCCTCGGCCGCCACCGAGCCACCCGTGCTCGACAGCCGCCGCCGCAACATCGTCTTCGGCACGATCATGCTGGGCGTCCTCCTGGCCGCCCTCGACCAGACGATCGTCGGCACCGCCCTGCCGACCATCGTCTCGGACCTGGGAGGCGCCGCCCACATGTCGTGGGTGGTCACCTCGTACCTGCTCGCGGAGACCGTCGCGACGGCCCTCGTCGGCAAGTTCGGCGACCTCTTCGGCCGCAAGGTGATCTTCCAGATCTCGGCGGTCGTCTTCATCACCGGCTCGTTCCTGTGCGGACTCGCCACCAACATGACGCTGCTGATCGTCTGGCGCGGTCTCCAGGGCATCGGCGCCGGCGGTCTCATGGTCACCTCGATGGCCCTCATCGCCGACGTGATCCCGCTGCGCGAGCGCGGCAAGTACCAGGGCGCGATCGGGGCGGTGTTCGGCGTCTCGACCGTCATCGGCCCGCTGCTCGGCGGCCTGTTCACCGACCACCTCAGCTGGCGCTGGGCCTTCTACGTCAACGTGCCCATCGCGATCCTGGTCGTCATCGCCGCCGCCCGCACGATCCCCTCCGTGCGCTCCGCGAGCCGCCCGGTCATCGACTACGCGGGCATCGCCTTCGTCGCCGCCGGTTCCAGCGCCCTGATCCTGGCCACCAGTTGGGGCGGGAACGAGTACGCCTGGGGGTCCGGTGTCATCATCGGGCTCTTCGCGGGCGGTCTGATCGCGCTCGGCCTGTTCTGCTGGGTGGAGACCCGGGCGGCCGAACCGATGCTGCCCATGCGGCTGTTCGGGAATCCGGTCTTCACCGTCTGCTCCGTGCTCAGCTTCGTCGTCGGCTTCGCCATGCTCGGCGCGATGACCTTCCTGCCGACCTATCTGCAGTACGTCGACGGGGAATCGGCGACCATGTCCGGCATCCGCACCCTGCCCATGGTCATCGGCCTGCTCATCGCCTCCATCTTCAGCGGCAACGTGGTCAGCAAGACCGGCCACTACCGGATCTTCCCCATCCTGGGCTGCCTGGTGATGGGCGTCGGGCTCTATCTGCTCTCGCTCATGGGACCCGAGACCAGCACCTGGCTCGAATCGCTGTACATGTTCGTCCTGGGCACCGGCATCGGCCTGTGCATGCAGGTCCTCACCATCGCCGTGCAGAACACCGTCGACTACGCCGACCTCGGCACCGCCACCTCGGGCGTCACCTTCTTCCGTACGCTCGGCAGCTCCTTCGGCACCGCCGTCTTCGGCACGATCTACGCCAACTCCCTCAAGCCCAACCTCACGGCGGGCGTCGGCGAGGCGGCGGCCGTCGCGGGCGGCCTCGGCGTGCCCCAGACCGGCCTCGCGCAGGCGGCGCAGAGCCCGGCCGGACTGCACGGGCTGCCGGACCAGGTCGCCCAGCCCATCGTCCACGCCTACGCCGACACCCTGCAGACCGTCTTCCTCTGGACCGTGCCGGTCGCCGCCGTCGGCTTCGTGGTGGCGCTCTTCCTCAAGCAGGTGGCGCTGCGCGACTCGGCGCGCGCCGCCGCCCCCGACATGGGCGAGGGCTTCAGCTCCCCCACCGCGACCGGCGACTCGGCGAAGCTCCTGGAACTGGCCGTCGGACGCATCCTGCGCCGCACCGACCTGGACACCATCCGGCGGATCGTCACCGCCTCCGACACCCGGCTCGACACGGCCGGCGCCTGGGCGGTGATGCAGGTCGAGCTCTACACCCGGACCGTCGGGCACGCCAGCCTCGGCCTCATCGCGGCCGGCCGGCGGATTCCGCCGGAGGTGCTCCTGCCGGTCTTCGAGCGGATGGTCGACGAGGGTTTCCTCACCCGCGAC
This sequence comes from Streptomyces sp. NPDC037273, assembly GCF_055603625.1. Classification (NCBI taxonomy): domain Bacteria; kingdom Bacillati; phylum Actinomycetota; class Actinomycetes; order Kitasatosporales; family Streptomycetaceae; genus Streptomyces; species Streptomyces sp. NPDC037273. The sequence goes on from NZ_JBVJVO010000002.1 coordinate 640,161, forward strand.
GGGAACCTGCTCTCGCACACGGCGGCCGGCAAGCGCGAGGCCGACGTCATCACCCACGCCTGGGGCGACTGGCTCTCCGACACCATCGAGAAGGAGCGCGGCCGGCCCAGCGGCCCCGAGCTCCGCATGGCGACGGACGCCATCGCCAAGAAGATCGTCGCCGAGGACCTCGCGAGCGGCCTCCCCTCGGCGCGGGCCACCGTCTCGGCCGGCGCCCGCTGAGGCCCCTACTCGATGAAGTCGCCGTCCACGTACACCCAGGCGCCCTCATGGCGGGCGAAACGGCTCCGCTCGTGCAGCGTGCCCTGCTCCCCGCCGTGGACGAAGCGCGCGACGAAGGTGACGGTGCCGTGCTGATGGAAGGCGGTGCCGTCGGTGGCCGCCTCGATCTCCAGGCCCGCCCAGCGCATCGCCGGGTCGAAGTCGACGTCGTCCGGCCGGGTCTCCGGCGCCCAGGTGCGCAGCAGATACGCCTCGTCGCGCACGACGAAGGCGCTGTAGCGGGAGCGCATCAGGAGTTCGGCCGTGGGCGCCGTGCCGCCCGTGCCCGCGTGGAAACGGCCGCAGCACTCCCCGTACGCGGCGTCGAGGCCGCACGGGCAGGGCGAGGTCACGGTCACGGCGGGCGCGGCGGGCGTGCCGGCACGGGGGCGGGTCTTGCGTCGGGACATGCCGTCATTCTCCCCCACCGCCAAGGCCGGGCGGCGCCCGGCATGTGGACGGCGGCGTGGACGTCCCCGCGCATTCCCGCTGCCCGGAAGGCGTGCCCGAGTAGCGTACGGGCATGAAACTGACGATTCTCGGAGGCGGCGGATTCCGGGTGCCGCTGGTGTACGGCGCGCTGCTCGGCGACCACGCCGAGGGGCGGGTCACCCACGTCACCCTGTACGACCTCGACGAGGGGCGGCTCTCGGCCGTCGCTCGGGTCCTCGCGGAGCAGGGCGCCGGGGTGCCGGACGCGCCCGTCGTGACGGCGACGACGGATCTGGACGAGGCGCTGGGCGGGGCCGACTTCGTGTTCTCCGCGATCCGGGTCGGCGGCCTCGAAGGCCGGGCGGCGGACGAGCGGATCGCCCTGGCCGAGGGTGTCCTCGGCCAGGAGACGGTGGGGGCGGGCGGGATCGCGTACGGGCTGCGGACCGTGCCCGTCGCGACGCACATCGCGCGGAGGGTCGCCGCACTCGCCCCCGACGCCTGGGTCATCAACTTCACCAACCCGGCGGGCCTGGTCACGGAGGCGATGTCCCGGATCCTCGGCGACCGGGTCGTCGGCATCTGCGACTCCCCCGTCGGCCTCGGGCGCCGGGTCGCCCGGGTCCTCGGCGCGAACCCGGACGAGGCGTGGATCGACTACGTGGGCCTCAACCACCTGGGCTGGCTGCGCGGTCTGCGGATCGGCGGCCGGGACCAACTGCCCCGGCTGCTCGCCGACGAGGAGGCGCTCGGCTCCTTCGAGGAGGGCCGGCTCTTCGGCCCCGAGTGGCTGCGCTCCCTGGGCGCGATCCCCAACGAGTACCTGCACTACTACTACTTCAACCGGGAGGCGGTCCACGCCTACCGGAGCGCCGAGCGGACCCGCGGCGCCTACCTCCGCGACCAGCAGGCCGGCTTCTACGAGGAGGTGGCCAAGCCCGACACCTCGGCGCTCGCCGCCTGGCACCGCACCCTCGCCGACCGCGAGGCGACGTACATGGCCGCCAACCGGGAGGCCGCCGGGACCGGGGACCGCGACGAGGAGGACCTGGAGTCCGGCGGGTACGAGAAGGTGGCGCTGGCCCTGATGCGGGCGATCGCGCGGGACGAGCGGGCCACCCTCATCCTCAACGTGCGCAACGGCTCCACGCTGGCCGCCCTCGACGCGGACGCGGTGATCGAGGTGCCCTGCTCCGTCGACGCGAACGGCGCCCATCCGGTGTCGGTCTCCCCGCTCCCGTACCACGCCGTCGGTCTGGTGACGGCCGTGAAGGGGGTCGAGCGCGAGGTCCTCGCGGCGGCGGAGAGCGGCTCGCGGGCCACGGCCGTCAAGGCCTTCGCGCTGCATCCGCTGGTCGACTCGGTGGCCGTGGCCCGGCGCCTCGTGGAGGGTTACCGGACGGAGCACCCCGGTCTGGCGTATCTGCGGCACTGAACCGTCGCGCAGCCGTACGTCCGGCGAACATCTTTACGAGGCGGGGGGCGCGGCCTAGGCTCGCGCCCCATGACCTCACAGCGCAAGGGAGCACGTGGAGTCCTGGGCCGGCTCGCCGCGGTCTGTCTGCTGGCCGCGGGACTCGTGGGCGCGGGACCGGCCGCGGCGGAGACCCCGACGACCGGTGACGGCCCCGTCGTCGTCCCCGTCCAGACGACCGGGCCCGCCGACCGGCGGTTCAACCTGGTTTTCATGGGCGACGGTTACACCGCCGAGGAGATGCCCGCCTTCCGGGCCGACCTCGAACGGCATCTGAACACGCTGTGGAGCATCGAGCCCTTCGCCTCCTACCGCTCGTACGTCAACGTGTGGGCGGTGGAGGTCCCTTCGCCCGAGTCCGGCGTCGACTGCGACCCGTCCCTGACCGCCCCCGCCCGCGACACCGCCCTGGACATGGGTTTCTGGGGCGGCTGCAACCCGGACAGCGTGCAGCGGCTGCTCACCGTCGACAGCCGCAAGGCCGCCGCGCTCGCCGACCTCGTCCCCGGCACCAGCCGCGCCAACCGGCAGGTCGTCGCCCTCGCCCACAGCTCCACCTACGGCGGCGCGGGCGGCGGTTACGCCACCGCGTCCGGCGGCAACGCGCTCTCCTCCCTCATCACCCCGCACGAGATAGGCCATTCGCTCGGCGGCCTCCAGGACGAGTACGACTACTACGCCCGCGGAGTGCCGGGCGATGCCTACTCCGGGCCCGAGCCCGGCTCCGCGCACCACACCCTCCTGACCGAGGAGCAGATGCGGGAGCGGCGGGCCAAGTGGTGGCGCTGGCTGGGCGAGGAGAGCGCGTCGGGCGGCACCATCGGCCGCTTCGAGGGCGGTCTGTACAGCACGAAGGACGTCTGGCGGCCGAGCCGCCACTCCCTCATGAAGACCCTCGGCTACGCCTTCGACCAGGTGGAGCGCGAGGTGATGGTCAAGGCGATCTCCGCGAAGGCGAACCTGGTCCAGGAGCACACGCCGAACGCCGCGCCGATCGGCGCCGACCGGACCGTCTGGGTGGACACGCTGCACCCGGTCGGCGGCGCACTCGCCGTCACCTGGCGGCTGGACGGCCGGCCCCTCGACACCCGTGGCGCCCGCACCGTCGACCTGCGCCGCCTCGCCCTCTCCCCCGGTCCGCACACCGTCACCGCGACGGTCACCGACCCGACCCCCTTCGTCCGCGACCCGGCGGTCCGTGCCTCGCCGGCCCTGACCCGTACGGTCTCCTGGACGGTCGACCCCTCGCTCACCACCCCCGAGGAGCCGGCGAAGGCCGCCTTCACCGGCCACACCCCCACCGGTGCCCCGGTCGGCGCCCGGTCGGTCGTCCACGCCGACACCACCCACCCGACGGGCCGGCCCCTGGCCGTGCGCTGGCGCCTCGACGGCCGCCCGGTCCGCCCGGCCGACCGCAACGACCGTGACCTGGACCTGGGTTCACTCCCCGTTCCCCCCGGTACGCACCGGCTGACCGCGACCATCCCGGGAACGTCCGAGGAGTTGAGCTGGACGGTGGACGCCCGCCCGGCGACGGCCTCGTACGAACTGTCCACGCCGCTGCGCACGGTGCGCCGCCCGGGCCGGCCCGCCGAGTACGTCTACGACGGGCCCTTCACCATGCGCCTGACCACGCGGGACGACCAGGAGGGCGCCGTGGTCGGCCAGTTCCGGGTGGACGGCGACGGCTGGTACACGTACTACGGCTGGCCGACGGACGCGAAAGCGCCCTTCCTCTTCTCCCCCGGCGGCACCGTCATCGACGACCTCGTCTACGGGAAGCTGGGCCGCAGCCGCGCGGTGCCATGGGACGACGCCACCCCTGACTACGGCACCCACACGATCGAGTACCGCACGATCGACGCCGCGGGGAACGTGAGCGGCGCGCGGAGCTTCCTGGTGACGCTGGTGAAGCCCGCCTAGGCGGGCCGGGGCATGACGAGGGCCCGTGGACCGGATGCCGGTCCACGGGCCCTCGTGCCGCTCCGTGCCTGTCGGGTCAGGGCTTGCGGGCCACGGCGGCCCATCCCGGGATGGGGTCGTCGCCCTGGACCGGGACCGGCTCGCCGAGCTCCGGGTGCCACTCGGCGGTGAGCGAGACACCGGGCTCGACGAACTCCAGGCCCTCGAAGAAGGCGGCCAGCTCGTCGCGCGAGCGGGGCCGCAGGGTCAGCCCGCGCGCCTTGTACATGGCACTCGCCTTCGCGGCACCCTCGGGGTCGAAGTCCCCGGTGACGTGGGAGAGGACGAGGTAGCTGCCGGGCGCGAGCTTCTCGACGATCTTGGAGACGAGTTCGTAGGCGCCGTCCTCGTCCCCGACGAAGTGCAGCAGGGCGAGCATCGACAGCGCGATGGGCTGGTCGAAATCAAGGACCTTTCCGGCCCTTTCGAGGATGACCTCGGGCTCGCGGGCGTCCGCCTGGATGTACTCGGTGGCCCCTTCCGGGGTCGAGCGCAGCAGGGCGGCCGCGTGCGCGAGCACGATCGGGTCGTTGTCGCAGTAGACGATGCGGGACTCCGGCGCGGCCTCCTGCGCGATCTGGTGCAGGTTGGGCTCGGTCGGGATGCCCGTGCCGACGTCCAGGTACTGCCGGACGCCGTGGGCGCTGAGCCAGCGGATGGCGCGGTGCATGAAGGCCCGGTTGACGCGGGCCATGTCCCGGCCCCGGGCGTCGACGGTGAGCAGCTGGCGTGCCATCGCCTCGTCGACCGGGTAGTTGTCCTTGCCGCCCAGGAACCAGTCGTACATCCGCGCGGGATGCGGCTTGCTGGTGTCGATGCGAATCTCGCTCCGCGCGGATGCGGGGTCCTGGGTCATCGGCTCTCCTGGTCGGGATGAACGGCTGGCACTACGGCAAGAGTTACGCGATGGTAGCGGTGGGACGGAAGGGGTCAGGTGAGCAGGAAGTCAGCCTGACCGGATTTGGCGCCCTGGATGAAAGCGGCGATCTCCCCGTGGGTGTAGATGAGCGCTGGTCCTTCAGGGTCTGCGGACTGTCGCACGGCGACTCTGCCGTCGGCCAGTTTCATGGCCTCCACACAGTTGCCCCCGTTCCCGCCGCTCCAGGGCTTGTGCCAGCCTTCGGCACCGAGCTCGGCGGCGGGCATGCCGTTGTATATGCGATCCATTCACAGCTCCTTGCGGAGATCCCTGAGGATCTCCTTCGTGCGTTGTGCAGTCGCGGCCTGCGCCGCCATGCGGTCCATGACCTCCAGGTGGGATGCCACCTCGGGGCGCGCGTCGAGATAGACGGCGCCGGTCAGGTACTCGCTGTAGACCATGTCCGGGAGTTCGGGCATGGCGAAGCGGAAGAGGACGAACGGTCCGTAGGTGCCGGGATGGTGGCCGGACCTGAACTCCGCGATCTGCAGGGTGACGTTCGGCGACTCGGACGCTTCGAGCAGCCGGTCGAGCTGGTCGCGCATCACCTCGGGCCCGTCGCCGACCGGTCGGCGGAACACCGTCTCGTCCATGATCACCCAGAACTTCGGGGCGTCCTCCCGGGTCAGGAGGGACTGCCGCTCCATCCGTAGGGCTACATGCCGCTCGGTGTCCTCGTCCCTGGCGGCGTCGCTGCCGCCACCGACCGCCCCGCTGCGCAGAATGGCGCGGGCGTAGGCCTCGGTCTGCAGGAGACCGGGGATGAACTGGGGTTCGTAGGCCCGGATGAGGCTCGCGGCCCCCTCCAGGCTCACGTACATGGAGAACCAGCCGGGCAGCACGTCGTGGAAGCGCTGCCACCAGCCGGGGAGGTTGGCCTCCTCCGCCAGGGCGATGAAGCCCTCGGCCTCGGAGTCCGTGATCCCGTACTCCTTCAACAGGAGCTGTACGTACGGGATCTTCAGCGCGACTTCGGCGGTCTCCATCCGCCGGACGGTGGCCGGGGCCACCCGGAGGATCTTCGCGGCCTCTTCCCTCTTCAGGCCGGCTCGCTCCCGCAGATCCTGCAGGCGCCTGCCGAGAACGACCTGTCCCACCGTGGGGGCGGACCGCGGCTCGCTCACTCTCAGACCTCCCCGACGCGCTGTTTCGACGAGTGTGCCACGAGACCGGGCCAGTGAGAACAAGGCACTCTGCAATTTTCAGAGTGCCACTTGCCAAGTGTCCGACTCAGGAGGACAGTGTTCCGGTGAACCAGTACACGCTGCCGCCGTGCCCCACCGGGCCACGGCGACAGCGCCGTACGGCAGTCCTGCCCACTGTTGTGAGGAACCGGTCGTGGCTTCTGGTAACGCGCAGCCCTCAGGTCTCATGAGTCCGCGAGCCCATCGGGTCATGGCCCAGCGCCCACAGCAGCACACCGATCCCGTCCGCCGCTTCGCCTTCGAGCTCCCGGCCCTCACCGGGTCCGTCGCGCGCGCCCGCCGGCTCGCCGAGGAGCGGCTCATCCTCTGGGGCTGCGGCCCCGAGATACGCGACACGGTCGCCCTGGTCGTCTCCGAACTCGTCACCAACGCCGTCGTGCACACCGCGAGCGACCGGGTGATCTGCGAACTCCGCGAGGGCGAGGACACCTTGCGGATAGCCGTACGCGACGAGGGCGGACCCGCGGGACCGCGGATACGCGACTGCGGCGAGGAGGAACGCGGCCGCGGACTCCTCATAGTTGACGCGCTCTGCACCGCCTGGGGCGCCGACCGCACCGGCCTCGGCACGGCCCAGGTCGTCTGGGCGGAGCTCGCCCACGGCATGGGGGAACCATGCTGAGGTCGATGGCCACCCTCCTCACCCCCCGGTCGGCCCGCAGGCCGCCCGAGAACCTCGCCGTCCCGCGCCAGCGCGGCACCTCCGACCCGCGCGGAGCGCAGCCGGGGAAGCTCGGCTCGACGGCGCCCGGCTCACGGACCCTCGACGCCGCCGAACTCGGCGCCACCCGCCTCGCCGTCCCCGTCGGCCTCCACACGGGCCTCGGCTGCGACGCCGTCGGTGTCCCCGCCCGCTTCGGCTTCAAGATCCTCTCCCGCCTCCCCGCCAAGGGCTGCGTCTACGCGGACTCCGACTGGTGGTGGTGGCTGGTCCCGGCCGGCTCCGACCTCGACCTCACCTGGCCGCTGCCCGTCTGTTACGCCCCCGGCGCCGAGATCCCCGACCGCGGGCCGCGCCTGATCCACCACCCGGACGGCACCTCCCCCTACACCCCGCCGATCCCCCTCTACCTGCTGACCTGCCAGCTGACGGGCATCGCCCCCGCCTGGCCGGCGCCCTCGGTGGGCAGCGCGCTCTGACCCCCGCCGGGGCCCCGCACGGCATAGGCTCGGAGCCATGTTCACCCCGCAGGGTCCCAGCCTCCGCGAGCTGACCGTCCAGGCCCTCTCCTCGGTCGAGCACGGCTACGACCTGCTCGCCGGCAAGTTCGACGCGACCCCCTTCCGCACCTCCGACCGCCTCCTCGCCGCGGTGACCGGCACCCTGGAGACCCTCGGCCCCTTCGACTCGGGGCTCGACGTCTGCTGCGGCACCGGCGCCGGACTCGACGTCCTCCGCTCGGTCTGCGCCGGCCGCGTCACGGGCGTCGACTTCAGTACGGGCATGCTGACCCGGGCCCGGGCCGCCCATCCGGCCGCCGACCTGGTCCGCGCCGACGCCCTCGCCCTGCCGTTCGCCCCGGTCTTCGACCTGGCCGTCAGCTTCGGCGCCTTCGGCCACTTCCTCCCCGACGAGCAGCGCACCCTCTTCGCCCAGGTCCACGCCTCGCTGCGCCCCGGCGGCACCTTCGCCTTCCCCGTGGCCGCCCCACCGCCCGTCGGCTCCCGCCTCTACTGGACCCTCTGGGGCTTCGACGCCGCCATGCGCGTCAGGAACGCCGTCTGGCGACCCCCGTTCGTCATGTACTACCGGACCTTCCGCCTCACCGACGTCCACGACCGGCTGCGGGACGCGGGCTTCGACGTCTCCCTCACCCCGGTCGAGCCCCTCGGCCGCCGCGAGGACGGCAGCCCGGTCTGCCGCCTGGTGGTGGCGCGCAAGCGCTGACACAACGAAAAGTGCCGGTCGATTCGAGATCGACCGGCACTTCCGCGTGGTGTCCGAGGGGGGACTTGAACCCCCACGCCCGATAAAGGGCACTAGCACCTCAAGCTAGCGCGTCTGCCATTCCGCCACCCGGACTAGGTGTCTGTCGCTTTGCGGTTTCCCTCGCGGCGACAGATGTAACTCTACCAGGGGTTCGAGGTGCCTTTCACCAGCGTTTTCCGTGGTCAGTGGGGTGGAGGGGCGACCTGAGCTGCGACTTGTGGTGAATTGTCCGACTGCGCGTGCGTTCTGTGACCGGATGTGCGCGCAGGGTGGGGCGAGAGCTCGGAGATTTCCGCGAAATGCCTGGTGGAAGGGCCGGAGGCGGGTTCGGGGCCTGGGCGGCTGGGAGGAAAGGGGGAGCCCGACGCCCCCCGACGCCGGCTCCGTGGGGCCACAGTGCCGAGCGGCGTGCGGTCCAGGCCAATGAGGGGGCGGGAGTCCGTCAGGTCCGGGAGGTCAGCGGACTTCGACGAGGCGGGCCGAGACGACCACGTTGCCTTCGTAGCCCCGCTCCTCGGAGAAGGTGCCGCCGCAGGTGATCAGCCGGAGCTCGGGGCGGCCCGCGTCGCCGTAGACGCGTTCGGCGGGGAAGGCGTCCTTGGGGACGACCTCTACCCCGTAGACGGCGAAGACGGCGGTCCGGCCGTCGCGCCGGGCGATCTCGACGCGCTGTCCCTTGGCGACGGCCCCGAGGTCGTAGAAGACGGCACGGCCGTTCGGGGTGTCCACATGGCCGACGACGACGGCGGTGCCCCGCTCGCCGGGGGTGACCGCGCCCGTGAACCAGCCCGCGAGCCGGTCGTCCTCGGGCGGCGGGGCCTCGATCCAGCCGTCGGCGTCGAGCCCGACGTCCGTGACGGGGGCGTCGACGCGGACGGCGGGGATACGGACCCGGACCGGGGTGGACGGCGGCAGCGGGTCCGGTACGGAGACGGGGGCGGCGAGCGCGACACCGGCGCGGGCTCCGTCGGGGGCGGCGACCGCGTGCGGCTGCGGCGGTCCTTGGGCGTCCAGCGCGCCCGTACCGCCGCGCACCAGGTGCACGCCGACGAGCAGGACGACGGCGACGACACCCCAGGCACCGCGCCGCCCGTGCCGGTCCGGCGCCGGGGCGTCCGCCGGCCGGGCCTCGACGGGCGGGCGCCCGTGCGCCGCTCCCCTCCCGTGCGACCGCCCCACGTCCGCCCTCCTCGGCAGTGTCTCCACCGTTTGGCGCCCCTCCGTCCCGGACCTCGTCACACCGGGTCGGAGGGGCCGTTCTCAGGCCCCCCTGGCGCCGGGCGTCAGGCGCGGCCGCCGGCGTCGCGGCGGCGGGTCAGGACGACGGCGGCGCCGAGCGCGCCGACGATGAGCAGGACGCCGGTGACCACCTCGGTGGTGCCGAGGGCGTCCGGGTCGGCGGCGGAGGCGGCGGTGCCGAAGCCGGCCTTCACGCCTTTGTGGGCGGGGGGCAGGCCGTTCTCGTGGCCGCCCTGCGCGATGGTGAGGGTGGTGGTGCCGCGCTCGCCCTTGCAGTCGAAGGTGATCTCGTACTGGGCGCCGGCCTTGGCGTCGAAGTCCACGGTCGCGCTGCCCGAGCGGCCCTCGGTGAGGGTCACGGTGTCGAACACGCCGGAGGTGACGGTCACGGACGGCACTTCGCAGCCGTCGGTGGTGAGGGTGACCGTGCCGCCGGGGGCGACCGTCGCCGGGGTGACGGAGAAGCCGAAGGACGTGATGTTCCGGTTGCCCTCGTCGGCCGGGGCGGCCGTCGCGGTCGCCACCACGGCGACGGCGGCGAGCAGGGCGGCGGAAGCGGCACGTATCGCGCGCATGGGCGGTCCTCCGGTTCACGCGAGGGCTCGGCCACGGAGCGATTCCGTGCCCGAGGGGAAACGACCCTCACCGCGATCGAAGCTAGGTCCGCCCCCGGCGCGCCGCCACCGGGCTCCGCCGAACGGGGCACGGTGGGCGGAAGGGGCGCCGGGGCGCGGGGGGAAGCCCCGGGGCGTGCCGCGCCGGGTCAGGGGACGCGGATGACCTGACCGGCGTACGAGAGGTTGCCGCCGAAGCCGAAGAGGAGGACGGGGGCGCCGGAGGGGAGTTCGCCGCGCTCGACCAGCTTGGCGAGGGCGAGCGGGATGGAGGCGGCCGAGGTGTTGCCGGAGTCGACGACGTCACGGGCGACGATCGCGTTGACGGCGCCGATCTTCGCGGCGAGCGGTTCGATGATCCGCAGGTTGGCCTGGTGGAGGACGACGCCGGCGAGGTCCTCGGGGGCGATGCCGGATCGCTCGCAGGCCTTGCGGGCGAGCGCGGGGAGCTGCTGGGTGGCCCAGCGGTAGACGGACTGGCCCTCCTGGGCGAAGACCGGCGGGGTGCCCTCGATCCGGACGGCGTTGCCCATCTCGGGGACCGAGCCCCAGAGGACGGGGCCGATGCCGGGCTCGGCGTCCTCGTCGTCGTCGACGGCCTCGACGATCGCGGCGCCCGCGCCGTCGCCGACGAGGACGCAGGTGGTGCGGTCCGTCCAGTCGCAGACGTCGGTCATCTTGTCGGCGCCGATGACCAGGACGCGGCGGGCGCCGCCGGCCCGTACCGCATGGTCGGCGGTGGCCAGGGCGTGCGTGAAGCCGGCGCAGACCACGTTGAGGTCCATCGTGGCGGGCGAGGACGTCATGCCGAGGCGGGCGGCGACGCGGGCGGCCGTGTTGGGCGAGCGGTCGATCGCGGTGGAGGTGGCGACGAGGACGAGGTCGATGTCGTCCGGGCTGAGTCCGGCCGTGGCCAGGGCCTTGCCGGCGGCGTGCGCGGCGAGCTCGTCGACCGGCTCGTCGGGCCCCGCGACGTGCCGGGTGCGGATGCCGACGCGGCTCGTGATCCACGCGTCGTCGGTGTCGACGAGCGCGGCGAGGTCGTCGTTGGTCAGCACCTTCGCGGGCTGGTAGTGCCCGAGCGCGGCGATGCGAGTGCCCGTCATACCCGGGACCCCCTAGGTGGTTCGTTCGTCCGGCAGGATCCCCCAGTCTTGCCAGCGACTGATGGGTAACAGGTGACGTAAACCACCAAGATTCACCCGTACCGCTTGGCCGACCGTGACAAGGGCCCTGCTGGGGCCGGGCTCCCGGGCCGCCGGTGGCCCGGATGTCGTGCCGGTGGCGGTGGAGGAGAATGGCCCGGCCGGGGCCTCCCGGCCTTCCCCGCGCAGAGAAACGAGAACGGTCACGATGGGTCGGGTCACCGAGCGACGGCGCGTGCTGCGGATCCGGGGCGGTGCGGTCAACGCGCGGCCCGACACCCTGGTGGCCGAGGAGCCGCTGGAGATCCGGCTGAACGGGCGTCCGATCGCGATCACCATGCGCACCCCGGGTGACGACTTCGCGCTCGCGGCCGGCTTCCTGGTGAGCGAGGGGGTCCTGGCGGCCGCCGCGGACGTGCGGAACATCGTGTACTGCGCGGGTGCCACCGAGGACGGCCGCAACACGTACAACGTGGTGGACGTCCAGCTGGCGCCCGGTGTCGCCGTCCCGGACATCAGTCTGGAGCGGAACGTCTACACCACCTCGTCCTGCGGCCTGTGCGGGAAGGCCAGCCTGGACGCCGTCCGCACCACGGCCCGCTTCCCGATCGCCGACACTCCCCCGGTACGGCTCACGCCCGCGCTGCTGTCCGGGCTTCCGGACCGGCTGCGGGCGGCCCAGCGGGTCTTCGAGAGCACCGGCGGGCTGCACGCGGCGGCCCTGTTCTCGGAGGACGGCGAGCTGCTCGACGTGCGGGAGGACGTGGGCCGGCACAACGCCGTGGACAAGCTCGTCGGGCGGGCCCTGCGGGAGGGGCTGCTGCCGCTGGAGCGGGCGGTGCTGCTCGTGTCGGGGCGGGCCTCGTTCGAGCTGGCGCAGAAGGCCGTGATGGCGGGCATCCCGGTGCTCGCGGCCGTGTCCGCGCCCTCCTCGCTCGCCGTGGACCTGGCCGCCGAGACCGGCCTGACACTGGTGGGCTTCCTGCGCGGGCCTGACATGAACGTGTACGCGGGCGAGCACCGGATCGCCGTCTGACCCGTCCGGACGGGGACGCCGCCCGCGTCCGGCGCATCCGGGCGGGTGGGGGCGCCGCCCCGCCGGGCTCAGTTCTTCGGCGGGTCGATCATCTGGAGGGCGAGGGTCGCCGGGGGCGGGGCGATGCCCGGGCCGCCGTCGGCCGTCCAGGCCAGGATGTCGTGGAGGCAGTCGTCGTCCAGGGTGAAGCCGATCCAGGCGGCCCGGCCGCCGCGCCGCCGGCCCTCGGTGGAGGGCTGGACGACGACGATGTTGGCCTGGGCGCAGGGGCCGAGGCAGTCGCTGGTGCGGACGGCGAGCCGGCCGCCGGAGGCCGCGGCGGCCTCGCGGAGCCGGGCCAGCTGTCCTTCGTGGTCGGTGCCGGGGTTCTTGCGGCCGTCGCCGCAGCAGCAGCCGCGGCAGACGACGAGCGAGCAGGGGCGGGCCCCGTAACGTATCGGCAGCGGACTCATCGCGGTCCGTCCAGCGTGATCGCGGCGGCGGGCGCGACGGTGCCGAGGCGGGGGAAGTCGAGGTCGACGGAGGCGCGGTGCTCGTCGGCGGTGAGGGCCGCCATGGCGTCCTCCGCGAAGACCAGGTCGTAGCCGAGGTCGGCGGCGGCGCGGGCCGTCGACTCGACGCCGAGGTTGGTGGCGATGCCGCCGAGGACCAGGGTGGTGGCGCCGAAGCCGGCGAGCAGCTCGTGGAGTCCGGTGTCCTGGAAGCCGCCGATGGTCCGCTTCACGACGACGGGCTCGCCGTCCCTGACCAGGTCGGGGACGAGCTCGCTGCCGGGCGGCTGGTTCTCGACGTTCGGCCGCTCGACGCGGATGTGGACGACGGGCGCGCCGGCGTCCCGGAAGGTGTCGGCGAGGCGGGCGGACGCGGCGAGGACGTCGGTGCCGGGGCGGGGGGCGAGGGGCAGCGCGACGATGCGTTCCATCAGGTCGACGAGGACGAGCGCGGTGCGGCCGGGATCGAGTGCGGGCATGGGAGCACCGTAGCGGCCCGGATGATCATCCCGGGGCGGCCGGGGGCGCGATCAAGCCGCCTGGGGTCACGACCCGGCCGGTACGGGCCGCGGTTCGGTGGTGCCGGGCACGGGGGCTTCCGCCTCGCCCGGCGCCGCCTCCGGGTCGCGCGAGCGGCGCTTGGCGATGACCGCGCAGACCATCAGCTGCATCTGGTGGAAGAGCATCAGCGGGAGCACGGCGAGGGCGGCCTGCGGGCCGAAGAGGACGCTGGCCATGGGCAGTCCGGCGGCCAGGCTCTTCTTCGAGCCGGCGAACTGGATGGCGATCCGGTCGGCCCGGTCGAAGCCGAGGCGGCCGGCTCCGTACCAGGTCAGGGCCAGCATCACGGCGAGCAGGACGGCTTCGGCGGCGAGCAGCAGGGCGAGCCGGGCGGGGGTGACGAGGTGCCAGACGCCGGCGACCATGCCCTGGCTGAAAGCGGTGTAGACGACGAGGAGGATGGAGCCCCGGTCGACGTATCCGAGGACCTTCTTGTGGCGGACCAGGAACCCTCCGACCCAGCGGCGCAGGAACTGCCCGGCGAGGAACGGCACGAGCAGCTGGAACACGATCTTCAGGAGGCCGTCGGCGGAGAGGCCGCCCGTGCTGCCGCCGAGGAGCAGTGCCGCGAGGAGCGGGGTGAGGACGATGCCGGCGAGGGAGGAGAACGAGCCCGCGCAGATCGCTGCGGGCACGTTGCCCCGGGCGATCGAGGTGAAGGCGATCGAGGACTGGACGGTGGACGGCACCAGGCAGAGGAAGAGGAGCCCGGCGTAGAGCTGGGGGGTGAGGACGGCGGGCACCAGGCCGCGCGCGGCGAGCCCGAGCAGCGGGAAGAGCACGAAGGTGCAGCCGAGGACGGTGAGGTGGAGCCGCCAGTGCCGGAGGCCGTCGAGGGCCTCGCGGGTGGAGAGGCGGGCGCCGTAGAGGAAGAAGAGGAGGGCCACCGCCCCGGTCGACGCGCCTTCGGCGACGTCCGCGGCCGTCCCTGACGCGGGCAGCAGCGCGGCGAGGCCGACCGTGCCGAGCAGCGCCAGGACGTACGCGTCGACGGGCAGCCGCGACGGGAGGCGGAGGGCTCGGCGGGGGGCCGGGCGTGGGGTGTGGCGGGTCATGGGCTCCACTGCTCTACGGAGGGGTCGCGCGGGTCCATCCTGCTCCACGGCCCGGTGATCGGGAATCCCGTACAGCGCTCTGACTGTCATCGTGATGCGTGATGACCGGGCGCCGCGATAACGTCGTCGCGTGTACGAGCCCACCCAGCTGCGCACCTTCCTCGCCGTGGCCCAGACGCTGAGCTTCACGCGGGCGGCCGACCGGCTCGGGCTGCGGCAGTCGACGGTCAGCCAGCACGTGCGGCGCCTTGAGGAGGCGACGGGCAGGCCGCTGTTCACCCGGGACACGCACCGGGTGGAGCTGACGGAGGACGGCGAGGCGATGCTCGGGTTCGCCCGGACGATCCTCCAGGCGAACGAGCGGGCGGCGGCGTTCTTCGGCGGGACCCGGCTGCGGGGGCGGCTGCGGTTCGGCGCCTCGGAGGACTTCGTGTCGACCCGGCTGCCGGAGATCCTGGAGTCGTTCCGGCGCGAGCATCCGGAGGTCGACCTGGAGCTGACGGTCGAGCTTTCGGGGACGCTCCAGGCCCGGCTCGCGGCCGGCCGGCTCGATCTGATCCTCGCCAAGCGGCGCGGGGCGGAGAGCGGGGGCCGGCTGGTCTGGGAGGACTCGCTGATCTGGATCGGGGCGCCGGGCCTCCGGCTCGACCCGGAGCGGCCGGTGCCGCTCATCCTGTACCCGCCGCCGGGCATCACCCGGGCACGGGCGCTCGAAGCCCTGGAGGCGCAGGGCCGGGCGTGGCGGATCGCGTGTACGAGTTCCAGCCTCAGCGCGAACGTCGCGGCGGCCCGTGCCGGGCTCGGGGTGATGGCGCACACCCGGGGCCTGGTGCCGCCGGGTCTCGTCCCCGTACCGCCCCGCGCCGGGCTCCCGGAGCTCGGCGAGGTCGGCTTCGTGCTGCGCTCGGGCCGCAGGGGCGGGGCGGTGCAGGAGGCGGCGGACGCGCTGGCCGAGGCGATTCTCGCGGGTGGCGACCGGCTGCACCGGCATCGCTGAGGCGGCCCGGGAGAGGCCGTCCGGCGACGCCCCGGGGCTCGGAGCGTGAGCGGCCGGTACAGATTCCGTGGAGATTCGCGCCCCACGGGCGTACCGTCCGGTCGGTAACAGCCCCGAAGCGGCGGCGACTTGGCCGTCCCACCGGCCCTGACCTGTGCGAACGCGCAAGGTCCCGGCTTGGTGAAGGCCCTCCCGCCGGGCAGGCCGGTGGGGTACCGTCACCGCGCGCCGTACGGAGTGCGACAAGAGGCCTTTCCAGCCATCGAGCCGTCGAGGAGCAGGTCAGTGCGCGAGTTCACCGTGCCGCCCGTCGAGGCGGCGCCTCAGGTCGGCGGTCTGGCGGACGCCGTGTTCGACCGTGCCGCCGCGGAGCCCGCGCGGATCGTGCTCGGCCGCAAGGACGCGGCCGGGGAATGGCGTGACGTGACCGCCTCGGCGTTCCGCGACGAGGTCCTCGGCCTCGCGAAGGGGCTGATCGCGGAGGGCGTGCGGTTCGGCGACCGGGTCGCGATCATGGCCCGCACCCGGTACGAGTGGACGCTGTTCGACTTCGCGCTGTGGGCGGTGGGCGCGCAGCCCGTCCCGGTCTATCCGACCTCCTCCGCCGAGCAGGTCTTCTGGATGCTGTACGACTCCGAGGTCACGGCGTGCGTGGTGGAGCACGAGGACCACGCGATGACGATCGGTTCGGTGATCGACCGGCTGCCCAGGCTCCAGCGGCTGTGGCAGCTGGACGCGGGTGCGGTCGCGGAGCTGACGGCGGCGGGCACGGACATCGACGAGGAGGTCGTGCACCGGCACCGGCGCGCGGTGACCCCCGAGACGGTGGCGACGGTCATCTACACCTCGGGGACGACCGGCCGCCCGAAGGGCTGCGTGATCACCCACGCGAACCTCATGTTCGAGACGGACATGCTGCTCGGCCGCTGGGAGCCGGTGTTCCGGTCCCGGCCCGGTGACCAGGCGTCGACGCTGCTGTTCCTGCCGCTCGCGCACGTCTTCGGGCGGATGGTGGAGGTCGCGGCGATCCGTGGCGGGGTGAAGCTGGGGCACCAGCCGGTGATGGCGGCCGCCGAGCTGCTGCCGGACCTGGCGGCGTTCCGGCCGAGCTTCGTGCTCGCCGTGCCGTACGTCTTCGAGAAGGTCTTCCACGCGGCCCGCCGCAAGGCGGAGGGCGAGGGCAAGGCCGGTCCCTTCGACAAGGCCGTGGAGGTGGCGGTCGGGTACGCGGAGGCGCTTGAGCACAAGGCCTTCGGTACCGGTCCGGGGCCCTCGGCCGCGCTGCGGGTCCAGCACCAGTTCTTCGAGAAGACCGTGTACGGCAAGGTCCGCGCCGCCCTGGGCGGCCGGGTCAGGTACGCGATGTCCGGCGGTTCGGCGATGGACCGCAGGCAGGGCCTGTTCTTCGCGGGCGCCGGCATCACCGTCTTCGAGGGGTACGGGCTGACCGAGTCCTCGGCGGCGGCCACCGCGAACCCGCCCGAGCGCACCAAGTACGGCACGGTCGGACAGCCGGTCCCCGGCACCACCGTGCACATCGCGGAGGACGGCGAGGTGTGGCTGCACGGCGGCCAGGTCTTCTCCGGCTACCTCAACGCCCCCGAGGCGACCGCCGCCGTCCTCAACGACGGCTGGCTGGCCACCGGGGACCTCGGCTCCCTCGACGACGACGGCTATCTGACGATCACCGGGCGGAAGAAGGAGATCCTGGTGACCTCCGGCGGCAAGAGCGTCGCGCCGGCGGGTCTCGAGGAGCGGGTGCGGTCGCATCCGCTGATCGCCCAGTGCATCGTCGTCGGCAACGACCGGCCGTACATCGCCGCGCTCGTCACCGTCGACCAGGAGGCGGTGGAGCACTGGCTCGCGATGCAGGGGCGGCCGCCGCTCGCACCGGCCGAGCTGGTCAGGGACCCGGCCCTGGAGACGGAGATCAGGCGGGGCGTGGTGGCCGCGAACACGCTCGTCTCGCAGGCCGAGTCGATCCGCACCTTCCGCATCCTCGCCCACCCCTTCAGCGAGGAGCACGGACTGCTCACCCCGTCCCTGAAGCTGAAGCGCAAGGCGATCGAGCGGGCGTACGCGGCCGAGGTCGACGCGCTGTACGGATAGCGGGTGTCCCGTGCGGCGGGGCGGAATGCGGAGCCGCCCGTGATCGTTGACGCTGGGAGCATCTCCGTACGACCAGTGACGACGTAAGGATCCCTCCCACGTGAGCACGGACAGCAACGTTCCCTCGGTGACCCTCAACAACGGTGTCCCGATGCCGCAGCTCGGCTTCGGCGTCTGGCAGGTGCCGGACGACGAGGCGGCGACGGCGGTGGCGACGGCCCTGGAGGCCGGCTACCGCTCGATCGACACCGCCGCGATCTACCAGAACGAGAAGGGCACCGGCCAGGCCGTCACCGGATCCGGGATCGCCCGCGAGGAACTGTTCGTCACCACCAAGCTGTGGAACAGCGAGCAGGGCTACGACTCGACGCTGAAGGCCTTCGACGACTCGCTCGACAAGCTGGGCCTCGACTACGTCGACCTCTACCTGATCCACTGGCCGGTGCCGGCGAAGGACGCGTACGTGGACACGTACCGCGCCTTCGAGAAGATCTACGCGGACGGCCGCGCCAAGGCCATCGGCGTCTCCAACTTCAAGCCGGAGCACCTGGAGCGGCTGATCGGCGAGACCTCGATCGTGCCCGCCGTCAACCAGATCGAGCTCCACCCGCAGCTGCCGCAGGCGGCGTCCCGCGAGGCGCACGCCCGGCTCGGCATCGCGACCGAGGCCTGGTCGCCGCTCGGCCAGGGACGCGGGCTCCTCGACGTCCCGGCGATCGTCGCCATCGCCCGGAAGCACGGGCGCACCCCGGCCCAGGTCGTCCTGCGCTGGCACCTCCAGCTGGGCAACGTGGTGATCCCGAAGTCGGTCACCCCCTCGCGCATCCGCGAGAACATCGACGTCTTCGGCTTCGAGCTGGACGCCGAGGACCTGGCCGCCATCGCCGCCCTCGACGAGAACCGCCGCCTCGGCCCGGACCCGTCGGAGTTCAACGTCGGCGCCTGAGGGGAGACCGTACGGTGAGCGGTTCCCCTGAGCCGATAGAAGAAGGCCTCTACCGGGTGCGGAACGTGGCCAGCGGGCTGCTCCTCGAGGTGTACCAGGGGTCGGGCCGCAGCGGCGCGAACGTGCAGCAGGGCACCGGGAACGGAACTCCCGGGCAGCACTGGCACATCGCGCCCGTCCCGAACGGCGGCGGGCTCTACCACCTGGTCAACGCGGCGAGCGGGAAGCGGCTCGACGTCGCGAACGCGTCCACGGAGAACGGCGCCAACATCCAGCAGTGGAAGGCGAACAACTTCGGGGCGCAGGAGTGGATCATCGAGCAGGACCTCCAGTCGCCCGGGACGGTGGCCCTGGTGAGCTTCATCAGCGGCCTGTTCCTGGAGGTCGCCGACGAGTCCGAGGAGGACGGCGGGGACGTCCGCCAGTGGGAGGACACCGACTCCCCGTTCCAGTGGTGGCGGTTGGAGCCGGTGTCCTGACCAGGTCCCGGGCCGTCAGCCCTTGCGCGCGGTGTGGACCGTGCGGGCCGTGAGGTGGAACAGGTCCGTGCGGTGGTGCAGGGACAGCTCGTCGGCCGGGTCGAGCAGCCGGTCGAGCGTCGCCTTGTCGTCGGCGTCGAGCCGGGAACCGCAGCCGTCCCGCAGCCGCGAGTAGTGGGACACGGCCAGTTCCCGCACGACCGGCGACACGGGCGCGGGGACGTCGGTGAGGAAGGTGCGGGTGCCGGACGGGGTGAGTCCGGCGCCCGCGAGCAGCGCCCGCCAGTCGTCCGGCTCGTCCTTCGCGCCCGGGAGTCCGGCGCGCATCTCGCCGAACCAGTCCGCGTTGGCCGCGTCGAGCCGGGCTTCGAGACCCGGCCGGCCGATCCCGATGTGCCAGGGCAGGTGACGGGTCGGGAGGCCGCCTTCGACGAGCACCATCAGGCCGCCGGGGTTGAGGAGTTCGCCGAACTCGGCGAGCGCGGCGCCCTGATCGCCCATGTGGTGCATGGAGTTGCCCGCCCACACGATGTCGGCGCGCCCCAGCGAGGCGATGCCCTCCGGGAGTTCGGCGTGCAGGGTGGAGACCCGGGAGCCGAGTCCGCGGGCCTCCGCGCGCGCCTGGGCCAGGGCGAGGAGCTCGGGGCTGCCGTCGACGGCGACCGCCTCGGCGACCGGGAACGCCTCGGCGAGCAGGCTCGTGACGACACCCGGACCGCTGCCCACGTCCAGGATCCGGCGGACGCCGTACACCGGGGCGAGCGTGCCCAGCCAGGCGGCGGCGTCCGTGTACGCCGGTCCCGCGATCTCGGCCTGCCGCTCCAGGAGCGGGGCCAGCTCGGACCAGTCCAGGTGGGTGTCGTCGTGGTGGTGGCCGCCGTGGCCGTGCCGGTGCGCGCCGGCGGGCTTCTCGGTGCCGTGGGGGCCGTGGCCCTCGCCGTGCGGGTGGCCGGGGTGGGATCCGTGATGCTGGCTCATGGCTCCAGGGTGCGGCGGACCGGCCCGGGGCGCGAGAAATGTTGCCGGTCCGGCAAACCGGGGCGCAGGGGTGGCCCTGGGGGCCGGGGTGGCCCTGCCCTGGGGGGCGGGGTGGCCCTGGAGGTCCGTGCCGCCACCCCGGGCCGTTCCGTCACTCCCTGGCCGTCCGGTGCTCCTGCGGGCTGATCCCCCGTACCCGCTTGAAGGCGGCGCTCAGCGCGAACGCGCCGCTGTAGCCGACCCGTCGGGCGACGGACTCCACCGTGGCGTCCGGCTCGCGGAGCAGGTCGGCGGCGAGCGCGATCCGCCAGTCGGTGAGGTACGCCATCGGGGGCTCGCCGACGAGCGCGGTGAAGCGGCGGGCGAGCGCGGCCCGCGAGACACCGGTCTTCGCGGCCAGCGAGGCGACGGTCCACGGGTGCGCGGGATCGTTCTGGAGGAGCCGGAGCGCCTGGCCGACGACGGGGTCGCCCATGGCCCGGTACCAGGCGGGCGCCTCGGCCCCGGGGCGGGCGAACCAGGCCCGGACGACGGCGATGAGCAGCAGGTCGAGGACCCGGTCGAGGACGACGGACTGGCCGGGTTCGTCCCGCGAGATCTCCTCGTCGAGGAAGGGCATGAGCGGGCAGTTCCACACCTCGGCCGGCAGGTGCATGAGACCCGGCAGGGCGTCGAGGAGCCGGCGGCCGACCTCACCGTCCATCAGATAGGTGCCGACGAGGACGGTGGTGCCGCCGTCCGGCGCGTTGCCCCAGGTGCGGACGCCGAGCCGCATCGACTGGGAGAGCGGCTCGCCGCTGAGGGTGCTGCAGGTGCCGTCGGGGCCGATCCGGGCGCTCGGCGGCGCGTCGGGGGCGTGGGCGACGGTGTACGGCTCCGGGCCGCGGGCGATGGCGATGTCGCCGGGGCGCAGCAGGACGGGTTCGCCGGCGTCGGGGACGATCCACGCCTCGCCCTCGGTGACGCACATGAGGCAGACCGGGGCCTCGTCCTCGATCCGTACGGACCAGGGCGGTTCCATGATCATGCGGAGCAGGAAGGCGCCCTTGGCGCGTGGCCCGTCGAGCAGTCCGGCGAGTGCGTCCATGGTGGGCAAGGGTAGGGCGTGCGGGCGGGTGAGACGCAGACGTAGGTGCGTGAGACGGCGGAGCATGGGCGCCGGGGGCCGTGGGCGGGAGTCTTGAGCCATGACGACGAACACGCAGCAGACGCAGACCGCACCCGCCGCCACGATCCTGGTGACCAGCGCCACCGGCAAGACCGGCCGCCGCGTGGCCGACCGCCTCGCCGCCCGCGGCGTGACGGTCCGCGCCGGTTCCCGCACCGGCGCCACCCCCTTCGACTGGGAGGCCCCCGACACCTGGGCCCCGGCGCTGCGGGGCGCCGACGCGGCCTATGTGGCCTACTACCCGGACCTGGCCGCCCCCGGCGCGGTCGAGGCGATGGAGACCTTCGGCCGGCTGGCCGTGGAGAACGGCGTCCGGCGGCTCACCCTCCTCTCGGGGCGCGGCGAGCCGGAGGCCGTCCTCGCCGAGGAGTCCCTGCGGGCGGCGGCCTCCGGGGCCGAACTGACCGTCGTACGGGCCTCGTTCTTCGCGCAGAACTTCTCGGAGGGCCTGCTCGCGGAGGGCGTCGCCGAAGGCGCGGTCGTCTTCCCCGCGGGCGACACCGCCGAGCCCTTCATCGACGCGGACGACCTCGCGGACGTCGTCGTCGAGACCCTGACCTCGGACGGCCACGCGGGCCGGATCCACGAGGTGACCGGCCCCCGGCCGGTGCCCTTCGCCGAGGTCGCCGCGGAGATCTCCCGCGCCTCGGGCCGCCCGGTGGTCTACGAGGCCGTCTCCGAGGCCTCGTACGCCGGTCTGCTCGCCGGGTTCGGCCTCCCCGCCCCCGAGGCGGATTGGCTCGCCGCACTGTTCGCGACGCTCCTCGACGGCCACAACTCCTCGGCGACGGACGGCGTGAAGCGCGTCCTCGGCCGCGAACCGCGCTCCTTCGCCGACTTCGCGACGGAGACGTGGGGAGCGTCCGGGGCCTGAGCCCCCGGGCGTTCGGGGCCTGAGCCACCGGGTGTCCGGGGCCTGGGCTCCCGGGCGTCCGCCGTCTCTACGCGTACCGCTCCGCCAGCGTCCGTACGGTGGCGGCGATGCGGTCGCGGAGGTCGGCGGGGGCGAGGACCTCCACGTCCGCGCCGAGGCCGAGGAAGGTGTCGTGGGCGTGGCGCGGGGACTCCACGGGGAGGGTGGCGCGGGTCCAGCCGTCGGGTTCCGGGGTGCCGGTGGCGGCGAGGGCGCGGGCGGCGGCCCCGCCGAGCCGGGCGGCGCCGGCCGGGGAGATCCGTACCAGGGCCTCGCCGGTGTGGAGCCGGGTGTGGAAGTCCGTCTGGCTGGCCTTCCAGTGGGCGGCGAGGTCGAACTCCTCGGGGATCGGGGCCTCTTCCTCCGTGACGGTGAGGGCGAGGATCTGGTCGACCCGGTAGGTGCGGGGCCCGGGCCCGGCGACGAGGTACCAGCGGCCGGCCTTGAGGACCAGGCCGTACGGTTCCAGGCGCCGGTCGACGTCGGTCGGTTCCTTCCAGCGCCGGTAGCGGACCTCGACGACGCGGCCGGCGCGGACGGCGTCGGCGACCTCGGCCAGGAACGGGACCTCGTCGCCCTCCGCGTACCAGCCGGGGGCGTCGATGAGGAACCGGGCCCGCAGCCGGTCGACGTGCTCGCGCAGCGGTGCCGGGAGCGTGGCGCGCAGTTTCAGCTGGGCGTCGGCGAAGTGCGGGCCGAGGCCGAGTCCTTCGGCGGCCCCCGGCATCCCGGCGAGCACCAGCGCCTCGGCCTCGCGGGTGTACAGCTGGGCGAGGCGGTGGCGGTGACCCGCGAGGAGCCGGTAGCCGCCGCGGTGCCCGGCGTCCCCGTACAGCGGGACCCCGGCCGCGTGCAGCGCGTCGACGTCCCGGTAGACGGTACGGACTGACACCTCCAGCTCCTCGGCGAGCTCGGCCGCCGTCATCCGGCCCCGGGTCTGGAGCAGCAGCAGGATCGAGACGAGTCGGCTGGACTTCACTGACACAAGATGTCAGTGAAGCCCTCGTACGGTCCAGTCATGACTTCCGCAGAGAAAACCCTCCCCGCCCGCGACGGCTTCGCGTTCCTCGACGGCCGCTGGAACGTCCGCAACCGGCGGCTCCTCGACTTCCTCGATCCCGACAGCGGTTGGGAGGAGTTCGACGGACACACGACGGGGCGGCTGTTCTGGGACGGCCGCGCGCACGTCGACGAGATCGTGTTCCCGTCGAAGGGCTTCAGCGGGCTGACGCTGCGGCTGTACGAGCCGGAGAGCGGCGAGTGGACCCTGAACTGGTCCAACAGCACCGCCGGGAGGCTGGACCCGCCGGTCAGAGGACGGTTCGCCGAGGACGGCACCGGCTCCTTCCACGGTACGGACGGCTACCGAGGGCGTCCCGTCAAGGTGCGGTTCCGCTGGTCCGGGATCGGCCCGGACACGGCCCGCTGGGAACAGTCGTTCGCGCCGGTCGACGCCCCCCGGGGGACGGGGCGGAGTGGGTGACGAACTGGGTGATGGAGTTCGCCCGCGTCACCGCGTGACGGGGCTCAGGCGCTTGACGAAGGCGGCCAGCCGGTAGCGGGGTTCGGCGCGGTGGCGGTCCTGGTCGGGGAGCGCCGTCAGGGCGGTGGCGAGGGTGTCGAGGACGGCCGGGTCGCCGGGGAACCAGGACCTGAAGTAGCCGGCGCGGAGCTTGCGGACGGTGTCGCGCGGGGAGGCGCCCTGTCCGTGGCCCGTGAAGTGGGCGCCGGGGGCGGGGGCGAGCCCGTGGGCGGCGGCGTGCGCGGTGACGAGGTCCGCGCGGTCGGAGGCCGCCGCGGCGGAGCGGTGCGGGCGCAGGATCTCGTCGATGTCGCTGCCGACGTCGTGGGCGGCGTCCTTGTCGACGGTGACGACGAGGACGCCGCCGGGGCGCAGTACGCGGGCGGACTCGGCCACGATCTCCGGGGCGAAGGGCACCAGGTGCAGCAGCCAGACGGCCGTGACCGCGTCCACGGAGGCGTCGGGCAGCGGCAGCCGCCGGGCGTCGGCGCGTACGGTCCGGCCGGGGAGGCGGTCGGCCGCCGCCCGCAGCATCGCGTGGGCGGCGTCGGCCCCGTACACGCGCAGTCCTGGCCTGGCGAGTCGCTCGGTGACCAGGCCGGTCCCGCACGCCAGGTCGAGCAGGGTGCGGGCGCCGGGCGGGACGAGGGACAGGACCGCCGCGGCGGCGGCCTCGGCCCGGGGCACTCCGCCCCGGGTCCGGTCGTAGTGCGCTGCCTCTGCCTCGTAGTCGAGCACGGTGTCCGCCATGCGGATGATCTTACGAGTCCGGTGCGGGGGCGGGCAGTTGGCGCGTTCGCCCGACGGCCGGCGGTCAGGCCGCTCCGTGGCCCGGGGCGATCCCGGCGACCCGCTCGGCGAGTTCGAAGTCCTTCTCAGTGACGGTGCCGCCCGCCGAGTGGGTGTTCACCGCGAGGGCGACGGTGTTGTAGCCGAGCGTGAGGTCGGAGTGGTGGTCGAGCTCCTGCTGGATCTGCGCCACGTGCACGACCAGGGCGGTCGCCGCGAAATGGTCGGCGAGCCGGAAGGTCCGGGTGAGCCGGTCGTCCTCGACGGACCAGCCGGGGAGCTCCCGCAGGCGGTCCTCGATCTCCTTCTGCGACAGCGGCTGTGTGGCCACGGCGGTGCTCCCTCCGGTCGGGCGGTGCGGTGACGGGGTGACGGGGTGACGGGGTGACGGACAGGGGCCCCGGGGAGAACGTACCCGGGGTCCACCTCTGGGATACCGTCTGACCATGACAACCGTCGTGAGCGACACGGGCGTAGGACCGCTGCTGCGCGGCTGGCGTGAGCAGCGCCGGCTCAGCCAGCTGGAGCTGGCGCTGCGCGCCGACTCCTCGGCCCGGCACATCTCCTTCGTGGAGACCGGCCGCTCCCGCCCCAGCGAGGAGATGGTCCTCAAGCTGGCCGAGCACCTGGACGTTCCGATGCGGGAGCGGAACGCGCTGCTCCTCGCCGCCGGTTACGCCCCCCGGTACACGGAGTCGCCGCTCGACGCCCCGCGCCTTGAGGCGCTGCGGGAGGGCATCGAGCGGCTGCTGCAGGGCTACGACCCGTATCCGGCGATCGTGGTCGACGGCTCGTACACGGTCGTCGCGGCCAACCAGGGCATCACCCTCCTCCTGGACGGCCTGCCCGAACACCTCCTGACGCCCCCGCTGAACGCCATGCGGATCACCCTCCACCCGGAGGGCCTCGCGCCCCGGATCCTCAACCTGCGGGAGTGGCGGGGCCACCTCCTCGCCCAGATGGAACGTCAGATCGCGCTCTCCCGCTCGGAGTCGCTCCGCGAGCTGTACGAGGAGGTCGCGGCGTATCCGCTGCCGCCGGGCGCGGAGGACGACGACTCGCCCGTGGAGGAGCCGTACCCCTACTTCGCGCTGCCGCTGCGGATCGCTCACGACGGGCGCGAGCTGTCGTTCGTGTCGTCCATCTCGACGTTCAACACCCCGATGGACGTCACCGTCGCCGAGCTGGCCATCGAGACGCTCCTCCCGGCCGACGCGGCGACGGTCGACTACCTCAGGTCGCTCAGCGCGTAGCCGCCCGCAGCGCCGCCCACTGCAGGACGGCGAACCCGGCGACGGTGGC
Organism: Streptomyces sp. NPDC037273; assembly: GCF_055603625.1. Classification (NCBI taxonomy): domain Bacteria; kingdom Bacillati; phylum Actinomycetota; class Actinomycetes; order Kitasatosporales; family Streptomycetaceae; genus Streptomyces; species Streptomyces sp. NPDC037273. Next base: position 665,688 of record NZ_JBVJVO010000002.1, read on the forward strand.
CGCCTGCACCGGCGTCCACAACAGCCCCGCCGTGGTCGGCTCCAGCCACGCCACCAGGGCGACCAGGCTCAGCAGCGCCCACACCACATTGATGTCGACGACCAGCTTCACCGCGAACGCCGGCGGCCGCCGCCTGCTCGCCACCCACGCCACCCCCGCGGCGTACACCGTCAAAAGCAGCCCGAGTTCGACCAACAGCCCCCCGTCGACCCCCAGGAACTCCCCCAGCGGTCGCGAAGCGACCAGGTACGCGACCCCGTTCGCCCCCGTCACCACAGCGTCGAGGGCCAGAAACCGTCGCACCGCCACCTGCGGGCGATCGGTACGGGCAAGACCGGCGAGCAGAGCCTGGGACATGACGGATCACCCTCCAAGGGAGACGTTCGTGCTGGTCATGAACCCGGAGCCCGGTCGGAGTGCGCCGCCCGGGTTCCGGTGTCCACGAGCATGCCGTCCGGCGCGGAGGGGGTCGATTACGCCTGAGGTAATGGGAGCCCCCCGATCATCCGTCCTCTGCTTCTTGTCGCGAAGGAAGCCCCTCTCCGAGAGCCGTCAGGTGATCGGCGAAGCTGGCGGTGAGGCTGGAGAGAACCGCTTGCCCCTTCTCGGCGGTGGCTTGGGAGGGGAAGCCGATGACCCCGGACTTGGTGTACTCCTTCATGCCCAGCGTGAGGAGGAAGGGACGGTCACTCGCGTCGTGGTCGGCTCCCTCGTAGCCGGCGCGGACGAGGGACGGCTCAGCGTGGAGCAGGATGGAGGTCTCGATCTCCCCGGCATGCATGTCGTCGTGGGCACTGCTGGACAGGCCGGCGTGCTCGCGCGCTCGGATCCACTCCCGGCCTTGTGGGAAGAGGCTCATCCGCGGCTCGGTGAGGTTGGCCTCCTGCACGATGTTGGACAGCACGTAGTTGCCGCCGTGAGCGTTGACGAGGACGAGCTTCCGCACTCCGGACGCCTCCAGAGAGGCGGAGATGTCGCTGATCAAGACGTGCATGGTTCGCGCGCTGATGCTGACGGTGCCAGGCCATGTCCCGTGCTCGTGGCTGCACGCGATGGTGATCGGAGGCAGGGCGAGGACGGGGTAGGCGGCGGCCAGTTCACGCGCGATGACGCAGGCGATGGCCGTGTCCGTGATGAGCGGCAGGTGGGCGCCGTGCTGCTCGTACGACCCGATGGGCAGCACGGCCACACGGGGGGCCTGGTTCTGGACATCGATGGTGGTGATGGTGGGAAGCAGGTTCACGGCTCTCCTCTGGTCGAGTCAGCTGCCCTTCATAGTGCCGAGCAGGTGGTTGAGAACGGCAATCTCGACCGGCTTCCGCCAAGCCCGGGGGCTCACCGGAACTGCGCCTGAGGTAATGCCCGGAGCAACTGCGTTGGCGCCGATGGGTATTCTTCGCGCCGGGGTGGCCGAGACCGGTGCCCTGGATGGGGGGAGAACGGGATGGCGTGGAACAGGGAGCGGGCCCGGATGGTGGCCACCGCTGACGATCACAAGGTGACGCCGGCGGAGCTTTTCTTCGACTTGGTGTTCGTGTACGCGATCACGCAGGTCACGGCGCTGATGGCGGCGGCGCCGTCGCCGGTGCGGGTGGTCGGGGGGATGGTGGTGCTGGCGCTGCTGTGGTGGTGCTGGTGCTGCTTCGCGTGGCTGGGGAACGTCGTGCGGGCGGATTCCGGCGCGCTGTTCGCGGTCCTGGTGACGGTGATGGCCGTCGTGCTGATCGTGTCGCTCGCGGTGCCGGACGTGTTCACGCACGGGTCCGGCGGGCTGTCCGCGCCGCTGCTGTTCGTGCTCTGTTACGGGGCGGTCCGCGTCCTGCACCTCGCGTCGTACTGGATCTCGAGCCCCGGCGACCAGGCCCTGCGCGCCACGCTGCGGCGGACGGCGCTGGTGTCGGTGGCGCCCCCGCTGGCGCTGCTGCTGGTCGGCAGCGCGTACAGCGGGCGGGTGCAGCTCCTGCTGTGGCTGGGCGCGGTGGCGGTCGACTACGGCGGCATCTACGTGACCGGCTCGTCCGGCTGGCGGGTCAACTCGCCCGGGCACTTCGCCGAACGCCACGGCCTGATCGTGATCATCGCGCTCGGCGAGTCCATCGTGGCGATGGGCGTCGGCGTCTCGGGCTTCGACCTCACCTTCGCGGTCCTCGGTGCCTCGGCCGCCGGGCTGCTGCTGTCGGCGGGGCTGTGGCGGCTGTACTTCCGTCAGCTCGGCGAGGCCGCCGAGCACCGTCTCACCCACCTCGACGGCGACGACCGCACCCGCTTCGCCCGTGACGTCTACACCTTCCTGCACCTCCCGCTCGTCGCCGGTGTCGTCCTGTGCGCCCTCGGCATGAAGAAGGTCCTCCAGCAGGTCGCCGACACCGGCCACTACGGGCTCGCCGAGCCCCTCCACGGGGCCGTCGCCTGGTCGCTCACCGGCGGCGTCGGCGTCTACCTCCTCGGCTCCGCCGCCATCGTGCTCCGCACCACCGGCCGCCGTCCCACCGCCCTCGCCCTCGGCGGCCTCTGCTGCCTGGCCGCCGGGCCCCTCGTCACCCTCGTCCCCGCCCTCCTCGCCCTCACGGTCCTCGCGACCACCGCCGCCGCCCTCGTCGGCCTCCACGCCCGACGCGCCGCACCGCCGGTACGGGCGGCCGAACCGGCCTGACACACCGGCCCCGGCCCGACGGCCACCCGCCCCTCCGGCCTGCCGACGCGTCAGCGCGTCGGCTCCTCCCGCTGCCTGGGCTCCTCGGCCTCCGGCACGGGCCTCGGCGCCGCCGGCTCGGGCGCCGAGCGCTCACCGCGCCGAGCGCGCGCGGCCTCGGCGCGCACCAGGGCCTGAAGTACTGCGTACGGGTCTACGGGCATGACGGAACTCCTCGCGCTACGGGGGATGGTGACGTCGATCGACTGCTGAGGGACCGTGCCTCTCAGCAGCGCATCACCACACACCGCAGGGCGTCCCCGCGCGGGGCCGATACGCGCGCGGGTGCAGGGGCCCGGCGACGCTCGCGGGCGCCCGCGGCCGCCGTACGTCCGGCACGCACCGGCCGCAAGCCCGTCCGCTGTCTGCGCGCCCGACCCGGGAGCCCGGCCTCGGTGGCCGCCGGATCGTGCGTCTCGCCCCCCGTGTCCGAGGCCGGCGCGGCAGCGCCGGCCCGGAGTTCGGCGGGACCGGGCAGCGCTGCCGCGGCTCCGGCGCCGAACAGCGCCACGAGGACGAGAAGCAGCGCGACCCAACGGCGTCCGGCCCGGTCCGGGCACACCCTGCGCCCCGCCGGGGTGGCGGGCGCGGCGGTCGGTCCGGACACGGAGCTCATGGAGATCCGTACTGCCCCGTCAGGGGGCGGGGAAGGCGCCGTGGCGCGTACTTCCGCCCGGGCGGCCTACAGCGGGGGCGCCGGATTCACCGCACCGGGGGAAGCGGTTCCGACGCGGGTGTGGTGCCCAGCGGTACCTGGGGGCCCGAGGATTCGCGGAGCCAGCGGCGGAGGACGCGGTGGAGGTGTTCGGCGCCGACGAGTTCCTCGCCGGGGGCGAGGGGTGGGGAGAGGTCGGGTGGGGAGAGCAAGAAGGGGTGGGACTGTTCGCCGCCGAGGCCGCCGTGGGAGCCGATCTGTTCCTCGAAGGCGTGGACGGTGCCGGTGGCGGGGTCGTACATGGAGTTGACCATGATGTCGGCGACGTGGGGGAAGCCGTCGGTGCGGCGGACGGCGTCGGCGGCGCCGCGGCCGAAGACGGCGAGGGGGCCGTCGTCGGTGAGTTCGGCGAGGGGGACTTCGGCGCCGTCGCGGGCGAGGACCACGGAGCCGTGTTCGGCGCTGGCGACGAGGAGGAAGCCGACGCCGGGGTGGTGGGCGAGGGTGCGCAGGAGCGCGGGGTGCCGGCGGTCGATCTCCTCGCGGGTCATGCGGTGCGGGACGTCGGGGAAGGAGACGAGGCCGAGGTTGCCGGAGGCGAGGACGACGGGTTCGGAGGGGCGGGCGGGGAGTTCGCGGGCGGTGTCGCCGTTCTCGTCGACGGGGCGGTGCAGGGCGCTGCGGAGGGCGTCCCTGGCGGCGTCCCGCGCCTCCGAGCCGCTGCGGGTGCGCCGGACGCGGCGCGGTACGGGGAGGCCGCAGCCGGCGCGTACGAGGTCCTTGAGGGTGAGGCCGTAGGCCCCTTCGAAGGTCTCGCCTGGGCTCTGGCCGTGGTCGGAGAGGAGGACGATGCGGTAGGGGCGGGGGGCGTGCTCGGCGACGGTGGCGATGAGCGCGATGGCGCGGTCGAGGCGGCGCAGGACCTGGTCGGTGTCGCGGCCGTGGGGGCCGGAGTGGTGGGCCACCTCGTCGTAGGCGACGAGGTCGGCGTAGACGGCGGTGCGCCCGGCGAGCATGTCGCCCATGACCGCGGAGACGACGACGTCGCGTTCGACGACCGTCGCGAAGGCGCGGACGAAGGGGTAGGTGCCGCCGCGGGAGACCCTGGGGGTCTCGCGGCGGAGCAGGGCACGGGTCGACTGGCACATCTCGCGGACGCACTCGGTGACGAGCGATCCGGCGGTGCGGACGGCGTTGGCCGGGTCGGAGAAGTACGCGAAGTAGCCGGCCCGTGAGCGGTTGCGGCGGCCGCGCCTCGCGGCCATCGACAGGACGAGCGCGAGCTGGTCGGCGCCGCCGCTGAAGAGGTTGCCGCGGGAGGCGCCGTCGACGGTGAGGAGTCCGCCGTCGCCGGTGCGGCGCACGGCCCGGCGCTGGAGCTCGACGGCGCTCGCGGGCCGGTTGGAGACCATGAGGCGGCCGGTGTCCTTCTCGTACCAGCGGAAGGCGGGCACGTCCTCGTTGGAGCCGTGCAGGATGCCGAGCTGGCTGGCGCCGGTCTGGCTCGACCAGTCGGTGCGCCAGGGCGTGAGCCGGTGCCCGGCGTCGAGCCAGCCGGCGACGGTCGGCATGAGGCCGTCGGCGACCGCGCCGCGCAGCACGTGGTGGCCGACGCCGTCGAGTTGGAGGAACACCGTGCCGGGGACGGCTTCGGGTGCGTCGCCCGGGTCGCGGGGGCGGGTGCGGCCGGTGAGCCGGTAGAGGCGGCGGCGGTAGGCGTCGTCGTCGCGGACGGCCAGGGCCGTGGAGGTGGCGGAGGCGACGGCGGACATGACGGCGGCGACCACGACGGCGGTCTCGGGGTCGGCCGCGCCGCGCCCGTCGGGGATCAGCCAGAGGGCGACGAGGAGGAGCGAGCCGTTGAGGAAGAAGACGAGCAGGCCGAGGACGAGGGCGGGGACGAGCAGCAGGGCCCGGACGAGCAGCGGCCACACGAGGGCGCCGAGCAGACCGAAGGCGCCCGCGGCGGTGGCGGCGGTGAGGGCGGTCCTGGTGAAGCTGTCGCCGTCGGCGGACTGGAGCTCGAAGTCGGGCAGCAGTCCGGCGAGGACCAGCATGGTGAGCGTGGACACCGCCCAGACGGCCACCACCCGCGTCACCGTTCTGCCCGCGGACCGCCAGCGCTCGGCGCCACCCCATCGCCCGTCACCCACTCCCGCTTCACCTTTCGCCCGTTTCCTGCCCCAAGCGTGACACAACGCGCACGAACGGGCTGGTGAACGGGTGACGGCGGACGGCCCGGGTGTGTCAGGTCGGTCCGCGGGCGACGCCCGGTCAGGAGCCGTCGTACCCCGCGGTCGGCATCGACAGGCGCCGGTGCACGCCGGCCTTGGCCGCCGCGTCGTAGGCGGGTTCGTCGGGGCGGACGGTCTCCACCCGCACCCCGCGCCGCTCGCACTCGGCACGGAAGCCGGCCACGGAGGTCAGCGCGCGGGCGAGGACGCGCTCGTTGGCGGCGACGAACAGGTCGACCTCCCCCGCCTCGACGTCCGCCCAGAGGGCCGCGTGGTCGGGGCGGATGCCGTAGAACATCAGCCGGCGGGTGATGACGTACCCGTTGTCCTCGGCCCAGCGGGCGCAGATCGCGTGCTGGCCGCGCGTGTCGACAAGGAAGGGGTCGCTGTCCAGCTCTTCGAGCGGGGTGAGGCTGGCGATCGCCGCCACCCGAACGTCGTCCATGGACCGACCCTACTGGGGATCGGGACGGCCGAACATCCTCCGGAGCACGCTCCGGACATTTACCCTCGTTAAGGAGTTACGGAACGGCCGCGGACATCGCGCGCGGCGGCCGCGGCCCGCGAGAACGGAAGGCGGCATGCCGGTGGAGGTCACCTGGTGGGGTCACGCGACCTGCACGGTCGAGGACTCCGGGGTCCGCTTCCTCACCGACCCGCTGTTCACCCGGCGGCTCGCCCATCTGCGGCGGCGGCGCGGCGCCCTGCCACCGCCGGAGGCCGCCCGCGCCGAGGCCGTCCTCGTCTCGCACCTGCACGCCGACCACCTCCACCTGCCCTCGCTCGCCCAGCTCCCGCCGGGCACCCGGGTCGTCGTGCCGCGCGGGGCGCCCGCCGCCGTGCCGGGTCTGCGCAGGCTCGACGGGCTGCGGCTGACCGAGGTGGCGCCGGGCGACGCGGTGACGGTGGAGGGCGTGACGGTACGGGCCGTGCCGGCGCTCCACGACGGCCGCCGGCTGCCGGTCGGCCCGCACCGCTCCCCCGCCCTGGGGTACGTCGTCGAGGGCGAGGCGCGGACGTACTTCGCCGGGGACACCGGCCTGTTCGACGGCATGGCGGACGCGGTGGGGCCGGTCGACGTGGCACTGCTGCCGGTCGGCGGCTGGGGACCGTACCTGGGCCACGGTCATCTCGACGCCGGACGCGCGGCGGAGGCGCTGGCCGCGCTGTCCCCGGCGGCGGCGGTGCCGGTGCACTACGGCACGTACTGGCCGATCGGGCTCGACGGGGTCCGGCCGCACGAGTTCCACGCCCCGGGGGACGAGTTCGTCCGGCACGCGGCGCGGCTGGCGCCGAAGGTGACGGTGCACCGGCTCGGCCACGGCGAGCGGGTGCGGCCGGAGGTCGCCCGGTGATCGGTGGGTTCACCGGGTTCGTCACGGCCGTGCGGGAGCTGCCGCCGGAGTCGACGCAGCAGGCCGTCGGCTACCCGTCGCTGTTCCTGCTGGTCGCGCTGGGCGCGCTGGTGCCGGTCGTGCCGACGGGCGCGATCGTCAGTTCGGCGGCGGTGGTGGCCTTCCACCAGACCTCGCCGTTCTCGCTGCTCTTCGTCTTCCTGGTGGCCGCTTTCGCCGCCTGTCTCGGCGACGCGGCGCTGTACTGGCTGGGGCAGCGCGGGGTCCGTTCCCGCAACGGCTCGCGGTGGCTGGCCGCGCTGCGCCGCCGGGTCACTCCCGAGCGGCTCGCCCACGCGCAGGAGCGGCTCGACACCCATCAGGTCTCGGTGCTCGTGCTGTCCCGGCTGGTGCCGGCGGGCCGGATCCCGGTGATGCTGGCCTGCCTGCTCTCCGAGATGCCGCTGCGCCGGTTCGTGCGGGGTGACGTGGCGGCGTGCCTTGCCTGGGCGGCGACGTACCAGCTGATCGGGATCCTGGGCGGCTCGCTGTTCCCGGAGCCCTGGCAGGGGGTCGTGGCCGCGGTCGGCCTGACGGTGCTGATCAGCGCGGTGCCGGGGCTGTGGCGGCGGATCCGCGGGTCCGCCGGTCGGGCCCCGTCGTCAGGGCACGAGCACTCGTGAGGCGCCGACCGGCAGGTCCCACAGTTCGTCGCGGGGCAGGCCGGCTTTTTCCCAGGCGGCTCTGACGCGGGTGAGGGGTTCGAGGACGGGCTCGGAGGAGAGGACGAAGGTGGCCCAGTGCATGGGAGCCATGTGCCGTGCTCCGAGGTCCTGGTGGGCGCGGACCGCTTCCTCCGGGTCGGTGTGGACGTCGCTGAGCCACCAGCGCGGGTCGTACGCGCCGATGGGCAGCAGCGCGAGGTCGATCCCGGGGTAGCGGCGGCCGATCTCGGCGAACCAGTGGCCGTATCCGGTGTCCCCGGCGAAGTGGACGCGGCGCCCGGAGCGGTCGGTGAGCACCCAGCCGCCCCACAGTGAGCGGCAGGTGTCCAGGAGGGTGCGCTTGGACCAGTGGTGGGAGGGCACGAAGTCGAAGCGGACGCCGCCGAGTTCGGCCGCCTCCCACCAGTCGAGCTCGGTGACGCGGTGGAAGCCGCGGCGGGCGAACCAGCGGCCGAGTCCGGCCGGGACGAAGACGGGGGTGTGGCGGGGCAGCCGTTTCAGGGTGGGGGCGTCGAGGTGGTCGAAGTGGTTGTGGCTGATGACGACGGCGTCGACGGGCGGCAGGTCCTCCCAGCGGACCCCGACCGGGGTGAGCCGGGCCGGGGTGCCGAAGATCCGCCGGGACCAGACGGGGTCGGTGAGCACGGTGAGCCCGCCGATCCGCAGCACCCAGCTGGCGTGCCCCGCCCAGGTGACGGCGAGGGTGTCGGGCCCGGCGGCCGGCAGCGGCCCGGGCTCGAACGGCAGCAGCGGGATGTCACGGAGCCCTTCGGGCCGGGGGCGTACGGCTCCTTCCCTGGCGAGCCGCGCCAGGGCCCGGACGCCGGGCAGCGGTGCGGTGAGCCGGTCGACGAAGCTGCGGGGCCAGTCGTGCCGCGTCCGGCCGACGGGCTGGAGCACGGGCGTCGGCACCGAAGTCGCCCCGGGGGCGGGAGCCTTGACGGGATCGGGGTGGGGCGGGACCTGTGCGGCTCCGGCGGGATGCGCCGTCCGTTCGGTCATCTGCGGGCTCCGTTCTGCGCGGCTCGGGTGGGGCTTCGCCGGTGCGGGGCGTGGGGTGCCACGTACCAGTGCGGGGTGCGGGGTTCGAGGTCCGGTCGGGGGCCGCTCGGGCCGCGCCCCCGGCCGTGATCCGCCGGACGGGCCGCAGCGCGCGCGGTCACCGGAGTTCCTCCAGGACTCCTCCGAACTCCGCGAGTTTCCGGGCGACATGGGGAAGTTCCAGGGGGTCGCGGGCGTCGAGGGTCTCGGCGCGTTCCTCCTCGGTGGTGCCGAGGAACATGGCGGTGCCGAACCGGGCGCGGAGCGCGCCGAGTTCGTCCCCGAAGCGGTGTCCGCCGGGGACGGGTGCGCCGAGGCGCGCGGTGAGGTGGCTCTCCAGCTCCAGGGAGTCGGTGACGCCCCGGGCGGCGAGCCCGGCGCGGAGCGGTCCGAGGTCGGCGTAGAGGTGGCGGCCGGCCTGCGGGGGCCGGGCGAGGGCTCCGGCGGCGAGGGCGGCGCGGTGCGCGGCCGCGGCGAGCCGCCCGTGGACGGTCGCGGCGCGCCGGGCCCTTACGGTGACGTCCTCGGGTTCGTCGAGGGCGTGCGCGGCGGCGGGGGCGACGGGTCCGGGGACGACGGCCCCGAGGGCGGTGAGGACGTCAAGGACGCGGGCCCTGCGGTCGGTCCAGCGGTCGGCGCGCGAGGGGTCGGTGGGCGGGAAGCGGGCGACGGCGCAGGGCCAGGCGACCGGTGTGAGGGCGCCGCCGAGGTCGCTGAGGACGGTGACGTCGTCGGGGCACATCTCGGCGGGGCCGAGGAGCACCGTGTCCTGCGGGTGGTGGAGGGTGTCGCGCCAGGTCTCGTCGCTGATGATGTGCAGCCCCTCGGCGACGGCGGCCTCGCAGGCCTCGCGCACGATCTCGGGCGGGGCGACGGTGGCGGTGGGGTCGTCGGCGACGGAGAGCAGCAGCACCCGCGGGTCGCCGCCCTCGGCGCGCACCCGCCGGACGGTCTCCAGGAGGGCGTACGGGTCGGGCACGCCGCCGCATTCGGCGGGGGTGGGCACGTGGTAGGCGGGCCGGCCGAGCAGCCGGGCCTGCGGGGTCCACCAGGCGGGGCAGGGCCGGGGCAGCAGCAGGTCGCCGCCGTGGGCGGCGATCAGCGCGAGGAGGAGCGCGGGCGCGCCGGGCGCGGCGACCACGTCCTCGGGGTGGGTACGCAGGCCTCGCCGCCACCAGTAGCCGGCGGCGGCCTCCCGCAGGACGGGCCCGCCGCCGGGTGGTTCGGCCGCGGTCCGCGCGGCGGCCGCGGCGAGCAGGGCGGCGAGTCCGGGCAGCACGGGCAGTCCGGTGTCGGGCGCGGGAGGGCCGTAGCGCACCGGGCCGCGGCCTTCCGGAGCCGTCTGCCGCATGTTCCCGTACCTCCTGAGCGCACGGGGGCGCCGGGCAGGCACCCCCGTGCCCTTTATACGAAGGTTCGGGCGGTTCCGCCGCTTCAGACGACGGTGATCGGGTGACGTACGACCGCGTTGAAGAGGTACCCCTGCGTGTTGTGGACGGCCCGCTCGGGCTGGGTGTTGCCGGCGGCGTCGGTGGTGCGGGAGAGCAGGGTGGCCGGTCCCGTGCCCTGCGGGCGCCACGGCACGGTCCAGCGGACCCAGCCGCCCCGGCGCGGGGTGTCGAGGAGCCGGGCGTGCCGCCAGTGGGCGCCGCCGTCGGTGGAGACCTCGACGGTCCGCACCGGCGCGAGGGCGGACCAAGCGCGCCCGGTGAGCCGGTGGACGCGCCCGGCCTCCAGGGTGGCGCCGAAGGGCAGCTGGTAGGCGGACTTGAGGGTCTGGCGGCTGACGAGCGTGCCGCCGGCCGGGTGCGCGGTCCCGAGGAGGCGGTACCACTCGGTGCTCCAGGGGGAGCTCAGCGGGCGGGTGGAGACCTCGATGTCGCCGAGCCACTTGATCGAGGCGATGCCCACCCAGTCGGGCACGACGAGCCGGACCGGGTACCCGTGGTCGTACGGCAGCGGCTCGCCGTTCATCTCGTACGCGAGGATCACGTCGTCCAGGGCCTTCGCGACCGGCAGCGGGCGCCGCACCCGGCCGTAGTCGACGCCGCCGGAGACGTACGGGTCGTCGAGGCCGCGCGGCTGGACGTCGACGGCGTCGTGGGCGATGCCGGCGCGCCGCAGCACCTCGGAGAGGCGGACTCCGCGCCAGTGGGCCGCCCCGACGGCGCCGAGGGTCCAGGAGGTGCCGGTGACCGGCTCGCCCTGCTGGCTGGTGTAGAGGCTGCGGCCGTTTCCGGCGCACTCGATCAGGGCCGTACGGGTGACGGACGGGAGGTCCCGCAGCTGTCCGTAGGTGAAGTGGACCGGCTTCCCGCCGTGCAGCCCGTCGCCCCAGAGGGTCAGCTTCCACTCGGAGGCGTCGATGACCGGGGTGCTGGTGTGGTTGCGGACGAAGAAGCGCGCCGCGGGGGTGAGGTACCCGGTGTCCGCGAGGGCGTCGAACCGGGCCTCGGCGTTGGTGCCCCGGATGGTGAAGTACTCGGCGGGCAGGGCCTTGACGATCCCGGGCGCGGCGGCCACCGGCGCGGTCGCGGCGCGGGCGGGCGCCGCGACGGCGAGTCCGCCGACGGCGGAGACCGCCGGACCCGCCGCGATCAGCTTGAGCAGGGAGCGGCGGGCGGGTGATGGCAGGTACGACACGGGACTCCTCGGCACACGGGAGGGGCGGAGCCACCGGGCGGCGGCGCGCCGATCCTAGGGGCGCGGGCCGGGTCCGAACGGCCTGTTCACAGTCCTGTCATACACGGATTCGTCAGGTCGGGTACCGGGGCCGAGGGGTTTCCCGCGCGCGGGAAATGCCGAGCGGCGGTCCCGCTCCCGGGCCGACAATGCCGCATGCCGATACGCGAAGCACTTCCCGAGGACGCGGCCGCGCTCGCCGCCGTGCACGTCACGTCCTGGCGGGCCGCCTACCGCGACCTGCTCCCCGCCCCCTACCTGGACTCCCTGGACGTCGGGGAGCGCACCACCGTGTGGCGCGCCCGGCTGACGGCGCCGGACCGGCCCACGGTGCTGCTGAGCACGGAGGCCGACGGCCGTCCTGTCGCCTTCTCGTGCTTCCGGGCCTGGCCGGACGAGGACCGGCCCGCCGGGACGACGGCGGAGCTGGCGGCGCTGTACGCGCTGCCGGAGGTGTGGGGCACGGGCGTCGGCCGGGCGTTGCTGTCGGCGTCGGTCGAGGCCTTGGTGGCGGCCGGGTTCCGTGCGGCGGCCCTGTGGGTGTTCGAGGGGAACGCGCGGGGGCGGAGGTTCTACGAGGCGGCGGGCTGGCGGCCGGACGGCGAGGTCGTGCGGGAGGAGACCGGCGGGGTGATGCTCGACGAACTCCGGTACCGGCGGGACCTGTTCAGCTGAGGTGTCGTCCACATGGCAAGACACGTATCTCATAATCCGGCCGTCGTGCGTACGGTGGAGGCACGCACCCACACCGAGGGAGTCGCTTCCATGACGCACGCCTCCGCACCGTCCGCCGCCCACGAGACCGCGGTCTACACCCACGGACACCACGAGTCCGTCCTGCGCTCGCACACCTGGCGCACCGCCGCCAACTCGGCGGCCTACCTGCTGCCGGAACTGCGCGCCGGACTGGACGTCCTGGACGTGGGCTGCGGCCCCGGCACCATCACCGCCGACCTGGCCGCCCTGGTGGCGCCGGGCCGGGTGACGGCCGTCGACGCGGCCGAGGACGTCCTGGACAAGGCCCGCGCCGTCGCCGCCGAACGCGGCCTGGACAACGTGGAGTTCGCCGTCGCCGACGTCCACGCGCTGGACTTCCCCGACGACTCCTTCGACGTCGTCCACGCCCACCAGGTGCTGCAGCACGTCGGCGACCCCGTCCAGGCCCTGCGCGAGATGCGCCGCGTCTGCCGCCCCGGCGGTGTCGTCGCCGCCCGCGACAGCGACTACGGCGCCTTCACCTGGTACCCCGAACGGCCCGCCCTGGACGGATGGCTGGACCTGTACCACCGGGTCGCCCGCGCCAACGGCGGCGAACCGGACGCCGGACGGCGCCTGTTCGCCTGGGCCCGCCAGGCAGGCTTCACCGACGTCACCACCACCGCCGGCACCTGGTGTTACGCCACCCCCGAGGAACGCGCCTGGTGGAGCGGCCTGTGGGCCGACCGCACGACCGCCTCCGTCTACGCCGACCTGGCCGTCACCGGCGGCCACGCGACCGCCGCCGAACTGACCGCCATCAGCGAGGCCTGGCGCGAGTGGGGCGAGCAGGAGGACGCCTGGTTCATGGTCCCCCACGGCGAGATCCTGTGCCGGGTCTCCTGAGACACCCGGCGCCCTGCGCCCCGCCGGCCGGGCGTCAGCTCGGACGCATCCTGAACTCGTAGGCGTACGGCAGGGGTTCGTCCGTGAGCTCCGCCCACAGCTCCCCCAGGACCTCGGCGCCCTCGCGCAGATCGGCGACCTCGAAGCCCGCGTCGAAGACGGCGCGGGCTTCGCCCGTCCTGCCCTCCGCGAGCAGGATCCGCACCTCCAGGAGCCGGAAGGCACCCCTCCCCCGCACCTCCTCAGGGAGCCGCGCCCACACCTCGCCCGCCGCGCCGGGCCGGCGGACGGCGAGCAGGGCGTCGATCGCCTCGCGCCCGAGGCCGGCGGCGACGGCGAGGTCTTCGGCGGCCCGCGTGCCGCACGCGTGCTCCGCGAAGGCCTCGGCGAACCGCTCCGCCGCCCGCGCCGGGTGGCCGTCCTCGCGGTCGGCGACGGCCAGGCAGTACAGCAGCGGCCAGCGGACCTCGGCCTCGCGCAGGCCGCGCTCCCAGCTGCGTACCGCCTGGGCGCGGTCGCCCGCGTGCCACTGGGCGATGCCGAGGTGGTACTCGGTGGAGGGGTCGGCGGGGGCGGTCTCCAGCATGTCCCGCCAGGGAGCGGCGACCAGCGGCGGGCCCGGCGGGGCGCCCTTCGGCGGGGCGGGCAGGACACCGGTGCGCAGGAGGGCGCGCCAGGGTTCCTGGTCGGGGCCGATCGTCGACTCGGGGAACGGGGTGCCCGGCAACTCGTAGTGGCCGCGCAGGACTTCGAGGGCGCCCCAGCCCGATCCGGAGGCCAGGCGGGTCTCGGGTCCGGCGTCGGCGGCGTGCTCGCGCCAGGCCGTGTGGGCCGCGTCGACCGAGGCGCGGGGCAGCGCCGACGCGAGCGCGTCCTCGACGGAGGCGCGGGCGGCGGCCCAGTCGCCGCCGAGGGCCGTGCCGGGCGGGACGGCCAGCGGCCCGTACGCCTCCAGCCAGCTGAACTCCGCTCCGCCCGCGAGCTCCAGGTGCTCCAGCTGCGTGCGGGCGAGCCCGGCCTGGATCTCGGCGTAGCCGGGGGTGCCGGGTTCGGTGAGCCACTCCTGCCAGCGGCGGCCGCCGCGTTCCGTCCCCCAGACGAAGAGCTTCCGGCCGCGCAGCCGGTCGGTGGAGGTCTGGACGAGGCCGGTGCCATCGGCGTCGAGCGCGGCGATCCAGCGGCGCCGCCCCTCGGGCAGGTCGTAGAACCAGTCGGCGGCGTGCGTGGCGTTCAGCGGGTACGACCGGTCGGTCCCGTCCTCGGCGACGGGTACGGGGAGCCTGCGCAGGCCGCGCTCGTAGCCGTGGTGCCAGGCGGCCTCGGCCGGGGCGAGGACGCGACGGTCCTCGGGGACGGCGGTGTTGGACCACCAGTAGACGGGGGCGGTGTGCTCGTGGGGGTTGCGCACGCGGACCCCCACGTACAGGAAGTCGGAGCCCTCCGGGAGCCACAGGTCGACCTGGAAGGGGAGGTCGCGCAGCCGCTCCCACTCCCAGAGCCGGAGCATCGGACCGCCGTCGGGGGCGCGGACGGTCGCCGCGTGGAGCGGCGAACAGGACAGGGTGGTGTGGCCGGTGGCGCCGATGTTCCACTCGATGCCGCCGGAGTACCAGGCGCCGTTGAGCGCGAAGGCCGCGGGCTGGAACACCGGGTTCCGGTAGAGGAGTTCACGCCCGGTGGGCTTGTGCCACAGCGAGTGGATCCGACCGCCGAGACCGGGCAGCACGGTCGCCCTCAGCCGGTCGTTCTCGATCACGATCGCGTCGAGATCCGCGGGCGTGCGCTCGCGCCCGTACCCGTCACGCACCGGCGCGGGAAGCAGGCTGCGCAGAGGATCGCGCCCGATCCCCCGGGCCATGTCACGCGGAAGGGAGGCCAGCGTGTCCGCGTCGACCGCGTGCGCGGCGTCGTGCGGGCGCAGGGCGGGCAGCGGACTGTCCGGGCCCAACGGGGCCGCCGGCAGCGTCAGTACGGCACGTCGTACGGTCGTCATCGCCCCATGGAACACGCCGGCGCCCGTCCTGACCAGGGGCTCTCCACGTCAGGCTTCGGTAAAGGCGCGGCGCGTCCCCGCCCGGATATTCCCGGCGGACCGGACCCCGTCCGCCGTACGGTGAGGGGTCGGCGCCGCCCCCGGCGCCCGCGGAACAGGGACACAGGGAGTACGAGGAATGGGCACGCAGCACACCTACCGGGTCATCGTGCGCGGCACGTTCGACGGTCTCTCGGAGGAGAGCCGCACCCGGCTGCTCGCCGAGGTCGACGCGCACGGGCTGACCGCGATGCAGTTCACGGAGGAGGGCTCGCTCACCTACGACCGCACGCTGAAGCACTTCTCCTACCGCCTGGTCGTCGTCTCCGACGCTGCGGACGGCGACGAGATGGCGGGCGCCCTCGCCGAGGACCGCGTCGAGACCGCCCTCAAGGAGCTCGGCCACGGTCACGGGCCGCTGCGCTCGACGGTCACGGACCTCGACACCATGAAGATCAACTACAAGCGCTGACCGGTGTCCGGTGCCGTGACCGCCCAGCGTTCGTGGTCCCGCCAGGCGCCGTCGATGAACAGCATCGCCGGGGAGAACCCCTCCAGCCGGAAGCCCGCACGGCGGACCAGCGCGCGGGACGCCGTGTTGCCCGGCTGGATGTTCGCCTCAAGGCGGTGCAGCTCCAGCGACCCGAAGGCGTACCCCATGAGCACCCCGAGCGCCTCGGTGAGCAGGCCGCGCCCGGCCGCGTGCGCGAAGGCGCCGTAGCCGAGCGCCCCGCTCCGGAAGGCGCCCCGGACGATGTTGTTGATGTTGACGAACCCGGCGATCCGGCCGCCCTCCGCCCGCTCGCACACCAGGAAACCGGCCCGCGCCGGGTCCTCCAGGAGCGCCCCCGCGTACACCGCGTACGCCTCCGCCGTACCCGGCGGAAAGAGCCACGGCCGGTGCAGCCCACGGCTCTCCCGCACACGGGCGGTGAACTCCTCGGCGTCGTCGAGGGAGAACGCACGCAGGCCCACGCGGGGCCCGGTCGCGAGATACCGGCCGTGATCGTCGGACATGGGGCCAGGCTAGGGGGTGTCCGACCCTGATCCGCCGGACACCCCTAGGCGGTGCCGCGTCGGACCCGCCGGGTGGCGGAGCTCAGCGGCGGGCGCTCTGGACGCGGGGCGGGCAGCTCTCGCC
The DNA here is from genome assembly GCF_055603625.1 of Streptomyces sp. NPDC037273. Classification (NCBI taxonomy): domain Bacteria; kingdom Bacillati; phylum Actinomycetota; class Actinomycetes; order Kitasatosporales; family Streptomycetaceae; genus Streptomyces; species Streptomyces sp. NPDC037273. Next base: position 681,826 of record NZ_JBVJVO010000002.1, read on the forward strand.
CTTGCGGACGACTCCGATCATGACCGTGGTGCGGCGGTCGAGGCCCGTGCCCACCGCCGGGTACTGGGTGCAGACCTGCCAGTTCGGCGGCCAGACGACCCGCCGGTCCCGGCCACTCACGTCGTGGACGTCGAGTCGGGTCCTGCGCGGCAGATGGGTGAAGACCCGCCACAGCCCGCGACCGAGGAAGTCCGGTATCGGCCGCGCCCGGGCCTCGTCGTCCCCCGGGGCGGCGGCCTCCTCCGCCGAGGAGACGGCGACGGCCGCGAGCGCGAGGACGGCTCCCGCGCCGAGGACGGCGGCCCGCTTCACTTCCGCCTCCGGGCCGCGGCGTAGTAGCCGCAGGCGGCGCCGAGGAGGGCGGTCGCGAGCAGGGCCACGTACAGGGGCATCGTCACTTCGGGGATCAGCAGCCGGATCTTGACCTCACGGGTGTTCTCGAAGATGAAGACCAGGGTGAGCACCGCGACCGCCACCATCGCGATCCGGCCCGGCGTGAAGGCTCCGCTGAACCGGGACGTGCCCCCTCGCGCTGTCCGTGGCGTCTCCTTGGGACTCATGCCCGGCCCCTCTCCTCCGTCGTGCCGTCGGTCGTACCCGGCCGACCACCGTGGGTCCAGAATGTGCCGAGCGGAGCCCCACTGGATCGGTGGGGAGAGCCGTACGGGTGACTTGTCAGACAACGAGGCCCGCTACCGTGGGTGCCGGACACCGGCGGAGACCAGGGCCGGTACGAGACGAGGAGGAGCCGTGGCGGTCAGCGGACAGCGGCGGCGACCGGTCGTGGCGCTCTACGAGCGCATCGCGGACGCCGTCCACGACGGCACCTACCCGCCGGGCTCGACCCTCCCCTCCGAACCCAAGCTCGCCGCCGAGCTCGGCGTCAGCCGGCCCGCCCTCCGCGAGGCCCTCCTGCTACTCCAGGAGGACGGCGTCCTGACCGTCCGCCGAGGAGTCGGCCGCACGGTCAACGACCGCCCGCCGCGGCGCGGCTTCGAGCACCTCCAACCCCTGGAGGAGCTCATCGGCGCCGGCGCCCCGCTGCGCGTCCGCGCCCTCCTGCGCACCCTCGAGGAACCCACCGACTTCACCACCCAGCACCTCCTCGCCCCCGCCCGCGCGGAACTCCGCTTCTGGGAGTCCCTGCTCACCGGCGACGGCGCCACCACCGCCCTCCTGCACGAATGGGCCGCCCCGGACGAGCTCCTCGCCCGCGTCCACCCGGACTTCGCCCGCGCCCTGCGGGCCGCGGACCCGGACGCCCCGGCGGTCTCCATGCTCGCGGTCCTCATCAGCGCCTCCCGCGAGACCGCGCTCAGCGCCCACAGCGGCATCACGGCGACCCTCCTCGGGCGGCGGCGCGGCGAGCAGCTCGGCCGCCCGGCGGACACCCCCGCGGTCCTGGTCACCCAGGTCGTCCGGGTCGGCGAGACCCCGATCCTGGCCGCGAAGCACATGCTCCCGACGGGCACGCCCGCGCTGCCGGTGCTCCAGTCGCACTGAGCGGACGCCCGGCCGCCCGCGGCCCCTCGTCGCGGCCGCCCACGCCCCTTGCCCCCGGCCCGCCCACGCCCCCTTGTCGCGGCCGTCACAGCACCCGCCCCCGCCGTGGCGTACACTTCCCGGCCATGCACTTGTCTGACAACCCTGCCACGCCTGCCGACGCCACCGTTTCCGAGTGGATCCGCCGGGCCCCCAAGGCCGTCCTCCACGACCACCTCGACGGTGGACTGCGCCCCGCGACGATCGTGGAACTGGCGCGGGAGTGCGGCTACACCGCGCTGCCCACGGAGGACCCGGCCGCACTCGCCGTGTGGTTCCGTGACGCCGCCGACTCCGGGTCGCTGGAGCGGTACCTGGAGACCTTCGCCCACACGTGCGCGGTCATGCAGACCCGCGAGGCGCTGGAGCGCATCGCGGCCGAGTGCGCCGAGGACCTGGCGGCGGACGGGGTGGTGTACGCGGAGATCCGCTACGCCCCCGAGCAGCATCTCGCCGGCGGGCTGACCCTGGACGAGGTCGTCGAGGCGGTCAACGACGGCTTCCGCGAGGGCGAGCGCCGCACCGGCGGCCGGATCACGGTCCGCACGCTGCTGACCGGCATGCGGCACACGGACCGGTCGCTGGAGATCGCGGAGCTGACGGTCGCGCACCGGGACAAGGGCGTGGCGGGCTTCGACATAGCCGGCGGCGAGATCGGCAACCCGCCGGCCCGCCACCTGCCCGCCTTCCAGCACCTGAAGCGGGAGAACTGCCACTTCACGATCCACGCCGGCGAGGCGGTCGGCGCGGAGTCGATCCACGAGGCCGTGCAGGTCTGCGGCACCGAGCGGATCGGGCACGGCGTGCGGATCACGGACGACATCGCCGAGGACGGCACGCTGGGCCGGCTGGCCTCGTACGTCCGCGACAACCGCATCGCGCTGGAGGTCTGCCCGACCTCCAACCTGCAGACGGGCGCGGCGAAGGACTACGCCTCGCACCCGATCGACGAGCTGCGCCGGCTCGGCTTCCGGATCACCCTGAACACCGACAACCGCCTCGTCTCCGGCACCACCATGAGCGAGGAGTTCCAGCACATGGTGGACGCGTTCGGGTACGGCCCCGAGGTCTTCGAGGAGTTCACGGTCGCCGCCCTGGAGGCCGCGTTCCTGCCGCTCCCGGAGCGCCGGCGGCTGATCGACGAGATCGTCCGCCCGGGGTACGCGGCGCTCTAGCCGCCCCCTCCCCGCACCCACCCGGGCCCGCGTCGGCGACCAGCCGGCGCGGGCCCGCGCCGGTTCGGGAGGGGTTCACCGCAGCGCCGGCACCTCCATCGTCAGCGTGCACGACTCCGCGTCGAGAACGGCGGGGACGCCGAGCGGGACGGTCAGGGCCGTGGTGCTGTGGCCGAAGCCCAGTTCCTCGACGACGGGGACGCCGAGTCCGCCGAGCCGGTCGGCGAGGACGGCCCGCACCTCCTCGTAGGGTCCGCAGTCCACCCAGGAGCCGAGGGCGATGCCGGTGATCCCGTCGAGGAGGCCGGAGCGGAGGAGCTGGGTGAGGACCCGGTCGAGCCGGTACGGTTCCTCGCCGACGTCCTCCAGGAGCAGCAGCCCGCCGCGGGCCGAGGTCCGGGCGTGCGGGGTGGCGAGGTCGGCGGCGAGGAGGCTGGCGCAGCCGCCGAGGGTGACGCCCCGGGCGCGGCCCGGTGCCAGGGCCCGTGCCGTGTCGAGGCCGAGGACGCGGACGGTCTCGGGTTCGAACAGGGTGGCCCGCAGGGACTCCTGGGTGAGCGGGTCCGAGAGGAAGGTGCCGGCGGCGATCATCGGGCCGTGCAGGGTGGCGAGGCCGGCGCGGGCGGCGAAGGCCTCGTGGAGGGCGGTGGCGTCGCTGTAGCCGACGAAGGCCTTGGGTCCGGCCGCTGCGATCGCCCGCCAGTCGACGAGGTCGACCATGCGCTGGACTCCGAATCCGCCGCGGGCGCAGATCACGGCGGAGACGGTGGGGTCGCACCAGGCCTCGGTGAGGTCGCGGGCGCGTGCCCGGTCCTCGCCGGCGAGGTGGCCGAGGGTGGGGTGGGCGTCCAGGACGTGCGGGGCGACGACGGGGTCCAGGTCCCAGCCGCGCAGGATGTCGAGGCCGGCCCGGAGGCGGTCCTCGGGTATGGGTCCGCTGGGGGCGACGACGGCGACCCGGGCGCCGGGGCGGAGTCGCTCGGCGCGGGCCAGGGGTTCGAGGGGGGCGTGCGGGGCGGTGGTGCTCATGTGCGGTACTCCAGGGCGGGTACGTCCGTGCGGCTGATGCCGAAGGTCCTCACGTACAGGTCGAGTTCGGCCTCCAGGGCCCGGATCAGGGTGTCCGCCCTGCGGAAGCCGTGCCCCTCCCCCTCGAAGGCGAGGTACGCGTGCGGGACGCCCCGGCCCGCCGCGCGGGCGAGGAGGCGCTCGGCCTGGGCGGGCGGGCAGATGACGTCGTCGAGTCCCTGGAGCAGCAGGAAGGGGGCGGTGACCCGGTCGACGTGCTCGACGGGCGAGCGTTCCTTGTAGCGGGCGGGTACCTCGTCGAGGGGGCCGACGAGTCCGTGGAGGTACTGGGACTCGAAGTCGTGGGTCTCGCCGGTCGCCCAGGCCCGCAGGTCGAGGACGGGGTAGATGATCGTGCCGCAGGCGTACACGTCGGTGCCGACGAGGGAGGCCGCCGCCGTCCAGCCGCCGGCGCTGCCGCCCCGGACGGCGAGGCGGGCGGGGTCGGCCGTGCCCTCGGCGGCGAGCGCGGCGGCCACGGCGGCGCAGTCCTCGACGTCGACGACTCCCCACTGTTCGCGCAGCCGGTTCCGGTACTCCCGTCCGTAGCCGGTCGAGCCGCCGTAGTTGACCTCGGCGACGCCGATGCCCCGCGAGGTGAAGTAGGCGATCTCCAGGTCGAGGACGAGCGGGGCGTGGCCGGTGGGTCCGCCGTGCGCCCAGATCACGTAGGGCGGCCGTTCGCCGGCGGGTCCGGTGAAGCCGGGGTTGCGGGGCGGGTGGACCTGCGCGTGGATCTCGCGCCCGCCGGGTCCGGTGAAGGTACGGATACGGGGTTCGGGGTAGTACGCGGGGTCGACGGCGTCCGTGTGCGCGGCGCCGACCACCCGGGAGCGGCCGGTGCGGGTGTCGACCTCGACGAGTTCGTAGGAGCTGTGCGGTCCCGCGGCGACGCCGACCACCCGGGTGCCGTGCGCGGCGAGGGTCGAGGCCCATTCGGTCCAGGGTCCGGGGGCGTCGGCGAGGGTGCCGCTGCCGGGGTCGAGGATGCCGAGGGCGGTGGTGCCCTTGCCGTGGACGACGGCGATGAGCCCGTTCTCCAGGGGCGTGAACCAGCTGAGCCCGATCTTCCAGAGCGGGCCGCCGAACTCCTCGGCGCGCGGGCAGAGGGCGACGGGCGTGCCGAGGGCTCCGTCGGCGTCGAAGTCCGCCCGGTAGAGGTTCCACCAGCCGGTGCGGTCGCTGACGAGGAGGAGGCGTCCGGCCGCGTCCCAGCCGACCTGCGGGATCGACTCGGCGGGCCCGCCGGCGACGGCCCTGACGTCCCGGAAGGTGCCGTCGGGGGCGATGTCGGCGATCAGGACCTCGGTGCCGTCCCAGGGCATCCGGGGGTGGTCCCAGGCAAGCCAGGCGACCCGTTCGCCGTCCGGCGAGATCCGGGGTCCTGTGACGAACCGGTGGCGCGCGTCGGAGAGTTCGCGCACGGCCGTGCGGTCGTGGGCGGCCGAGCCGTCGAGCGGCACGGCCGCGAGCACCCTGCGGACATCGGTGGGTGCGGGTCCGGTGAACTCCTCCAGGACGCACCACACCTCGCCGGACTCCGGCCTGACGACCGGGTCCACCCAGCGCAGTCCGTCGCCGGTCGTCGAGACGGGCGTGAGGGGCCGCGGCTCCGCGCCGGGCCCGGCGTCGGGTTCGTAGGCGTACAGCCGCTGGTCGGGGAAGTGGCAGAAGACGACGAGCGGGCCGCCGGTGGGGCGGGCGAGCGCGGCCCAGGGCTGTCCGCCGTACTCGACGACGCGGCTGCGGACGTTCCACGGCGCCGGCAGCACGGTGTCCTCGGTGCCGTCGGCGCGCCGCCGGACGAGGGCGCGCCGGCCGCCCTCGGCGGGGCGGGGCGCGGTCCACCACAGCTCGTCGCCGACGGCGCCGAGGTATTCGGGGCGGCCGTCGTGCGCGGCGGCGAGCTCCGCGTCGACGGGTGACGGCCAGCTGCCGTAGGCGGCCGTGGTCGGCTCCATCTCGTCTCCCCCTGTCACAGGTCCTGTCCCCCGCCCTACGCGGTCTTCAGATAGTGGTCGAGCACCCGGACGCCGAAGTGCAGGGCGTCCACCGGGACGCGCTCGTCGACGCCGTGGAAGAGGGCGCCGTAGTCGAGGTCCGGGGGCAGCTTGAGCGGCGAGAAGCCGTAGCCGGTGATCCCGAGCCGGGAGAACTGCTTGGCGTCGGTGCCGCCGGACATCGTGTACGGCACGACGTGTCCCGCCGGGTCGAAGCGCTCGACGGCGGCGCGCAGCTTGGCGAAGGTCGCCGAGCCGACCGGCGCCTCCAGGGGCACTTCGCGGTGGTGGAACTCCCAGTCCACGTCGGGCCCGGTGAGCCGGTCCATGGTCGCCGCGAACTCCTCCTCCGTGCCCGGCAGCATCCGCCCGTCGATGTACGCGACGGCCTCGCCCGGGATGACGTTGACCTTGTAACCGGCTTCGAGCATCGTCGGGTTGGCGCTGTTGCGGACGGTCGACTGCACGACGGCGGCGGCGGGTCCGAGCTTGTCGAGGAGCAGGTCCACGTCGAGGTCGCGCGCGGTGGTGTCGATCTCGATGCCGTACAGCGCGGCGAGTTCGGTGAGGGCGGCGCGGACGGTGGTGGTGACGCGGACCGGCCAGGTGTGCGCGCCGATCCGGGCGACGGCGGAGGCGAGGCGGGTGACGGCGTTCGCCGTGTTCACCTTGGAGCCGTGGCCGGCCCGGCCGCGCGCGGTGAGCTTGAGCCAGGCGGTGCCGCGCTCCCCCGCCGCGATCGGGTAGAGGGTGGTGCCGGGGGTGGGGTGGAAGCTGAACGCGCCGGATTCGCTGATGCCCTCCGTGCAGCCCTCGAAGAGGCCGGCGTGCCGTTCGACGAGGAAGCCGGAGCCGTCCTCCGCGCTGGCCTCCTCGTCGGCGGTGTAGGCGAGGACGATGTCGCGGCGCGGCCGGATTCCCTGGCGGGCCCAGGAGCGGACGACGGCCAGGACCATCGCGTCCATGTTCTTCATGTCGACGGCGCCGCGCCCCCAGACGACCCCGTCGCGTACCTCGCCGGAGAAGGGGTGCACGGACCATTCGGCGGGGTCGGCGGGGACCACGTCCAGATGGCCGTGGACGAGGAGCGCGTCGGCCGAGGGGTCGGTGCCGGGGATGCGCGCCACGACGTTGGTGCGGCCGGGGGTGCGCTCCAGGAGCGTGGGTTCGATGCCGGCGGCGGCGAGCCGCTCGGCCGCGTACTCGGCGGCGGGCCGCTCCCGGCAGTCGCCGCCGCCGCGGTTGGTGGTGTCGATGCGGATGAGCTCGGAGGTGAAGGTGACCACCTCGTCGAGCGCCGTCGTGTCCGGGCCCCGGACCTCCTCAGCCATACTGCTCCTCCACCGCGGCCGAGACGATGGTCGTGACCGCCTTGAACGTGCGAATTGCCTCGTACATCGTCTCGCTGGTGTAGGCGACGCGCCGCTCGCCGCTCCGCACCACGCCGGGAACCACCGTGGCGGCCGCGCCCAGATGCTCGGCGTCGAACTCCAGCTCCACCGTGAAGGGCCCGCCTCTGACCGGTTCGTGACGGACCGCGAGCGCGGCGGCGGCCTTCGCGGCCGCCCGGATGTCGGCGGCGGTCCTGGCCGGGGGGCGGCACACCGCCGCGTACCGCGAGACGTGGTCCTTGACGGCCACCTTGGGTGCCTCCGGCGCGTATCCGAGGGCGTCCTCGCAGGTCAGGTCGTCGCCGGTGACGAGGACGACCGGCACTCCGTACTCCGCGACCACATGGGCGTTGAGCAGGCCCTCGCTCGCGCGGACGCCGTTGAGCCAGACGCCCGTGATGGAGTTCGCGAGGTAGGTGTGCGCGAGGACGCCCTCGGTGCCGGCGCCGGTGTGGTAGCCGACGAAGGCGATGCCGTCGACGTCCCCGTGCTGCACGCCCTCGACCATCGAGAGGGACTTGTGCCGGCCCGTGAGCATCTCGGCCCGCTCGTCGAGCCGCTCCAGGAGCAGGTTCCGCATGGACCAGTGCGCCTCGTTGATCAGGACCTCGTCGGCGCCGCCGTCGAAGAAGCCGAGCACCGCCGCGTTCACGTCGGACGTGAACATCGCGCGGCACCGCTCCCACTGGGGCGTGCCGGGCAGCACGTCGGCGGGCCAGGTCACGCCCGTGGCGCCCTCCATGTCGGCGCTGATGAGGATCTTCATGCCTGGCACCGTACGCGCCGCCCGGCGGCCCTACCACCCCTGTGGATAACCTCCGTTGGAGTGGACCAATGACGCCCACCGGACGGCGGTACGCCTCATCCCCGCAGTTCCGGATAGTCCCGCGGGTCGCCCTCGGCCAGGCGGCGCAGGGCCCGCGCGGCCTGCTCCCCGGGCGGAGTGCCGTCGTCCGGGAGGCACCAGAGGTACTGGTGGTCGAGCCGCTCCGTACCGGCGGCGCCGTCGGCGGCCGGGGACGGCCCCAGGAAGCTGACGACCGTGGTGTCCGGCACCTGGAAGTCGGTGGAGATCCACCCGCGTCGCAGTCCCCACCGGCCGAGCAGTTCCGGCCGCTCGCGCAGCCCCGCGCCGATCAGCCAGGCCGTCTCGCGGGCCGGCCACATCCAGCTCCGGTCCCGTTCGGCGCGGGCGATCTCGGCGTCGTACGCCTCCGCGTCGAAGCGGTACGCGCCGGGCGCCGGCGGCAGCCCCGGCGGTGTGCCGGGCCGCCGCCAGCCGTCCCAGACGACGTGCCCGCCCTCGCGCCGCACGGTGACGTACAGGGCGCCGCAGCAGCCTTCGGTGCAGTACGCCTCGGCGAGGCGCACCTCCTTCGGCTCGGGGCCGGCCCGCAGCGCTCCGCCGGCGAGGAGCCGCTCGGGCGGCCCGGCGGGCCCGCGGCCGAAGACCTCCGGGACGAGCGGGCGCCCGTCGACGAGCAACCGGGTCTCGACGACATCCGGGTCTCCGGGGTCGGCGACGGCGACCTCGATCCGCAGCCGGGGCTCCGCCGATGGCGCGTCGGGCACGGCCGCGCGGAGCTCCCGTGCCGTACGGCGGACCCAGTCGGCGCGCCGCCGCCCTGCCCGGTCGGGCGGGGCGCCCGGGTCCCCGACGGCGGCCAGGAGCAGGGCCGTCACGGCCCGGCGACGGCCGGGCGGCCAGGGCAGCAGGTGCGCGGCGCCGCTGTGCAGGTCGAGCGCGAGCGAGACGAGGCCGGCCTGGTGGCCGAGGAGCGGGGGCAGCTCGTGGGCGCGGGCCGCCACGGTCTCGACGAGCGCGACGGCTTCCCCGTACGCGAGGACCGCGTGCTCGTAGCCGCGGCTGCCCGACATGCGGGTGAGCAGGCGCAGCGCCAGTTCGAGGAGCCCGGGATCGTCCGGTTCCCGCCGCAGGAGCTCCGGCAGTCCGACGGCCTCCGCGATGCGCCACGCGTGTTCGGAGCCCAGGTCCCGGGGCGAGGCCGGCAGGTCCCGCAGCCGCTCGCGGGCGGCCGTGTCGTCCCCGCGGGCCAGGGCGTCGACCAGCTCCCGCAGCGCGTCCGCCCTGGCCCGGTGGACGAGCCAGACCACGGCGGCGGCCTGTCTGTCCAGGGGCATCAGGGTCCGCACGACGTGCAGGCCGAGTCCTTGGAGGAGACCGAGGGTGCGCAGGTAGGGGACGTCCTCGGGCCCGCCGAGCCGGGCGAGCAGTCCGAGTCCGGCGGTCACGGCCGCGAGGGTCGTGCCGCCCCTGGTCAGGCACCGCGCGAGCGCGCGGGCCCGGTCGCGGGCGGCGGGGTCCTCCGCCGGGGGGAGGTCGACGGCCTTGACGCCCGCGAGGACGACACGGTCCCCGATCCCCGTACCGGCGAGCAGGCGCTCCACCTCGGCGGCGGCGCGCTCGGGGTCCGGGGTGTCCAGGAAGGGCCTGACGAGGTCGGTGACGACGTCGAGGGCCTCGGGAAGCTCGGGGCCCTCGTGGGGCACGCGCGGGGTACGGGCGTGCTCGGGCAGCGGGAGGCCGCGGCGTGGCAGGGGCGCGTCGGGCGCGGTGCTCCGGAGGTCCCGGGCGTACGCGTACAGGGCGGGTGCGAGCGTCGGGCGCTCGTGGGGGGCGCTCAACGCGCGGGGTGGAGCTCGATTCCGTGAGTCATGGGGGCATGCTGCCCACCGGTGTGCCCTTCCCGCCAGTGATTAACTCCGCCCCGAATAGGGCGAAACATCGCCAACGGGTGCGTATAGGCTGGGTCAGTTGTCGTACCCGACCTTCCGGAGAGCTTTCGGTGACCATCGCCTTCACCCCGTCCGAAACCGCACCCGTCGAGGCCGTCGAGGCTCTCGCGTCCGCCGAGCCCGTCGACGCCGTCGCGCCCGTCATGGCGGAGGAGCCGGAGTTCTGGGTGCCGTCGGCCCCCGAGCCGCAGGACGTGCGGGCCGCCCAGGAGGGCGAGCTTGAGCAGGACGACGACGCGGACGGCCACGGCGACGACGAGCACGACCCCGTCGTCGTCCGTGACGCCCATGACTTCGGGGTGTACGCGCGGACCGGCGGCTGGGCGTTCGCGCTCAAGGTGGCCCGGAGCGTGCGGCCCGGCGGCCAGGCGGCCGAGGGCACGGCGCGGACGAAGGTCTCGGCGAAGGCGTTCGCCCGGCTCGCCGGCTGCTCGCCGGAGCGGGTCATGCGCTACTACAAGGCCTGGGACATGGCGGCCGACGACGGTCTGGTCCCGCAGTTCGAGGTGCTGGTGCCCGGCGAGGACATCGAGCTGCCCGAGGCGGACGTCTGGCTGTCGTACTACACCTCCCGCAACAGCGCCTCCTCGGTGCGCGGCCAGGCGATCACCGCCGCGGCCGAGGCGGAGGGCATCCGGCCGACGAAGGCGCTGGAGGTCGCGGAGAACCCGACGGCCCTGCGGGCGGCGATCCTCGCCGACCCGGGCACGGCGGAGGCCGCGCGCGGCGCGCTGCTCGACCGGATGAAGGAGGACCCGGCCCTCCAGACGGAGATGGCCCGCGCGATCGCCAGGACCGACGACCTGAAGAAGGCGGTGGCGAGCGAGGCGAAGGCGGCCGACCGCATCGGTTACGTTCGCCAGATCGTCGAGAACGGCCAGATCAAGACGCCCGCCGGGCAGACCGTCGAGGCGCCGCCCGAGCTGCGCGCCGAGGCCGAGCGGCACCTGTCGCTCCTCGACGAGCTCGACGACTCGGAGGAGGCCGGCGAGTGGGCCGGCGAGGCCTACGACACCGTGAAGGGCCTGGTCGCCAAGGCGGTCGAGGAGGACCCGGCGCTGCGCGTCCAGGAGCGCCGGACGAAGTTCTACAACAGCCTGCAGAAGGCGACGAAGGTCTTCGAGGAGCTCACCCTCGACGAGGTGATGGAGGAGGACATCTACGAGGCGGACATGCTCCAGCGCCTCGAAGCCCTCCAGGAGGCGATCGGCACCTGCATCAGCGCGCTGCGCAAGGCGACGACCACCTCCTGAGCCGGCCGGCGGTCAGTCCTGGTGGCCGAGCTGGAGGTCGCGTTCGGTGCGGCCTCCGCCGGCCATCTGGAGGACGGTGGCGACGGGCGGGTACCCGGCGGCGATGACCGTGTACTCGCCGGAGGACAGGTCCACGAAGCGGAACGTGCCGTCGGGCCCGGTGGTGAGGGTGTCGACGACGTTCCCGGCCGCGTCGAGCAGGGTCACCCGGGCGTCCTCGACGGGGCGCCCGCCGCCGGCCCGTACCGTGCCGCGCAGCACCGCGCCGCCGGCCAGTTCGATGTCCTGGCGGGTCTCGCGGGACGCCTGGACGCTGACCGGGAGCGCGGCGGGACGGAAGGCGGGGGCGCTGGCGGCGAGCGTGTACTCGCCCGCGACGAGCTCGCCGATGACGTAGCCGCCCTCGCGTCCGCTGCGGGTGGAGGCGACGACCTCGCCGCGCACGTCGGTGAGGGTGACGGCCGCGTCCCTGACCGGGGTGCCGTCGGCGGTGACGACGCTGCCGGCGAGCCGTCCGGCGCCGCCGAGGACGACGTCGAGTTCCACCGGCCGGTCGCCGACGGTGACGGAGACGGCCTGCGGCTGGTGTCCGCCGGCCGCCGCGATGAGGACGTACGAGCCCCGGTCAGGCACGCTCAGCGCGTAGCGGCCGTCCTCGCCGCTGGCGCCGCGGCCGACCTGCCGGCCCTGGACGTCGATGAGGGTGAGGGCGGCCCGGGGCACCCGGCTGCCGTCGTGGTGCTGGACGGCTCCGCAGACCGGCACTCCGGTGTGCGGCAGGGCCACGGCGGTGGTCTGCGCGGGGGCCGCGTGGCGGGCGTGCGGGACCGCCTGGGCGCCGCCGAAGGCGTCGGCGTGCGTGGCCTCGGTGGCCTCGGTGAGCGGGCTGTGGTGGGACACCAGCGGTTTCTCCTTGAGGAAGAAGGCGAGGACGAGGCCGAGCACGAGGACCGGCACGAGGTAGAGGAAGATCCGCGGCATCGCGTCCGCGTACGCCTGGACGTACGCGTCGCGGAGCGCCGGCGGCAGGGTGTGGACGGTCCCCGGGGTGATCGACTCGGCGGGCGGCGGTGTCACCGGGCCGCCCTGGGAGAGGACGCCGGCGAGCCGGTCGCCGAGCGCGTCGTCGAGCCGGGAGGCGAAGAGGGTGCCGAAGACGGCGGCGCCGACGCTGCCGCCGATCTGGCGGAAGTAGTTGTGGGCGCTGGTGGCGGTGCCGAGGTCGGCCGGGCGCACGGAGTTCTGCACGGCGAGCACGAGGACCGGCATGACGAGTCCGATGCCGGTGCCGAGGACGGCCTGCCAGAGGCTGTGCTGGAGGCGCGGGGTGTCGGTGTCCATGCGGGAGAGCAGCCACATGCCGAGGACGGAGACGGCGCCGCCGATCACCGGGTAGATCTTGTAGTGGCCGGTGCGGCTGATGAGCTGGCCGGAGACGACCGAGGCGATGACGATGCCGCCCATCAGCGGCAGCATCAGGAGGCCGGACTCGGTGGCGCTGGCTCCCTCGACCATCTGCAGGAAGCTGGGCAGGTAACTGGCGGCGCCGAAGAGGGCGATGCCGACGACGGCGCCGACGAGGGCGGTGACGGTGAAGACGGAGTCGCGGAACAGCCGCAGCGGGATGAGGGGTTCGGGCGCGAAGTGCTCGACGACCAGGAAGAGCGCGGTGGCCGCGGCGGCTCCGCCCGCCAGGGCGAGGACGACCCTGGAGTCCCAGGCGTACTCGGTGCCGCCCCAACTGGTCAGCAGGACGAGGCAGGTGGAGGCGGCGGCGAGGAGCAGGGCGCCGAGGACGTCGAAGCGCGCGCGTGCCGCGGGCTTGGGGAGCTTGAGGACGGCGGCGACGACGGCGAGGGTGACGAGCCCGAAGGGCACGTTGAAGTAGAAGCACCAGCGCCAGGAGACGTGGTCGGTGAAGAAGCCGCCGAGCAGGGGTCCGGCGACGGAGGCGAGGCCGAACGCGGCGCCGATCAGGCCCATGTACCGGCCGCGTTCACGGGCGGGGACGATGTCGGCGATGATCGCCTGGACGCCGATCATGAGGCCGCCGGCGCCGGCGCCCTGGATCGCGCGGAAGGCGATGAGCTCGTCCATCGACCGTGACCAGCCGGCGAGTCCGGAGCCGATGACGAAGACGACGATGGCGAAGAGGAAGACGCCCTTGCGGCCGAGGAGGTCGCCGAGCTTTCCGTAGATGGGCAGGCCGATGGTGGAGGTCAGCAGGTAGGCGGTGATCGCCCAGGACATCCGGTCCAGGCCCTGGAGTTCGCCGACGATCTTCGGCAGGGCGGTGGCGACGATCATCTGCTCGAGGGCGGCGAGCAGCAGCGCGAGCATCAGGCCGCAGAAGACGAGCCGGACGCGGCGCGGATCGAGGGCGGCGGGTCCTGGCGGTGGCGCGAGGCCGGCGGGCGGGCCGTCCGCGGCGAGCGGTTCCGCGTCTCCTTCGGCTTCCTTCGCGAGCGTGATCGCACCCACGTACTGCTCCCCTCGTCACGGCGTCTGCGCCGCGCCATTCTTCGCATTGCGCGCGAAGGGGGAGCAAGTCGGGCGGTACGGGAGGTCAGTGGCGTTCCGGCGGCCGAACGCCCCTGTGCCACGGCGCACTTGGGTCGCTCATCAGCGCGTTTACGAGGAGGCCCGCGCCCCCTCGGTGCGCGGGGGCTCCGGTACGGGGGCGCGGGCGATCCACTCGAATCGGTGAACGCTCAGGGCGTTACTTCTCGACCTCGTCCGCCAGCTTGGCGAGGACGGCGTCGTAGATCCGACCGAGGCCCTTGGGCGCGAAGGTCTTCTCGAAGAAGCCGCCGATGCCGCCGGCGCCGCTCCAGACGGTGCTGACGACCGCGCGGGACTTGCCCTCGCCGGCGGGGGTCACGGTCCAGGTGGTGACCATGGAGGAGTTGCGGTCCTTCTCGACCAGCTGCCCGTCGGTGGGCTCGGTGACCTCCAGGAGGCAGTCGCGGACGCGCTTGCTGGTGGCCTGGAGCTTCCAGTGGACGAGGGTGCCCTCGCCGTCGCCGCCCTCGCGCACCTCGTACTCGCTGAAGTGCTCGGGGAGCAGCTTCGCGCGCGTGCCGCTGTAGTCGGCCAGCGCGTCGAACACCGTCTCCGCGTCCGCGGCGATGATCCGTTCGGTGGTGGCCTCGACCTGCGCCATTGACTTCCTCCAGCTCGTGGTTCCTCGGGGGTGTGGGCCAAGCGAACCACGTGGGGTGCGGGGGGCGAAATCCGGGTTGCGGCGATCAAGGGAACAGGTGTTCTATTCTGGGCGCACGGTCGAGCACAGTCACCGAGGAGGCGTCCATGCGCTGGGACAATCTGGGCGACACCCCGGGCGGCCCGGGAGCGCCCGCCGACATCGCCCTGTTCGGTACGGAGGCGGTCACCACCCGCACCTTCGACACCCCGGAGTTCCGCGGCATCACCTTCCACGAGGTGCGGGCCCGCTCGATCCTCAACCGGGTGCCGGGCGCCTCCCGGATGCCGTTCGAGTGGACGGTCAACCCCTACCGCGGCTGCACGCACGCGTGCGTGTACTGCTTCGCCCGCAAGACCCACAGCTATCTGGACCTCGACACCGGGATCGGCTTCGACTCCCAGATCGTGGTCAAGGTCAACGCCCCGGAGCTGCTGGCCCGCCAGCTCGCCTCCGCCCGCTGGCAGGGCGCGCACATCGCGATGGGCACCAACGTCGACTGCTACCAGCGCGCGGAGGGCCGCTACCGGCTCATGCCGGGCATCCTCACGGCCCTGCGCGACCGGGCCAACCCGTTCTCGATCCTCACCAAGGGCACCCTGATCCTGCGCGACCTCGAGCTCCTCACCCAGGCCGCCCGGGTCACCGAGGTCGGGATCTCCGTCTCCGTCGGCTTCACCGACCGCGAGCTGTGGCGGACGATCGAACCCGGCACCCCCTCGCCCCAGCGCCGCCTCGACGTCGTCCGCACCCTCGGTGAGCACGGCATCGACTGCGGGGTCCTGATGGCCCCCGTCGTGCCCTTCCTCGGCGACCGGCCCGAGCAGCTCCGCGAGACGGTCCGCGCCATCGCCGAGGCCGGGGCGAGCTCGGTCACCCCGCTCGTCCTGCACCTCCGCCCCGGCGCCCGCGAATGGTTCATGGGCTGGCTGCGCGAGCACCACCCCGGCCTGGTGCGGCGCTACGAGCGGATGTACGAGGGCGGGGCCTACGCGCCCACGTGGTACCAGCGCCGGATCACCCGTCAGGTGCACGAACTCGCCGCCGAGTTCGGCATCGGGCCCGCCCACCGGGGCGCGCCACGCCGGATCCCCGTACCGGAGGAACCGGCACTGGCGGCGGCCCCGGAACAGCTGACGCTGCTCTGAGCCGACCGCTCCGATCATCGGACCGGTCACCTGACACGCCGTCGGATCCTCCTCTGTTCGGGTCAACTCTGGCCGAAACAGGTCCTGCCGGGGCCCGCACGGGACACAAAGGCCCCATGACCCCACGCGCAGGAATGCTGATCGCCGCTGGAGCGCTGGTCGCCGGGACGGTCACCGTCCTGCCCGCCGCCCCCGCCGGCGCCGAGGAACCGGCCCCCCGCCCACTGCCGTCGCTCGCCTGGACCGGCTGCGCCACGAAGGCGTACCCGAAGCTCCAGTGCGCGACCCTGAAGGTGCCGCTCAACCACGACGACCCGGCCGGGCGGAGCATCACCCTGGCCCTCACCCGGATCCCGCACACCGCGAAGACCTTCCAGGGCCCGCTGCTCGTGAACCCGGGCGGGCCCGGCGGCAGCGGGCGCACGATGGCCGGTTTCGTGGCGGCCTCGCTGCCCCCGAAGGTGGCCGCCGAGTACGACGTGATCGGCTTCGACCCGCGCGGGGTCGGCCGGAGCGAGCCCGCGCTCGACTGCAAGCCCGGCCACTTCGCGCCGGTCCGCGCCGACTCCGTGCCCACCGGGGCGGAGGCCGAGCGGGCGGCGGTCGAGCGGGCCCGGTCCTTCGCCGAGGCCTGCGGCAAGAAGTACGCCGACGTCCTGCCGTACATCGACACCGTGAGCACCGCGCGGGACCTGGACTCCATCCGCGCCGCGCTGGGCGCCCCGCAGCTCAACTACCTCGGCTACTCGTACGGCACCTACCTGGGCGCGGTCTACGGGCGGCTCTACCCGGACCGGGTGCGGCGCATGGCGCTCGACTCCGTCGTCAACCCGCACGGCGTCTGGTACGAGGACAACATCTCCCAGGACTACGCCTTCGACACCCGCCACAAGGACTTCATGGCCTGGGTGGCCCGCCAGGACACCGTCTACAAGCTGGGCACCGACCCGGCCGCGGTCGAGGCCGCCTGGTACCGGATGCGGAACGCCCTGCGCGACGCCCCGGCCGGCGGGAAGGTCGGACCGGGCGAGCTGGAGGACACCTTCCTGCCCGGCGGCTACTACAACGGCTACTGGCCCCGTCTCGCCGGCGCGTTCTCCGCCTACGTCAACGACGCCGACCCGGCACCGCTCAAGGAGGCGTACGAGCGGTACGGGGAGGCCGACGCGGCGGCCGACAACGGCTACTCGGTCTACACGAGCGTGCAGTGCCGGGACGCGGGCTGGCCCCGCGACTGGAACGTCTGGCGCAAGGACAACTGGGACGTGCACGCCAAGGCGCCCTTCTCCACCTGGAACAACGCCTGGTACAACGCGCCCTGCGCGTTCTGGCCGGTCGCGTCCCTGACCCCGCCGGACGTCACCAACGACCAGCTGCCGCCGGTCCTCATCCTCCAGGCCACCGACGACGCGGCCACGCCGTACGAGGGCGGGGTCGCCCTGCACCGGCTCGTCCGCGGCTCCAGCCTGGTCGTCGAGCAGGGCGGCGGCAACCACGGCGTCACCCTCGGCGGCAACGACTGCCTCGACGACCACCTCGCCACCTACCTCGCCACCGGCAAGGTCCCCCGCGCCCAGGGCGACGCCGAGGTCGACGCCGTCTGCGACGCCCTTCCCGAGCCCGACCCGGAGCCGCCGGTCCGGGCCGGCGAGCAGGCCGAGGCCGAGACGCCCCAGGAGGACACCGGCGAGCGGGCCGGCGTCCTCGGCGTCGCCGGGCCGGTCGGCCTCGCGCTGCACGGCCTCCTCGGCCACGTGCGCTGACCGCACGGACACCACACCGCCACCGGCCCACAGTGCCCGCGTCCCGCGAGGGGGCGCGGGCATTGTCAGTGCCGTGGGCGAGGATGTGCCCCATGACCAGCCACCTCACCCACGTGCCCGCACCCGACGGCCTCGCGCCCAGCCCCCAGTACAGCCACGTCGTGTGGGGGACGGGCCGGTTCGTCGCGATATCCGGGCAATGTGCCTTCGACGCCTCCGGGGCGGTCGTCGGGGAGGGCGACGCGGCAACCCAGGCCCACCAGGTCTTCGCGAACCTGGAGCGCTGCCTCACGGCGGCCGGCGCGGGCTTCGGGGACGTCGTGAAGCTGACGTACTTCGTCACGGACGTGGCGCACCTCCCGGCGGTGCGGGACGCCAGGGACGCCCACTTCGCGGGCCTGCCGCTGCCGGCGAGCTCGGCGGTGCAGGTCTCCGCTCTGGTCCGGCCGGAACTGCTCGTCGAGATCGAGGCGTTCGCGCTCGTGCCCGAGCGGGCGGCCGAGGCATCGGAGGAGGCGGAGGCGGATCTTCGTTTGATACGTTGACGCGCATGTTCCTCATCCGTGCGTAGGAGTCCGCACGCCGGCGAGCAGCCGGCCCACCGGACCCTTCTGCCCCGCACGTCCGCCGCACCTTCGGGGCGGCGCTGCTCGGGCGGCTCTGTTACGGGATCGCCCCGCTCTCCCTGCTCCTCTCGGTCAGGACGGGCACCGGTTCGTACGCGGCGGCCGGCACGGTCATGGCCGTGTGGGGGCTGACCACGGTCCTGCTCTCGCCCGCGCGGGCGGCCGTGATCGACCGTCTCGGACCGCGCCGGACGCTGCCCCCGCTCGCCTTCGGGTACGCGCTGCTGCTCTGCGCGCTGGCGGTGGCGGCGGCCGGGGCCGCGCCCTCGGTGCTCGTCCTTGCGGCGCTCGCCGGGGCGGCGGGCGCGGTGACCCCGCCGCTCGGCCCGGTGACGCGGAGCCTGTTGAGCGCGGTGCTCACGGACCGGGATCTGCTGCGGCGCGCGTACAGCCTGGACACGGTGGCGGAGGAGATCCTCTTCGTCTCGGGGCCGTTGCTGGTGGGGCTGCTCACGGGCTTCGCGTCCGCGGCGGCCGGGCTCGCGGTGAGCGCGGGCCTGGTGCTCGCCGGGACGCTCGGTCTCGTCACGTCCCCGGTGGTGCGGGGCGCGGCCGGAAGCGGGCGGGTGGCGGTGCCCGAGGCGCGGGAGGGCGGGGCCGGTCCCCGTACCCCGGTGCGTACCGGTGTCGTGCGGGCCGTCGCCGTCGCCGCCTCGATGGGTGTCTGCCTGGGCGCCTTCGACCTGCTGGTGATCGCCTTCGGCGACGAGCACCGGCGGCCCGGCGCGGTGCCGTGGGCGATGGCGGCCCTGTCGGCGGGCAGCGCGGTGGGCGGTCTGGTGCTCGGCGCCGTGGACGTGCGGATGTCCACCGCCGTACGCGTCTCGCTGCTCACGCTCGGTCTCGGCGCGGTCCTGGCCGCGGCGGGGCTTTCGCCGCATCCGTACGTCCTGGTCGGCTGGGTCGCGCTGGGCGGTCTGTTCCTGGCGCCCGCGCTGACGAGCGCCTATCTCCTCGCCGACGAGTCCGCGGGGCCCGGCGGCCGGACCCAGGCCGGTGCCTGGGTCAACACCGCCTTCAACGCGGGCGGCACGGCGGCGACCGCCGGCGCGGGACTCCTCGTCGGCCGGCTGCCGCTGTCCCTCTGCTTCGCGCTCACGGCCCTCCCGGCCGTGGTCACCGCGCTCGTGACACTGCTCCCGGCGCGGTCAGCCGACGGAGTCGAGCCGGGCGAGTGATTCCCCGGCCGCGCGGCCGAGGCGGGGGTGCGGCAGCGCGGCCTCGAGGGCGGGGCGGGCCCGCGGGTCGCCGAGGGTGCCGAGTCCCTCGACGCAGGCGAGGCCGACCCGCCAGTGCGGGTCGTCGGCCGGAAGTCGCCGCTCCAGCACGGTGATCAGGGCGGGTACGGACTCGGGGGCGCGGAGCGCGGCGAGCAGACGGACCGGCAGGAGGGCGTAGCCGACGCGGAGTTCGTTGGTGGCGAGGGCGGCGGCGGCGCGTGCGGTGCGCGGGTCGCCGAGCCGGGTCAGGGCGTGGGCGGCGGTGACGCAGCGCTCGGGGTCGCGGTGGTTGAGGAGGAGGACGAGGGCCTCGAAGGCGCGGGGGTCGCCGGCGACGCCGAGCGCGTAGGCGGCGATCTCCCTGGCCCAGAGGGGTTGTCCGGGGGCGGTGAGGGCCGTGTGCAGGGCTTCGGGGTCGCCGGTTCCGGCGAGTTCCGCGAGTGCGTCGAATGCCGCCGGGACCTCTCCGGTGTCATTCTCGATCTCGTCGCGCAATCGATCGATCATCGAGCAGAATTCCGGGTCGTCGGCGTATTCCATGAATCCGAGCCTATCCGCGATCCAGATCACATCTTCCTCAACTTCCCGGGACTGGCGCGCTCGTTACCGGCCGGTTAGTCTCAGGTGAGCGGGCACCACCCGCACTTTCCACAACGGCCTGGTGACGCAGCCGTTGTGTCGTTCGTCGGTTCGGCAGTTTCGATGTGACTCCGGGACAGAGTCCGTCGCCTTTTTCACCGGGCATCTCGCTTGCCTTTTCCCGCGCCCTTTCGTGCGCGCACTGCCCTCAGTCGTCACTCTTCCTCCCTGGAGTCCCCTGATGGACACCCCTCTCTCCACCATCGCCGTCGTCGGTCTCGGCACCATGGGCGCGGGTATCGCCGACGTCCTCGCCCGGGCCGGCCGCGAGGTCATCGGCATCGACATCAGCGACACCGCCGCCGCCCGGGCCGTCGCCGCCCTGGAGGCCTCCACCGCCCGCGCGGTGTCCCGTGAGCGGATCACCGAGGAGGAGCGGCAGGACGTCCTGGCCCGGTTCCGTACCTTCTCCGACCTCCAGGCCGCCGCCGAGGCCGACCTCGTGATCGAGGTCGTGCCCGAGTCGTACGAGGCCAAGCAGGAGGTCTTCCGGGCCCTCGACGCGATCGTCCGCCCCGACGCGATCCTGGCCACCGGCACCAACGCGCTCTCCGTGACCCGGCTCGCCGCCGACTCGGCGCACCCCGAGCGGGTCCTCGGCCTGCACTTCTTCACCCCGGTCCAGGCGATGAAGCTGGTCGAGGTGGTCTCCTCGGTGCTGACCGACCCGCGGGCCGTCGACGCCGTCACGCGGCTGGCCGAGGACCTCGGCAAGGAGCCGGTGGCGGTCGGCGACCGGGCCGGCTTCATCGCCGACGGCCTGCTCTTCGGCTACCTGAACCAGGCCGCCGCCATGTACGAGGCCAAGTACGCCTCCCGCGAGGACATCGACGCGGCGATGAAGCTGGGCTGCGGCCTGCCTATGGGGCCGCTGGCGCTGCTCGACCTGATCGGCGTCGACACGGCCCGTACGGTCCTGGAGGCCATGTACGCCGACTCGCACGACCGGCTGCACGCCCCCGCCCCGATCCTCAAGCAGCTCAGCGAGGCCGGCCTGACCGGCCGCAAGGCGGGCCGCGGCTTCTACACGTACGAGGCGCCGGGCTCCGGCGAGGTGGTCCGCGACGCGCTGACCCCGCTGACCTCCGCCGAGGCGGGTTCGGGCCGCGAGGTCCGCTCGGTCGGCGTCGCCGGCTCGGGCACGATGGCCTCCGGCATCGCCGAGGTCTTCGCCAAGGCCGGGTACCAGGTCGTCCTGGCCGCCCGCTCGCAGGAGAAGGCGGACACGGCCAAGGCCCGGATCGCCAAGTCCCTGGCCCGCTCGGTCGACAAGGGCCGGATGACGGGCGAGGCGCGCGACACCACGCTGGCGCTGATCACGGCGGCGGGCACGCTCGACGCCTTCGCCGAGGTCGACCTGGCGGTCGAGGCGGTCGCCGAGGACCTGGAGATCAAGCAGGACCTGTTCGCGCGGCTCGACAAGATCTGCAAGCCGGGCGCGGTGCTCGCCACCACGACCTCCTCGCTGCCGGTCGTGGCCTGTGCCCGTGCCACCACGCGCCCGCAGGACGTCATCGGAATGCACTTCTTCAACCCGGCCCCGGCGATGAAGCTGGTCGAGATCGTCCGTACAGTGCTGACCGCCGACGACGTCCACGCCACCGTCCGCGAGGTCACCGCGAAGATCCGCAAGCACCCGGTGGACTGCGGCGACCGGGCCGGCTTCATCGTGAACGCGCTGCTCTTCCCGTACCTGAACAACGCGGTCAAGATGGTCCAGGAGCACTACGCGACCCTGGACGACATCGACGCGGCGATGAAGCTGGGCGGCGGCTACCCGATGGGCCCGTTCGAGCTGCTCGACGTGGTCGGTCTGGACGTCTCGCTGGCGATCGAGCGGGTGCTGCACCGCGAGTTCCGCGACCCGGGCCTCGCCCCCGCCCCGCTCCTGGAGCACCTGGTGGCGGCCGGCTGCCTGGGCCGCAAGACGGGGCGCGGCTTCCGCGAATATGCCCGACGCTGAGCCCCGTACGGCCGGCTGGGGCGGGCTGCTGAGCTCCTCGGGCACCGTCGGTGTCCCGGGGGGCGCCCCGCCCCCACCTGGGCACACTCCCACTCCGATGCAGTACTTTCGGACCATGCCCAAGGCCGCGAAGACACCCCGTGCCACGTCCACGTCCGACGCTCCGGAGAGCGCGGCGGGCACTCGTGCCGCCGCTCAGCGGCTCAAGATGCGCCGGGAGCTCGCCACGGCGGCCATGGAGCTCTTCGCGACCAAGGGGTACGAGGCCACCACGGTCGACGAGATCGCGGCCACGGCCGGGGTCGCCCGGCGGACCTTCTTCCGCCACTTCCGCTCCAAGGAAGAGGCGATCTTCCCCGATCACGACGACACGCTGGTGCGTGCGGAGGCGGTGCTGAACGCGGCGCCGCCGCACGAGCACCCGCTGGACACGGTGTGCCGTGGCATCAAGGAAGTCATGAAGATGTACGCGGGCTCGCCCTCGGTCTCGGTGGAGCGCTACCGGCTCACCCGTGAGGTGCCGACGCTGCGGGAGCGCGAGATCGCCTCGGTGGCCCGCTACGAGCGGCTGTTCACCCGCTATCTGCTCGGGCACTTCGACGAGCGCGACCACCACGACGGCAACGACGACCCGCTGCTCGCCGAGGTCGCCGCCTCTGCGGTCGTCACGGCCCACAACCACGTGCTGCGCCGCTGGCTGCGGGCGGGCGGCCAGGGCGATGTGGAGGCGCAGCTCGACCACGCCTTCGCCATCGTCAGGGAGACCTTCGGCACGGGCATAGGCGCGGGCCGTCCGGCCCCGTCCCCGCAGACCGAGCCGGCGCCCCCCGCCCGGGTGTCCACCACCGGCGACGTGGTCGTCGCGGTGGCCCGTACGGACGCACCGCTGGACGAGGTCATGCGCACGATCCAGGAGGCCCTGAAGGGCTCCTGAGCACCGTTCCACGAGGAGGGCCGCCCCCGGTTTCCGGGGGCGGCCCTCGTGCGTTCGCCCAGTTCACGGGCGGTTTCGATCGATCATCGCTCATCCGTGATGGGCAGATTGCATCTGAGTGAAATTGTTGGCACGCAGTGCCTTGTCAGGTGACACGGCGTGCCATACGTTGATGTTGTCCGGGCGGCCGGCGAGCAGAGAAACCTCGTTCGCCGGCTGTCCCCACAGCTACGGCTCGTGCGCCCGGACGCCTGCGTCACAGGCACCCTCGCGCCACCCGCGCGGCCACCGCACCACCCCAGCCGAACCGACGGCACACCTCCACAGCAGCAGCACTTCCCGCCGTAACTCTTCAGGCGTCCCTCCCTCAGGACGCCCACCGCCGGAGGCAACCCGTGAAGGAAATCCTGGACGCGATCCAGTCCCCGGACTCCACGTCCGCCGACTTCGCGAACATCAAGCTCCCCGAGTCGTACCGGGCCGTCACCGTCCACAAGGACGAGGCCGAGATGTTCGCCGGCCTCGCCAGCCGCGACAAGGACCCGCGCAAGTCGCTCCACCTCGACGACGTGGCGCTGCCCGAGCTCGGCCCGGGCGAGGCCCTCGTCGCCGTCATGGCGAGCTCGGTCAACTACAACTCGGTCTGGACCTCGATCTTCGAGCCGGTGTCGACCTTCGGCTTCCTGGAGCGCTACGGCCGCCTCTCCGAGCTCACCAAGCGCCACGACCTGCCGTACCACGTCATCGGCTCCGACCTCGCGGGCGTCGTGCTCCGCACCGGCCCGGGCGTCAACTCCTGGAAGCCCGGCGACGAGGTCGTCGCGCACTGCCTCTCGGTCGAGCTGGAGTCCTCCGACGGCCACAACGACACGATGCTCGACCCCGAGCAGCGCATCTGGGGCTTCGAGACCAACTTCGGCGGCCTCGCCGAGATCGCCCTCGTGAAGTCCAACCAGCTGATGCCGAAGCCCGGCCACCTCAGCTGGGAGGAGGCGGCCTCCCCCGGCCTCGTCAACTCCACCGCGTACCGCCAGCTGGTCTCCCGCAACGGCGCCGGCATGAAGCAGGGCGACAACGTCCTCATCTGGGGCGCGAGCGGCGGCCTCGGCTCGTACGCCACCCAGTTCGCCCTCGCCGGCGGCGCCAACCCGATCTGTGTCGTCTCCTCCCCCGAGAAGGCCGACATCTGCCGCGCGATGGGCGCCGACGCGGTCATCGACCGCAACGCCGAGGGCTACAAGTTCTGGAAGGACGAGAACACCCAGGACCCGCGCGAGTGGAAGCGGTTCGGCTCCAAGATCCGTGAGCTGACCGGCGGCGAGGACATCGACATCGTCTTCGAGCACCCGGGCCGCGAGACCTTCGGCGCCTCGGTGTACGTCACCCGCAAGGGCGGCACCATCACCACCTGCGCCTCGACCTCGGGCTACATGCACCAGTACGACAACCGCTACCTGTGGATGTCGCTGAAGCGGATCATCGGCTCGCACTTCGCCAACTACCGCGAGGCGTGGGAGGCCAACCGCCTGATCGCCAAGGGCAAGATCCACCCGACGCTGTCGAAGGTCTACTCCCTGGAGGACACCGGCCAGGCCGCGTACGACGTCCACCGCAACCTGCACCAGGGCAAGGTCGGCGTGCTGGCGCTCGCCCCGCGCGAGGGCCTGGGTGTCACCAACCCCGAGCTGCGCGAGAAGCACATCGACGCCATCAACCGTTTCCGCAACATCTGAGCCCGGGACCATAGATGACTGAGCGCCAGAAAGACCGGCCGTGGCTCATGCGGACGTACGCCGGTCACTCCACCGCCGAGGCGTCCAACGAGCTGTACCGGCGCAACCTCGCCAAGGGTCAGACCGGCCTCTCGGTCGCGTTCGACCTGCCGACGCAGACGGG
Organism: Streptomyces sp. NPDC037273; assembly: GCF_055603625.1. Taxonomy (NCBI): domain Bacteria; kingdom Bacillati; phylum Actinomycetota; class Actinomycetes; order Kitasatosporales; family Streptomycetaceae; genus Streptomyces; species Streptomyces sp. NPDC037273. The sequence continues at coordinate 706,403 of NZ_JBVJVO010000002.1, forward strand.
ATACGACCCCGACCACATCCTCGCCCGCGGCGAGGTCGGCCGGGTCGGCGTCCCCGTCTCGCACCTCGGTGACATGCGCAGGCTGTTCCAGGACATCCCGCTGGAACAGATGAACACCTCGATGACCATCAACGCCACGGCGATGTGGCTGCTGGCGCTCTACCAGGTGGCCGCCGAGGAGCAGGGTGCGGACATCACCAAGCTCCAGGGCACCACGCAGAACGACATCGTCAAGGAGTACCTGTCGCGCGGGACGCACGTCTTCCCGCCCGGCCCCTCGCTCCGCCTGACGACCGACATGATCTGCTACACGGTCAACAACATCCCGAAGTGGAACCCGATCAACATCTGCAGCTACCACCTGCAGGAGGCGGGCGCCACACCGGTCCAGGAGATCTCGTACGCGATGTCCACCGCGATCGCGGTGCTCGACTCGGTCCGCGACTCGGGCCAGATCCCCCAGGACCGGTTCGGCGATGTCGTCGCCCGCATCTCCTTCTTCGTGAACGCGGGCGTCCGCTTCATCGAGGAGATGTGCAAGATGCGCGCCTTCGGCCGCATCTGGGACAAGATCACCCGCGAGCGGTACGGCATCGAGGACGCCAAGCAGCGCCGGTTCCGCTACGGCGTGCAGGTCAACTCGCTCGGCCTCACCGAGGCCCAGCCGGAGAACAACGTCCAGCGGATCGTCCTGGAGATGCTGGCCGTCACCCTCTCCAAGGACGCCCGCGCCCGCGCCGTGCAGCTCCCGGCCTGGAACGAGGCCCTCGGCCTCCCCCGGCCCTGGGACCAGCAGTGGTCGCTCCGCATCCAGCAGGTCCTGGCCCACGAGTCGGACCTCCTGGAGTACGAGGACATCTTCGCCGGCTCCCACGTCATCGAGGCCAAGGTCGACTCGCTCGTCGAGGAGTGCCTGGCCGAGATCGAGCGGATCCAGGAGATGGGCGGCGCCATGGCGGCCGTCGAGTCCGGCTACCTCAAGTCGCAGCTGGTCTCCTCGCACGCCGAGCGGCGCGCCCGGATCGAGGGCGGCGAGGACAAGATCGTCGGCGTCAACATCTTCCAGGCGACCGAGGAGAACCCCCTCACCTCCGACCTGGACACCGCGATCATGACGGTCGACCCGGCCGTCGAGGCCCGGGTGGTCTCCGCCGTCGGGCGCTGGCGCGCCGAGCGGCAGGAGTCCACCGACCGCCAGGGCGGCGGCGACCCCTTCGTCTTCCCGACCACCCGGCAGGCGCTCGACCGCCTCAAGGAGGTCGCACAGACCGAGGAGAACCTCATGGAGGCGACCCTGGAGTGCGTCCGCGCCGGTGTCACCACCGGCGAGTGGGCCGGCGCGCTGCGCGAGGTGTTCGGCGAGTTCCGCGCCCCCACCGGCGTCTCCTCCGCCCCGGTCGCCGTGGCCGCCGAGGAGGGCTCCCCGCTCTCCGAGGTGCGCCGCAAGGTGGCCCGTACCGCCGAGGACCTCGGCGGCGGCAAGCTGCGCTTCCTGGTCGGCAAGCCGGGCCTCGACGGGCACTCGAACGGCGCCGAGCAGATCGCCGTCCGGGCGCGCGACGCCGGGTTCGAGGTGGTCTACCAGGGCATCCGGCTCACCCCGGAGCAGATCGTGGACGCGGCCCTGGAGGAGGACGTGCACGCGGTCGGCCTGTCGATCCTGTCCGGCTCGCACGCGCAGCTCGTCCCCGACGTCCTGGACCGGCTCCGCGAGGCCGGCGCCACCGACATCCCCGTCATCGTCGGCGGGATCATCCCGAACGCCGACGCGGCGGAACTGAAGCGCGCGGGTGTCGCCGCCGTCTTCACCCCCAAGGACTTCGGCATCACGGAGATCATCGGCCGTATCGTCGACGAGATCCGCAACGCCCACAAGCTCAGCCCCCTCGAAAGTACGGAGGTCCCCGCATGACCAGCCCCGTGAACCGTCTGCGCCCACGCCGCTCCTGCCTGGCGGTGCCCGGTTCCAACCCGCGCTTCCTCGAGAAGGCCCAGGGCCTCGCGGCCGACCAGGTCTTCCTGGACCTGGAGGACGCGTGCGCCCCGCTGGCCAAGCCCGAGGCCCGGCACACCATCGTGAAGTTCCTGAACGAGGGCGACTGGACCGGCAAGACCCGCGTGGTCCGCGTCAACGACTGGACGACCCACTGGACGTACCGTGACGTCGTCACCGTCGTCGAGGGCGCCGGCCAGAACCTCGACTGCATCATGCTGCCGAAGGTCCAGGACGCCCAGCAGATCGTGGCGCTCGACCTCCTGCTGACCCAGATCGAGAAGACGATGGGCTTCGAGGTCGGCAAGATCGGCATCGAGGCGCAGATCGAGAACGCCCAGGGCCTGACCAACGTCAACGCGATCGCGCAAGCCTCCCAGCGCGTCGAGACCATCATCTTCGGCCCGGCCGACTTCATGGCCTCCATCAACATGAAGTCGCTGGTCGTCGGCGAGCAGCCGCCCGGCTACCCGGCGGACGCGTACCACCACATCCTGATGAGCATCCTGATGGCCGCCCGCGCCAACAACCTCCAGGCGATCGACGGCCCCTACCTGCAGATCCGCAACCAGGAGGGCTACAAGGCCGTCGCGCAGCGCGCCGCCGCCCTGGGTTTCGACGGCAAGTGGGTGCTGCACCCGGACCAGGTCGCCGCCGCGAACGAGATCTTCTCGCCCTCGCAGGAGGACTACGACCACGCCGAGCTGATCCTCGACGCGTACGACTACTACACGTCCGAGGCCGGCGGGAAGAAGGGCTCCGCGATGCTCGGCGACGAGATGATCGACGAGGCCTCCCGCAAGATGGCCCTGGTCATCTCCGGCAAGGGCCGCGCCGCCGGCATGCAGCGCACCAGCAAGTTCGAGATCCCGGAGGCGTAGCACCATGCAGTTCGGCCGCACCTATGAAGAGTTCGAGGTCGGTGCCGTCTACAAGCACTGGCCCGGAAAGACGGTCACCGAGTACGACGACCATCTCTTCTGTCTGCTGACGATGAACCACCATCCGCTGCACATGGATGTGAATTACGCCGAGAACACGACGGACTTCAAGAAGAACGTCGTCGTCGGCAACTACATCTACTCGCTGCTGCTCGGCATGTCCGTCCCGGACGTCTCCGGCAAGGCCATCGCCAACCTGGAGATCGAGTCGCTGCGGCACGTGGCGCCGACCTTCCACGGCGACACCATCTACGGCGAGACCACCGTCCTCGACAAGACCCCGTCGAAGTCGAAGAGCGACCGCGGCATCGTCTACGTCGAGACCAAGGGCTACAAGCAGGACGGCACCCTGGTGTGCGTCTTCCGCCGCAAGGTGATGGTCCCGACCGCCGAGTACATCGAGGCGCGCGGCGGCGAGCAGGCCGGCCGCCCGGAGCTGAAGGAACAGGGGAAGTAACCATGGCGCGACTCGCCCAGACCCACGGTCTGACCGATGTCCAGCAGGAGATCCTCGCCACGGTCAGGGACTTCGTCGACAAGGAGATCATCCCGGTCGCCACGGAGCTCGAGCACCGCGACGAGTACCCCCAGCAGATCGTCGACGGGCTGAAGGAGCTCGGCGTCTTCGGTCTGATGATCCCCGAGGAGTACGGGGGCCTGGGCGAGTCGCTGCTCACCTACGCGCTGTGCGTGGAGGAGATCGCCCGCGGCTGGATGTCCGTCTCCGGCATCATCAACACCCACTTCATCGTGGCGTACATGCTGAAGCAGCACGGCACCCAGGAGCAGAAGGAGTACTTCCTTCCGCGGATGGCGGCCGGCGAGACCCGTGGCGCGTTCTCGATGTCGGAGCCGGGCCTCGGCTCGGACGTGTCGGCCATCACGTCCAAGGCGGTCAAGGACGGCGACGAGTACGTCCTCAACGGCCAGAAGATGTGGCTGACGAACGGCGGAACGTCAACTCTGGTCGCCGTTCTCGTCCGAAGTGACGAAGGACACCCGGAGGGCACCGCGCCCCACAAGTCGATGACGACCTTCCTCGTCGAGAAGGAGCCCGGTTTCGGAGAGGTCCGTCCCGGCCTCACGATTCCCGGGAAGATCGACAAGATGGGTTACAAGGGCGTCGACACGACCGAACTCATCATGGACGGACTGCGCATTCCGGCCAATCGGGTCCTGGGCGGGGTCACCGGCCGAGGGTTTTACCAAATGATGGACGGCGTGGAAGTCGGCCGCGTGAACGTGGCGGCCCGTGGTTGCGGCGTCGCGCAGCGTGCTTTCGAACTGGGTGTCTCTTATGCCCAGCAACGTCACACTTTCGGCAAGCCGATCGCCCAGCACCAGGCGATTCAGTTCAAGCTGGCCGAGATGGCTACCAAGGTCGAGGCCGCTCATGCCATGATGGTGAATGCAGCACGCAAAAAGGACTCCGGGGAACGAAACGACCTCGAAGCAGGGATGGCGAAGTACCTCGCCTCCGAATACTGCAAGGAGGTCGTCGAGGATGCCTTCCGCATTCACGGTGGCTACGGGTTCTCGAAGGAGTACGAGATCGAGCGCCTCTACCGCGAGGCGCCGATGCTGCTCATCGGTGAAGGTACCGCCGAGATCCAGAAAATGATCATTGGTCGTCGGCTCCTGGAGGAGTACCGATTCCAGGGCTGATTGTCGGTTTTGAGTCGGTTCGGCCGCGAAGAAGATCACACCCTGTGTTCGTCTTCCGGCCGTCGACTCGGTTCCTGGCTTGCCCAGTTGCGCCCCGCAACCGATAGCATCGCCGGAAAGCCGCCGTCCCCCCGTTGCCAGCGCGGCATCATCCGCTACGAAGGTCATCCATGCCCCACAGCCAAACCTCTGCACACCGCGACAGCCTCTCCGGCGTACGCCTCGCGCGCGGAGCATCGCCGTGGCTCCTCCCGACCGTCGCCACCGCGGCGCTCAGCCTCGTGCGCGCGCGCAAGTCGAAGCGCGCCGCGGCCATCGCCGTGCCGACCACCGCTCTCGCGGCCGGCATGCTGTGGTTCTTCCGCGACCCCGAGCGCGAGATCGCTCAGGGCCGGGTCATCTCCCCCGCCGACGGTGTGGTGCAGAGCATCATGCCGTGGAAGGACGGACGCACCCGGGTCGCCATCTTCATGAGCCCGCTGAACGTGCACGTCAACCGCGCGCCGCTGGCCGGCACCGTGACGTCCGTGGAGCACGTCCCCGGCGGGTTCGTCCCGGCGTTCAACAAGGAGAGCGAGAACAACGAGCGCGTTGTCTGGCACTTCGACACCGAGCTCGGTGACATCGAGATGGTGCAGATCGCGGGTGCCGTCGCACGGCGCATCGTGCCGTACATCCCGCAGGGGACGAAGGTCGAGCAGGGTGACCGGATCGGTCTGATCCGCTTCGGCTCGCGGGTCGACATCTACCTCCCGGAGGGTGTCGAGGTCGCCGTCGAGGTCGGGCAGGCCACGACCGCGGGGGTGACTCGCATTGACCGTGATTGATCCCGACACACGGGCCGCCGACTGGGTCGCCGACGCCGAGGCGGAGGCGGCCGAAGAGGCCGAGGAGATGCCGCTGTCGTTGAGGCTGTCCATAGCGGACGCCCTCACTCTCGGTAACGCCACGTGTGGCTTCATGGCGGTCTACTTCACGACGACCGGCATCCTGATCCCGCACCTCACCGGCAGCACCGAGACCGGCATGGCGCGCAACAGCGCCGCCACCGCGGTGATACTGATGCTCTGCGCGGCGATCTTCGACCTCTTCGACGGCATCGTGGCGCGCAAGCTCCGCAGCTCGCCGATGGGCGCCGAGCTCGACAACCTGTCGGACCTGATCAGCTTCGGTCTGGCCCCGGCGTACTTCGTGCTCGTCTACGGCATGGTCGCGGACGACGCGCAGCAGAAGGTCTCGGCCGTGGCCGCGATCGTGGTGCTGCTCGCGGTGGTGCTGCGGCTGGCGAGATTCTCGTGCGTGACGATGAAGGACGGCATGTTCCAGGGCATGCCGAGCCCCTTCGGCGCGCTGACGGTCGTCTCGATCGTGCTCCTCGAGCTGCCGTTCATCCCGACGCTCCTCGCGATCATCGGTGTCGCCTGGCTGATGGTGAGCCGGGTCGAGTACCCGAAGCCGCGGGGCATCCTCGCGGTCGCGATGCTCAGCTGGATCGTCGGTGCGATGGCCATGCTGGCGGCCTGGGCGTTCGACGCCCCCGGCGGGGCGTTCCTGCTCCAGACCGGGTGCGCGCTCCAGGTCGTGCTCGGCGCGGTGATCCCCCTCTTCGCCACGGCGCGGCGGGTGAACACCTTCCGCGACAACCGGCGTGAGAGCCGGGAGGCGCGGGCGGCGCAGCTGCCGTAGCGATACGAGCCGTACGTGAAAGGGCCCCGGGTGGCGAAAGCCGCCCGGGGCCCTTTCGCATGCGCTCTCAGAGGCGCTTGTAGTACAGGGTCGTGGCCCTGAGGGTCCCCGCCGGATCGGCGGCGAAGTCCGGGATCGTGCCGGCGGCCGTCCAGCCCGCCGCCCGGTAGAGGTGCTCGGCCGGGCTGTCGGTCTGGGTGTCCAGGACGAGCAGGGTGAGGCCGGTGGCGGCGGCGTGGGCCTCGGCCGTGGCGAGCAGGCGGCGCCCGAGGCCCCGGCCGCGGGCGGAGCGGTGGACGAGCAGCCGGGCGATCTCGCCGCGGTGCCGGCCGTTGGCGGTGGCGGCCCGGACGAGGGTGACGACGCCGGCGAGGCGCCCGTCGGGGCCGTGGGCCGCCCAGACGTCCCGTACGCCCGCCGCGGCCTCCTCGGCGACGCCCGACCACCAGGCGGCCGCCGCGGCGGGCTCCAGGGGCGCCAGGAAGCCGACGGAGGCGCCGCCGTCCACGGCGTCCACGAGGAGCGCGGCGAGGCCGTCGGCGTGGGCGCGTACGGCCTCCGGGGACAGCCGCTCGACGACGTCCAGCGGCTTCTCCAGGCAGAGCAGGTCCGGCCGGTCGTCCCAGGGCTCCACGGCGGCGAAGCCGAGGCTCCGGTACAGGGCGACGGGCTCGTCCCGCCACGCCCACACCGTGAGGCGTACGGCGGAGGCGCCGGAGGCGGCGGCCCGGTGCAGGGCCTCGGTCATGAGCGCCCTGGCGAGGCCCTTGCGGCGCGCCTCGGGCGCCACCCAGAGCCGCTTGATCTCGGGTGCGCGGCCCTCGCGCGGGGCCTTGAGCACGACACAGCCGGCCGGTGCCTGGGCACCGGCCGGCGTGGCGAGCAGGACCGTGTCGGCGGCGAAGGCGCCGGCCGGGTCCTCGGCCTCGACGCGGTATACGGCCGGCAGCGCGGCCACCGACTCCACCGCCGTACCCTTCTCCGCCTGGTTGACCAGGTGATAGGCGCCGAGCAGGGCGGCGAGGTCCGGGTGGGAGCGGTTCTCCTCGATGCGTGCGTTCATGAGGCCTGAGCCTCACACCGGGATGTTTCGGGGACGTGAAGATCAGGGTGTGTAGGACTTGGCGGCCTCGGAGACGAAGGGCTGCCGGACGGTGCGCATGCCGCCGGGGACGGACTTGTCGGGCTGGATGATGACGGACTCGCGGGACGAGGGCGCCTTCGGGTCGCCGAGGTCGTGGGTGAGGCCGAAGCCCGCGTCGTGTGCGTTCAGGGTGAGCAGGGCCTTGTCGACGCCCTCGCGGGTGAGGTCCTTGTTCGCGCAGGCCTTCTTCAGGGCCTCGCCGAAGACGCTCGCCGCGGTCCAGCCGGCGACGATGCCGTTGTCGAGGCCGTCGCCCGGGTAGGCCGCCTGGTAGTCGGCGACCAGCTTCTTCGCGGTGGGGGTGTCGGCGCCGATGGGCAGGCTCGGGGAGGCGAACCAGTACATCTTCTCCAGGGCGGGCCCGGCCTGGGTGCCGAGGAGCTGCGGGGCGAAGGCCGAGTTGTTGCCGACGACCGGGACCTTGAGGCCGGTGGCGGCGGCGACGCCGACGAGGGAGGCGGCCTGGCGGGGGCCCGCGCTGATGACGACGCCCTTGACGCCGGCCTGCTTGAGGGCGGCGACCTGCGCCGACATGTCGTTGTCGGTGGGCTTGATCTTCTGCTCGACGACGGTCAGGCCCGCCTTGCCGGCCGCGTACTTCGAGCCCTTGAGGGCGTTCTCGCCGTAGTCGCCCTCGAAGTAGACGTGCCCGAGCTTGTCGCCCGCCTTCAGGCCCTTCTCGGTGACGAGGAAGTCCACGGCGTTGATGGTCTCGACGTCGTACGTGGCACCCAGGACGCGGATGTACGGGGAGCCGAGCAGCGAGGCGGACCAGGCCTGCGGCAGGACGAGGCCCTTGTCCTGGCCGTCGACGCGTGACTTGACGGCGGCGACGAACGGGGAGCCGATGAACTGGGTGTAGCCGACGACCTTCGGCTCCAGCTCCGTGTAGGCGGCGAGCGCCTTCTGGGGGTCGTAGCCGTGGTCGCGGACCGTCAGCTCCAGCTGCCGGCCGCAGATCCCGCCGGCGGCGTTGACCTGCTTCACGTACAGCTGCTGGGACTGGGTGACGCTCTTGCCGAGGGTCGCGTACACCCCGGTCATGTCGGTGAGGGCGCCGAGGGAGATCGTCTTGTCCGTGACGCCCTCGCCGGTCTTCACCCCGCCCGCGCCGGTCTGCTTGCCGTCCCCGGTCTTCGCCTTGGAACTGCAGCCCGCGGCGGTGAGCGCGACCAGTGCGGCGAGCGCTGCGGCCAGGCCCCGCACGGCCTGTCGTCGGTGGTTCATCGTGCCTCTCCTGAGGGTCGGTCTGACGTGGAGGTCGTACGTGTCCGGGCGGCGAGGCGGACCAGGCCCCCGGGCAGGAAGAGCACCACCGCGACGACGGCGGCGCCGTAGAGGTAGCGGGCGGCCTCCCCCGGTGCGATCCCGCCCGTCCCGGGGGCGGAGACCAGGGGCAGCGCGTCGCTGTAGCGGGTGAGGAGCTGGGGCAGGAGGGAGACGAAGACGCCTCCGGCCACCGCGCCCGCGACCGAGCCGAGACCGCCGATGACGATCATGGCCAGGTATTCGAGGGAGAGCGCCATGCCGAAGTACTCGGGCACCGTGCGCTGGAAGACCAGGGCGAGCAGGACGCCCGCGAGGCCCGCGTACATCGAGGACAGGACGAAGACGGCGGCGCGGTAGCGGGCCACCGGGATGCCCATGACGCCGGCGGCGATCCGGTGGTCCCTGATGGCGTTCATGGCCCGCCCCGGGCGGCCCCCGAGGACCCCGCGGGCGAACAGGACTCCGCCGACGAGCAGCACGAGCCCCAGGTACCAGAGCTTCTCGACGGCTCCGAACGGCACCTGGGCGACGAGGAGTTCACTGTCGTCGAAGGTGAGGCCGAAGAGGGAGAGCGGGGGGACGGCCCGGCCGTTGTAGCCGCCGGTGAGGCCGTGCGCGTTGAACAGCACGTGCTGGCCGATGAAGATCAGCGCGAGGGTGGCGATGCCCAGGTACGCGCCCCGGAGCCGTCCCGCGATGGGGCTGAACACCCCGCCGGCCAGGCCCGCGAGGGCGACCGCGAGCACGGCGGCGAGCCAGCCGGGCAGGCCGAGGCCGGCCAGGCCATCGGTCCCGTCGCCGGCGAAGGCGCAGTAGCCGTAGGCGCCGACGGCGAGGAAGAAGGCGTGCCCCATCGAGAGCTGGCCGGTGGCGCCGGTCAGCAGGTTGATGCCGACCGCCCCGAGGGCCGCGGCCATCGCGAACAGCCCGGCCTGGAGCCAGAAGCGGTCCAGATAGAACGGGAGCGCGGCGAGCAGCAGCCCCGCCAGGCACCAGCCGGCCACCCGGGTGCGGACCCGGAGCGCGGGGCGGGTGAGGGTCTCAGACACGGGCGAGCTCCTTCGTACCGAAGAGTCCGGCCGGGCGGATCAGCAGCACCGCGACCATCACGAGGTACGGGGCGACGTCGCCGATCCCCCGGCCGAGGAAGGCCAGATCGCCCTGGTAGCCGGTGGCGAGCGACTCGGTGATCCCGACGAGCAGTCCGCCGACGAGGGCGCCCGTGGTGGAGTCGAGGCCGCCGAGGATGGCGGCCGGGAAGGCCTTCAGGGCGGCGAGCGAGGTGGCCCGCTCCAGACCCGGCGTCGGGAAGACCGTGAGGAACAGCGCGGCGACGGCCGCGAGACCGCCGGCGACCGCCCAGGCGCCGAGCGAGACCCGGCCGAGCCGGATGCCCATGAGGGCGGCGGTCTCCTGGTTCTCGGCGGCCGCCCGCATCGCGACGCCCCAGGAGGTGTACCGGAAGGCCAGCAGGAAGGCGGTGATGAGCAGCGCCGCGGCGAGGAGCGCCGCGATCCGGGTCTCGGCGATCGTCACCGGCCCGACGGTGACGACGGCGTCGCCCCAAGGATCGCCGAGCGCGAGGATGTCGGTGCCGATCCGCCGGGTCAGCTCGGTGGCCAGGAGGATGTCGACGCCGATCGTCACGATCGCGAGGACGCTGTGGTCGCCGCCCCGGTGGCGGCGCATCACGAGGAACTCGACGGCCGCGCCCACCAGCGCCGCGCCGGCGACCCCGGCGGCCAGGGCGGGCCAGAAGCCGATCGTGTCGTGGAGCACGGCCGTGACGTAGCCACCGGCGAGCAGGAGCGAGGCGTGGGCGAAGTTGACGACCTCGGTGGCCCTGAAGATGACGACGAAGCCGAGGGCGATGAGGGCGTAGATCGAGCCCAGCGAGACGCCGTTGATCAGGAATTCGGCGAAGGTGCTCACGCGGCGGTCTCCTCTCCGAGGTAGGCGCGGACGACCGCCGGGTCGTTCTGGACGTCGGCGGGGGCCCCGTCGGCGATCCGGCGGCCGAAGTCGAGGACGGTGACGGAGTCGGCGAGCCGCATCACCAGGCCCATGTCGTGCTCGACGATCAGCACCGAGATGCCGAGGCTGTCGCGGACGCCCGCGATGACCGAGGCGGTACGGCGCCGCTCGTCCGCGGTCATCCCCGCGACCGGCTCGTCGAGCAGCAGCAGCTTCGGTTCCATGCACAGCGCGCGGGCCAGCTCGGCCAGCTTCTGCTGCCCGTACGGCAACGACCCGGCGGGCTTGCGGAGTTGTCCCTCAAGGCCGACGAACGCGGCGATCTCCCGGACCCTCGCCCGGTGCCGCGCCTCCTCGCGGGCCGCCGACGGCAGCCGCAGCCCGGCGGCGAGGAAGCCGGTGCGGGTCAGCCGGTGCCGGCCGAGCATCAGACTGTCCTCGACCGTGGCGCGCGGCGGCAGCGCCAGGTTCTGGAAGATCCGGCCCACCCCGAGCTCCGCGATCCGGTGCGGGGGCAGGGCGGTCAGCTCGTGGGCGCCGAAGCGCACGGAGCCCCCGGTGGCCCGGTAGACCCCGGACAGCACGTTGAAACAGGTGGACTTCCCCGCCCCGTTGGGGCCGATCAGGGCGTGGACGGTGCCGGGCCGGACGGTGAAGCCGACCCCGTCGAGCGCGGTGAGACCGGCGAACCGGACGGTGACGTCCCGGACTTCGAGCGCGGGAGGCGGCGTGGCGGTCGGTGTCATCGGGTCTCCTCCCAGCGGGACAGGACCGGGTGGGCGGCGCGTGCCTCGGCGGCGTCGGCGGCGGCCGTCTCGTCGACGACACCGAGGTAGCGGCGGCGGACCTCGTCGGAGGCGGCGAGTTCGGCGGCCGGACCGGAGAGCGTGACCTCGCCGACCTCGAGGACGTACGCGAGGGAGGCGAGGCGCAGCGCGAGCGCCGCGTTCTGCTCGACGAGGAGCACCGCCGTGCCCTGCGCGTTGATCTCCCGGACGGCGTCGGCGATCCGGGCCGCCATCAGCGGGGCGAGGCCGAGGGACGGCTCGTCGAGCAGGAGCAGCCCCGGCTCGGCCATCAGGGCGCGGCCGACGGCGAGCATCTGCTGCTCGCCGCCGGACAGCAGGCCGGCCCGCTGGTGGGCGCGGTCGGCGAGGACGGGGAAGAGCTCGTGCACGCGGCGCAGCGCCGCCGCCTTCGCTCCCCGGCCGCCGCGCCCGCCGAGCGCGCCGGCGCGCAGGTTGTCCTCGACCGTCATGCGGGCGAAGACCTGGCGGCCCTCGGGGACCTGCGAGACGCCGGCCGCGACGACCCGGTCGGGCGGCAGTCCGTCGAGCGGCCGGCCGTCGCGGCTCACCGTGCCCGAGACCACGGCGCCGCCGTGGAAGCGGAGGGTGCGCGAAACCGCCCGCAGGAGCGTGGACTTGCCGGCCCCGTTGGCTCCCAGGACCGTGACGACGGCACCGGCCGGCACCGTCAGCGAGACCCGCCGCAGCGCGTGCACGGGCCCGTATCCCGCCGTCAGGTCCGTCACCTGGAGAGCGGGTGCGGTACCTCCCATGGTTCCCCTTTCCCCGGCCGTGCTCGTCGCCCGGCCGTTCGCCGGCGCTCACCCCAGCACCGCGCCGGACCGCGCGTCCACGCTCCGCGGCCGAAACGCTGCCGGTGACCAGCGGGCGCGGCGACGGGCTGTGCATGCGCACAACGCTGCGCGTCAGGGCTGTGCCCGGAGGGCCGCGGCGGTGGATCCTCCGGGCATGGGACGGCGCAGACGGCGGACCGGTGACGACTGGAAGGTGCTCGCCCTGGCGTGCTCGACGCTTCTGGAGCGGGTGCCGGAACTGGTGGACGAGCATCTACGGGAACTTCACGCGTACGAGCCCGCCTACGGGCGGATCATCCCGTACGACCAGCACTGGCAGGAGGCCGAGGCGGCCATGCGGATCGGGATCGAGATGATCTCGGCGCCCCGCGACTCGCCCCGCCGCGATCTGGAGCACGCCGACGAGATGGGCCGGCGGCGGGCCGCCCAGGGCATGCCGCTGGAGCTCGTGGTCCACGCCTACCGGCACGCCGGGCACCTGGTGTGGGAGGCGCTCATCGAGAGCGCCGGCACCGACGGCGGGCAGCTGACGGCGCTGATGCAGTCCGCCACGACGGTGTGGTCGGCGGTGGACGCGCAGGCCGACACTGCGTCGGAGGCGTACCGGGCGGCCGAGCTGGAACTCCGGCGCCGTACGGACGAGCAGCTCCAGGCGCTGCTCGACGCCCTCCTCCAGGGCCGGCACTCCCCCGAGCTGGTCTCCCGCGCCGCGGCCGGCCTCGACCTGCCCGAGCAGGGCCGGTACGCGGTCGTCGTCCTCCGCTACGACCGGCGCGAGGAACGCGAACCCTTCCACCGGCAGGTGCGGGGCGACGGCGTCCGCTTCCTCTGGCGCATGGGCGCCGACTGCGAGCTCGGCGTCGTCGCGCTGGCCGGCGACACCGGCCTCGACGCGCTCTCCGAACTCCTCACCGGCCGCTGCCCCGGGCCCGGCGGCATCAGCCCGGTCGTCACCGGCCTCACCGAACTCGGCCGCGCCCGCCGTCTCGCCGAGCTGGCCCTCCGCACCTGCCCGCCGGGCAGCCGCGAGGTCGTCCGCCTCGACCGGCGCATGGCGGGCGCGATGGTGGTCTCCCAGCCGGAGCTCGCGGGCCTCCTCGTCTCCGACGTCCTGGGCGGCCTCCTGGAGCTCGACCCCTCGGACCGCGCGGTCCTCCTGGAGACGCTCGACACGTGGCTCGACTGCGAGGGCTCCGCCGGCCGCGCGGCCGGCCGGCTGTACTGCCACCGCAACACGGTCTTCAACCGCTTGCGGCGGCTGGAGCAGCTGACGGCACGGTCACTGTCCAGGCCCCGGGACCTCACGGAGATGACCCTGGCCCTGGACGCGTTCCGGCTGACGGCGCCGGGAGGTGCCGGCTGAGGGAGTCGCCGGGCCGCCCCGGGCGGCCGAACCGACCTGCCAGGATGGGCCCGTGACGATCACCATGGACATACGTGCGAACCGCCTCCGGCACCGGGGCCTCGGCCGGGCCCTGTCGGCCGGAGGGGCCGCGGCGGGCGTCGCGTGCCTGGTGGGGCCCTGGCTCGCCGAGTCGACGCGGCTGCTGGTCCTCACCGCCGCCTTCGAGTACCGCTGGCCGAGTTTCGTCGTGGCGGTCGTGCTGCTCGGCGCGGCGGTGCCGCTGCTGACGGAGCGGGCGGCGGTCCGCAGGCGGGCGTTCGCGGTGTGCGGGGTGGCCCTCGTCGGTGCCGTGTGGTTCCGCTTGGTCGTCCTCCCGATGGGCGCCGGCTGGCAGGAGACGGCCCGGACGGCCGCGCCCGAGGGCGCGGACCGGTACCTCGTGGTCGAGGAGGGCTCGGCCATGACCGACCCGCTCTGGCGGGTGTCGGTCGTGGACGGGTCGGGCCTCGCCGCGCGCCACTGGCCGGTCGCCTCCCTCGACGGCGACGCCGGCGGCGTGCTGACGCGGGCGGCCTGGTCCGGGCCCGACGCCCTGGTCCTCACGACCGCGACCGGCGAGACGACCATCCGCCTCGACCCCCGCACCGGGAAGCCGGAGCGGGAGCTGTCCGTGCCGTGAGCACGGGATCGCCGTACCGGCCGGGGAAGACCCCGGCCTGATCGGCCGGGGTGTCGTCGGTGCTGCTAGGCGAGGAAGTCCCGGGCGAGGTTCTCCGCCGCCTGCTCCAGGAGCGGGCCCGCGTTCGCCATGGAGACGGCCGGGTCGGGTTCCAGGGCGGCGAGGGGGTAGGCGCGGAGGATGCCGGCGGCGGCGAGGGCCTCGGGGGTGAGGGCGAGGCGGCCGCAGACGGCGACGACGTCCTTGCCGGCGGCGCGGGCGGCGGCGGCGACGCCGGCGGGGGCCTTGCCGTGGAGGGTCTGCTCGTCGAGGGAGCCTTCGCCGGTGATGACGAGGGTGGCCCGCTCCAGGGCCGGCGCGAAGCCGAGGACGTCGAGCATGAGCTCGATGCCGGGGCGGAAGCTCGCGCCGAGGATGAGCGCGCCGTAGCCGATGCCACCGGCGCCGCCGGCGCCGGGCGCGACGGCGGCCTCGGCCGCCTTGGGGCCGATGGCCTTCTCGAGGACGGTGGCGAAGTGGGCGAGGGCCGCGTCGAGGGTGCGGACGTCGTCGGGGGTGGCGCCCTTCTGGGGGCCGTAGACGGCGGGGGCGCCCTTGGGGCCGGTGAGCGGGTTGTCGACGTCGCTCGCGAGGATGAGGTCGATGTCCGCGAAGCGGGGGTCGAGGCCGCTGAGGTCGGCGGTGGCGAGGTCGGCGAGCGGCGCGCCGCCGGGGCCGACGGGCTCGCCTGCCGCGTCGAGGAAGCGGGCGCCGAGCGCGGCGAGCATGCCGGAGCCGCCGTCGGTGGTGGCGCTGCCGCCGACGCCGAAGACGATGGTGGTGGCGCCTGCGTCGAGCGCGGCGGAGAGGAGTTCGCCGGAGCCGTAGGTGGTCGCGGTGAGCGGGGCGAAGACGCCGCGCGGGAGGAGCTGGAGGCCGGAGGCCTCCGCCATCTCGACGACCGCGGTGGTGCCGCGCAGCGCGAAGGCGGCGGTGACCTGCTCTCCGAGCGGTCCCGTGACGCGCACCTCGCGGCGCTCGAATCCGGCCGCGACGGCTGCCGCGACCGTGCCGTCGCCGCCGTCGGCGACGGGGAGGGTCTCCACCGTGAGTCCGGGGACGGCTCGTCGCAGTCCCGTCGTGACCCGCTCCGCGACCTGCACGGCCGTGAGCGAACCCTTGAACTTGTCGGCCGCCACGAGCACGTGAGCGACCTGAGTTGCTGCTCCGTCCGTCACCTTGCATCCCTTGCTTTCGAACGTGCAGTCGCGCCGAGCCTGACCCTATCCGTACCGCCGGACGGCGTGCCACCCCCTGATAAAGCGATATTCCGCACCATAGTGGGGTCACATGAGTACGGAACCGATCGAACGGGCCCCGCAGGAGCGGCACGCGCCCGATGCCAAGGTCATCGGGATCGGGGTCGCGGCCGTGGTGGCGGTCGTCGCCTGGGCGGCGCTGGGCGAGGACTCCTTCGACAGCGCGTCGTCGACGGCGCTGAACTGGGTCTTGTCGAATTTCGCCTGGCTCTTCGTGGTCGCGGCGGACACCTTCCTGGTGCTGTGCGTGGTGATCGCGCTGAGCCGGTTCGGGCGGATCAGGCTGGGCGCGGACGATTCGGAGCCCGAGTTCACGAACCTGGCGTGGATCGCGATGATGTTCAGCGCCGGCATGGGCATCGGTCTGATGTTCTACGGGGTCGGGGAGCCGCTGACGCATTTCCTGAGCCCGCCGCCGGCGAGCGGTGTCCCGGCGGGGACGGGGGCAGCGGCCCGTACGGCCATGGAGTACTCGTTCTTCCACTGGACGCTGACGCCGTGGGCGATCTACGGCATCGCGGGCCTCGCGCTGGCGTACGCGGGCTTCCGCAAGGGCCGCGGGAACCAGCTGAGCTCGGCGTTCGTGCCGCTGATGGGCGAGCGCAGGGCGAAGGGCTGGCCGGGCAAGGCGATCGATCTGCTCGCGGTGTTCGCGACGGTGTTCGGCACGGCGACGAGCCTGGGTCTCGGGGCGCTGCAGGTGGCCGAGGGGCTGAACCTGACGATGGACGTGGACGACTCCACGGCGACCCAGCTGATCATCATCGTGGCGCTGTCGGCGGCCTTCGTCCTGTCGGCGTTCTCGGGGCTGCACAAGGGCGTGAAGTGGCTGTCCACGCTGAACGTCGTCCTCGCGGGCTGTCTGATGCTGTTCGTGTTCCTGCTCGGTCCGACGGTCTACATCCTGGACACCATTCCGGCCTCGGTCGGCGGCTACCTGCACCAGCTGCTGCCGATGGCGAGCCGTACGGGCGCCTTCACCGACCGTGACTGGCTGGGGGCGTGGACGATCTTCTACTGGGCCTGGTGGCTGTCCTGGGCGCCGTTCGTGGGCACGTTCATCGCCCGGATCTCGCGCGGCCGGACCATCCGGGAGTTCCTGATGGGCGTGCTGCTCGTGCCGTCGGGGGCCACGGTGGTGTGGTTCTGCGTGATGGGCGGCACGGCGATCCGCCTGGAGTCGACGGGCGAGGCCGATCTGGCGACGGCGGTGAAGGACGGGGCCGAGGCCTCGCTGTTCGCGATGCTGGAGGCGCTGCCGATCGGCACGGTCACCTCGGTGGTGGCGATGCTCCTGGTGATGACGTACTTCATCACGAGCGCGGACTCCGCCTCGCTGGTGATGGGGTCGCTGACGAGCCGCGGCTCGCTCCATCCGCCGACCTGGCTCGTGGTGACCTGGGGCGTCCTGATGGCCGCCGTGGCGGCGGTGCTGCTGGTGGTGGGCGGTCTGAACTCGCTCCAGACGGCGACGATCCTGGTGGCGCTGCCGTTCGTCGTGGTGATGCTGGTGCTGTGCTTCGCGCTCCTGAAGGAGCTGCGCGAGGACCCGGGGGCGGGCCCGGCCCGGCACCACGCCCTGCACGGGCTGCGGGACGCGGTGCGGACCCTGGTCGGGGAGGCGATGACCGAGCAGGGCGCCGACCGTCACCACCGGCTGCGCCGGGCCGCGAAGGCCCGCAGCGACGCGGAGCCGCCCGAGGGCGGGGTCTGAGGTGCCGCGCGCGCACGGGGATCTCGCGGACCGGATCCTGGGCGGCTGGACGGGCCGGATCGCCGGGAACATGCTGGGCAAGCCGGTGGAGCGGGGCGACCACTGGACGCGGGAGCACATCGACGCGTATCTGCGGCTGACGGACGCCCTGCCGCTGACGGACTACCTGCCGCCCCCGCCGCCGGGGGCGACCGGGTTCGAGCTGCGGCCCGAGTGGCCGATGTGCGTGCGGGGCGGGGTCGACGGCAGCTGCCGGGACGACGACGTCGACTGGTCGGTCCTCGGGCTGCACGTCCTGGAGACGCGCGGCTTCGGCTTCACCACCGAGCAGCTCGGCGAGGAGTGGCTGCTGCGGCTGCCGTACCTCCAGACGTTCACGGCCGAGCGCGCCGCCTACCGCAACCTCGCGAACGGCCTGCGGCCGCCGCTGACCGCCACGTACGACAACCCCCACCAGGAGTGGATCGGCGCCCTGATCAGGGCCGACGTCTACGCCTGGACCTCCCCGGGCGACCCGCGCCGGGCCGCCTCGCTGGCCCGCAGGGACGCGGTCCTCTCGCACAGCGGGAACGGGGTGTACGGGGCGATGTGGGCGGCCGCCGTGATCGCGGCGGCCTTCACCGCGCCGGACGTGCGGGCGGCCCTCGACGCGGGCCTCGACCAGATCCCGGCGGGCAGCCGGCTGGCGCGTACGGTCCGCGGGACGATCGCCCTGTACGAGTCGGGGCTCGGCTGGTCCGCCACGCTCGACGAGCTCGCCGAGCGCACGGCGGGCCTCGGCTGGATCCACACCGTCCCGAACGCGGCCGTCCTGACTGCCGGGCTCCTGTACGGGGAAGGGGACTTCACCCGCACCATCGCCCTCACCGTCCGCGGCGGCCTCGACACGGACTCCAACGGGGCCACGGCCGGTTCGGTGGCGGGGGTGATGTGCGGGGCGGCGGCGATCCCGCCGCAGTGGTCGGAGCCGCTGCGGGACCGGGTGCGCAGCGCCGTGTTCGGCTTCGACGGCGTCCGGATCGGCGAACTGGCCGAGCGGACACTGCGGTTGGCGACACCGCCGGAGTGAAGGACGCGGGCGGCTCCCCGACGGACCGCCCGCCTCCGCGCTCAGCCCTGCGGGGGTTCCTGGGGGACGATCTCGCCCGTGCGGTGCGGCTCGTCCCTGCTGACGGCCCGCGCCTCGGTGCGGTGGCCGCGGGCGATGTAGTCGCGCACGACGGCCTCCACGGCGTCCTGGGGGCTGCCGATGCCGGCCAGGACCATGACTTCCACGACGAGTTCGGCGTCGAGCGCGATGTTCACCTTGGCCATGCGGGGAACCTAACACCCCGAAACCCGCTCGCGGGAGCGGTTCGGTGGTGCCTAGGGTTTCCCTATGACGATGGTCGCGATCCTCAGTGGTGCCGGTATCTCCACGGACTCGGGCATCCCCGATTACCGGGGGCCGAACGGCCTGTGGCGACGCGACCCGGAAGCGGAGCGGCTCGTGACGTACGGGCCGTACATGGCCGATCCGGAGATCCGGCGCCGCTCGTGGCGGATGCGGCTCGACGGCCCGGTCCTGAGCGCCGAGCCGAACGTGGCGCACCGCGCGATCGCCGCCTATGAGCGGACGTCCGGGAACGCGCTGCGGGTGATCACGCAGAACGTGGACGGTCTGCACCAGGCCGCCGGGGTGCCCGCGCGGAAGGTGATCGAACTCCACGGCTCGGCGCGGTCGGTGGTGTGCACGGCCTGTCACGCGCGCTCTTCGATGGCCGAGGCGCTCGACCGCGTGCGGGCCGGCGAGGACGACCCGGCGTGCCTGGTCTGCGGCGGCATCCTGAAGTCGGCGACCGTCATGTTCGGGCAGCGGCTCGATCCGGTGGTGCTCGGCGAGGCCATGTCGATCGCCAAGGCCACCGAGGTGATGGTGGTGGTCGGCAGCAGCCTCCAGGTACAGCCCGCGGCCTCCCTCGCCGGGATCGCCGCCGACAACGGCGCCCGCCTCGTCATCGTGAACGCCGAGCCCACCCCGTACGACCCGGTCGCCGACGAGGTCGTACGCGAGCCGATCGGCTCGGCGCTGCCCGCGCTCCTCGACCGGCTCCGCTAGCGGGTGTCCGCTAGAACAGCGCCTCCGGCTCGGCCGCGCCCGATTCGAAGGCGAGGAGGCGCTGCTTGCGGTCGAGGCCGCCGCCGTAGCCGGTGAGGCCGCCGCCGGCGCCGATCACCCGGTGGCAGGGGACGATGATGCTGACCGGGTTCTTGCCGTTGGCGAGGCCGACGGCACGGGAGGCGCCCGGGTTGCCGAGTTCCTCGGCGAGTTCGCCGTAGGTGCGGGTCTCGCCGTACGGGATGTTGAGGAGCTGCTCCCAGACCCGCAGCTGGAACGGGGTGCCGATGAGGTTCAACGGCAGCTCGAAGGTGGTGAGTTCGCCGACGAAGTAGGCGTCGAGCTGGCGGACGGCTTCGCCGAAGGGGCGTGGGTCGGGTTCGCCGAAGGTCTCCTCGGGCGGTCGGTGCCGCTGGCCGGTCATGTGGACGCGGCTGAGGACGCCGTCGACGGCGACGAGCGTCAGCGGGTCGTAGGGGCTGTCGACGACGGTGTGCCGGACGGTGGGTGCCATGGCGGTTCAGAGTCCTTCGCTGGGCAGCAGGTTGATCGGGTGGTCGTCGGTCGCCCAGAGGTACTGGACGGCGTAGGCGCGCCAGGGGCGCCAGTGCGCGGCGCGGGCGACCAGGGCGGCGGGGGTGCCGGGCAGGCCGAGTCCTTCGGCGGCGCGGCGGACGCCGAGGTCGCCGGGGAGGAAGGCGTCGGGGTCGCCGAGCGCCCGCATGGCGATGATCTCGGTGGTCCACGGTCCGAAGCCGGGCAGGGCGAGCAGCCGGGCGCGGGCCTCTTCCCGGTCGTCGGCGGGGCCGAGGGTGAGCGTGCCGTCGGCGAGGGCCCCGGCCAGGGTGAGGAGCGTGGTGCGGCGGCTGCGCGGCAGGGCGAGGGTCTCGGGGTCGAGGGCGGCGAGCGCCTCGGAGGTCGGGAAGAGGTGGGTGAGGCCGCCCTCGGGGTCGTCGACGGGCACGCCGTGCGCGGTGACGAGCCGGGCGGCGTGGGTGCGGGCGGCGGCGGTGGACACCTGCTGGCCGAGGACGGCCCTGACGGCGAACTCGGCGGGGTCGACGCTGCCGGGAACCCTGCGCCCGGGCGCCTTGTCGACGAGGGGTGCGAGGAGCGGGTCGGTGCGCAGCCGTTCGTCGACGGCGACGGGGTCGGCGTCGAGGTCGAGGAGCCGTCGGCAGCGGCTGATCGCGTGGGTGAGGTCGCGGGGGTCGGTCAGGGAGAGCCGGCAGGCGATGTGGTCGGGGCGCGGGGCGAGGGCGACGATGCCGTGTCCGTACGGGAGGTTCAGCGTGCGGCGGTAGGCGCCGTCGCGCCATTCCTCGACGCCGGGGACGGCGGTCGCGGCGAGGTGGCCGAAGAGATTGGAGGGTTCCAGCGGGGCGCGGAACGGCAGCCGGAGGCTGATCACGCCGGGCGTGGCGGTCGCCCGGTCCGGTGAGCGGCGGCCGGCGCGGGCGCGGAGTTCGCCGGGGGTGAGGGCGAAGACCTCGCGGACGGTGTCATTGAAGGTGCGGATCGAGGAGAAGCCGGCCGCGAAGGCGACCTGCCCGAGGGGCATCGGGGTCGTCTCGATGAGCACCCGGGCGGTCTGGGCGCGCTGGGCGCGGGCCAGGGCGAGCGGTCCGGCGCCGAGTTCGGCGAGCAGCTGGCGTTCGATCTGGCGGGTGGACCAGCCGAGCCGCCGGGCGAGCCCGGGGACGCCCTCGCGGTCGACCACGCCGTCCTGGATGAGCCGCATGGCACGGGCGACGGCGTCGGCCCGGACGTTCCACTGGGGCGAGCCGGGGCTGGTGTCGGGCCGGCACCGCTTGCAGGCCCGGAAGCCGGCGCGCTGGCAGGAGGCGGCGCTGGGGTGGAACTCCATGTTCTCGGGCTTGGGCGGGACGGCCGGGCAGCTGGGCCGGCAGTAGATCCGGGTGGTGCGAACGGCGGTGAAGAACACGCCGTCGAAGCGGGCGTCCTTCGACTGGACGGCCCGCACGCAGCGCTCGGTGTCGGTGTGCATGCTTCCAGGATCGGGGACGGACGACGCCCGGGCTGGCGAGAAAACGACATGGTCGTCCGGCCCCGGCCCCGGGGCGCCAGCAGTGGCCGGGGCGTCAGACGGTGACGGTCCGGTAGTGGGTGGTGAGCCTGCCGTCGTCGCCCAGGACGTGGAAGGCGAGACCGGGCGGCAGGGTGAGGTGGACGTTCTCGTCCTCGGGGCTCGGGTTCTCCCAGGGGAGCCGGAGCGCGGAGACCACCCCGGGGGCGACGAGCAGCGGACGCCCGGCGAAGGTGGTGGCGGCCGCCGTGTGGGCGTGCCCCGCGAGGAAGGCCTTGAGGTGGGGGTGGCGGCCGGCGAGTGCGACGAGCCGCTCCTCGCCGAACTGCCGGATCCCGTCGACGTACGGGGTGTGCAGCGGCACCGGCGGGTGGTGGAAGCCGACGAGGACCGGCACGTCCCGCGGCGTGCCGGTGAGGACGCCGTCCAGCCATTCCAGCGTCTCGTCCTCCAGGTAGCCCTCGTCCTCGCCGGGCACGGACGAGTCGCAGAGGGCGATCACGAAGCCCTCGCCGCGCAGCACCTGGTTGACGGGCGCGTCCGGCCGCTCCCCGGCGCCCTCCGGCAGGAGGCCCTTGCGGAAGTCGGCGCGGACGTCGTGGTTCCCGGGGCAGACGAGCAGCGGGTGGCGCGAGACCAGGAGCTCCCGCGCGATCGCGTACCCCGGCGGGTTCCCGAGGTCGGCGATGTCCCCGGTGACGAGGACGGCCGCGAGGTCGTACGGGAGTTCCTCCAGGTAGCGCATGACCGCGCGGGTGCGTTCCGCGCTGCGCGGCTCCGTGTCGACATGGATGTCGCTGACGTGGGCGATGACGATCACGTGACTCGGTCCTCCGTCGGTCCGGGTGAGCGGATGCCGGTCGACCGTACGGTGATCACGCCCGGTTCCGTAAGGGCCGCCTCGCGGGTGGTGGCCCGTTCGGTGGGGTGGCCTACTCGAAGCGGGTGGTGTCGCCGGCACCGCGGCGGACGATCTCGGGCTCGCCGCTGGAGAAGTCGACGACGGTGGTCGGTTCGGTGCCGCAGTCGCCGGAGTCGAGGACCGCGTCCACCTGGTGGTCGAGGCGTTCCTTGATCTCCCAGCCCTGGGTCAGCGGTTCGGCCTCGTCGGGCAGGAGGAGGGTGCTGGAGAGGAGCGGCTCGCCGAGTTCGGCGAGGAGGGCCTGGGTGATGACGTGGTCGGGGATGCGGACGCCGACCGTCTTCTTCTTGGGGTGGAGCAGCTGGCGGGGCACCTCCCTCGTCGCCGGCAGGATGAAGGTGTACGCGCCGGGCGTGGACGCCTTCACGGCGCGGAACACGTCGTTGTCGATCTGCACGAGCTGGCCCAGCTGCGCGAAGTTCTCGCACATCAGCGTGAAGTGGTGCCGGTCGTCGAGGTCGCGGATGGCACGGATGCGGTTGAGGCCGTCACGGTTGCCGAGCTGGGTGCCGAGCGCGTAGCAGGAGTCGGTCGGGTACGCGACGAGCGCCCCGTTCCGGATGGAGTCCGCGACCGAGGTGATCGTGCGGCGCTGGGGGTTGTCGGGGTGGACGTCGAAGTACTTGGCCATGGGGGCAGTCTATTTTCGCAGCCGCCGCCACACGGCCTTCGCCGCGTTGTGCCCGGACATGCCGTGCACGCCGGGGCCCGGCGGGGTGGCGGAGGAGCAGAGGAAGACCGCCGGGTGCGGGGTGGCGTAGGGGCGGAGGGAGAGGGTGGGGCGCAGCAGGAGCTGGAGGCCGCGGGCGGCGCCGCAGGCGATGTCGCCGCCGACGTAGTTGGCGTTGCGCGCGGCGAGTTCGGGCGGTCCCGCGGTGGCGCGGGCGAGGACGCGGTCGCGGAAGCCGGGGGCGAAGCGCTCGATCTGGCGCTCGATCGCCTCCGTGAGGTCGCCGCGCCAGCCGTTGGGCACGTGGCCGTAGGCCCAGAAGACGTGCTTGCCCTCGGGGGCGCGGGACGGGTCGACGAGGCTGGGCTGCGCGGTGATGAGGAAGGGGACGTCGGGGGCGGTGCCGGAGGAGGCCTCGCACAGGGCGGTGTCGATCTCGCCCGCGGTGGGGCCGATCTGGACGGTGCCGGCGCGCCGGGCCTCGTCGGCGGTCCACGGTACGGGTCCGTCGAGCGCGTAGTCGATCTTGAAGACGCTGGCGCCGTACTTGTAGTGGTCGTAGTGCCCGCCGAAGCCCGCGATCCGGGCGAGCGCGGTCGGCGAGGTGTCGAAGACGTAGGCGCGGGCCGGCGGCAGGTCGTCGAGCCGCTTGACCTCGAAGTCGGTGTGGACCTCGCCGCCGAGGTCCTTCAGGTAGGCGGCGAGCGCGTCCGAGATGGACTGCGAGCCGCCCCGGGGCATCGGCCAGCCGCCGGCGTGCGCGGCCAGCGCGAAGACCAGGCCGACCGCTCCGGTGGCGAAACCGCCCAGCGGGGCGATGACATGGCCGACGAGCCCGGCGAACAGCGCACGGGCCTTCTCGTCCCGGAACCTGCGCATCAGCCAGGTGGACGGCGGCAGTCCGGCGAGTCCGAAGCGGGCGAGGGTGACCGGGTCGCGGGGCAGCGCGGTGAGCGGCAGCTGCATGAAGTCCTTGGCCAGGGTGTCCCACCTGGCGACGAACGGCTCGACGAGCCTGCGGTACGTGCCCGCGTCGCGCGGCCCGAAGGATGCGGCGGTCTCGGCGACGGACCGGGCGAGGACGGCGGCGGTGCCGTCGTCCCAGGGGTGGGCCATGGGCAGTTCGGGGTGCAGCCACTCCAGTCCGTACCGGTCGAGCGGCATCGTCTTGAAGACGGGCGAACCGGCCCCGAGCGGGTGCACGGCGGAACAGGGGTCGTGCCGGAAGCCGGGAAGCGTCAGTTCCTCGGTCCTGGCGCCGCCGCCGACGGTCGGCTCGGCCTCGAACAGGGCCACCGAGAAGCCCCGCCGGGCCAACTCCACCGCCGCGGTGAGTCCGTTGGGCCCGGCCCCCACGACGACCACATCGAGCATCGACGTCCCGTTCGTCACCTTCGGACTCCTTCGTCAGCCGGTGGCCAAGGCCCCCAGGATAGGCCGGTGCCGCCGGCCGCCTCACAGGCCCCCGGGGAGTCCCCGTACCGCCGCGCCCCGGTCCGTCTCACAGGCCCGCGA
This sequence comes from Streptomyces sp. NPDC037273, assembly GCF_055603625.1. Taxonomy (NCBI): domain Bacteria; kingdom Bacillati; phylum Actinomycetota; class Actinomycetes; order Kitasatosporales; family Streptomycetaceae; genus Streptomyces; species Streptomyces sp. NPDC037273. The sequence goes on from NZ_JBVJVO010000002.1 coordinate 730,966, forward strand.
GCAGCGCTCGTATCCGCTCCGCCGTCGCCGCGTCCCGGGCCGCGGTGAACGGCAGCGCGTTGCCCCCGGCGATGCGGAACCGCTCCCCCGCGACCGTCAGGTCCGTGCCGCCGGCCTCGGCGACGAGGAGCAGGCCGGCCGCGTGGTCCCAGGCGTACTCCCAGGTGAACGCGGTGGCGTCGAGCGCGCCGCGCGCCACCGCCAGGTATTCGAGGCCCGCCGAGCCGCAGGGCCGGCGGCGCACGCCCTCCGTGTCCAGGGAGAGCAGGGCGCGCTTCTGCTCGGGGGTCGTGTAGTCCGGGTGCGAGGTCGCCACCTCGACGACCGCGCCGGGCTCGGGCGATCCGGAGCGCAACGGCCGCCCGTCGAGGGTGGCGCCCCGGCCGCGCACCGCGACGGCGAACTCGTCAAGGGCGGGCGCGAAGGTCCAGGACGCCAGCACCTCGCCGCGCAGGGCGAGGGCGACGAGGGTGCAGAAGGCGGGGTCGCCGTGGACGAACTGGCGGGTGCCGTCGACGGGGTCGACGATCCACACCGGCGCGTCGCCCCGCAGCGCCTCGTAGACGGCGGGGTCGGCGTGCACGGCCTCCTCGCCCACGACGACGGAGCCGGGCAGCAGCGCGGTCAGCGAAGCCGTCAGATGGGCCTCCGCCGCCCGGTCGGCGACGGTCACCAGGTCGTGCGGCCCGTTCTTCTCCAGGATCTCGTCGGCGGCGAGCTGCCGGAACCTCGGCATGATCTCGGCGGCGGCCGCCTTGCGGACCGCCTCCTCCACCTCGCCCGTACCGCCGTCGAGGACGTGCTCAAGGAAGTCTCCGATCATGCCTCCAGCAAAGCACGCCCTTCTGACAAGCGGTACGGCCCCGCCGTCACCCCCCGTTCCCCTGGCCGGCATCCCCGGTCCGCCCGGGCCTGCGACCATGCGGGTCCTTTCGCGCGCGCGTGCCGCGCCCCTCCCCGGCCCGGCGTCAACCGGACGTGACCGGGCCGCGCCCTGATCGTTGACGTCGCGACGGGCCGGACGGAGGCGCCGGACCGGGGTGAGGAAACGTCTCGGCAGCGCCGACGGGGCCCGGGGCGAGGCCGGTGAGGCCGGCCAGGGTGCGTACGGAGGGTTCATGGGTTGGGCGAGGAAGGCCGCGGCCGCGGTGACGGGGGCCGTCGTGGCCGTCTGCGCGCTGGGGGCCGGGGCGGCGCGCGGGATCGTGGGCGGCGAGGAGGCGAGGCCGCATCAGTACCCGTACATGGCGGGTCTCGTGGACCGGGAGGAGGGGCGGGTGATGTGCGGTGGGGCGCTGATCACGGAGCGGTACGTGGTGACGGCCGCGCACTGCCTGACGGGGTCGTACAGCAGCACCGCGCGCGTGGGGGTGCTGCTCGGCGATCACGACCTGACCTCTCGGGACGACAGCCCGAACGCGGTACTGGTGACCCCCGCCCGGCTTCTGGTGCACCCCGCGTACGACCCGGAGAGCCAGCGGAACGACATCGCCCTGGTGCGGCTCTCCGAACCCGTCGCGTTCAACCGGGACGTGCGCCCGATCGCGCTGCCGGCCTCGTACGGGCGGGACGCCCTGGACCACGCGCGCGTGGAGGCGCACGGCTGGGGGACCACCTCGTTCGGCGGACGGACCTCGGACGTGCTGCGGACGGTGACCCTGGACACCATGAGCAACCCGGTGTGCGGGAGCAGGGGCATGGCGCGGGTCACCGCCTCGCAGCTGTGCACGTACGCGCCCGGGCGGGACACCTGCCAGTACGACTCCGGCGGTCCGCTCGTGCACATGGCCGGGCGGCGGCCGTACGTGATCGGTCTGGTGTCGTACGGGAAGGGGTGCGCGACCGACACCCCCGCGGTGAACACCCGGGTCGGGTCCTACCTCAGCTGGATCGAGCGGACGATCGGGCGGCTCCCGCGCGCCTCATGAGGGCGGTGTAGAGGAGGAGGGAGGCGGCGAGGCCGACGGCCCAGCCGTAGTCGGCGAGAGGCTTGAGGAAGGGGATCAGGCCGTCCTCGGGGAAGGGTCCCGCGCCGGGGGCCGAGTGGGAGCCTCCGACGGCGAGGACGCCGCCGACCGCGAAGGCGAGGACGGCCGCCGGGTTCCAGCCTCCCCGGTACCAGTAGGGGCCGTCGGCGCGGTAGAGCCCGGCGAGGTCGAGAACGGTGCGGCGGACGAGCCAGTAGTCGGCGATGAGGATGCCGGCGACGGTGCCGAGGAGTCCGCCGACCAGACCGAGCCAGGTGAAGATGTACAGCTCGGGGGTGGCGGTGAGCTTCCACGGCATGATGACGACGCCCACGACGCCGGTGATCAGCGCGCCCGTCCGGAAGTTCACCACTCTCGGCGCCAGGTTGGCGAGGTCGTACGCCGGGGAGACGACGTTCGCCGCGATGTTCACCGAGAGGGTCGCGACGAGGACGGTGACCAGGGCGAAGAGGAGCGCGAAGACGCTGTCTGTCCGGGCGGCGAGGGCCACCGGGTCCCAGACGGGAGCCCCGTACACGGCCTGGGAGCCCGAGGTGACGAGCACCGAGAGCAGCGCGAACAGGGTCATCGTGGTGGGCAGCCCGAGGGTCTGGCCCAGGACTTGGGAGCGCTGGCCGGCGCCGAAGCGGGTGAAGTCCGGGATGTTGAGGCTGAGGGTCGCCCAGAAGGCGATCATGCCCATCAGGGAGGGGAAGAAGACCGGCCAGAAGTCGGCGCCCCAGCCGAGCCGGGAGGGCTGGTCGAGGAGGGGGCCGAGACCGCCCGCCTTGACCGTGATCCAGACGAGGAGGGCGAGCGCGCCGACGATGACGAAGGGCGCCGCCCAGTTCTCGAAGCGGCGCAGGGTTTCCATTCCCCGGTGGATGATGGCGAGTTCGAGCGCCCAGAAGAGCACGAAGCAGAGCCACAGGGTCCACGGCTGCCCGGCGATCCGCGCCGCGTCCGCCCAGCCGTCGCCGGCGAGCTCGCCGATGACCTTGTCGAGCAGGATGAAGATGCCCTGCCCGCCGATCCAGGTCTGGATGCCGAACCAGGCGCAGGCGACCCCGGCCCGGATGAGGGCGGGGAGGTTGGCGCCGCGCAGCCCGAAGGAGGCGCGGGCGAGGACCGGGAACGGGATGCCGTACTTGGGTCCGGCGTGCCCGGTGAGCAGCATCGGGAGCAGGACGACGACGTTGGCGAGCGCGATGGTGAGGACGGCCTGCTTCCAGTCCATGCCGAGGGCGACGAGACCGGAGGCGAGCATCCAGGACGGGATGTTGTGCGCCATGCCGACCCAGAGGGCGGCGAAGTTGTACGTGGTCCAGCGGCGCTCCGCGAGCGGCACCGGCAGCAGGTCGTCGTTGACGAAGCGCGGGTCCTCGGGGACTGCGCCGGGCGCGAGTTCGGCCCGGCCCTCGCCGAGTTCGGAGGCTCCGGATCTACCGGAGGAGGCGGTCGCGGTCATGGACGGAACCCTTCGTTCGGGGACGGAACGAGGCCATGCGGGCGTGGGGGTTCTTGACCGTGCGGAGTCTCGTCCTGCCGGGCTGGGGCGTCAAGGGAGCGTGACCTCCGGTCCCGGCGGGGCGGAATCGGTCGCCTGATAGGTTCTTGCGCTCACGCGCGAGAAGGGGTCTGTCGGTGGCAACGCTTTCGGAGATACGGGCGGTACTGGGCGAGCCTCGGTTCAACTGGTCCGATCCGGCGCCCTGGACCGAGCTGGAGAACGAGCTCGGCGTCGAATTCCCCCCGGACTTCCGGGAGATCGTCGACGCCTACGGCTCGGTCGTCGTCAACGACCAGCTGTATCTGAAGCACCCCGCCCGGCACCTTCTGCACGACCTGGGCAGCATGATCCGCGGCGACCTCGAGTTCTGGAACGAGGAGGACATGGCCGAGTTCCTGCCGGATCCGGCGGGGGCGGCCCCGGGCGAACTGCTGCCGGTGGCGACGGCCACGACGGGCGAGATGGTCTTCCTCCGTGTGCCCGACGCCCCCTCGTCACCGTGGCGCGTCCTCGTCCAGGAGATGGACAGCCCGTCCTGGACCCTCTACGAGATGACGTTCGGCGAGTGGTTCCTCGCCTATGTGAAGGGCAGGGACGTGACCCTGTGCTCGCGTGACCGCGCGCCCGACGGGCCCTTCCACGCGTTCCTTCCCTGAGGGACGGGACGCCGGGGCGCCCGGAGGGACGGCGGCGGGGGTCGCGGCGGGTCTGACCAGGGCGTAGAGAAGCGGGTCGTTCATGGGTCCATCGTGCGGCCGTGCGCCGGGAGCTCCCCCTCACGGCCCGCCGAAAGGGTGAGGGGAGCGCCCGGGCCCGGCGTGTCGGGTGCCGCGTGTCGGGCGCCGCGTGGCGGCGGGCTCAACCGTGGCCGGTCCGGCCTGACACCGCCGCCTCGTACCGCAGGAGGGAGCGGACGGGACGGTGCTTGGCGTGCGGGGCGAGCGCGGCGCGCAGGGAGCGCGAGGCGTCGGTGACCGTACGGGAGCGCAGGCCCTCGCGCGCGTCGACGAACTCCTCCCACACCGCGCACGCCTCGTCGAGCCGGCGGCAGGAGAACAGCAGCTCGGCCTGCCGGGCGAGGGACAGCGCGAGGCCCCGCCGGTCGTGCGGCGCCCGCACCCGCACCGAGCGCCTCAGTTCCTTGAGCGCCGGCGACGGGCGGCCGAGCAGCCGGTGCGCCTCGGCGGTCTGGAAGGCGAGCGCGCTCTCCGGGTACGAGTGGAAGGGGCCGTCGCCGTCGGCTTCGGCCAGCGCCCGTTCCGCCTGGTCGAGGGTGTGCAGCGCGGCCCGCTCCTCCCCCGTCGCCGCCCGTACGACTCCGAGCTGCGCGAGCGTGTACGCCCGCACGGCGCCCGGGGCTCGGCCGGCCGTCGCGTCGACCGCCGCGAGCGCGCACCGGAGCGCCGCCGTGCGATGCCCGAGGGCGAGCGCCTGCCCGGACAGCGCCCGGAGCGCGATCGCCCACGCCGTCTTGTCACCGGCCTCGCCGGCCAGGGTGTGGGAGGCCGTGAAGTAGCGCTGTGCCCGGCCGTGTTCGCCCATGTCCGCGTACATCAGGCCGAGGACGAGGGTGAGCCGGGCCGTCTCGCGGCGCAACTCGCGGTGGGTGTCCGGGTCGGCGGGCGACCGCAGCCAGGTCGCGGCGGTGTCGGAGAGGTAGACGGCAAGGGAGCGGCGCGCGTGGGCGCCCCCGTGGGTGGCCATCGCGCGGGCGAAGTGCCGTACGGCGTCGCCGAGCAGCTCGGCCTCGCCCGCGCCGACCCGTGGCAGCGGCCCGCGCCCGGCCGCCACGGCCCGCGGCTCGGACCGCTCCCGCCACCGGGGCGTCCGGGTCAGCGCCCGGTAGGGCGGCACCCGGGTCCCGGCCCCGTCCTCCCCCGCATCGCACGCGGCGGCGAGCAGCACCTCGGCAGGCGCTTCGGGCTGCTCGTGGGACGGCTCGCGTACGGCGGCCCTGCCGAAGCCGAGCATCTCCGGCGTCACCGTCCGCCCGAGCCGCCGGGTGAACGCCTCGGCTATCAGCAGCGGCACCGGTTCGTACGGCTCCGTGCCGGCCAGCCAGTGCGCCACCGCCGTCCGGTCGTAGGCCAGGCGTACGGCGGTCTCCGCACCCGCTGCGTTCACGGCCCGGGCACAGGCCTCCTGCGTCCAGTCCGCCTCGCGCAGGAGGGAACGCAGACGGTCGTTGGCGGCGCGACGACGGGGCATCGGGTCACTCCGATCTCTTCCTCACACGTACGCCAACCGCTATCACCTCATACGGGCCGGTTTCGAGTACTTTCAACGCGTGCAACGCCGCGTTCGACAGGCGACAGGAGCTCAGGGCGCGGCCAGGTGGTCCGCCGAGAGGAAGGGGCCGTCGCCCGCCTCGTCGGTGAGGGTACGGAGCACCCCGGGCACGGCCGCGACGGCCGTCCGGACCTCGTCGACATGGGCGGGGGTCGTCAGGACGTGCACGTTCGGTCCCGCGTCGATGGTGGCGCAGGCGTCCAGGCCCGCGTCCCGCAGGCCGCGCACGGCGGCGAGGACGGCGAGGGTCGCCGGACGCCAGTAGAAGGTGGGGGGCGAGGCCGACATGGCGATCAGGTGCAGGTCGATCGCCTCCGCCTCGACGGCCTCGGCGAGCGTCGCGAAGTCACGGTCCCGCAGGGCCTGTTCGACGGCCCTGGTCCGCTCCGGCAGGATCTCCAGGCGGCGGGTGAAGTACGGGCTCGTCAGGGCGCGTCGGTGGCCCTCGCGGGAGCTGGTCTCCTTGGGACGGTCGTCCACCACCGCGATCACGTCGCACAGCGGGAAGTGCTCGGCGGGCGCCACCGGGGCGGCCGGCCCCGCCGGGTCCTCCGGTGACGCGGGCCAGCGGACGAAGCCGCCGAAGGCGGAGCGCGCCGCCGAGCCCGAGCCGGACAGCCGGGACAGCACGGAGAGGCGTCCCCGCTCCGGCTCCGCGTCCAGGACCGTCGTCACCGCAAGGGTCAGCGCCGTGAACCCCGAGGCCGAGGAGGCGATTCCGGCGGCGGTGGGGAAGGTGTTCCCGGTGACGATCCGCAGCGCGGGCCCTCCCGGTCCGCGCAGCCGCGACAGATGGCGGCGGATGCCCTCGGCCACCGGGGCGGGCGCGGGCCCGGTGCTCCCGTCGGCGGAGCGCCACCAGATCTCGTCCGCGCCGTCCGCGCCGTCGAGGCGCCGCACGGTGCAGCGGGACACACACCGGCTGAGCGTCATGGACAGGGAGGGGTTGGCCGGCAGGACGGCGGCCTCGTCGCGGGTGCCCCAGTACTTGATGAGGGCGATGTTGGCGGGGGCGACGGCGGTCGCCGTGCCCTTCAGGGGTTCGTTCACGGGGTGGTCTCCCAGTGCGGGCCTGGCGCGCCGAGGGGCGCATCGATACGGGTCGAGGGGGTGAGACCGGGGACCGGCGCGGCTCCCCCGGGCGGCCGGACGACGAGCAGCGCGCCCGCGCCCGGTCCGCGCAGAGATCCGGCGCCGCAGACCTTGGCCGCGCCGCCCGCGTCCTCGACGGCGCGGACGAGGGCGGCCACCGGCGGCGGGACCACGCCGATCGCGGCCAGGAAGCGGGCGCTCTCCCGGACGGCCGCGATGACTTCGGCCGGGTCCGGGACGGGCGCGGTCAGCGCGTCGCGCAGCGCGGTCGAGGAGCCGGGGCGTGAGCCGGTCGCGTACGGCCGCGACGACCTGCCCGGTCGGTTCGGCCGCCGGGCCGGTGTGGTGCAGGGCGAACAGGTCGAGGGCGCCGTCGGAGACGGTAAGCGACCGCGCCTCGGCGGTCCCCCGCCCGTCGGGAGCGAGCCAGAGCAGCCCGCCCCGCAGCACGGTCGCCGTGTCGATGCCCGACGGGCTGCCGTGCTGGAGCTCCTCCGTGCGTCCGGCCGCCTCGGCCACCGCGTCGGCATCGGGGTGGCCCCGCGCGTACGCCAGGAGCGCCGCGCAGACGGCGACCGCGACGGCGGCGGAGCTGCCGAAACCGGCGCCGGACGGCAGGTCCGAGGTGACGGTCAGGGTCACACCGCCGGGAGGTTCCGGCAGGTGGCGGAGGGTCTCGCCGAGCGCGGCGAGCACGAGATGCGCCGGGTCGTCGCCGCGGACCGCCGCGAAGTCTCCGGGGCGCCGTGTGGCGGTCCGTGCGGCCCACCGGTCCCGTGCCTCGGCCTCGTACCGGATCACCGTCGGCCAGTCGGTGAGCCGCCGCACGCCGGGGCCGGGCAGCAGGAGGGCGACCCGGTCGTCGGGCCGTCGCGCGATGGAGGCGGTGCAGTGGCGGCCGAGGGCCGCCGCCAGGGCGGGGCGGCCCAGGACGGCCGCGTGCTCCCCGGACAGCACGACCTTGCCGGGCGCCGTGGCCCGGACGGCGGGCGCCTGGCCCGTGAGGGCGGCGCTCACGGGGCCACCGGGCGGCCGAGTTTCTGGTGTGCGGCGGCGAGGTCGCCGCCGGCGAGCGCGGCGAGGAGGTTGAGTTCGCCGGCGAGGACGACGGCGCCGAGGATCTCGGCGAGCCGCAGGACCTCGGTGCCGGGCGCCGGGGTCTCGCCTTCGGTGTTCCGCCCTCCGCCCCCGCTCGTGCCGATCCCCAGGAGGGCGAGCGCCTCCCGCTGGGTGTCCAGGCCGGTGCCGCCCCCGACGGTGGCCAGGGGTACGTCGGGGAGGAACACGGAGACGTACACCCCGTCCTCGTACGGCTCGACGCACGTGATGCCCTGGCAGGCCTCGGCGACGTGCGCGAGGTCCTGTCCGGTGGCGAGAAAGAAGGCGGCGACCATGTTGGCGTAGTGGGCGTTGAAGCCTCCCAGCGATCCGGCGACGGCCGAACCGAGCAGGTTCTTGCGGTAGTTCACCTCACACAGCCGCTCGGGCCCGGTGCGGAGCACGCGCGCCAGGACGGCGGCGTCGAGGCGGGCCTCGGCGGTGACGCGTTTGCCCCTGCCTTCGATGAGGTTGACGGCTGCGGGTTTCTTGTCGGCGCAGTAGTTGCCCGAGAGGGCGACGCAACGGGTGCCGGTGGCCGGTTCGATGTGCTCGCGGACGATCCGTTCGCAGGCGACGGTCGCCATGTTCATCCCCATGGCGTCGCCGCTGGTGAAACGGAACCTCAGGTAGACGGAGCGTCCGACGATCCGGGGGCGTATCTCCAGGAGCCGCAGGTGGGTGCTGCCTTCGGCGGCGACGGCGGCGAGCCGGGGCCCGTTGCCCTCGATCCACTCCACGAGCCGACGGCTCTCCTCGATGCCGGAGGTGGCGAAGACCGGCGCCCTGGTGATGCCCACCTCCTCGGCGCGGACGGTGACCCCGCCCGCTTCCCGCAGCGCGCGGCAACCGCGTGCGACCGAGGCCACGAGCGCGCCTTCGGTGGTGGCGAGGGGGACGTGGAGGCCTTCGCCGCGCACGTGCTCGCCGTGGACGGTGAGCGGGCCGACCACGCCCAGCGGCACCTGTACGGCGCCGAGGACGTTCTCGCAACGGGCCCTGTCCAGGTCCATCGTGTACGCCCCGACGCCCGGCAGCCCGATCCGGTGCCGGTGTTCGAGGGCGGTACGCCGGAGCCGCGCCGCCTCGTCGACTCCGAGCTCCGCCGGCAGGGCGTGCAGGGACCTCCGGCCGGAGGCCAGCTCCTCGACGAGGTCCGGCGCGGGGGCGGGGTCCGGTGCGGCTGCGCCGGGGGCGGCGGTCGTGGTCCGGGGGTGTGCGGTCATCTCGGCCACCTCAGTACTCGTACGCGTAGTAGTCGACGGCGAGGTCCTGGAAGTCCCGCCCGTACCGCTCGCCGGTGGCGACCACGGTGAAACGGTCGAGCGGGTGCAGGTGCAGACCGGGCACCTCCCGCCGGTCGTGCAGGGCCTCGTAGCGCTCCTGGTCCAGGTCCACCGGGTGGTCGAGCGCGCGGGCGAAGCCGATGCGGCGGGCCGCGTCCCGCCAGCCGGGGGCGAGGGTGAAGGGCAGGGCGAGCGCCGCGTCGCCGCTGCCGTAGCCGAGGGCGAGCATGGCGGCGGGAGTGGGGTCGGCTTCCCTTTCGGCGGCCGTTTCGAGGCCCGCCGCGATCCAGGCGGGCAGGGCCGCCGTGTAGAGGTTCCCCACGTCGTCGACGAGGTCCCGCCCGGGCCCGAGCGCCGACCGCGCGAAGTCCTGGAAGGCTTCCCGGTGGCGCAGGCTCGCGGCGAGTCGCGTGGTGACGGGGTACGGATCGGGGGCCAGGTCCCCGGCGAGCACCGCGGCATACAGGTCGGGCCGGTGGCTCAGCTCGGCCCGTACGTCCTCCGGTGCGATCCCGCACTCCTGGCAGAGCGCGGCCAGTTCCTCCTGGCGTCCGGGTGAGGCGGCCAGGGCCCGCGCGTACAGGAACGACAGGGCCTGGAGCGGCATCCGGCGGAACGGCCGGTGCAGGAACAGTGCCCCGAGGCCTTCGAGCTGCTCGGCGGGGCTGGTGTCGCCGCGGCTCCACAGGGCCTCGACGGCGCCGGTGACCGCGTCGAGGTAGGCGGTCGCCGAGTAGCGGCCGCTGAACACCGGGAAGTCGCTGGGGCGTTCGGTGTGCGGGGCGTAGCCGGGCAGCCGGTGGCGGGCGACGGGTTTGCGGAAGTCCGGGCCCCGGTAGGCGGAGACGCCGGTGACGTCGTCGAGGTCGATCTCGACGAGCGCGGGCGACCGTTCCACGAGCATCGCGACGGCCCCCGCGCCCTGGGTCTGCTCGCCCGAGCTGCCCCTCTCGTACTCGGCGACGTCCGAGGCCACCACGAGTCCGCGCCGACCGCGCGCGTCGCACCGCACGAAGCGGGCGGCGCCACACAGCGCGTACATGCCGCCGAGGCAGGCGTGCTTGTACTCCGGTATCTCCACGTCCTGGGGCAGGGAGGGCAGGCCCCGCCGGCGGAGCTCCCGGTCGACCATCCCGCGCACCGTGGCGGTGCCGACGGCGTTGTCGGTGCTGGACTCGGTGCCGAGGGCCAGGAACCCCACCGTGCCCGGGTCGACGTCGTTGTCGACGATCAGCCGGAGCGCGGCGGTCGCGGCCATCGTGTAGACGTCCTCGTCCGGCCCGCACATCCGGAAGGCTCTGCCGGTGACGGTGCCCACCTTCCCCCAGTCGTGCCCGGTCCAGGCGCACCACTGCCGCAGGTCCACGCGCAGCCGGGGCAGATACACACTCATCGCACCGATCCCGACCGCGCCGCCGTCGGTTGACCATGCCTCCACGCGCACCCTCCGCTCCGTGCACCAGCCCTGTTTCGGCCAGCATGGCTCGGCCACCGCCCCGGCGACCACGGTCGCCGGGCGGCGATGTGTTGAAGGTGTTGAACGGGGGCGAGGGCCTTCCGGCCCGTGCCTTCCAGTCGGGGCCTTCCGGTCAGGGCCTTCCGGTCAGGGCCTTCCGGTCAGGGCTGGGGCAGCAGCTGGGCGAGGTCGGTGGTGAGGGCGTCGGCGAGGAGGGTGGTGCCGAGTTCGTTGGGGTGGAAGGACTGCTGGCTCATCGGGGGGTTGAGGCCGGGGAATCCGCCCTTGGTACCTTCGCCCCGGGTGGGCTTGGGGATGCCGGCGTTGACCGCCTCGGGGTTGCCGCACACCCCTCGTGCTCCGAAGCGGTCGATGGGATCGGTGAAGTGGACGTCGAGGTGGTCGGAGCCCTCTCTGAGGTCCTTGACCGCGGCGGCGATGTGGTCGCGCAGATGGAGCGTGATCCTGCCCATCCACTCGACCTCTCCGGCTTCCGGGTTGAGGGCGGCGGTCTGGTCGGGCTGAGAGGTCGTGTCGCAGGAGGCCGTGAACAGTTTCACGTATCCCATGACGACGATCTTGGCGTTCGGCGCGGCCTTGGCGATCTCTCGCAGGGCAGTCCGCACGGAGGGCGCGACCTTCTCGCTGATCCGCTTTCTCGTCGTGCCGTCCAGGTCCAGCAGGAAGTTCTCGTGGCAGGCCACGGTGACGAAGCAGGTGGTGAAGATGTCGGCGAATCCGGTGTCGTTGCCTCCGATGGACAGCAGGACCAGGGTGGTGTTCGCGTCGAGGAAGCCCTTGTCGAGCTGCGAGGGCTCGCGGTGCTGACCCTCGGCCGCCAGCCCGAAGGCGTTGCGTACGGGTTCCTGTCCGGGGGCGGCCGTCGGCAGGAGCATCTGGGTGCGGGCCCCGCTGCAGGCCAGGAGGTGGGCGTCGATCTCGGGGTCCCAGACGTCGGTCCGGTAGCCGAGGGTGTGCCGGCTGCCGGGCAGCCGGGTCTTGCGGGACCAGGCGGCGTACGAGCGGTGGCAGGCGTTGGCGTAGAGGGTCAGGCCCATCCGGTCGGACTCGGGGTAGTACTTCGATCCGTTGGTCGGCGAGGCGCCCTCGCCGGCGGCGAAGGAGTCGCCGAGGACGACGATCTGGTGCCGTGGCTTGCCCGGCAGGGGCTGGAAGGCGATGGCGTCGAAGGCGAGGTCCTCCTTGCCGTCGGGCGCGCCGCCGGTGAGGGAGGACAGTTCGACTCTCGGCCGCCCGGTGAACCGGAAGGCGCCCAGGGGCACCCAGCGGTTCTCCTCGGTGCGCTGGAGCAGTGTGCGGCGCTTGGGGCCGTCCGCCGTGTGGACGGTGTAGGCGGCCTGCTGGGTGTGGGCGCCATGGTCGGGCATGTGGACCATGACCCGGGCCCAGCCGTCCAGTTCGCGTCCGAGTTCCCAGCGTCCGGTCGTCTTCAGGCGCTCGCCCAGGGCTCCGGCGCGGCTGTGGGTGAACCAGAAGTGGCCGCCGAAGCCGCCGCCGATCTGGTGGAGGTCGACCTTGGACAGGTAGTCCCCGGTCTGGCCGTCCTTGGCGAAGTCGAAGGTGAAGGTGCCGTCGCTGCGGCGCGGGCACGCGGCGGGTGTGACGGCGGGGACGTCCGCGGGGACGTCGTCCACGACGAGGACGCCCTGGGGAAGGTCCTCGGCCTGGCAGTTCGGCCGGTGGATCGCGGTGTCGGGAGGGTTGGGGTGCTTCCCCGCGTCGAAGCGGATCTTCTCGTGGCCGCACTGCTGGGCGCAGGCGACCTTCCAGGCCACCGGTTCGTGCCACCAGCACCGCAGGTCGTACTTTCCGGTGGCCGGGTTGACGTGACCGCAGTGGCTGGGCGGCTCGGGCTTCTCGCCGGCCTGCGTGGGCATGACGGACGGGTCGTCGGGCACGAAGGTGCGGCTGTGGTCGCAGTCGTTGGCCTGCACCGAACAGAACAGCAGCTGTGGGGGTTTGACCTGGCGGCGCAGGGCGTCGGTGGTCCACCAGGCGGGCTGGAACCCGGCTCCGGTCTGGGTGGCCTTGCCGATGGAGTTGGCGGCCCAGCCGAGGACCTTCTCCGGGTAGGGCCATTCCTGGGGGTGCGAAGCGTCGCCGGGCCGGCCGTCGAGGAACGGGAGCCGGTTCCAGTTGTAGTGGGCGTTGGCCGGGTTGTTCAGCCAGCCGAGCCCCCAGGGCTCGCCGGCTCCCTTCTTGGGCCAGAAGCCGCTGTTGTACGCCCAGACCGCCATGAACCAGTTCTCGATGAGCGCCGGGTCCCCGTCGTGGACCTTCATGCCGTGCGCGGCCTGCTCGTTCCACTTCTCGGCCAGGATGCGGGCGCCCGCGGCGAGGTTCGCGGCATAGTCCACGGCGATGGCCCGCTGCTGGTCGGGCGGCAGGGCGACCTCGCCGGGCTTGGTGCGGCCGGCCAGCCGCATGCCGTCGGTGACCTGGGTGATGCCGTACCCGCAGTCGGCGTGTGTCCAGGACACGTCCCACTGGTTCTCGTCGGCGGCGACCTTGAACGGGATGCCGTAGTAGTTGCCGATGAGCGGGTTCCCGGTGAGCCCCTCCACGGTGTGGCGCGAGGCCTGCCACATGTTGGACTCCTGGGCCGTGATGCCGAGGAGGATCTGCGCCGGGATGTGCCCTCCGCCGGCCAGCGGGACGGGCGGGAACATCCGGTTAGGCGCGTACGCGGGCAGGCCCGAGCCCTTCCAGTTCGCCGGCCGTTCCAGGTCGAGGCGCCCCTGGGCGAGCATGTCGGCGGCCCATTCCACCTGGTGGGGGGTCGGCTGGTACACCTGCGTGCGGACGTCGCCCCGGACGACGGAGCAGGTGCGGTCGGCGTCCACGGGGTCGTGCGGGTCCTCGGCGGCGCGCGGACCGGCCGCGGGGCGCGCCCCGGGGAGCGGCGACGGAGCGTGCCCCTGTTCCGGCAGGGCCGGTGCGCGCCGTTCGGCGAGGACTCCGGCCACGCTCCGGCGCCCGCTCGGCACGGCCACCGTCGTGATGCGCGGCCCGTCGGCCGCGCGGTCTCCCCCGCCGTACTCGGTCTCGGCGAATGTCCCGGCGAATGTCTCGGTGACCGCGAGGGCACCGGTCGAGGAGGCGGCGGCGCCGGCCGGAACGGGCAGCCAGGAGGCGATCGCCGGCAGCGCGCCCGCCGTCTCGCCCGGGCCCGCCGTGCCGCGTGGGAGGCGCCTGTCGCCGGGAAGGCCGGTCAGGAACATCCGCCCCCGGGCGCCCGGTGACAGACCGACGCGGCCGGTCGCGGCGACGGCGTAGGAGCGGGTGGCGCCGTCGTGGTGGCGGCGGACGCGCACCTGGTCGGCCGTGTGGTCCATGAACCACACCCCGCCGTCCCCGTCGGGGTGGAGCTCGAACGGCGTGCCGGTGGAGCGCGCCAGCGTCCGCAGGGACCCGTCCGGGGCGACCCGTACGACCCGCGATCCACTGGCGGCCACCGGCCCCTGGGAGGTCGGGATCGCGGAGGTGAGCTGCCCGGCCACCGTGACGGGCGCCGCGAGCGTGCCCTCGGCGGTGTCCAGGGTCATCAGCCGGGTCCGCCCCAGATCGCTGTCGCCGGCCTGGGTGAGCACGGCCTCCTCACCCGCGCCGCACCCCGGGTTGTAGTAGGCGAGCGTGGTCCGCACCGGCAGCTTGCGCACGGCCCCGGTGTCCAGGTCCACGACCGCCGAGTAGCCGCCGCGCAGGAAGAGTTCGGGCCGGTTGGTGAAGCCCCGGGGCGCGTACACGACCACCAGTCTGCGCCCCGAGGCCGTCAGACAGGCGTTCCCGATCCACCGGTCCGTCTCGATCCCGGGCTCGGACAGCGAGGTGACGGTCCGCCAACTGTGCCCCTCGGACTGCTTGGCGGTGAGGACGTGGAAGCCCTCCGCGTCGCCGACGGTCGTCCACGCGAGGTCCCCGCCGGGCTCGGCGCGCGCCGCCGAGCCCGGCCGTGGGTCGTCCGGCACCCCGGGCCCGGGAAGCGCGGGCGCGACGAGTCCGATCGCGGCCGCGCATGCCAGAGCAGCGGCGAACAGGCGCATGGGAACCTCCCGGGACGGACTCCGACTCCGTGGACACCCACGACATTACGGAGCGTAATCACCGCTGGCCATGCACCGAACGGGTGGCCACCTGGCAAGTTCTCGCCACCCCTCCGACAGCGCGCCTTCCGGACGTCCGGCTCCACCCACGCCGACGCGAGCGGCCTCCTCGCGAAGGGCGACCTCCCTGCGAAGGGCGGCCTCCCCGCCAGGAGCGGCCTCCCCCCGCTCCCGCGGCGACCGCTCAGAAGTCCCACTGCATGTGATTGGGCACGATGTGCGGCACTCCCCACTGCTGGGCACGGGCCCCGTTCGCCCGCGAACCATCGGCGATCTCAAGGGCCTTGCCGCTGTGGAAGTTGTAGATCATCGTGCGCCGGTAGCTGGCGTACGGGAAGTCCCAGATCTGGGAGCCGACGTTGGCGCAGGTCCACTGCTGCGCGCGGGCGCCGTCGGCCCGGGAGAAGTCCGCGATCTCCAGGCACTTGCCGCTCGCGACGTTGATCAGGCGGTAGTTGTGGCGCTCCTGCTCCCACTGGTCGTACCAGATCCCCCTGAGTTCCCACCTCCAGGTCTGCTGCGGTACCCCCACGCAGTCCCACTGCTGTGCGCGGGCCCCGTCCTCGTGCGAACCGTCCGCGATCTCCAGGCACTTGCCGGACCCCACGTTCACCAGACGTCCGACGAGACCGTCGGGCGGGAAGATCGACGGCAGCCCCCCGGCGGCCGCCCGCGCGCCGGGGCCGGCCGGTTCCGCCGTGGCGGGGGCGACGGAGACCACGGCGAGCAGGGTGGCGCCGGCGAGGGCGCGGAGGATTCGGGGCAGCCGGGCACGGTGCGACACGGGGACTCCTCGGTGGGGGGTGGCACAAGATCGGCACCGCGAACGTAACGGCGGGGCCGTGCTCACGGCATCGGCCATCCGTGTGAGCCCGTGGTCCGCGGTGAACAGACCCGTCCGGGGGCGGGCCTTCGCGCCCCGGTCCGCCGCTCGCGACCAGGGTGAACGGGCCGGCCGGAGGAGCCGGGGGAGCTGGTGGGCGGGGCTCGCGATGGTCCTTAAGTGATCTTGACTGAATTTTCAGTCACCCCCAGGATGGGCGGCGAAAGACCCTCATCCCCCTCCATCACCAGGGAAGTTCCATGACCACACCTGTCACGTCGCGACGCAGGCTCCTCCAGTTCGGGGCGGCCGCCGTGCCCCTCGCCGCCCTCGGGTCCGCACTGCCCACGCCCGCCGTCGCGGCCGGGACCGCCGCCGGAACCACGCTGCGGATGCCCGCCGAGACCGACCCCCATGTCCGTACCTTCATGGCCTGGCCCGCGCTGTCGTCGATCTGGCCCAACCAGCTCGGCGGCGTCCGCGACGACATCGCGCGCGTCGCGCACGCCATCTCCCGGTTCGAGCCGGTCGTCGTCCTGGCGCGCCCCTCGCAGGCCGCCGACGCGCGGTACGTGTGCGGCACCGGCGCCCACCACCCCATCGACGTCGTCGAGATAGCCGTCGACGACCTCTGGATCCGCGACTTCGGCCCTACGTTCGTCGTCGCCCCCGGTGCCGTCGCCGGCGTGGACACCAACTTCAACGGCTGGGGCAAGAGCGGCACCAGCTACTACCAGCCCTACGCCAACGACGCGGTGGCGGCCACGACGCTCCTGAGCCAGTACGGGGTCAACCGGATCCAGGCGCCGTTCGTCGGCGAGGGCGGTTCGCTGGAGACCGACGGCGAGGGCACGCTGATGGCGACGGTCAGCTCCATGGTGAACGGCAACCGGAACCCGGGCATGACCCAGGATCAGGTGGAGCAGTCGATGAAGTGGGCGCTCGGCGCCGACAAGGTGATCTGGGTCCCGGGCCTGGCCGGGGCGGACATCACGGACTGTCACATCGACTGCCTCGCCCGCTTCGTCGCGCCCGGCAAGGTCATCCTCGACCAGCCCGGCCCCGACGCCAACAGCAAGTGGGTCGCCGTCTACAACGAGACCAAGAAGGTCCTGCAGAGCGCCACCGACGCGAAGGGGCGCCGGCTGGAGATCACGGAACTCCCCGGCCCCGACCGCCGCTACATCACCGGCAGGGGCAAGGACTTCCTGTCCAGCTACACCAACTACTACACGGTGAACGGCGGCGTCCTCGTGCCCCAGTTCGGGGACACCTACGCCGACGACGTGGCCGTCGGCATCCTGCGGGCGGCGTACCCGGGCCGGACCGTGGTCCAGGTCAGGATCAACAACATCGCCAGCGGCGGCGGTGGCATCCACTGCGCCACCCAGTCCCAGCCCGTCGTCCCGCCCGCGGTCTGACCTCCTTCCGACCCGCTTACGACCGCCTTCCGGCTCCCGGCCGCCCAGCGGTCCGATCCGCGACGGCGCGGCACACATCCGAACTGGAGATCGAAGAAATCATGATGCCTGGCATATCCGCGTCCTCAAGACGCAGACGCCTCTGGCGTGGAAGGACTTCCGCCGGCGTGGCGGGAAGCCTCGCCGTGGCCCTGTCCGTCACGCTCCTCAGCGGCGCCGAGGTGACGGCCGCGCCGCTCCGGGCGGCCGCCGCACCCGGCGGGCCCGCCGTCACACAGGCGGCGGACATCGCCTCGGCGCGGGTCGCCGCGCGCCTGTCGGGCCGACGGGTGGAGGCCCTGTCGGAGCGGACCGAGACGTCGACCACGTGGGTCAACAAGGACGGTTCCCTCACGACCGAACTCTCCGCCGGACCGGTCAGGTTCGCGGACCCGCTCACCGGCGTCTGGCGGGACGTCGACGTGTCGCTGGCCGCACGACCGGACGGCTCGGTCGCGGCCAAGGCCCACCCGCGGGGGCTGAGGCTGTCGGGCAGGACTGGCACGCCCGCGCGTACCCCGCGCGCGGCGGCGTCCGCCCCGGCCACCGACCTGGTCACTCTCGGCCAGGGCGACGAGCAGATCACCCTCCAGTGGCGGGGCGGCCTGCCCGCGCCGCGGATCGACGGCACCCGCGCGACCTACGCCGACGCGGTGCCCGGGGCCGACGTCGTGATCGAGGCGACCCGTACGGGCTTCGAGCAGTTCGTCGACGTCAAGGCCAGGCCCGAGGCCGGCTTCTCCTACACGCTGCCGCTCAGGACCAAGGGCCTGAAGGTCGAGCCGCGTGCCGACGGCAGTGTGCTGTTCACCGACAAGAAGTCCCGGAAGTCGGCGGTCATGCCCGCCCCGGTCATGTGGGACGCGACCGTCGACCCCGTCTCCGGCGAGCACACGCACCAGGCCAGGGTCGCGATGAAGGTCGTCAAGACCAAGGGCGGCGTCGACCTGGTCCTCACCCCGGACGCCGGCTTCCTCGCCGATCCGGCGACGAAGTACCCGGTGACGGTCGACCCGTCGACGGCCGCGCTCTCGAACGTCTTCGACACCTACGTCCAGCAGGGCACGACGGTCGACTGGTCCAACGACGTCGAGCTCGACCTGGGCAACCCGGGCACGAAGAACGCCGACGGCACCTACCGCACGGCCCGTTCCTTCGTCAGCTGGAACACCGCGCCCATCTCCGACGCCCTGGTGATGGACGCCAAGCTGTCCCTGTGGAACTTCCACTCGGCCAACTACACGGGCTCGTCCTGCCCGAACCAGCCGTGGGAGGTGTGGTCCACGGGAGCCGCCTCGACCTCGTCGCGGTGGACCGCCCAGCCCGCCTGGATCGCGGCGAAGGCCACCTCGACCGAGACCCGCGGCAACGCCTCCTGCTCGGCCACCCAGCCGGACGGCTGGATCAACGCCAACGTCACCACGATGGTGCAGGAATGGGCCTCGGCCAAGGCCGCCAAGTCCCACATGGGCCTGCGCGCCTCCGACGAGAACATCACGGCGCAGTGGAAGCGGGTCAACTCCGCCAACGCCGCCACCAACCCCCCGAAGCTGGTCGTCACCTACAACTACCGGCCGCGCACCGGCACGAAGCAGGAGGCCGGTCCGCCGTACTTCTCCTACTCCGGCGCCTACGTCGTCAACACCGCGACGCCGACCCTGCGCGACACGTTCGTCGACCCCAACGGCGACAAGATCCAGGGCGCCTACCAGGTCTTCGACGCGGCCACGGACACGCAGGTCGGCGCGGTGCTGCGGTCGGCGTTCGTGCCGTCCGGGCAGCCCGCCCCGGTGGTCGTACCGGCCGGCGCGCTGGCCAACGGCAAGACGTACAAGTTCCGCAGCAGCCCGTACGACGGCACGCACTACAACCTCGGCTGGTCGGAGTGGAAGACCTTCACGGTCGACACCTCCGCCCCCTCCGCCCCCGCCGGCGTCACCTCCACCGACTACCCGCCGAGCACCTGGGTCAAGGGCGCGGGCCAGCCGGGCACCTTCACCGTCACCCCGAACGGCACGGACCACAACTGGCTCGAATGGTCCCTCGACGGGGTGACCTGGACCAAGGTCGCCACCGGCGGCGCCTCCACGGCCAAGGACCTGAGCGTCACCCCGCCCAAGGACGGCACCCACACCCTCCAGGTGCGGCAGGCCGACAAGGCCGACAACAAGTCCGAGGCCGTCACGTACACCTTCCACGCCGGCCCCGGCGGCTTCGTCCAGCCCGCCGACGGCGAGCGCACCGCGCGCCGTCTGCCGCTGGTCGCGGAGGCCGACGGCACCAAGTACGACGCGGCGGCGTTCTTCTGGCGCCGCTCCGAGGCCGACCCCTGGGCGGCGATCCCCGCCGGCCACGTCACCTCCGGCGGCACCCCGCTCACCGCGTGGCCGGTGCCGATGACGGGCGGCAGGAACGCGCCGCTGGTCTGGAACGCCACCGACACCGTCAACCCCGACGGCAGCGTGCAGATCAAGGCCGACTTCACCGGCCCCAACGCGGCGGCGGGCAGCACCCAGCCGCTGAACGTGATCGTGGACCGCAACGCCTCCGGCGCCGCCTCCACCGACATCGGCCCCGGCTCGGTGAACCTGCTGACCGGCGAGTTCACGCTCTCGGCCACGGACGCCTCCGCGTTCGGCCCCTCGCTGTCGCGCACCGCCTCCTCCCGTACGCCCGACAAGGCGGCCAGGCAGGAGGGCCAGGCGGCGATCTTCGGCAAGGAGTGGGTGGCCGGCACCGCCGCGGAAGTGGCGGCGTCCAGCTACTCCCACGTCCGCCGGATCTCCGACACCGCGGTCGCCGTCATCGGCTCCGGGGGCGAGGAGACCCACTTCACCGCGAACACGGCGAAGACCGGCTGGATCGCCGAGCCGGGCGCCGAGGAACTCACCCTCAAGGGCGGGGTGACCGCCGCGTTCACCCTGACCGACAACGAAGGCACGGTCACCGAGTTCACCAAGCCCGACGCCTCCGCCACCACCTGGCAGGTCTCCGGCACCCTCATGGACGGCGTGGCCAACTCCACCGTCACCGTGGTCTCCGAGACCGTCACCGTCGACGGCAAGAACCTGGCCCGCCCCAAGCGGATCATCGCTCCCACCTCGGCCGTCGCCGCCGCCGGCTGCGCGGCCGACCCGGCCACCAAGGGCTGCCGCGCCCTGGAGTTCGTCTACGCGACGTCCACCACGGCGACCTCCGGCGCCTTCGGCGACGTGGCCGGCCAGGTGAAGGAGATCCGCCTGTGGAGCACCGCCCCCGGCGCGGCCGCGGCGACCTCGAAGGCCGTGCAGACCTACGCCTACGACGACGCCAACCGGCTGCGTCAGGCGTGGAATCCGCAGATCAGCCCGTCGCTGAAGACGGAGTACGGCTACGACTCCGAGGGCCGCGTCACCTCGCTCGCGCCCCCCGGCGAACTGCCGTGGACGTTCGCGTACGGCAAGGCCGGGAACGCGGCGACCGCCGGTGACGGCATGCTCCTGACCGCCTCCCGGTCCGGCCTCAAGCAGGGCACCACGGACGTCCAGGAAGGCACCGCCACCACGAGCGTCGTCTACGACGTGCCGCTGACCGGTGCCGCCGCCCCGTACGGCATGGGCGCCGCCGACGTGAAGGCGTGGGGCCAGCTCGACGCGCCGGCGGACGCGACCGCCGTGTTCCCCGCCGACGCCGTCCCGGCCTCCGCCACCGGCACCGCGCTGAACGCCGCCGACTACAAGCGCGCGGAGGTGCACTACCTCGGCGCCTCCGGTCGTCAGGTCAACTCGGCCGCTCCCGGCGGGTACGTCACCACCACCGAGTACGACCGCTTCGGCAACACCGTCCGCGAACTCTCCGCCGGCAACCGCGCCGTCGCCCTCGGGATCAGCGCCGCCGACCGGACCGCGCAAGCGGACCTGGGCATCGCCGCGCTGGCCACGGCGGAGCGGGCGAACCTGCTGGCCACCACCTCGGTCTACGGCGCCGGCGGCACCCGCCAGACCGAGAAGTTCGGTCCGCTGCGCCGGGTCACCCTCACGGCCGACCTCACGTCGGGTGCGACCACCCTCGTCTCGGCCGGCACCTCGGTGACCGCGCGCACCTGGCTCGTCAACGAGTACGACGCGGGCCGCCCCACGGACGGCACCGCCGCCGCCAGGGACCAGATCACCAAGAGCACCGCCGGTGCCCAGGTCCGCGAACACCCCACCGTCCATGCCGAGACCCGTACCTCCCAGATCACCTACGACTGGGCCAAGGGCCTCCCGACCAGGACCGTCCACGACCCCGCCGGTCTCGCCGTCACCACCACGACCGAGTACGACTCCGAGGGCCGCGTCACCAAGCAGCTGCCGCCCGGCGCGACGGGCACGGACGCCGGCACCCGGGTGATCGCCTACTGGTCCGCCGGCGGCACCGGGCCCTGCCAGGGCCGGCCGGAATGGGCCGACCTGGTCTGCTCCACCGGTCCCGCGGGAGCCATCACCGGCGGGGGCACGAACCCGTCCCAGCTGCCGACCACCACGACCGAGTACGACTGGTGGGGCAAGCCGGCCAAGGTGACGGAGACCGCCAACGGCGTGACCCGCACGACCACGACGACGTACGACGAGGCCGGCCGGCAGTCCAAGGTCGTCGTCACCGACGGCGTCGGCCAGGCGGTGCCCGAGTCCACGACCGAGTACGACCCGGCCTCCGGACAGCCCGTCAGGACCACCTCACCCACCGGCGGCACCATCGTCCGGGGCTACGACAAGCTCCGCCGCCTCGTCTCGTACACGGACGCCGACGGCGGCGTCACCACGACCGAGTTCGACCTGCTCGACCGTCCGGCCAAGACCTCGGACAACACGCCTTCCACCGTCACCTACACCTACGACCACACGGCCGAGCCGCGCGGCCTCGCGACGCAGACCACGGACTCCGTCGCGGGCGTCTTCCAGGCCACCTACGACGCCGACGGCTCCCTCAGCACCCAGAAGCTGCCCGGCGGCTACACCCTCCGGCAGACCGAGGACACCATCGGCGCCCCCGTCGAGCGCACCTACACGCGCGACAGCGACGGCGTGAGCGTCCTGACCGACACGGTCACCCGCTCCGTGTTCGGCCAGGTGGTGACCCACGCGGGCCGCTCGGACCAGTCCTACGCGTACGACAAGGTCGGACGGCTCGTCACCGCGGACGACACCGCCGACACCGTCTGCACCCGGCGGACGTACGCGTTCGACGGCCGCAGCAACCGCAAGTCCCTGACCGCCGCTCCCGGCCTCCCCGGCCTGCCCTGCCCCACCACCGGAGGCACCACCACCACCCACACCTACGACAGCGCCGACCGGCTCGTCGACCCGGGCTACGGCTACGACGCCTTCGGGCGTACCACCACGGCCCCCGGCCACGGCACGATCGGCTACTACGCCAACGACCTCGCCCACCAGCTCACCGCCAACGGCACGCGCCAGACCTGGCAGCTGGACGCCGCCCAGCGCTTCCGCTCCTGGAAGACCGAGACCGGCGGCGGCTCGACCTGGACCCAGACCGGCTCCAAGGTCAACCACTTCGACAGCGACGGCGACAGTCCCCGCTGGATCACCGAGGACACCGCCACCGGCGCCCTCACCCGCATGATCTCCGGCCCCGACGGGCGCCTCGCCGCCACCACGGCCAAGACCGGCGGCACGGTCCTCCAACTCACCACCATCCGCGGTGACGTCGGTCTCCTCCTCCCGCTGGACGCGGGCGTCGCCCCCACCGCCCTCGACGCCGACGAGTACGGCAAGCCCCGCCCCGGCCAGGCGGAGACCCGCTACGGCTGGCTCGGCGCCCACCAGCGCTCCGGCGAGACGGTCACCGGGCTCGACCTCATGGGCGTCCGGCTCTACAACCCGGCCACCGGCCGCTTCCTCTCCGTCGACCCGGTCGCCGGCGGCAGCTGCAACGGCTACGAATACGTCTGCGGCGACCCCGTCAACATGCTCGACCTCGACGGGCGCATGGCCATGGCCGCCCTCGTCGCCTCCGCCGGACTCGGCGTCAGCGTCGGCACGGTCATCGCCGTCGTCGGCGCGGCCGCCCTCGTCGCGATCCTCGCCTACGTCTGGTGGAAGGGGAAGGCCTGGGCCATCCGCCAGGTCAAGATCCTCTGGGCGAAGGTCTCCAAGAAGTCCGGAAAGGAACGCGCCACCGACATCCCCTCCTGGGCGAGGGGCAAGGGAAAGCAAGGCTCGGAAACCACCGACCAGGCCGTCGACCGGATATTCAAGGAGCACTACGGGCGCCTTCCCACCACGAAGGAACGCCGCTCGGGAACGGAATGGGCGAAAATCAAGAAGCACCTGAACCGTAGATAGAACCCGCCCGGTGGGCGGCGGTCGGAACATCCGGACCGCCGCCCATCGGGCGTCCGTCCACCGCTCGGTCACCCCCTCTCAAGAAACAGGGAACCCATGTCGTCCAGAAAGCCCAGACTCGCCGACGGCCGCTCCTGGCCCCTCACAGCGAAAGAAGTGAAAGACGCCCTCGCCGACCTCGCCACCCCCGTGGGAGAAGTGCGACTTCTCCAGGGAGCCAATGAAACGGGTGAATCCCTGGGCGTCGCCTGGGTGGCCCCCGAACCTTTCCGATACGGCCGCGGAGTCCACCCGGACGCCGCCGGAATCCGCGTCGACATCCTCCCCATCCCCACGGCCGATCGCGCCGGGACCCGCCCCGTCCTCCTGACCCAGGCACTCCCCCAACTCCACGACTGGATCACCCGGGCCCTCGCCGCCGGCGAGACCTGGCGCCTGTCCGACCACCGCCGCTACTGGTCCGTCACCGACGGCCGCCTCACCTTCCGCGACGAACCGTGAACCGCGTCAGCCGTTGAGCGCGGGGACGTCCCCATCAGGTCGCATTTGTTGCAATGGGCCTGGCGATGAATGCAATGAGGCACGGCAAACGGCCCACCACCCCGCCTTTGCATTCACCGGCATTCCCATTGCAGCAATTCAAGGGCTTCCACCTGGGGATTCGACCCAAGCCGCTCTCGATTCGATTGACCCCCACATGAGCGAAACATAGCCTTCCCCACGTCTTGCGGCGGCCACGGCGGACCGTTCCAGGCGGCGATCGCCGGGGCGCTTCGCGCGTCCGCCGACCAACTTACGAACCAGGGGTTTTTCGTGATTGTCCTGACGGGTGCGACCGGGAACGTCGGCGGGGAGCTCGTACGGCTCCTCGTGGGAGCCGGCGAGCGGGTGACGGCGGTCTCCCGTCGCCCGGCCCCACTGCCGGACGGTGTACGGCATGTGGCGGCGGACCTCGCCGATCCGCCGAGCCTCGCCGTCGCCCTCGAAGGGGCCGAGGCGCTGTTCCTGCTCGTCGCGGGCGAGGACCCGGAGGGCATCCTCGGACTCGCCAAGGCGGCCGGGGTGCGGCGCGTCGTCCTGCTGTCCTCCCAGGGGGCCGGGACGCGGCCGACGGTCTACCGTCACCCCGTGGCGTACGAGGAAGCCGTGCGCCGCTCGGGCCTCGAATGGACGGTTCTGCGCTCCGGGGGGCTGAACTCGAACGCCTTCGCCTGGGCCGAGTCCATCCGGACGGAGCGGACGGCCGCCGCGCCGTTCGGCGATGTCGGGCTGCCCACCGTCGACCCGGCGGACGTCGCCGCAGTCGCGGCCGTGGTCCTGCGCGAGGGCGGCCACGCGGGCAGCACGTACGACCTCACCGGACCGGCCCCGGTCACCCCGCGCGAGCGGGCCGAGGCGATCGGCGACGCCCTGGGCGCCGCGGTGCGGTTCGTCGAGCAGACGCGCGAGGAGGCCCGCTCGCAGATGCTCGCCCTCATGCCCGAGCCGGTGGTGGAGGGCACCCTCGCGATCCTCGGCGACCCGCTGCCCGCCGAACGGGAGACGAGCCCGGATGTCGAGCGCGTCCTCGGCCGGGCGCCGCGCCCCTTCGCCGACTGGGCCGCCCGCACCGCCCCCGCGTTCCGGTGAACTCCCGCCAGTGGTCGCATACGTGAAAGGCTCCACCGTCTTGCCCGTTCAGCCCGTACTCGACTCCACCATGTTCCACCGGGAGGCCGGCGCCGGTGCGCCGATGGTCTTCCTGCACGGCAACCCCACCTCCTCGCACCTGTGGCGGGACGTCCTCCCCGCCGTCGGCGAACCGGGCCGGCTGCTGGCCCCGGACCTGATCGGCATGGGCGCGTCGGGCAAGCCCGACATCGCGTACACCTTCGCCGACCACGCCCGTTACCTGGACGCCTGGTTCGACGCGCTCGGCCTCGACGGGGTGGTGCTGGTCGGACACGACTGGGGCGGCGCCCTGGCCTTCGACTGGGCCGCACGGCATCCCGGCCGCGTGCGCGGCATCGCGTTCACCGAGACCATCGTCAAGCCGATGACCTGGGAGGAGTTCCCCGAGGGCGGCCGCCCGTTGTTCGAGGCGATCAAGACGCCCGAGGTCGGCGAGGCCTTGGTCCTGGACGACAACGCCTTCATCGAGCAGGCGCTGCCCGGCACCGTCGCCACCCCGCTCGACCCGGCCGACCTGGACGTCTACCGGGCTCCGTACCCCACGAGGGAGAGCCGCCGCCCGCTTCTGCAGTGGCCGCGCTCGATGCCGCTGGGAGGCGAACCCGCCGATGTCGTCGCCAGGGTCCTGGCCTACGACCGGTGGCTGGCGGCCGACGCGAACGTGCCCAAACTGCTCCTCACCTTCGCGCCCGGCCCCGGCGTCATGATGGGCCCGGCGATCGTCGACTGGTGCGCGGAGCACATCGCCGGCCTGGAGATCGAACACCACGACGCGGTCGCCGGCCACCACACCCCGGAGGATCAGCCTCTCGCGATCGGCGCCGCCATCGCCGCCTGGGCCGACCGGCACAAGCTCCGCTGAGGCGGATGACCACAGCACGACGACGACCCCGAGACCGCTACAAGGAGAAATCTCATGACCGCACAGCGCAAGATCACGGCCGGGCTGTTCATCTCGCTGGACGGCGTCGTGGAGGCGCCGGACACCTGGCACTTCCCGTACCTGAACGACGAGATGGAAGCCGCCGTCGGCGAGATGTTCACCGGGGCCGACACCCTGCTGCTGGGCCGGAAGACCTACGAGTCGTTCGCCGCGGCCTGGCCGCAGCGGAGCGGCGAGATGGCCGACGGCATCAACGGCATCCGCAAGCTGGTCGCCTCCACCACCCTGACCGGGACCGACTGGAACAACTCCGCCCTCATCGAGGGCGATGTCGTCACCGCGGTCAAGGACCTCAAGCAGCAGCCGGGCGGCACCATCAACCTCACCGGCAGCATCGCCCTCACCCGCACCCTTCTGGTGGCCGGGCTCGTCGACGAACTGCGGCTGCTGGTCCACCCGATCGTGCTGGGTACCGGACTGCTCCTGTTCCCGGAAGGCACCGCCAGGGTGCCGCTCCGGCTCACCCGCTCGGCCACCTTCTCCACCGGCGTCCTCGACCTCACCTACCAGCCGGCCTGACTCCCCTTTCGAAGAAGACCCTCCTGGGTAAACCTGACCGACTGCGAGGAAGCGTGCGAGACGCGATAGCCGGACCGGGCGATGCACGGATCCGTTGGGTGGAGATCGACGGAGAGGAACCTGCCCGGGTGTGCGTCCACGGCGCCGGCGGGCAGGCCGCGGCGTACTTCACCCAGGTGATGACCCTGCCCGCGCTGGCCGGCCGGCGCACGCTGATGACGGATCTCCTGGGCTTCGGGCTCAGCGACCGGCCCACGAACTTCGGCTACCGGCTGGAGGACCACGCCGACGCGCTGGCCCGGGCGT
This sequence comes from Streptomyces sp. NPDC037273, assembly GCF_055603625.1. Taxonomy (NCBI): domain Bacteria; kingdom Bacillati; phylum Actinomycetota; class Actinomycetes; order Kitasatosporales; family Streptomycetaceae; genus Streptomyces; species Streptomyces sp. NPDC037273. Next base: position 757,836 of record NZ_JBVJVO010000002.1, read on the forward strand.
TGGACACAGCCGGTGCCGTGGGCACCGAGCTCATCGCCCACAGCATGGGCGGCGCCGTGGCCATCGTGCTGGCCGCCCGGCGGCCGGACCTCGTCTCCCGTCTCATCCTCGCCGAGCCCGCCCTCGATCCGGTCCCCCCGCCCGCGCGCGGCACCGTCGGCGTCACGACGTTCACCGAGGCCGAGTTCGCCGACGGCGGGATGACCCAATTCCTGCAAGGGGTCGATCCGTTGTGGGCCGCGACCATGCGTCTGGCCGACCCCGTCTCCTTGCACCGCAGCGCGCTCGGCCTGCGCGCGGGGACGACCCCATCGGCCCGCACGCTGCTCGCGGAGCTGACGATCCCGCGCACCCTGCTCACCGGGGCGCGCTCACAGCCCCCGACGGGCACGGCCGAACTCGCAGCCTCCGGCGTCCGGTTCGTCACCATCCCGAACGCCGGACACAACATCATGCTCGACAACCCGCAGGCGTTCGCCGACCACGTCGCGTCCGCCTGAGCGAGGCCTCCGGCGCCTCGATCCGCAGGACGGCGTCGGCGTGGGCGACCTCAGCCTATCACCGTTTCCGGTGACCGAAACGCTACGTTGCCTTCATGAAATACACAACATCAAGTTTACGATCTGGGCTCATTAGCGCAGGCAGTTGCAGCTCAATCGTTGCAATAGGTTGCAGCTCAACGCAACGAAGACGTCGCCGCGCGTTGCATTGAGTGGGTCGTGGACGCTAGGTTCGGTGCCTCAGGGAACGAGAAGGGGGACCGCGGTGCCGGGAGGCAGGCTCACTCAACAGGAACGGCGGCTGATCGCGCTGGGGTTGGCCGACGGTCTCGCCTACGCGGAGATCGCCAGGCGTCTCGACCGTCCGGCCTCGACCATCACACGGGAGGTGATGCGCAACGGCGGGCCCACCGTCTACCGCTCCGACCTGGCCCACCGCGCCACCGAACGCCGGGCCCGCCGCCGAGGGCGCGGTACTCCCCAAGGTCCGCGGTCGCGCCCGTCGGCCCACGGAGGCGGCATCGAAGCCGTGCGTGAGTACGAGGAGACGCTCACCGGTGTGCTTGTGGCCATGGGCCTGCCCGCGATGATGGCCCGCGTCATGGCCTGCCTCACCCTCGCCGAGGCCGGCAGCCTCACCGCGGCCGAACTCGCCCGGCACCTCCAGGTCAGCCCGGCATCCGTCTCCAAGGCGGTCGCGTTCCTCGACAGCCAGGGCCTCATCCGTCGAGAACGTGGCGAACGTCGCCGCGAGCGCTACACCGTCGACGACGAGGTCTGGTACCGGACGATGATGGCGGCCGCCCGCTCCACCGCCCATCTCGTCGACACCGCGCGCCAAGGCATCGGTGTCCTCGGCTCCCACAGCCGCGCCGCCGCGCGCCTCAGGAACATCGTTCAGGTCCTCGACTTCGTCTCCGAGAGTCTGGGCCGGACAGCGACGCAGGCCCGCGAGATCCTCCGCGCGAACGCCGAAGCGACCTCCGTCGCCACGTGACCATCCCGCGCGGGAACGCGGAAGGGCCGGGCGGCAAGGGCCGGTTCAGGCGTTGAGCGCGGGAATGATGTACTGCTGCTGGTCCGGATCGAGCACTTGGTGCTCGCCCGACCGGCGGCCGCGGGTCCTGGACACCAGCGCCTCGCGGCCGGGTGTCGGTCAGTAGGTCGGGACGTACGGCAGGCAGTGGCCGCTGGGACCGGCGTACGGGTCGGTCCAGTCGACGTTCATCAGCTTGGAGCCCGTCATCGGGCCGACGATGCCATCGGCCTGGCTGCTGCCGAGGACGCGTTCCTGGAAGTACCGCACGGCGGAATCCGTCTGCGGGCCCCACTGGCCGTCCTCGTTGATCGTCGTCCGGCCGTCCAGCCGCAGGAAGTCGTTGACCAGGTGCTGCACGCACCACACCCCGGTGCCGGAGGTGGTGCGGCCGTAACCGAGGTAGGGCACACCGGGCGCGGCGTTCGCGGTGCCGGCCAGGGCGGCAGTGGAGAGCAGGACGGCGGTGGCCGCGGCAAAGGCGCGGCCGATCGACTTCTTGATCATGATGACCCTTCGGTGAGAGATGACTCGGATGACTCGCGGGGGGGGCACGGCAGGCCCGGTGTGTAGGCGCAGTACATGCCGGGGCTTGGCTGGTACTCGGCCCCGCTGGCCGTCCTCGTCCGACGATCCGGCGATCCGGCGATCCGGCGACCAGTACGGCGCGCTCCCGCGAGAGGCCGAGCCGTTGTGGTTCAGGTAGCAGTTGATGCTGTGCTGCACGCACCACACCCCGTGTCGGAGGTGCTGCAGCCGTATCGACGTTCCCCTGTTCGGTGACGATCACTGGGCCAGGACTCTAGCCGCCGCCGGGGCGTGGCGGACCTGCTGTCACTGTGTCCCACGGCCGTCCCACCCGTCCCACCACCGCTGGCCTGCGACGGTCGACGGGGGGCGCGGCCGAAGCTGAGACGTCTCAGCTTCGGCCGGCAACCGGGCGAAGGCGGCTTTGAGGGTGCGGATGACCTCGATGGCCTCGCCGGGGCGGGGTGACCGGGAGGGCCGGTCAGCCATCGGCCGGCGCGTGGGCTGCCGGTGCTGAGGCGGGCCGGACGCCGGTCCCGCCGCTAGGTGCGGGAGCCGATGGCGTCCGCGGGGCGGCCGGCGAGGGCGAGGTGGCCGGGAATCAGGGTGGCCAGGGCCGTGAGCAGGGTGGCGAAGCCCAGGGTGGCGAGGTACATCCGGCCGTCGACGGCAGGGGAGGCCGAGCCCGTCATGCCGATGCTGAAGGCTGTGAGCACGGCGAACGCGATGCCGCTCCCCAGCGTGGTGGCGATGAGCACCACCAGGGCCGTCTCGATGCGGAGCATGCGCCTCACCTGGCGCCGGGTGGTGCCGATGAGCTGGAGGAGGGCGAACTCCCGTCGGCGGTCGAAGACCGACATCGCCAGGGTGTTGACCACGGCGATGGCGGTGAAGGCGATGATCAGTCCCATCGCGACGTAGTTCACCTCGGCGTTGGACTGCTGGACCTCCGCCTGCAGGTCGTCGGCCTCGTCGCGGTCGAGAACGGCGACCCCGGGGAGGGCGCCGAGCGCCGTGCGCAGCTCCGCCCGGCCGGGTGCGCTTCCGTCCCGGGTCTTCACCAGCAGGGCTGAGGCCAGCGGGTTGTCGACGTGCCGGGAGACGAGCGAGTGGGCCATCGTCACGTCGCCGAAGCCGAGCCCGCGTTCGTACACGGCCGCGACGGTGAGGTCGGTCTCGGTGCCGTCGCCGAGGGTCAGTGTCAGCTCGTCACCCGGCTTCTTGCCGAGGGCGTCGGCGGCGAGTTCGCTGAGCGCGACGCTCCTCGGGCCGAAGGCGTCCAGGCTGCCTGCCGTGACGGCCGGGTCCCAGGTGCGGCTCAGGCCGTCGGTCGAGACGCCCTGGGCCGGGTACTTCGCCAGGCCGACGCGTACGGACGTACGGACGATCTCGGTCACCGCCGTCACGCCGGGGACCCGGCGGAGGCGTTCGCCGGCCTGCGCGGGCACGCCTGGTCCGGACGAGCCCACGACCCATTCCGCCTTACTGCCCGCGCGGGCCTGGGCGGTGGCGGCCGCGCCCATGGTGGTCTGGACGAAGAACACCGTGCAGGCCATGCCGATCAGCAGGGTGAGCGGAGTGACGGCCGCGGCCAGCCGTTTGGTGTGGGCGCGGGCGTTGGCCGTGGCCAGGTGGCCGCCGACCCGGGAGATCCGCAGCGGGATCCCGAGTACGCCCACCGCGCTCCGTACGAGGAGCGGCCCGAGCAGGGAGACGGCCACCGCGAGCACCACGACCGACAGGAAGGTCACAGGGGTGGCGGCGGGCTCGCTGCGCAGGGCGGAGAGGACCACGAGAAGGACGACACCGCCGGTCAGGAACGCGAGCCCGGCGCCGACCCGGCCCCAGGAGAAGGTGCGCTGCTCCATGGCCGCCTCGGACAGGGCCTCCGCGGGTCGGATGCGGGCGGTGCGGCGGGCCGAGATCCGCGCGGCTGCCCAGGCGCCCAGGAGGGACGCCCCGATGGCGGCGAAGAACGGGAAGACGCCGAAGGTCACTTCGAGGGTCTCCGGAATCGCCTTGAAGCCGACGAACTCGCCGTGCAGCCAGTGGGCGACGGGCAGACCGGTGACCGAGCCGAGTACTCCGGCGAGGGCGCCGACGATGAGCGCCTCGCTGCCGATCAGCCGGCGGATCTGCCGGGGCGTCGCCGCGACGGCGCGGAGCAGGGCCAGCTCGCGGTGGCGCTGCTGGATCGTGAGGGCGAAGGTGCCGACGACGACGAGGATCGCGACGAGCAGCGACGTACCCCCGATGGCGCCGCCCATGGAGACCAGCTTGATCCGGGCCTTGGCCGCGTCGAGGAACTCGACCGGGCCTCGCTCGCCGCCCGTGACCACCTGGGCGGTGGTGCCGTCGAGGGCCTGGGAGACCCGGGCCGCGAGCTCCGTCGTGGAGACGCCGGGCTCGGGCAGGACGCCGACGGCCATCACCTGGCCGGGGTGCCGGGACAGCCGCTCGGCCTCGGTGTCCGTGAAGAACAGCGAGGTCTGCTGTCCGAGGTCGCCGCCGGAGGGTGCCGCGATGCCGGTGACGCGGTACGCGCGAGGGGCTTCGGTCGACTGGACGGTCAGCCGCGCGCCGGGCTTCAGGCCGGTCCGTGCGGCCAGTTCGCGGTCGACGACGACCTCGTCCGCCGCCGCCGGGGCGGCGCCTTCGACCAGGTTGAAGGGGGTCAGGGGCGCCGAGGTCCAGGCGTGTCCGTACGACGCCTTGCCGTCGACGCCCGGGACGACCTGGCCCGAGGGGGTGACCGCGTACGCCGGGAAGGTGACCTCGGGCACCACGGCCCGTACGCCCGGTAGTGCGGCGAGCGTGGTGACGGTGCCGGCGGGCAGCCAGACGCGCTCGGAGAGGGGCTTGGCCTTGTCCTTTGTCTTGACCTTGTCGCCCTTCCGCTCGACCGTGACCTGGTGGACGTTCTGGTCGCCGGCGACGATCACCGGGGAGCCGGCGTACCGCTCGCTGCCGATGGTCCCTCGGAGCCCCGTCTCCAGCAGGATGCCGCAGGCCGTGACGAGCGCGGCGGCGCAGAAGAGCGCGAGGAACGCTCCGGTGAATCCGCCCTTGCGGGCGCGCAGGGTCTGCAGGGCGTACCGCAGCATCAGGCCCACGCTCCCAGGTGCGTCATGCGGTCGGCGACGCGGTCGGCGGTGGGGGCTTGCATCCGGTCGACGATCCGGCCGTCGGCGAGGAAGAGGACGGTGTCGGCGTACGAGGCGGCGACGGGGTCGTGGGTGACCATGACCACCGTCTGCCCGGTCTCGTCGACACACGACCGCAGCAGGGAGAGGATCGCTTTGGCGGTCATGGTGTCGAGGGCGCCGGTGGGCTCGTCGCCGAAGACGACGTCGGGACGGGTGATCAGGGCGCGGGCGATCGCGACCCGCTGCTGCTGGCCGCCGGACAGCTCGGCGGGCCGGTGGGCGGCCCGGCCGGCCAGGCCCACGCGGGTCAGGATCTCTTCGAGCCACGCGGGGTCGAGGCGCTCGCCGGCCAGGCGCAGCGGCAGCTCGACGTTCTCCCGTACGGACAGTGCCGGGATGAGGTTGAAGGCCTGGAAGACGAAGCCGACGCGCTTGCGCCGCAGCTCCGTCAGCTGGGTCTCGTTCATTCCGCCGAGCTCGGTGTCGCCGATGAAGGCGGAGCCGCCGGAGGGTCTGTCGAGGCCTGCGGCGCAGTGCAGGAAGGTCGATTTCCCGGAGCCGGAGGGGCCCATGACGGCGGTGAACGAACCGCGTTCGATGCCGACCGTGACCCCGTCGAGGGCGCGGACGGCGCGGCCCGCCTTTCCGTACTCCTTCACGACGCCGTCGAGGCGCAGCGCGAAGTCCGCGGATCCGGCGCCGCTCCGTCCGTGGAGATGGTTCGTCTCGGTCCTCATGTGCGACCTGTCCTTTCGATGGTGGGTGAGGGTGGTGTGCCGGGGAGCTCGCGCGTCAGGCCCGCCGCTGCCAGCTCCCGTGCGGTCCAGGCGAGTTCGGCGGCGACGGCCCGGGCACGTCCGGCCGCGTCGGCCGGTCTGCGGTGCTCGGGGAGCGCGGACCAGGTGGATGTCTCCACTTCCACGTGGTCGGTGACGGCGCGGTCACCCGCGAAGAGCGCCCGCAGGGTGTCGCGCAGCACTCCCCGGGTGGAGGTCAGTGGCGCGGCGGGCTCCTCGTGCAGCGGCACGTGGTGGTGGATCCGCCACGGTGCGACTCCGGGCAGGGCGCCGGCGAGGGCGGGCCCCAGGTCGTCGGAGCCGAGGGGTTCGCGGCCGCCGGGCCCGGCCTCTCCCGTCTGGTGCAGGAAGCGCGCGTCCGTGAAGGCCGCCAGCGCCTCCCGTACACCGGGGTCGACCGGTTCCGGGGCCTCCAGGGCGGTGGACGCCTGGGCCTTCACCACCGGGAGCCCGGCCGTCAGCAGGCGGGCGACGGCGGTGCCCGGGGTCTCGTGGGCGACGGCGAGGTGACACGCGTCCAGACAGAGACCGATCCAGTCGTGGTCGGCGTCCTTGAGCAGCTCGACAGCCTGCCCGGTGGTCGCGGCGACACAGCCGGGCTCGGGCTCGACGGCGACACGGACGGTCCGTCCGGTCTCCGCCGCTGTCCGCCGGAGCCCGGTGGCGAGCGCGTCCAACTGCCGCATCGCCGCCGCCATCCGGGTCCGCGACCAGGCGGTGCGCCAGGCCAGTGGCAGCGTCGACACGGAGCCGCGCCCGGCTTCGTCGGGCAGCAGCCCGGCCAGGATCCGGGCCAGGTTCAGGGTGTAGTCCAGTCGGGCGGGCTCGGACCAGTCCGGGTAGTACGCCGCCCGCTTCACCACGGGGGCGTGGAAGGCCCGGTAGCGGGAGCCGTTGAGGGTCGCGGTCTCCAGTCCCCGAGCGGTGAGCTCGCGGCGGAGCCGGGCGACGGCGGCCGGGTCGGCCGCGAGGGCCGCCGCCGTGCCCGCCGGCAGCCACAGGCCGATGCGGACGACCGGCTCACCGGTGGCCTGGCGGATCGGCTCGGCGTGCGCCGCGAGCCGGGCGGTGATGTCCTCCAGGGTGTCGGCCGGCTGTACGTCGACGCAGTGGCCGAGGTGGACGGCGGTGCCGTCACGGTGGTGGAACCGCATCACGCGGCTCCGGGTTCCAAGGCCGCACGGCGGGGCACGCCGACGGAAGGGGGCATCGAAGACTCCGGAACTCTTGGGCCCCTGGTGGGCTTTCTCGTCTGCGACGTTAGGAACCGGCCTTATCAGCCTGTTATCAAGCGGTTAGGCGGTTTCGGCCGTGCCCACCGCTTCCAGTGCGCGGACCGCCTTCTCCTCCCATGGCGGGGAGCCGATCACGCGGAACACGTCGAGTGCCGCGGTCAGGTGCAGTCGGCTCTCCCGGGGGCGGCCGGCAGCGTGGTGGAGCCGGCCGAGGCCGAACCTGATCTGCCCCTCGATCAGGGCGCTGTTGTGGCGTCGTACGCCGTCCAGCGCCTCCAGGTAGAGCTGCTCGGCCGCCTCCGCCGCTCCGGCCGCGCGCCGGGTCTCCGCGAGTCCGAACAGCACGTGCGCGACACCGAGCAGGTCGGACTTCTCCTTGACGATGCGGACGGCCGTGCCGAAGGCCTCCTCGGCGGGCCCGAGGCGTCCCAGCGCCAGATAGGCACTGCCCAGTCGGTAGGAGGCCATCGCCACGCTGCGCCCCTCGACGCCGATGCCCTGGCAGACCGCGACGGCCTGCCGGCTCAGTTCCAGGGCCTCGTGCGGCCTGCCCTCGTCGAGCTCGAATTGGGCCAGGTTCTGCAGCACGTACGACTGGGCGGCGAGATCGCCCGTCTTCCGGAGCGCCGGCAGGGCTTCCCGCAGCCGGCGCGCGCCCCGCTCGTGGTCGCCCCTGATCCGGTCGATGAGCCCGAGGTGGCCGAGCACGAGCGCCGCGCCGTGTGCGTCGCCTGCCTTCCGGAAGAGCGCCAGGGCGGTCTCGGCCCCGTCGGACGCCTCATGCACGTTGCGCAGCCTCAGGTCGATCGCACTCAGCTGCAGGTGCATGGCGGCCTGCCCCCGGGCGTCCTCCGTGCCGATGGCGGCCGCGAGGGCCTGCTCGCTGCACGAACGCCAGTCCTCCACGTAGTTGCGCGCCTCGAAGAGCACCTGGAGGCACAGGGCGAGGTCCCAGGCCAGCTCCGCCATGCCCAGCCCGGCGGACTGCCCCACGACCGCGACCAGGGTGAGCCGTTCGGCCTCGAACCATTCCATCGGGCTCGCCAGCAGCTCTTCCACCAGGGCGGGTTCGATCTCCCTGCGCGGCACATCGCCGTGCACCGTGTCGTAGTCCCCGCCCTCCTCACGCCGGTACGCCAGTTCGGCGAGGGTCAGGCAGGTCCGGAAGAACCGGTCGCAGGCGGCCAGCCGGTCCGCCTCGGACTCCTCGTCCCGGGCCAGCTCGCCCGCGTACAGCCGCATCAGGTCGTGGAAGCGGTAGCGCAGCCGGCCGGTGGCGTCGATCCCGGCGACGTCCAGGAACTGCGCGTCCACGAGGTGCTCGATGAGCCGCTCCGCTTCCCGTACGTCGCGGTCCAGGAGCGCGGCCCCGACCCACGCGGTGAAGTCCGGTACGGCGAGCAGCCCAAGGAGGCGGTAGAGGCGGGCCGCCTCCCGGTCGAGGTAGCGGTAGCTGAGCGCGAAGCCGGCCCGGACCTGCAGCTCGCCCTGGCTGAGCTCGTCCAGTCGGCGCCGCTCGTCGCTGAGCCGGGTGACCAGGTGGCGTACCGACCAGTGCGGCTTGGAGGCGAGCCGGGCGGCGGCGATGCGCAGCGCGAGCGGCAGCCGGTCGCACAGCTCGACCAGGCGTGCCGAGTCCGCGGGCGCGCCGAGGATCCTGGCCTCGCCGACGATGCCGCCGAGCAGTTCGAGGGAGCGGTCCTCGGGCAGCAGCCCGAGGTGGATCCGCGCGGACGGCGGCCAGGTCACCAGCTGCTCCAGCTGTTCCCGGCTGGTGACCAGGACGGTGCAGCCTCCGCCGCCCGGCAGCAGCGGCCGGATCTGCTCCGGCGTGCGGACGTTGTCGAGCACGAGCAGCACCCGGCGGTCGGCCAGCATGCTGCGGTACAGCGCGATCCGGTCCTCCAACCCGTCGGGGACGGCCTCACCGGCGACTCCGAGGGAGCGCAGGAAGCGGCTGAGGATCTCGCCGGCGGCGGTCGGGGCGTGGTGCTCGTCGTATCCGCGGAGGTCGGCGAAGAGACTGCCGTCCGGGTAGTGCCTCGTGGCCCGGTGCGCCCAGCGGACGGCCAGGCCGGTCTTGCCGACGCCGGCGACGCCCGTGATCAGGCCGACGCCGGGTGTCCTTCGGTCGTCGTTCCGGGCCTCCACCAACGTGTCCAGGGCGGCAAGTTCCTCCTCCCGGCCCGCGAACGCCGGTACGTCGGCGGGCAGTTCGGACGGGACCACGGGACGGCTCACCACCGGCGCCGCCGGCTCCGCCACCCCCAGGGCGGGGGCGTCCCGCAGGATCGCGTCGTGCAGATCCTGGAGTTCGGGGCCCGGTTCCATGCCGAGTTCGTCGATGAACGTGCGCCGTGCGTCCCGGAAGGTCTCCAGCGCCTCCGCCCGGCGTCCGGAGCGGTACTGCGCGAGGATGAGGTGGTACTGCGCGCGCTCGCGCAGCGGATGATCCCGTACGGTCGCGGCCAGTTCGGGCAGCAGCACACGATGCTGCCCCAGATCCAGGCGCACGCCCGTCCAGGCCTCCTGGGCGTGGATGCGGACCTCTTCCCAGCGGGCCGCCTCGTCCTCCACCTGCTGCCCCGCGACCCCGGCCAGCGCGGGCCCCCGCCACAGGGCGAGCGCCTCGGCATAGCAGCGCGCGGCGTCGGCGGGGCGCCGCTCGCGGACGGCGGCCTCGGCGTCCGCGACCAGAGCGGTGAAGGTGACGCTGTCGAGGTCATGGCCTTCGGTCCGCAGCAGGTAGCCGGGGTGCTCGGTGACGATGACCTCTTCCGCCACCCCCTCGCTCTTGAACGCCTTGCGCAGGGCCGCGATGACGATGGCGATCTGGGTGCGCGCGCTGGCCGGCGGCCGGTCGTTCCACACGGCGTGCACCAGGGTGTCCGTCGGCACGACCCGTCCGGGGCTCAGGAGCAGCAGGGCCAGCACCGTCCGCAGCCGCGCACCCCCCACCGAGACCGTACGCCTGCCCGCGGCGACCGAAAGCGGGCCGAGTATCCCGAAGCTGAGCCGCTCACCCACCACATCCCCCAAGGGCCGACCGCGCCTGCCGGCAAGATCATCCTACCTTCGGGCCTCCTGTTCCGTCCCGAAGCGGAGGTAGCGCTCCACGGACCGGGCCAGAACCTCGTTGCCGTGCGAGGCGACGACCCGGTGCCACCAGGCGCCGTAGATCCGCTCGAAGCGGTAGTCGGCGAGCTGGTCCGCGGCGGCGCGGACCGCGTGGGGGCGCTCCGGGATGTGGTTGGCGTAGCTGTACATGAGGGTGACCCAGCGGTTGTCCGGGCAGACGTTGACGACGTCTCCGGTGAACAGCGCCCCGTCGCCCGCGCTCCAGTGCAGGATCGCGCTGCCGGGGAAGTGCACGCCCGGGTTGATCAGGGTCACCTCGTCGGTGAGCTGGAGCGTGCGACCGTTCCAGAAGCGCACGGCCGGGTCCGGGCGGCCCACCCACTGGCGGTCGGCTTCGTGGAGGTGGACCGGGGCGTCGAAGGCGTGGGCCCACTCCACCATCGAGGAGTAGAAGTGGGGGTGGCTGATGGCGATGTGGTCGATGCCGCCGAGTTCCTCGATGGCCCGAACCATGGCGTCGTCGAGGTACGGCACGCAGTCCCAGAGGACGTTGCCGGCGGCGGTGCGCAGCAGCAGGGCCCGCTGGCCGATGGCGAACTGGGGAGTGACGCCGACGCCGAGCACGCCGGGGCCCTCTTCCTCGAAGCGGCCGGTGTGGCCCTCCTCGCGCAACTCGGCGAGCGTCGTCCACCGCTGGCCGGCCGGGCTCACGTACTGGCGCTCGTCCAGGCAGACCGGGCAGTCCGGACGGTCGGAGGCGTACTGGGTGCCACAGGTACGGCAGATCGGAGGTGCCAGGACGGCGGTGTCAGCCACGGCTGCCTCCGGCGAGCTCGGTGAGGACGTACGGGCGGCTCGGCCGCCAGCCCAGCTCCTCGACGGCGCGCCGTCCCGACACCACCTGGTCGAGCGCGAGCGCCTCGGCGAACGGCGCTCCGAGCGCCTCGGCGGCTTCCGCGAGCGGCCACGACTCGGCCCGGCCGGTGCCGCCCGCGGCGCTGTCGGCGGCCGCCGCGATCGCGGCCGCGGGGACGGACTCCCACGCCACGCCGTGCAGGAGGTCAGCCGACTGCCCCTTGGTCAGCGCGAGGGCGTACAGCTCGGCGAGGTCGTCGACGTGCACCATCGGCCAACGGGTCGTGACCGGCCCGACGTAGCGGCCCGTGCCGTGCTCCCGGGCCCAGCCGGTCATCAGGGCGGGGATGCCGCCGCCTCGCCCGTACGCGATGCCCGGGCGAATCACCATGGCCCGCACGTCGGCCTCGGCGGCGGCCAGCACCCGCTGCTCGATCCGCGGCCGGTAGCCGACGATCGCGATCGGATCGGTGGCGGCGTCCTCGGTCAGCGGGGCGTCCCCGGTGGCACCGAGCACCCACACGCCGCTGGTGTAGACGAACGCCCGGCCCGTGCCGCGCAGCGGCGCGAGCAGCGCCTCCAGGGCGGCGGTGTCCACGGCCTCGTCGCCGGTGGGCGTGGCCAGGTTCACCACCGCGTCCACGTCGTCCGTCACCGCCGCCCGCAACGACGCCGGGTCGGCCAGGTCACCGACCCGCGCCGACCCGCCCGGATGCGGTGCGCCCGCGTCCTTGACCAGGGCCACCACGTCGTGACCCTCCAGGGTCAGTCGCGACACCACCGCGGAGCCGATGTAACCGGTGGCACCGAGCACCAGAACCTTCATGAACCCTCCCATGCGGAATGCTTTCCCGAACGAGAGAGACGGTAGGAAACGCGCCCGGCCCCGCGGATCCGTCGAACGACCTGGTGTCGTACCGGCGTTCGTACGTGACAGGGCGCCGGGGTCGACCTGCTCGACGGGACGTCAGCCCAGGTCGAGCGCCCCCAGCGCGGCCCGGGACGTCACGCCGAGCTTCGGGTAGGCGTTGGACAGGTGGTAGCCGACCGTCCGCGGGCTCAGGAACAGGCGCGCGCCGATGTCCCGGTTGCTCAGGCCGGTCGCCGCCAACCGGACCACCCGCAGCTCCTGCGCGGTCAGCCGGCCCACGGGCTCCGTGCCCGCCACCGGTACGGCCGGGACGGCACCGACGGCCCGCAGCTCCGTTCGGGCCCGGTCCGCCCACGCGGCCGCCGGCATCCGCTCGAACGACTCCAACGCCACGGTCAGCGCCTCCCGGGCGGCGGCCCGGCGTTTCACCCTGCGGAGCCACTCCCCGTACAGGAGCCGGGTGCGCGCCTCCTCGAACGACCGGCCGTCCCCCTGGTGGGCGGCGAGCGCCCGCTCGTAGAACTCCTCCGCCATGGCGTCGTCCGCGGCGAGCAGGGCGCGGCAGCGCAGCTCCACCGCCCCCGCCCACGCGGCCCCCGTGGCTCCCGCCCAGCGCGCGAAGCGTTCGGCGGCCTGTCCGGCGTCGGCGGCCCGGCCGGTCCGGACGGCGGCTTCCACCTGGTCGGGCAGGCTGTGCACGGAGACCATGAGGTGCCGGTGCGGGCCTCCGGTAAGGGCGGCGAAACCCGGCAGCGCCCGGTCGTAGCGGCCGAGCCCGAGATCGAGCAAACCCTGCGCCCTGGTCCCCCAGATCGGGACCGGCGCGACATCGAGGCACAGGTCACGCCCCGGCCGCGCGCCGAGACCCTCCCGGCTGCCCGGCAGGCCCCTGCCGCCCGGCCCGCCGGGGACCCTTCCCGGCCCCTCCCCGAGGCCCGGCCCTTCCCCGTCGAGCGCGGCCAGCACCGCCAGGACGCCGCTGAGCATCGAGGCGAGATGGCGCTGGCCGGTGTCGCAGGCGATCTCCAGACCCTCGACCGCCGTCGTGTACGCGTCCCGGTGCCGGCCCAGGAACAGCCGCAGCCGCGCCAGCCGCAGCAGCACCCTGGGCAGCACCCCGACCGCGCCCTCCGCACGGCACTCCAGCTCCAGGGCCACGGCCTCGTCGTGCACCGTGCGGTATTCGCCGAGCAGCATGTCCCAGCCGTGCAGTCGCACCTGATCGGTCAGGCTGCGCTCCTGCCGGGTCCGCACGACGTACGCGGCGAACTCCCGTACCGCCGCCGCCCCGCTCACCGGATCACCCGCCAGTGTGTCGAGCACCCCGGCCGCGCCCCGGTGCACGGGATGACCTCCGAAGTCCAGACCGGCCACCCGCGCCCGGGTGTCGCGGGCTGCCGCGACCGGGTCCGGCGCGTCCCAGGCCAAGGCGGCCGACTCGAACAGCAGCCACGCCCCCATCCCGGGGCGGTACGCCGTCACCTCGGGCATCGCATCGACCAGCAGCGACCGCGCCGACTCCGCCCGGCCCTGCCCCTGTTCGAGCGCCGCCCGGACGCTGGCGAGCCGGGCGATGGCCGGAGGACTGCTCACCGGCCCCGCCTCGTCGGCCAGCGTCCTCGCGAGCTCCGCCTGTCCGGCCTCGGCCGCGGCGGCGGACGCGGCGGCCAGCCGCAGCGACCGGGCCTCCTGGTCCTCGGTCAACCGCGCGGCCCGCCGATAGGCGGCGGCGACCGCGGCCCGGCCGCCCCGCGAGCGGAACAGCTCGGCGGTGCGGTCCAGTTCGGCGGCGACCTCCTCGTCGTAGCCGACGGTCGCCGCGGCCAGGTGCCAGGCCCGGCGACCCACGTCCCCGGCGGTCGGCGCCGCTTCGGCGAGCGCCCGGTGCGCGGCCGTCCGATCGACCAGCATCGCCCCCTGGTACGCGGCGGCCCGTACAAGCGGATGCCGGAACACCAGTCGGCGCCCGGACACCCGCACCAGGTCCGCCGCCTCCGCCGGCCCGAGGTCCCCGGCGACCGCGCCCACCCGTTCCCCCGCCGCCACCAGCAGCGCCACGTCACCGGTGTCGTCCGCCGCGGCGACGGTCAGCAGCAGACGGGTCGGCGCGGGCAGCGCCCGGATCCGCTCGTCGAAGATCCGCCGCACCCGCCACGAGGCCGGCAACACGGCGATCTCCCGCGCGTCCAACGGCTCGCTCCCGTCCCGCTGGGCCGCCGTCAGAGCCCCCACGAGCTCGACCAGGGCGAGCGGATTACCCTGTGCGAGCCCGAGGATCCGGCTGCTCACGGCGGGATGCAGATCGGGCGCCCGGCCGGCCAGGAGAGCCGCCGCCTCCTCGTCGGTCAGCGGCCCGAGGTGCAGCATCGGCAGGCCCGGCGCACCGTCGAAGGCCGCCGCGTCCTCATGCGCGGCGAACACCATGGCCACCCGCCCCCTGCCGAGCCGGCGGCCCGCGAACAGCAGCGTGTCCACGGTCTCCAGGTCCAGCCAGTGCGCGTCGTCGACCAGGACCACGACCGGACGTTCCTCGGCCAGCTCGTCGAGCAGGCCCAGCGTCGCCGCCCCGACCAGGAAACGGTCCCCGGCGGGCGCGTCATCCGGCGTCATCGCCCCGCGCAGCGCCTGCGACTGACGCTCCGACAGGCCTCCGACCCGGTCCAGGGTGCCCCTGAGGAGCACCTGCAGACCGGCGTACGGCAGCTCCGCCTCCGACTGGACACCCGTGCACCGCAAGAGCCGGGCCCCGTCCGCGGCCGCCGAGGCACACCGGTCGAGCAGTGCGGTCTTGCCCGACCCGGCCTCCCCGAGAAGCACCACGGCCCCGCCCCGACTCTCCCGGGCTCCCGTCAAGAGCCCGTCGAGGACCTCTCGTTCGTGGTCCCGACCGCTGAGACCGGCCGGCCCCCAGCCGACGGCACCTGCCTGGACCGCGTCGGCCATCGACGCTCCTCCCCTCTTCCGGACGCCTCACCCTCAAGGTGAGCGTGACTGACGATGTCGTGGGTCCCGCGGCGATCCGCGATGCCCAGTGCCCGTCAGTCGACCGCGACGGTGTTCTGGGCGGCGCCGACACGCCAGGCGCCGTTCTCCTTGACCAGGATGTAGAACGGGCGGCCCTCGGGCCGGTCGGCGATCCGGGTGCCGTCGCGTCGGACCGGCTGCTGGCGGACGTTCACCGCGGCGACGTCCGGGCGCAGGAACAGCACGCGCTCGACGTCGTAGACGGCGGTGAACTCGGCCATCGCACCGGGGAGCACCTTCCGGGTGAAGGCCGCGATCTCCTCGAAGCCCGAGAGCCGCTTGCCATGGCCGGTGGTCCACACCGGGTCCTCCCGGCGGAAGACGCTCAGGAACCGGTCGACCAGCTCGTTCTGCTGCGCGTGCTCGACCTCCGCCACGAGACGGCGTATGGCGGTCACCTCGGTGGCGGTCTCCAGCCCTTCGGGGGCGCCGAACACCTCGACGGGTCGGTACGAGCCCGACACCAGCTCGGCCACCACGCCCGGTCGCCCCGGCTGCCAGCCGAGGGCGCCGCGGGCGGCGGCGCCGCTGACGCTCTGGTCGAGGGCGAGCGCGTCCGCGAAGAGCGGGCCGAAGAGCTCGGCGGCCTGTTCCACCGGCACCGCCCGCGGGGCGGCGAGCACGCCGGCCGCGCGGCCGGCGGCGCGGGCGAGGTCACGGACCGGGATGGCCGACTCGCCGACGCCGTGCCAGACGGTGCCGGCCTCGGCCCGCTCGACGGCGGCCACGAACAGCTCGGCCAGGTCGTCCACATGCACGGTCGGCCAGCGCACGCCCTCCTCGCCGTAGTACTCGGGCACCCCCCGCAGGCGGGCCCGGTCGACCAGGATGGCGGGGATGCCGCCGCCGCGGCCGTACACGATGCCGGGCCGGACGACGACCGCGCGCACGCCTTCGGCGGCCTCGGCCAGCACCCGCCGCTCGATCCGCGGGCGGTAGCCGACGAGGTCGACCGGGTTGACCGGTGTCTCCTCGCCGACCTCCTGGGCGTCGCCGGTGGCACCGAGGACCCAGACGCCGCTCGTGTAGACGAAGGGGCGGCCGGTGCCACGCAGCGGAGTGGCGAGCGCCTCGATGACGGCGGTGTCGGTGGCGGCGTCGCCGCTCGGCGGGGCCAGGTGGATCACGGCCTCGATGTCGGGGGTCACCGCATCGGCGAGCGAGGCCGGGTCGGTGGTGTCGCCGACCAGCTGGGCGTGCCAGGCCCGGCCTGGCTGCGGCTCGGCACCCCGGGTGAGCGCGACGATCCGGTGGCCGGCGGCGGCGAGATGGTCGGTGACGACGGAGCCTATGTAGCCGGTGGCACCGGTGAGCAGAACCTTCATGACACTCCTGCCTCGAAGAGCGAGACGTTACGTCTCGCTTGTTGGATGGTGACGCGCTTCGAATCCGCGCGGTGCGCGCGGGGGTTCGACTCAGAGGTTGATCATGTGTCCGGCGATGCCGTGGATCGCTTCCTTCACGGCCTCGCCCAGCGTCGGGTGGGCGTGGACGTTCCGGGCGACCTCGTGGACGGTGAGGTCCCACTGCTGGGCCAGGGTCAGCTCGGGCAGCAGCTCGGTGACGTCCGGGCCGATCAGGTGGGCGCCGATGATCTCGCCGTGGGTGCCGTCGGCGATGATCTTGACGAAGCCGGTGGCGTCGCCCAGACCGTGCGCCTTGCCGTTCGCGACGAACGGGAACTTGGCGACCTTGACGTCGAAGCCCTTCTCGCGGGCCTGCGCCTCGGTCCAGCCGAAGCTGGCGATCTGCGGCTGGCAGTACGTCGCGCGCGGGATCATGGGGTAGTCGAGCTCCATCGTCTCGGCGTCCCCGATGGTCTCGGCCGCGATGACGCCCATGGCCTCGGCGGTGTGCGCGAGCATCAGCTTCGCGGTGACGTCGCCGATGGCGTAGATGTGCGGCACCGAGGTGCGGCAGCGGCCGTCGACGTCGATCGCACCGCGCTCGGTGAGCGCGACGCCGGTGGCCTCAAGGCCGTAGCCGGTGACGTTCGGGGCGAAACCGATGGCCTGCAGGACCTTGTCGGCCTCCAGGACCTTCTGCACGCCGTCCTTGCCGGTGACCGTGACGCGGACCTGCGGGCCGGACTCGTCGATGGCCTCCACGCGGGTCGAGGTGAGGACGTCGATGCCGAGCTTGCGGTACTGCTTCGCCAGCTCCTTCGAGACCTCTTCGTCCTCCAGCGGGGCGATGCGGTCGAGGAACTCGACGATCGTGACCTTGGTGCCGTAGTTGTTCAGCACGTAGGCGAACTCGATGCCGATCGCACCGGCGCCGGCGATGACGATCGACTTCGGCGCGTCCTCCGCCAGGATCTGCTGCTCGTACGAGACGACGCGGTCGCTCAGGGCGGTGCCGGGGAGCAGTCGGGGGGTGGCGCCGGTGGCGATGACGCAGTTGTCGAAGGACACGGTGCGGATGGTGCCGTCCGCCTCCGTGATCTGAAGGGTGTTCGCGTCGAGGAACGTGCCCCGTCCCTGGAACTCCGTGATGCCGTTCTTCTTCATGAGGAAGTGGACGCCCTTGACCCGGCCGTCCGCGACCGTGCGGCTGCGGCGGAAGGCCTCGCCGTAGTCGAAGGAGACGGTGCCGTCGACCTTGATGCCGAAGGTCTTGGCCTCGTGGTTGAAGATGTGGGCGAGTTCGGCGTTGCGCAGCAGCGCCTTGGTGGGGATGCAGCCGACGTTCAGGCAGACACCGCCCCAGTACTTCTCCTCGACGACCGCGACCCGCTTGCCCAGCTGGGCGGCGCGGATGGCGGCGACGTAGCCGCCGGGGCCGGCTCCGAGTACGACGACGTCGAAGCGTCTACACATGGGAACTCCTTGATTTTGAACTCGACTTCGAGGCCGGGCGGCGGTCCATGCCGGTGCGCCGGCCGGAAGGTCCGTCAGGGCCGTACACCGGCCGGAGTGCCCCCGATACCCCACCGGTCGAGCACCGCGTAGGCGGGCTGCCATTGATTCGTGTACGCATCGTGTGCGGACTCGGGCAGGAGCCGCGCCAGAACGGCGGCCACGGTCCGTTCAGCGGCGCCTTCCAGGAGCCAGGGCAGGATGCGTGCCGCGTCAGCCTCGATCAGCTGGGCGTGGACGCGCTCGAAACGCTCCCACTGCTCCCCGCTCAGGGTGACCTGGACCACCGGGAGCACGGTCTCCTCCTCGTGGCAGAGATGTCCGCGCAGACCGGTGACCAGCGAGCCGGTGAGCTCCCCGAAGAGATCGAGGCCGATATCGGGGCCGGCCAGCGACTGGTCGATCACCTCAAGCAGTCCGGCGAGCGCGGCGTGCTCGGCCTCGATCGCCTCCAGTCGCGCCAAGAAGAGGGGCCGACCGCACAGAGCCCGACGCAGGGAGGGCCACAGCACGTCGTCCTCGGCGGTCTGGTGCGCCCGCAATGCCGTCCGGAACAGGTGCCAGCCCGCGGCAGTGCGCAGGACCTTGCGGGGATCGGGATCGACATGGGCGGTGACTCGGGCTAGGCAGTGCAACTCTCTTCTCAATGCGTCGTGCATCGCGTACGTCACCGTCATGTCGAACCTGTCTCTCACGTCTGTCTGACTCCTGGTTCCGATGAGCCATGACCGGTTCCTTCAGGAACCGTCAGCGGGAAGCCACGCCTGACGGAGCGGGACATCGTGGGAAGGGGGACGAGCGGCCTGCTCCGGTACCCCGAGCCTCCCGTGAGAGCCGTGTCCGGATCAACACAGGATGTGTTCGTCGATTGATAACCCGACGGTTATCGGAGCGCGGGAGCGGTGATGGACGCGTCAGCCGATGCGACGTCGAGCATCCACGGCTCCGAGACGTGGTGGCGCGTCAGAACCCCTTCGCGCCCAACTCGCGGACCGTGCCGGCGAGAGCGCCGATCAGCTCGTTCTCCGCCTCGGTGCGCCAGACCAGAGCGAAGGACAGGGCCGGCAGGTCCGTGACGGGGAGCCAGCGGATGTTCGGCATGCCCCAGTGCCGGGTGACGTGACTGGGAAAGCCGTGGATGATCTCGCCCATGCCGACCTTGTTGATCAGATCCTCCGGGTTGGTCACCTGACGCCCACGCTCGATCTGCCGGCCCTGGGAGGTACGGAAGGGCAGGTAGCTGTCCTCCCAGTAATCCGGCATGCCAGGTGCGACGGCGTGCTGGAAGTCGGCGAACATCTCCAGCCGCACCGACGTTCGCCTGGAGAGCTCATGGTCGGCGGCCACGGCGAGGACTCGGGGGTCCGTGAACAGGACCGGGCCGACGGTGAGATCCGGTTCCTCCACGGGCAGCCAGGTGACGAGGACGTCGATGTCGTCGTCACGGAGCCGGCCGAACGGATCGTCGAGCGCCAGCTGGCGTATCTCCAGCTCCCAGTGCGCATACCGCGAACGGAAGGCCTTCCAATAGGGGTGCAGGTCGACGACGTTGAACGGCATCATGCCGACGCGGAGCCTGCCGGTGACACCGCGAGCGGCCAGCCGGGCGCGTTCCAGGGACTCGTGCAGCCCCGCGTAGACCGGCTGCAGGTCGTCGCGCAGCTGGCGTCCGACGTTGGTCAGGCGCACGGTGCGGCTGGTGCGCTCGAACAGCGCGGCGCCGATACGCCGTTCCTGCTTCTTGATGGCCTGGCTGACCCGTGCCTGGGAGACCAGAAGCCGCTCGGCGGTCCGGCCGAAGTGCAACTCCTCGGCCAGAACCAGAAAGATCTCGATGTCCCGCAGCTCCATCACGCCCCCGTACCCCTCTGCGGCTCGACAACGCAGAAGCTGTCGAGCCACGGAAGTATAGGGCGGTCACCGAATGGCTTCGTCAGCGCAGCGCGGGAATGATGTCGCTGCCGTAGGCGTCGATGGTGCCTTCGCGGTTGTCGTGCATGTCGTAGACGGCGAACTGGTCGACGCCCAGGTCCCTGAGGTGCCGCAGCTTCTCGATGTGGGCGGCGGCGGGGCCGAGGAGACAGAAGCGGTCGACGATCTCGTCGGGGACGAAGACGGTGTCGGGGTTGTCGGCGCGGCCGTGGTGGGAGTAGTCGTAGCCCTGCCGGTCCTTGATGTACGCGGTGAGCTCCTCCGGCACCATGCCGGAGTGCTCGCCGTACTTGGAGACCAGGTCGGCGACGTGGTTGCCGACCATGCCGCCGAACCAGCGGCACTGGTCGCGGGCGTGGGCCAACGCCTCCGGGGAGTCGTCCGCCGTGACGTACGCCGGGGCGGCGACACAGATGGTGAGGGCGTCGGGGTCGCGGCCGGCCTCCCGCGCCGCCTCCCGAACCGCCTTGACCATCCATTCGGTGAGGAAGGGGTCGGCGAGCTGGAGGATGAAGCCGTCGGCCTTCTGGCCGGCGAGGGCGAGGGCCCTGGGGCCGTACGCGGCCATCCAGACCGGCAGCTTGCCGTTCTTGATCCAGGGGATGCGGATCGCGTTGCCGTCGACCTGCGCCTCGCGGCCCTCGGCGAGGTCGCGGATGACCTCGATGGCCTCGCCGAGGCGGGCGAGCGTGTTGGGCTTGCGGCCGGCGACGCGCATGGCGGAGTCGCCGCGGCCGATGCCGCAGACGGTCCGGTTGCCGTACATGTCGTTGAGGGTGGCGAAGGTGGAGGCGGTGACCTCCCACGTCCTCGTCCCCGGATTCGTCACCATCGGGCCGACGTGGAGCTTCGTCGTGTGCTCGAGGATCTGGCTGTAGATGACGAAGGGTTCCTGCCAGAGCACGGCGGAGTCGAAGGTCCAGCCGTAGCGGAAGCCGTTGCGTTCCGCCCGGCGCATCAGCCCGACGACCTCCGAGGCGGGCGGGTCGGTCTGCAGGACGAGTCCGAAGTCCAACGTCGTTCTCCTAGTTCAGGTACTGACAGGTGGAGCGGGGGGTGAAGACGCCGTGTCCGGCGCGGCCGGTGAACTTCCGCTGGTCGATGACGAGTTCGCCGCGCGAGAGGACCGTCTCGACCTGTCCGCTGATCGCCTTGCCCTCGTACGCCGAGTAGTCGACGTTCATGTGGTGGGTGGCCGCGGAGAGGGTCTGGCGGGCGTTCGGGTCGTAGATGACGACGTCGGCGTCGGAGCCGGGCGCGATCGTCCCCTTCTGCGGGTAGAGGCCGAACATCCGGGCCGGGGTGGCGCAGGCGATCTCGATCCAGCGGCGGCGGGAGATGTGGCCTTCGACGACGGCCTGGTGGAGGAGGTCCATGCGGTTCTCCACGCCGGGCAGGCCGTTGGGGATCTTCGAGAAGTCGCCGCGGCCGAGGTCCTTCTGCCCGGTGAAGCAGAAGGGGCAGTGGTCGGTGGAGACCACCTGGAGGTCGTTGGTGCGCAGCCCGCGCCAGAGCGCGGCCTGGTGCTCCTTGGGCCTCAGGGGCGTGCTGCACACGTACTTGGCGCCTTCGAAGCCCGGTTCCGCGAGGTTGTCGGTGGAGAGGAAGAGGTACTGCGGACAGGTCTCGCCGAAGACCGGGAGGCCCTTGTCGCGGGCGGCGGCGATCTCGGCGACGGCCTCCTGGGCGGAGACGTGGACGACGTAGAGCGGCGAGCCGGCGACCCGGGACAGCTGGATCGCGCGGTGGGTGGCCTCGGCTTCGAGGAGTGCCTTGCGGACCTCGCCGTGGTAGCGGGGGTCCGCCTCGCCGCGGGCCAGGGCCTGTTCGACGAGGACGTCGATGGCGATGCCGTTCTCGGCGTGCATCATGATCAGTCCGCCGTTGCCGGCGGAGCGCTGCATGGCGCGCAGGATCCGGCCGTCGTCGCTGTAGAAGACGCCGGGGTAGGCCATGAACAGCTTGAAGGAGGTGACGCCTTCCTGGACGAGTTTGTCCATCTCCTTGAGCGTGTGCTCGTTGACGTCGGAGAGGATCATGTGGAAGGCGTAGTCGATGGCGCAGTTGCCGTCGGCTTTGGCGTACCAGGTGTCGAGGCCTTCGCGGAGGCTGTGGCCGACGGTCTGGACGGCGAAGTCGACGATGGTGGTGGTGCCGCCCCAGGCGGCGGCGCGGGTGCCGGTCTCGAAGGTGTCGGAGGCGGAGGTGCCGCCGAAGGGCAGTTCCATGTGGGTGTGGGCGTCGACGCCACCGGGCAGGACGTAGCGGTCGGTGGCGTCGATGGTCCGGTCGGCGGTCCAGACCGCCGCCGCGTCCGAGCCGTGGGCGGCGAGGGCGGCGACGCGGCCGTCCTCGATCAGCACGTCGGCGTGGACTTCGTCGGCGGCGGTCACGACGAGACCGCCCCGGATGAGGGTACGGGTGCTCACGGGACTTCTCCCCTGCCAACTAGAGGGTGCGTAGGGCCTGTTCGAGGATGGCCGCGCCTTCCTCGGCCTCGGAGACGGTGAGCGAGAGCGGCGGGGCGATGCGCAGGGTGCTGGTGTTGTGTCCGCCGCCCTTGCCGATGAGGAGGCCGCCTTCGCGGGCGGCTTCGAGGACCGCGGCGGCGGCGTCCGGGTTGGCCTGTTCGGTGCCGGGCTCGGTGAGTTCGATGCCGATCATGAGGCCGCGGCCGCGGACCTCGCGGACGGCGGGGACGCCGGCGCAGGCGGCGCGGACGCGTTCGATGAGGAGGCCGCCGACGCGCCGGGCGTTGCCCTGGAGGTCGTGTTCCAGGAGGTAGGCGAGGTTGGCGAGCCCGGCGGCCATGGTGACGGGCGAGCCGCCGAAGGTCGAGATGGAGTTGGCGTCGAGACAGTTCATGATCTCGGCGCGGGCGACGACGCCGCCGACGGACATGCCGTTGCCGATGCCCTTGGCGAAGGTGAGGATGTCGGGCGGCCCTGCCTGGCCGTGCGCCTGCCAGCCCCAGAAGTGCTCGCCGGTGCGGCCCCAGCCGGTCTGCACCTCGTCGGCGATCCAGAGGATGCCGTGCCGGTCGAGGACGCGGCGGAAGGCGGCGTACAGGCCGTCGGGCGGGGAGGTGAAGCCGCCGACGCCCTGGATGGGTTCGGCGATGAGCGCGGCGACGTCCCGGGTGTGGCCGAGGAGGTCTTCGAGGTCGGCGACGCAGGCCTCGATGAACCGCTCGTCGGTGTACTGGGCGTACGGGCCGCGGGTGCGGACGCCGCCGTGCACGTACAGGGTCTGCAGCGGGGAGAGGCCGGTGGGCGACCAGGCGCGGTTGCCGGTGATGCCGACGGTGGAGAAGGAGCGGCCGTGGTAGCTGTTGCGCATGGCCAGGATCTGGTTCGACCGGCGGTACGCGGTGGCGAGCAGGAGCGCCGTGTCGTTGGCCTCGGTGCCGGAGGTGGTGAAGAAGACGCGGGCGTCGGGGATGCCGGAGAGGCCGGCGATCCGTTCGGCGAGCTCCACCATGGGGCGGTTGAGGTAGAGGGTCGAGGAGTGGATGATGCGCCCGGCCTGCTCGCTGACGGCCTTGGTGACCTCGGGCAGGGCGTGTGCGGTCATGGTGGTGAGGATGCCGCCGAAGAAGTCGAGGTACCTGCGTCCGTCGGCGTCCCAGACGTGGCGGCCCTCGCCGTGGGTGATCTCGATGGGGTCGCGGTAGTAGAGGGCGACCCAGTCGGGGATGACGGCCTTGTGCCGGTCGAAGAGGCTGCTCACGGCTTCACCAGCCCGTCGTACGCGTCGGGGCGGCGGTCCCGGTAGAACGCCCATTGCTGCCGGACCTCTTCGATGAGGCCGAAGTCCAGGTCGCGGACGACGAGTTCCTCCTCCTTGTCGGAGGCGACGTCGCCGACGAACCGGCCGCGCGGGTCCACGAAGTAGCTGGTGCCGTAGAAGTCGTTGTCGCCGTACTCCTCGACGCCGACGCGGTTGATCGCGGCGACGAAGTACTCGTTGGCGACGGCGGCGGCGGGCTGTTCCAGCTGCCAGAGGTAGGAGGAGAGGCCGCGGTGGGTGGCCGAGGGGTTGTAGACCAACTGTGCTCCGTTGAGTCCGAGTTGGCGCCAGCCCTCGGGGAAGTGCCGGTCGTAGCAGATGTAGACGCCGACCCGTCCGACGGCGGTGTCGAAGACCGGCCAGCCGGCGTTGCCCGGGCGGAAGTAGTACTTCTCCCAGAAGCCCTTGACCTGCGGGATGTGGTGCTTGCGGTACTTGCCGAGGTAGCTGCCGTCGGCGTCGATGACGGCGGCGGTGTTGTAGTAGAAGCCCTCGCTCTCGACCTCGAAGACGGGCACCACGATCACCATCCCGGTCTCGCGGGCGAGCTCCCGCATCCGGGAGACGGTGGGGCCGTCGGGGACGGGCTCGGCCCAGCGGTAGTGCTCGGGCTCCTGGACCTGGCAGAAGTAGGGGGCGTTGAACACCTCCTGGAACCCGATCACCTTCGCGCCCTGCCGGGCGGCCTCCCTGGCGTGCTCCTCGTGTTTCGCGATCATGGATTCGGTGTCGCCCGTCCAGGTCGCCTGGACGAGCGCGGCGCGTACGACGTCGGTCATGAGCTGCTCCTTCGGCACGGCGTCAGAGAGCCTCTACGCACGTAGACGCGATGCGTAGGAGGAGAACGTAAGCCCCGTCACACCCCGGAGCAAGACCGCCGCCGTGAAGCGGCCGGGTCGATCATGTTTCATACCCGAGTGGTCCACGTCGGACACGTACCGACACGTGCGTACCCGTACCGAACGCACGAAAAGGGCCGCACGGCCGCCGCGGCGCTCCGGGCGCGCCGCGCCTCTGCTCGTACGGCCCCGGGGGCGGACCTCAGGCCCCCGCCAGGCCCGCCACGCGCAGGGCGTGCAGGAGGTCGCGCTCGCGGGAGGCGGACACCGCGCGGGCGGCGTCGAGGAGTTGGGGGACGAGGCCGCGCGGGTCGGCGCCCGCGAGACGGGCGGCGTCCTCGGGGGCGCGGACCCGGACGAAGGCGGTGAGCAGGGCGTGGGCCTCCCGGTGGTGGTCCTCGGCGTGCAGCGCGGCGCAGGCGCCCGCCAGCTCCTCGACGGGGCGGGCCACGCCCTGCCGCAGCAGCTGCTCGCAGTCGGCCGCCCTGCCCGCGTCGGCCAGCGCTCCGGCGACGGCCGCGAGCCGGTCGGGCGGCAGCGAGGCCGCCTCCCAGAGCAGGGTGGCCCAGTCGGCGCCGAGCCCGGCCCGGCCCAGTTCCGCCGCGAGCGCGGGCAGCCGGGTGGGCGGCCCGCCGAGCGCCTCGCACAGGAGCGCGTGCGCCTCGCCGCTCCGCCCCTGCGCACGGAGCCTGCGCAGCGCGTACACCGCGTTGGCCGCGGCCCGTGCGTCCTCCTGGGCGTCGGGCAGCGGGGCCGCCGTGGCGGCGGGCGCGCCGGTCCGCCGCCCGTCGCTCCCGGCCGCGCCCCCGAACCGGGCTCCTCGCAGCGCGGCTCCCCCGACCGGGAGCACCGGCGCCACCGTCGCCGCCGGCGCCTCCGCGCTCTCCTCCAGCCAGGCGTACCGCGCGCCGCGCGGGCGCCGCTTGGCCTTCGGGGCGTTTCCGTCGCGCACGGGCGGCGAGGCCTGTCTGGCGTTCCCGTCGCGCACGGGCGGCGAGGCCTGTCTGGCGTTTCCGTCGCGCACGGGCGGCGGGGCCTGTGTGGCATTCCCGTCGCGCACGGGCGGCGGGGCCTGTCTGGCGTTCCCGTCGCCCACCGGCGGCGGGGCCTGCCCGGCGGCCTCCGGAGCAGGGGCGGCTCCCCCCAGCCGGGCGAGCCGCGCCGTCAGCTCCGCCACGCGGGCGGCGGCCCTGGCGAGGTCGTCGCGGGTCCAGGCGAGGTCGTGCTCCAGGCGGGCGGTGGTCTCCGGGTCCGGTGCGGCGCGGAGGCGGGTGGTGAGGTCGCGGGCGCGGGAGGCGGCCTGGCGGCGTTCGTGTTCCATGAGGTCGCGGCGGGCGGCGAGGGTGTCGGCGGCGCCGGGCCGGCGGTCGTGGGCGGCGGCGGCAGCGGCGTGGAGGGCGCGGGCGTGGTCGGCGCGGGGGCCGTCGGCGGGCTCGCCGGCGTCCTGGAGGAGGGAGGCGACGACGTCCCAGGGCAGCAGCTCGGCCCCGTCGAAGCAGGCGCGCAGCCCGTCGGGGTCGCGTTCGGCGAAGACGCCGTACCAGCCGGCGCCCGGTGGGATGCGGCGCGTGAGCTCCGCCAGCCATGCCGTGAACGTGGCGATGTCCGCCGGGAGTTGATACACCGTCATGTGTCACGCACCGTCCCGCAGTCGACTGGAACCTTCCGGTCCGCGGGTATTGGACCGCAGTCGTGTTACGGGACGACTACGGACCGTTTTCAGAACGTCACGACGATGCCGGTGTGCGGGCGCTTTCCGCGCCGGGCGATCATGGCCGGGACGTCGGTGAGCCAGAACTGCCAGGTGTACTTGCGCGAGAGCAGCCCCCGGATGCGGCGCAGCTCGTCGCCCTGCACGAGGCGTCCCACGCCGCTGACCCGTTCGGCCCCCTCGGGGACGTTGCCGCGCACGTCGCAGACGGCGACCTCGACGCGGGGGTCCTTGCGCAGCCGCTTGACCTTCCAGGAGTCGGTGCGGGTCCAGGCGTACAGCTCGGCGCCGTCGACGGCGTACCAGACGGGGGTGGCGACCGGGGTGCCGTCCTTGCGGAAGGTGGTCAGGCTGACGTAGCGGCCGCGCCGCAGCTCTTCGGAGATCATGCCGGAAGCCTAGGCGGTGTCCTGTCGGTCAGGCCGGGGTGGGGTTGGAGGCGTGGGTGAGGGTCTCCCAGGCGACGAAGAGGTCGTCGGTGCCGCCGGGGCGCTGGCTGAGGGCGAGCTTCTGGGTCTGCGGGAGCTTCATGCCCATGCGGCCTTCGAGGTGGTTGAGGGCGACCTCGACGTCGGGTCCCATGGTCCGCTCGACCTTGCCGCCGCAGAGCCACTTGGGGGCGGTGGCGCCGAGCTGGTAGCGGGCGTGGAACTCCAGGGCCGCGCTCAGCCGGTCGGCCTCCTCGCGGTAGAGGTCGAGGCCCTGGTGCCAGGCGGTCTCGGCGATGTGGGCGGTGGCGGCCAGGGAGTAGCCGATGTGCATGAAGTTGCGGCAGGTCTCCTGGCCGAGTCCGTCGGCGTAGGTGCGCTGGCCGAACCAGTAGGTGGCGAGCTCGTCGGCGGTGTCGATGGTGCCGCCGGGCGGGGGCTTGGGCAGGGCGCCGTCGGAGGAGAGGTAGAAGTAGGCGGGCACGCGCGCGCGGTAGCGGCGTACGGCGTCCTCGAAGACCGTGCGGTCCTCCAGGAAGACGGCCATGCCGATGGCGGCGTCGGTCATCGCCAGTTCCCAGTTGCCGTTGTAGTCGGGCACCTTGGCGGTGACGGCCGGGAGGTAGGCCTTGCGCAGCATCCACTTGAACCGCTGCACCTCGGGGCCGCGCCAGGCCGGGTAGCCGGCGTGCACGATCTCGGCGGCGCGGGCCCAGGAGGAGCCGGACCAGGCGGTCTGGAGGTCGGCGTCGTCCTGGGTGTGTTCCTTGACGGTCTTCGACCAGGCGTCCATGATCTGGACGGCCTTGGCGGCGTGGTCCGCCTCGCCGGACACCGACCACATGAGGGCGTGGGTGTAGGCGGCGATGGCGTCCTCGCGTTCGGCGACGCAGGCGTTCGTTCCGGCGTTGGAGGCGCAGGCGACGACCTTGGCGGGGTGCGGCACGTAGTCGAGGGAGGCGTACTCGCTCTCGCCCATCTCCTCGTACGCGGAGGCCCAGGGCTCCTCCCCCGCGGCGACGTGGCGCCGCACCGCCGCGAGCTGCGCGCCGCCGACCAGGACCCCCGGGTGGCGGAACTTGTCGGGCGCGACGGACCGGGGCGCTTCGACCGCCCGGGTGGGCGCCTCGTCGGTCCCGCAGGCCGTGCCGAGCAGCAGCAGCGGGCCGAGCAGGGCGGCGAGCAGGACCTGGGGGCGCGAACGCTGACGAGGATGCACGGGTCCACGCTCGCCCGGCCCGCCGCGCCGCGCATCCGGGGTTACGCCACCGGGCTTGCCGTCTCGTACGCGGTACGGGCCTCGGTGATCTCGGGCGCGTGCGCGCGGGCCCAGTCGCAGGCCGTGTCGAGCGGCCCGATGAGCGAGCGGCCGAGCGCGGTCAGGGCGTACTCGACGCGGGGCGGGTTCTCGTCGTGGACGGTACGGGTGAGGTATCCGTCGCGCTCCATGGCCCGGAGGGTCTCGGTGAGCACTTTGGGGGTGATCCAGTGCAGCGGGACGCGGAGTTCGGTGAAGCGGCGGGGCGTGCCGTCCTGGAGGCAGCGCAGCACCATCGCCGTCCACTTGCCGCCGACGCGGATGGGCTGTGCCGGGCTCCCGCCGCAGTCGGGGTCGTGGAAGAGGCCGGGGTCCAGGGGCTGCGGCGGGGTCGGATCGATCATGCGGCCGACGCTAGCCCAGTACCGTTGAAGTAACCAGGGGACCCCGTTCTACGGTCCGGTCATGAACAACGACACGGGCAAGAACGTCAGCGGGAACGTCAGCGGGAACGACGGCATCGACCTGAACATCATCGTCTTCGGCGCGGGCGGGCGCGTCGGCCGGGCGGCCGTCGCGGAGGCGGTGGCCCGGGGCCACCGGGTGACCGCGGTGGTGCGCGACCCGGAGGCGTACCGCGATCTGGCGGGCGAGCGGGTCTCGCTGGTACGGGGTGACGCGACGGACCGGGCGTCGGTGGCGGCGCTCGCGGCCGGCCACGACGCGGCGGTGAACGCGGCGGTCCGGCTCGACGTCCCCTCGGTGGACTTCTTCACGGCGGCGGCCGGGGCGCTGACCGGCGGGCTCGCCGAGGCGGGCGTCGGCCGGCTCGTGACGCTCGGCATCGCCACGACCCTGGAGACCTCGCCGGGTGTGCGGGCGATGGACGCGCCGGACTTCCCGGCGGAGTGGCGGGCGTTCTCGCAGGGGCACGTGGCCGAGTTCGAGCTGCTGACGGAGGTCGGTTCCGGGCTCGACTGGCTGATGGTGGTCCCGCCGATGGATCTGAACGCGGAGGCCGAGCGGACGGGCGGGTACCGGACCGAGGTGGGCCGGGTGGTCGAGGGGCCGGGCCGCATCGGGCACGCCGATCTGGCGCTCGCCGTCCTGGACGAGATCGAGCGCCCTCGGCACAGCCGGGTCCAGCTGGCCGTCTCCGTCTGACGGGTCGCCGCGGCGGGTCAGACGGGTGCGGGGGTGCAGAGCGTCACGAGTTCGTCCATGGAGAGGTCGAGGACCCCGGCGAGGGCGGCGACGGTGAAGAACGCCGGCGTCGGGGCCCGGCCCGTCTCGATCTTGCGGAGGGTCTCGGCGGAGAGCCCGGCGGCCGCGGCGATCTCGACCATGGACCGTTCGCCGCGCGCGGAGCGGAGCAGGAGGCCGAGCCGCTCGCCGCGCTCGCGCTCTTCGGGGGTCAGGGGTGTGCGCACCATGCCGCCATTCTAATACCGGTATAGTAATTGGCATGGTGGAGATCAAGACGACCGAATCCCTGGCGGCCATGCGCGAGGCCGGCCGCGTCGTGGCGCGCGCCCTCGCGGCCGTACGGGAGAAGGCGGCGCCCGGCGTCGCGCTGACCGAGCTCGACCGGGCCGCCCGGGAGGTCCTGGCGGAGGCGGGGGCCGGTTCGCCCTTCCTCGACTACCACCCGGAGTGGGCGCCGGTGCCGTTCCCCGCGGTCGTCTGCCTCTCGGTGAACGACGCGATCGTGCACGGCATCCCGGGCGACACCCGGCTCGCCGACGGCGACCTGGTCTCCGCGGACTGCGGGGCGACCCTCGGCGGCTGGGTGGGCGACGCGGCTGTCAGCTTCACGGTCGGCCGGGCCCGGCCGGAGGACACCCGGCTCATCGGCGCCGCCGAGGCGGCCCTGGAGGCCGGCATCGCCGCGGCCGTCGTCGGAAACCGCATCGGCGACATCGCGCACGCCATCGGCCGGGTCTGCCGCGAGGCGGGGTACGGCATCCCCGACGGTTTCGGCGGGCACGGCGTCGGCCGGAGCATGCACGAGGACCCGGGCGTCCCCAACGAGGGACGCCCGGGCCGCGGCATGAAGCTCCGGCACGGCATGGTGCTCGCGATCGAGCCGATGCTCATCGGCGGCGGCACCGACGACCACTACACGGCGCGGGACGGCTGGACCGTCCGCACCTCGGACGGCTCCCGCGCCTCCCACGCCGAGCACACGGTCGCGATCACCGACGACGGCCCGCGCGTCCTCACCGCGCTGTAGCCGCTCCCGTCAGGGCGCGGGCCTGACCACCATCGCCGAGCCGCCGCCCCGGCGGACCGTCTCCGCCGCGGCCAGCCAGCGGCCGTCGGGAAGCCGCTGGACGCCGGTCGCCGCGCCGATCTCCGGGTTCTGCCGGAAACCGTGCCCGATGGCCTCGAGATCCGCCCTCAACGGGCTGTTCCACAGGGTGGGTTCGAGCTCGGTGGTGGTCTGGTTGCGCTGGCTGGCGCGCGGCGCGGCGATGGCGTCGACGAGCGGGAGGCCCCGGTCGACGACGCCGGTGAGGGTCTGCAGGACGGTGGTGATGATGGTGGCGCCGCCCGGGGAGCCGAGGGCGAGGACGGGCCGGTCGTGCCCGTCGAGGACGATCGTCGGCGAGATCGAGGAGCGCGGCCGTTTGCCGGGACCGGGCAGGTTGGGGTCGTGGACGGCCGGGTTCGCCGGGGCGAAGGAGAAGTCGGTCAGCTCGTTGTTGAGCAGGAAGCCCCGGCCGGGCACGGTGATCCCGCTGCCGCCGGTGGACTCGATGGTCAGCGTGTAGGCGACGGTGTTGCCCCACTTGTCGGCCACCGTCAGGTGCGTCGTGTTCTCGCCCTCGTACGTGGTCGGGGCCGCCGTCCCGCCGCTCGCGCACGGCGCCGGGTTCGCGGGGTCGCCGGGCGGGAGCGGGCTGGTCAGGGCGGCGTCGTCACGGATCAGGCAGGCCCGGGAGTCGGCGTACCGCTGGGAGAGGAGCCCCCGGGTCGGCACGGACTCGAAGGCGGGGTCGCCGACCCAGCGGCCCCGGTCGGCGAAGGCGATCCGGCTGGCCTCGATGTACCGGTGCAGGTATCCGGCCGGGGAGGCGGCGGAGAGGTCCGTGCCCTCCAGGATGTTGAGGGCCTCGCCGACGCTCGTACCGCCGGAGGACGAGGGGGCCATGCCGTACACGTCGAGCCCCCGGTACGAGACCTTGGTGGGCGCGCGGAACTCGGTCCGGTACGCGGCGAGGTCACGCTCCGTCAGGTCGCCGGGGCGGACCTTGCGGGTGGCGCCTTCGCGGACCGGGGGCGTGCGGACGGTGTTCACGATGTCCCGGGCGAGCGGGCCCCGGTAGAGGGCGCCGACGCCCTCGCGGCCGAGCTTCTCGTAGGTACGGGCCAGGTCGGGGTTCTTGAAGGTGGCGCCGACGACCGGCAACTGCCCGCCGGGCAGGAAGAGTTCGGAGGTGGCGGGGAAGTCGCGGAACCGGGCCTCGTTGGCGGCGGTCTGGGCGCGGAAGGTGGGGTCGACGGTGAAGCCGTCGCGGGCGAGGCGTTCGGCGGGCTTCAGGAGGGTGCCGAGCCGCCTGCTGCCCCAGGCGTCGAGCGCGGTCTGCCAGGTGGCCGGGGTCCCGGGGGCGCCGACGCCGAGTCCGCTGGTCTGGCCCTCCTCGAACGGGATCGGCTTGCCGTTCTCCGTGAAGAGGTCGGCGCCGGCGGACCGGGGCGCGGTCTCGCGTCCGTCGATCGTGTGCACGGTACGGCTCTTCGCGTCGTAGTACACGAAGTAGCCGCCACCGCCGATGCCCGCCGAGTAGGGCTCGGTGACGCCGAGGGCGGCCGCGACGGCGACGGCCGCGTCCACCGCGTTGCCGCCCTTGCGGAGCACCTCGACGCCGGCCGCCGAGGCGTCGGCGTCGACACTGGCGACGGCGCCGCCGTACCCGGCGGCGACGGGTTCCTTCACGGGTGGCGGCGGGGCCGCCGGCGGGGACTGGGCCGGGGCGGCGGCACCCATCGAGAGCACCGTCGCCGCGACGGCGAGAACGGAGACCTTCCCAGCGGCGGAGCGACGCATTCCTACCTCCAGTCAACAACCGTCCGCGCAGCGTAACTTCCCTCCGCCCTTTCCGTCAGGACCGCCTCGAACACCAGGCTCGAACAAGGGGCCGGTACGCCGATAGCATGCGCGCCCATGAACGAAGACGTGCGGAACATCGTGCTCGGGGTCCTGGCGACCGGGATCAGCGCCTCCTTGGGCTGGCTGGCCCGCACGTACCTCTGGCGCCGCCGCCTCCGCCGCAAGCAGGCCTTCTTCGGCCTCCCGTCGGGCGCGGAGTGCCTGCTCGTGGTGAACCGCCTGGCCGGCAGCGAGCGCGGCGTGCACGCCAACGACGTCTCGGCGCTGCTCGAACTATCGGCGCTGATCAAGGACTGCGGGGCGCTGCCCCGTGTCGTGCAGCACGACACGGCACGCCAGGGCCTCGGCGAGATAGCGGAGTTCTGCATCGGCGGCCCCTACTCCAACCGGCGCATGGCGGCCCATCTGCCGAACCTGCTGCCGGGACTCACGATGAGCGTCGAGCAGGAACCGCGCGAGGACCGCGGGATGCTCACCGTGGCGGGCGAGTCCTACCGCGCGGAGTGGGGGGTGAGCGAGCACGTCGTCCTCGCCCGCCTCACCCGGGGCGAGGGCGCCCGCCCGGTGTTCCTGCTCTGCGGCCAGGCCGCTGTCGCGAATCAGGCCGCGGCGCGTCATCTGGCCCGTCACCACAAGGAGCTGGCCCGGAAGTACGGGTCGGACGGCTCCTTCGCGCTGCTCCTGAAGGTGGTCAACTCCTCTGCGTACGGCCCTGATGTGGTGGAGCTCGTCGCGGACGTCACGCGGGCCGCGCGGACGGCTCCGACAGCCGCACCGGCAGCGATTTGATCCCGTTGATGAAGTTGGAGACGAGGCGGCGGGGCGGCCCTGCGAGCGTCAGGCCTCCGCAGGCCGCGCGCGTCTCCTCGTACAGCACGCGGAGCTGAAGCCGGGCGAAGTGGGCGCCGAGGCAGACGTGCGGGCCGTCACCGAAGGAGACGTGCGGGTTCGGGGTCCGGGCCAGGTCGAGGCGGTGCGGGTCGGCGAAGACGCGCTCGTCGTGGTTGGCGGAGGCGTGGAAGACGACGACCTTGTCGCCCTCGCGGATCTTCTGCCCGGCCAGCTCGGTGTCCCGGGCGGCCGTGCGGCGGAAGGAGAGCACGGGCGGTTGGACGCGCAGGAGTTCGTCGACCGCCGTCTCCATGGCCGCCTCTCCGTCCCACAACCTCCTTTGCTCGTCGGGGTTTTCGGCGAGCGCGAGCAATCCGCCGGGGGCCGCGGAGCGGACCGTGTCGTTTCCGGCGACGGTCAGCAGGAAGAAGAACATCTCCAGTTCCGCGTCGGCGAGTTCGGAGCCGGCGAGCGAGGTCATGATGTCGTCGGCGGGGTGTTCGCGCTTGTAGGCGGCGAGCTCCTGGGCGTACCCGAACATCTCGGCGAGCATCGCGGGCGAGCGGGGGTTGACCGGCCGGCCCCCGGCGTCGAGGACGGGCGGCTCGTCGGGATCCTGGTAGGCGATGACCCGCTCGGTCCAGGTGTGGAGGAGACCCCGGTCGCTCGCCGGCACCCCGAGCAGGTCGGTGAGGTTGAGCAGCGCGTAGTCGTCCGTGACGGTCCGGACGAGGTCCACCTCGCCCCCGGCCGCGACGGCGTCCGCGAGCAGTGTCCGGGCCCGCTCGCGTGCGGTCACGGCGAACCGCTCGATCCGCCCCGGGGTGAAGGCCCGGCTGACGAGCCGCCTCAGCCGCCCGTGCTCCGGGGGGTCCTGATTGAGCATCATGCGGCGGATGAAGGGCAGGTCGGCGGGGTCGGGGTCGCGGATCTGGGTGGCGCCGAGGTGTGAGGAGTACGTCTCCGAGTCCTTGAGCACCCGCACGACGTCGGCGTGCCGGGTGACGGCCCAGAAGCCGGAGCCGGCGGGCCAGCCGAGGATCTCGGGCTCTTCCTGGCGGGCGACGGGGGCGCGGTCGCGGAGGAGGCGGAAGCGGTCGTGCGGGATGCCCGTCGCGTAGATCCGCGGGTCGAAGACGTCGGGCGGGACCATCGTGCTCCCCACCGGCCCTCCCTTCGGAGTGAAGACGTCACCATCATGACAGGTCAGAGCGCTTTTTCGTAGGACGGAACGCACAGTTCGGGAGCCTTGTCCGGGGTGTCCGTCGACTCCCAGAATCTCCGTCGTGCATCACACGGAGAACAGGGGGCACATGGGGAACGCGGGGAAGTACGACGAGGACGCGGTGCTGCGGGCGCGGGTCCTGCTGCTCGGCTCGGACCGGCCGGGCAAGCGGGTGGAGATCGAGGCGTACCGGACCCTGGCTCAGGTGAGCCCGCGGGTTTATCTGCCCAAGCTGGCGCACGCGCTGGTCACCCGCTGCTGGGAGCTCAGGGACCCGAGGGCGCACGTGGTTCTGTACGCGGAGGCGGTGGACGCGCTGCGCCGGTACACCGCGGAGGTGCCGGACCGGAAGGACGAGCTGTACAGCGCGTTGAGCGGGTACGAGCGCGCGCTGTTCGCCGCCGGGCGGCGGGCCGAGGGCCGGGCGGTGTGCGAGGAGCTGTCGGCGGCCGGCCGGCACAGCCGGCTCGCGGTCGTGCTGGCCGAGGAGGGGCGCCACGAGGAGGCGGCGGACCTGTACGCCCGGCACATCGTGCCCGGAAGCGCCGACGCGACGGACTGGACGCTGATCGAGTGGGCGGCCGAACTCGACGCGGCCGGGCGGCACGGGGAGGCCCTGGAGGTGTTCGAGCGGGTCGTGGCGGACGCGCGGCGCACGGCCGCGAAGGACCGCTCCCCGCTGGCCGCCCTGGTGTGGAAGCTGGACCACTGCGCCCGGATGCTGCGGGCGGCCGGCCGCCGGTCCGAGGAGGCCGCCGTACGAGAGGAGGTGCTGGATCTGCTCGCCCGTCTCGCGGCGGACGGGGAGCCGGTGAGCTGGAGCAACATCCAGGCCACCTGGGTCACCTTCCTCCTCCTCTCGGGCCGGTCCGCCGAGCCCGCGGCCACTCCGGAGGCACCGCAGCCGGCGTTCGGGGTCCATCTGCACCACGGGTGGTCCGCCGACATGCGGGAGGAGTACTTCTCCTCGATCCCCACGTTCGAACAGCACGTCGCCGCCCTGCGCGCCTCGGACGACCTGCCGGGCCTGGTCGCCGCGCAGCGCCGCCTCACCGTCCGGCGGGGTCTCCGCTGGGAGACCTGCGGCCGCCGGGCCGTGGAGACGCTCCTGCCGCACTTCGACGAGGGCGTCGCGCTGGCCCGGCGCCTCCCCGGGGGCGCTTCGGCCGTCGCCCGGGCCCTCCTCGACCGGTCCATGTTCCTGCTCGCCGTGAAGCGGTACGGGGAGGCGCACGCGGACTTCGCGGAGGCGTACTCCCTCGATGCCGAGCCCCCAATCGTTACCCGCACGTAACTTACCGACCAGTTACCACGAGTAAGTCACCCCGGTTACCGTCGGGTCACTTTCACTACCCCCCATCAGTGCCCCCAGTGAGGAGTGACCCGTGCGCACATCCCTGGTCCTCGCCGTCTCGGCCGCCCTCGTGGCCGGGACGGCGCTCGGGCTCGCGCCCGCCGCGCAGGCCGCCGACACCGCAGGCTCCGTCCGGTTCGTCGACATCGCGGGCGAGGGCGGCACCGTCCTCAAGGCGAACGTCGTGACGCCGGCCGGCGGCACATCGGCCCGCTACCCCGTGATCGTGCTGCCCACCAGCTGGGGCATGCCGCAGATCGAGTACCTCGCGCAGGCGCAGCAGCTCGCCGACTCCGGCTATGTCGTGGTGAGTTACAACTCGCGCGGGTTCTGGCAGTCCGGCGGGGAGATCGAGACCGCGGGACCGAAGGACGTCGCCGACGCCTCCAAGGTCATCGACTGGGCCCTCGCCAACACCCCGGCCGACCCGGACCGCGTCGGCATGGCGGGCGTCTCCTACGGCGCCGGCATCAGCCTGCTCGCCGCCGCGCACGACCCCCGCGTGAAGGCCGTCGCCGCGCTCAGCGGCTGGGCCGACCTCATCGAGTCCATCTACAGCGGGCGGACCCAGCACCTCCAAGCCGCCGGGCTGCTCGGCGGCGCCGGCTACCTCACCGGCCGCCCCGGTCCCGAACTCCAGCAGATCCTGGGCGACTTCCTCTCGTCGAACCTCGACAAGGAGGACGAGATGATCGCCTGGGGCCGCACCCGCTCCCCCGCGACCTACCTGGACCGGATCAACGCCAACGGCGCCGCCATCATGCTGGGCAACGCCTGGGGCGACACCATCTTCCCGCCCAACCAGTACGCGAGCTTCTACGAGAAGCTCAAGGGCCCCAAGCGCCTGGAGTTCCGCCCCGGCGACCACGCCACCGCCGAGGCCACCGGCCTCTTCGGCCTCCCCAACGACACCTGGACCAGCGCCCACCGCTGGTTCGACCGCTACCTCAAGGGCGCCGACAACGGCATCGACCGCGAGCGGCCCGTCCAGCTCAAGTCCCGGTCCACCGGCGGCTACGAGGGCTACCCCGACTGGAAGTCCGTCAACGCGAACCAGCGGAAGTTCGCCCTCTCCGACACCGAGCACGTCTGGGCGAACGTCGACTCCGGCGCCAACGGCGGCATCACACTGCTCACCAACGCCCTCGACCAGTTCCTCCGCACCCCGCCCGTCGTCTCCGTCCCGCTGCTCCCCCGCGCCTTCGCCGGCGTCTGGCAGTCCGAGCGGTACGACTCCCCGCAGCGCGTCCGCGGCACGGTGAAGGTGCACACCACCGTCACCCCCACCAAGGAGAGCGGCACCTTCGTCGCGTACCTCTACGACGTCGGCCCGCTCGGGGTCGGCAAGCTCGTCAGCAACGCCCCGTACACCTTCCACGACCGGACCCCTGGGCAGTCGTTCGGCGTGGATCTGGAGCTGTTCTCCACGGCGTACGACGTGCCGGCCGGCCACCGGCTCGCGCTGGTCGTCGACACCGTCGACCCGCTGTACATCGAGCACAACCCGACCGGCGCGCAGCTGACCTTCTCCTCCCCGTCGGCCGACCCGTCGTACGTGTCGGTTCCGCTGCGGGAGGAGTGATCACCGGCTGCTGCCGGGCGGGCAGGGCTTCTCACCAGCTACTGCGCTCCCGGCAGCAGCGTTCCCGGTTCGGCCGGAGCGACGTCGACGGCCTTCGTCTTGGGACTGCCGCGCTCTCTGCGGGCCACCCAGGTGGCGAACCAGGAGAGCAGCATGCACATCCCGATGTAGATCGGTGAGATGACGAGCACGACGGGGATGAACGGCAGGTCGTAGTCGAGGTTGGACGCGATCAGTTTGCCCGCGTGCAGGAACTCCTCGTAGGTGATGAGGAATCCGAGCGAGGTGTCCTTGAGGGCGACGACCAGCTGGCTGATGATCGCCGGCAGCATCGCCCGCACCGCCTGCGGCACCAGGACGTAGGTCATGACCTGGGTCTTGCGCATGCCGAGCGCGTACGCCGCCTCGCCCTGGCCGCGCGCCACGGCGTGGATGCCGGTGCGGAACACCTCGGCGAGCACGGAGCCGTTGTAGAGGGTCAGTCCCGCGACGAGCGCGGGCAGCGGCTGCACCTTGAGCGCCACGAAGATGAAGAAGATCATCACGAGCACGGGCATGGCCCGGAAGAACTCGACGATCAGCGTCGAGAGCCAGCGCAGCACCCGGTGTTCGGAGAGCCGGCCGGTGGCGAGGACCGCGCCGAGCGCGAGCGAGAGCACCGAGGCGTAGGCGAAGGCCTTCAGGGTGTTGCCGAGGCCCTTGAGCAGGAGTTCCTGGATGCCCTTGTACTCGAAGGGCGCCCACTTGGTGGCCGTGAACTGGTCGGTGTCGAAGAGGAGATAGAGGATCCAGCCGGCCAGCGCGAGGATCACGACGGTGGACGCGAGGCCGTAGAACAGATGGCGCCGCCGGGCCTGCGGGCCCGGGATGTCGTAGAGGGCGGTGGACTCGGTCATCGGGCGACTCCCCAGCGCTTCTCCATCACGTGGAAGAGAGCGCTGATGGTGAGGGTGATGATCAGGTATCCGACGGCGATCCACACGAAGGTCCACACGATGTTGTAGCCGAGCTCGCTCAACGTCTTGTAGGTGCCCAGGAGTTCGGTGACGCTGAAGGCCCCCGCGATGGCCGAGTTCTTGGCCAGGGCGATCAGGTTGGAGCCGATGGGCGGGATGACCGTGCGGAAGGCCTGCGGCAGGACGACCGTGGAGAGGGACTGGGTGAAGCTCATGCCCAGACTGCGGGCCGCCTCGCCCTGGCCGCGCGGCACGGTGTTGATGCCGGAGCGCAGCGCCTCGCAGATGAAGGCCGAGGTGTAGCAGCCGAGCGCGAGGACGGCGAAGACCTTGAAGGGCAGTACCAGTCCGAAGCGGGGCAGGCCGAGCATCACGGCGAAGAACAGCAGGGTCAGCGGGGTGTTGCGCAGGACGGTGACCCAGACCGTGCCGAAGACCCGGAAGGAGCCCACCGGCGCGACCCGGAACGAGGCCATGACGAAGCCCAGGACGAGGGCGAGCGCCGAGGCGTAGACGGTGAGTTCGACGGTGCCGAGGAAACCCTCGCCGTAGAGCGAGAAGTTGTCTGTCAGTACGTCCATGTCAGCGGGGATCGTCCTCAGTTGGCCGGGTAGCGGTCGATGGCGGGCGGCGTCGGGGCGGGCACCCCGGAGAGCCCGAGGGTGGCGTCGTACGCCTTCTTCCAGTCGCCGCTCTTCTCGTGCGCGGCGATGGCGTCGTCGAGGGCGAAGCGCAGGGCGCTGTCGCCGTGCGGGACGCCGATGCCGTAGGGCTCCTTGGAGAACGGCTCGCCGACGACCTTGAGTTCGTCGGGGACCTTGGCGGCGTACCCCATGAGGATCGTGTCGTCCGTGGTGACCGCGTCGACCTGGTAGGTCAGCAGGTTGTCGACGCAGACCGAGTAGGTGTCGTAGGCGACGAGTTCGGCCTTCGGGTAGTCCTTCGCGATCCGCTGGTACGGGGTCGAGCCGGCGGCCGAGCAGACGCGCTTGCCGGCCAGGTCCTGCGGCCCGTCGATGTCGTCCTCGTCGGTGCGGACCAGGAGCGACTGGCCGGCCTGGTAGTAGGGCCCGGCGAAGCCGACGAGCTTCTTGCGGTTGTCGTTGATGGTGTACGTGCCGACGTAGTAGTCGATCTGCCCGTTCTGCAGGGCCGTTTCGCGGTTGGCCGAGGCGATCGTGCGGAAGTCGACGCCGTCCGGTTCGAAGCCGAGGGAGGCCGCCATCATCTTGGCGATCTCGATGTCG
The DNA here is from genome assembly GCF_055603625.1 of Streptomyces sp. NPDC037273. Taxonomy (NCBI): domain Bacteria; kingdom Bacillati; phylum Actinomycetota; class Actinomycetes; order Kitasatosporales; family Streptomycetaceae; genus Streptomyces; species Streptomyces sp. NPDC037273. The sequence continues at coordinate 797,030 of NZ_JBVJVO010000002.1, forward strand.
AAGCCGGAGTACCGCCCGGTGGCCGGGTCCTTCTCGCCCATGTAGGGCTGGTCCTCCTTGGCGCCGACGACGAGCCGGCCGCGCTTCTTCGCCCGGTTCCAGGTCGCCGAGTCGGGCAGGGTGAAGCCCGACTGGACCTGGTAGACCGGGAGTTGGTCGGGCTGCGGGCCCTTGACGGGCGGGCTGCCCTCCTTGCCGCAGCCGCCGAGGGCGGACGCGGCGAGCAGCAGGGCGAGCGCGGCCAGGGTCCGGTGCGTACGCTGCATGGTTCCCACTCCGGTCAGTGCTTGAGGATCTTGGAGAGGAAGTCCTTGGCGCGCTCGCTGCGCGGGGAGGTGAAGAAGTCCTCCGGCGTGCGGTCCTCGACGATCTTCCCGTCGGCCATGAACACGACCCGGTTGGCGGCGGAGCGGGCGAAGCCCATCTCGTGGGTGACGACCACCATCGTCATGCCCTCCCGGGCCAGTTGCCGCATCACTTCGAGGACCTCGTTGATCATCTCGGGGTCGAGGGCCGAGGTCGGCTCGTCGAAGAGGAGGGCCTTGGGGTCCATGGCGAGGGCGCGGGCGATGGCCACCCGCTGCTGCTGGCCTCCGGAGAGCTGCGCCGGGTACTTGTCGGCGTGCGCGGCGAGCCCGACCCGGTCGAGGAGTTCGCGCGAACGCCGGTCGGCCTCCTCCTTCTTGCGCTTGCGGACCTTGATCTGCGCGAGGGAGACGTTGGCGAGGACGGTCTTGTGCGCGAAGAGGTTGAACGACTGGAAGACCATCCCGACCTCGGCGCGCAGCCGGGCGAGCGACTTGCCCTCCTCGGGGAGGGGCTGCCCGTCGATGAGGATCTCGCCCGACTCGACGCTCTCCAGCCGGTTCATCGCCCGGCACAGGGTGGACTTGCCGGAGCCGGACGGGCCGATGACGACGACCACCTCCCCGCGCCCGACGGTGAGGTCGACGGACTGGAGGACGTGCAGCGTGCCGTAGTGCTTGTTGACGCCACGCAGTTCGATCAGCGGATCGACGACGGCCATACGCTGCCCTGCCCCATTCTCAGCGGTGTCGCGGTCAGCGCAAACTATCCACGGGAAAAGGGACTTCACGGCCGACACGCATGAAAACGGAATAAGCCGTATTTACTGCAAAGGGGTGGCGCGGGACGGGCCTGCGGCCCCGCCCCCGGGGCTTCGGGGCCCGTCTCCCGCGGGCCTCGCGCTCAGTACTCGGCGGCCTCGGCGTACACCTGGGAGAGCTCGGGGGACCCGGTCATCGCCCAGTCGAGCCCGGCCTCGACGACCTGGATCTCCCGGCCGGAGGCGAGCCGCACGACCGGGCCGCCGCCGGGCCACACCTGCCACCGCGCCTCCGGGACGTTCCGGACGATGACGGTCCCGAGGTAGAGCCCGGCGTCGTTGCCGAACCACGGGAGCTCTTCCGAATCGTTCCGCCAGCGCGGCGGCAGCTGGTCGAGCTCCTGGAGGGAGCGCGGGGTGTCGTCCAGGACCACCCCGGCCGCCGCGACCCTGGAGCGGAGCAGCTCGCACTCGGAGAGCAGCTCGGCCACCCCCTCCGGGTCGCGGTCGAAGGCCGCGGCCAGGGGAGCTTCGGCCGGCTCGGGCTCATGCCGCTTGCGCCAGTTGTCCAGAAACGGGATGTTCATCCGAACAGCCTCGCACCGTCACCTCCCGGTCGACCACCCGGCGCGCGGAAACGATCTCCGCCGCCGGGACGGACCACCGGCTCGGACCTCGCTCAGACGTCGAGGTCCACGACCACCGGCGCGTGGTCCGAGGCGCCCTTGCCCTTGCGCTCCTCGCGGTCCACATAGCTGTCGGAGACGGCCTCGGCGAACGGCTTGTTGCCGTAGACCAGGTCGATCCGCATGCCCTTGTTCTTCGGGAAGCAGAGCTGGCGGTAGTCCCAGTACGTGAAGGGGTGGTCGTACTTGAGCGGGCGCGGGACCACATCGGTCAGACCGGTCTCCCGCAGACCCGCGAGCGCGGCCCGCTCCGGCTCCGTCACGTGCGTGGCGCCCTCGAAGACCGCCCTGTCCCACACGTCGTCATCGGTCGGCGCGATGTTGTAGTCGCCGAGGACCGCGAACGGCCGCTCCCCCGCCGCGTCCTCCGCGACGGCCGCCTTCAGCGCCTCCAGCCAGCGCAGCTTGTACGCGTAGTGCTCGTGGGCCACCTCGCGGCCGTTCGGCACGTACACCGACCAGACGCGGACCGGGCCGCAGGTCGCGGAGATCGCGCGGGGCTCCTCCGCCCCGTCGTACTCCGGGCCGCCGGGCAGGCCCGTGACCACGTCGGCCAGCCCGACCCGGGAGACCAGGGCCACGCCGTTCCACCGGCCGGTGGCGTTGACCACCGACTCGTACCCCAGGGCACGCAGCTCCTCGGTGGGGAACTGCTCGGCCGTGCACTTGGTCTCCTGGATGCACAGCACGTCCGTGCCGGTGCTCTCCAGCCAGGCCAGGAGCCGGGGCAGCCGGGCGGTGATCGAATTGACGTTCCAGGTGGCGATGCGCATGCCCGCAAGCCTACTGGCGGGGTACGACAGTCGCCCCGCTCACACCTCGGCGGAGGCGCCCGAAGCGAGGCGGGAGTGGTCGGTGCCGCCGAGCGCGCCGATCTGGCGGTCGTAGATCGGCCGCGCGAGATCCGTGAGCAGGGCGTCGTGGATGTCGTACGCCCGGCGCGGCTTGACCTCGCGGACGTAGTCGATGACCTCGGAGATCTTGTTCCACGGGGCCATCACGGGCAGCAGCAGCGTGTCCACGGGCCGACCGGGCACGGTCAGCGCGTCGCCGGGGTGGAAGACCGAGCCGTCGACGAGGAAGCCCACGTTCGTGATGCGCGGGATGTCCGGGTGGATCACCGCGTGCAGCTCGCCGTGCACCTGGACGTCGAAACCGGCCGCCGTGAACGTGTCACCGTGCCCGACGGTGTGCACGCGCCCGGGGAAGGCCGCCGAAAGCTGCTCCGCGACGCTGCGCAGCGTCCAGATCTCGGCGGCCTCGTTCGCCTCCAGGGCGGCGCGCAGCCGGCCCTCGTCGAAGTGGTCCGGATGCTCGTGGGTGACGAGCAGCGCGTCCGCCCCGCGGACCGCGTCCTCCTCGGTGAACATGCCGGGGTCCAGGACGAGCGTCCGCCCGTCCTTCTCCAGCCGTACGCACGCGTGGGACTTCTTCGTCAGCTTCACGCCGTCAGATTACGCCGGGGGCGTCGTCTCCTCCTCGATGACGCGGGCCACCACCCGCAGCCCCGTCTCCGCCGCCGGCAGCCCGCAGTACACGCCCGCGTGCAGCACGATCTCGCGGATCTCCTCCGCCGACAGGCCGTTGCGCAGCGCGGCCCGCGTGTGGTCGGCGAGCGCCTCCCGGTGCCCGCCCGCGATCAGCGCCGTCAGCGTCACCGCACTCCGCATCCGCCGGTCGAGCCCCTCGCGGCTCCACACCTCGCCCCACGCGTACCGCGTCACCAGACCCTGGAACGCGCCGTCCGGGTCGGCCGCCAGCGCCTGGTCCACATGCGCGTCGCCGAGGACCTCGCGGCGCAGCCCGAGGCCCTTCTCGTACGGGTCAGGCCGCACGTCCTCGGCGGCCTCGCCCACCGGCGCGGCCCCCACGGCCTCCACCGGCGGCACCGGAACCGCCGGCATCGGCGGCACGGTCAGCGTCCCGCTCGCCTCCTGCGCCGTCCCGGCGAAGTGCTCGGTCAGCAGGTCGGTCAGGGCCGCCGGCTGCTCCACCGGCGTCAGGTGCGAAGCGCCCGGAACGACCGCGAGACGGGCGTCCGCGATCCCCGCGACCAGCATCCGCGCATCGGCGGGCCCGGTGACCTGGTCCTCGGCCCCGACCACCACGAGCGCCGGCACCCCGATGCTGCCCAGCGCCTCCCGCACGTCGAACACCGCGAGCGCCTCGCAGGCGGCGATGTAACAGGCCGGATCCGTCGTCCGCACCATCTGCACGGCCCAGTCCACGATCGCCGGCTGAGCCCCCGCGAACACCGGCGTGAACCACTGCTCGGGCGCCGTCCGCGCCATCGGCTCCAGACCGTTCGCCCGTACGATCACCCCCCGCTGCCGGAACTCGTCCGCGCTCCCGAACCGCGGCGAGGTCGCCACCAGCGCCAGCGACGCCACCCGGTGCGGCGCGCGCAGCGCCAGGTCGAGACCCACGGCCCCGCCCAGCGAGCACCCCGCGTACCCGAACCGGTGCACCCCCAGCTCGTCCAGCGTCGCGAGCAGCCGGTCCCCCAGCTCCGCCACCGAACTGAACGGCACCGCCGGCGCACCCCCGTGCCCCGGCAGGTCGAACCGCACCACCCTCCACTCCCGGGTCAGCTCCGGTATCTGCCGGTCCCACATGTGAAAAGTCGTGCCGAGGGAGGGCCCGAGCACGAGAACGGGCGCGTCCTCCGGGCCGTCGCTGCGGTACTGCAGGGTGTTCGTCGCTGTCTCACTCACCGCAAGACCCTCTCATCCCTCACCGCGGCGGGGTCGGCCGGGGGGCGGAGGAGGACCGCGGGCCTAGTAGTCGCCCAGGTCTTCCAGGTCGTCCTCGTCGATCAGGACACCGGCGCCCTGGTTCTTCCTGAGCGCCTCGTAGGAGTACGCCAGGCTCTCGGCGGCGGAACGGGCCTCGGGATGGTCGTACCCCCGGAGCCGCGTGGTGTCCTCGTACACCCGCTCCTGGAGGGCGATGGCCTCGGCGAGCCGTCCCGCCTGCCGGTAGGAGTAGGCGAGGTTGATGCGGGCGGTGATCGTGTCCGGATGGTCGGGGCCCAGGTCCCGCTCGCGGAAGGCCAGGACCGGCTCCTCCAGTTCGATGGCCTCGTCGAACCGGCCCGCCTGGTAGTACGAGATGGCGAGGGAGGCGCGGGCGTGGACCGTCCGGGCGTCCTCGGTGCCCAAGGTACGCCGGCGAGCCGCGACCACCTCCTCGTTCAGGGCGATGGACTCGTCGAGCCGCCCCGCCTGCCGGTAGGAGGCGGCGAGGTTGGCGCGGGCCGTGATGGTGTCGGGATGCTCCGGACCCAGAATCCGCTCGCGGTCGGCCAGGACCGGCTCCTCCAGCGCGATGGCCTCGTCGGTCCGCCCCGACAGGTAGTGGGTGAAGGCCAGTTCGGCGCGGGAACTGATGGTGTCGGGATGCTCCGGTCCCAGCACCCGTTCCCGCACGGCCAGGGTCTCCTCGTGCAGGACGACGGCCTCGTCGAGCCGCCCCGCCCTCTGGTAGGAGAAGGCGAGGTTGGCACGGGCGCCGAGAGTGTCCCGGTGCTCCGGGCCCAGCACCCGCAGACGGTCGGAAAGCACCCGCTCCTCCAGCGCGATCGCCTCGTCGAACCGCTGCACCTCCCCGTAGGAGAAGGCGAGATCGGCCCGGGCGGTCACCGTGTCCGGATGCTCCGGGCCGAGGACCAGCTCGCGGATGGACACGACCCGCTCCTCCAGCGCGATCGCCTCGTCGATCCGGTCCACCCGCCTGAGCGATCGGCCGAGGTCGGCGAGCGCCGTGAGGGTGGCGGGATCATCGGAGCCCAGCACCCGCTCGGAGTCGGCGACGACGCGCTCCCTCAGTGCGATCGACTCGTCGAGCCGGCCCATCCTCCAGTAGGAGAAGGCAAGGGTGATCCGGGCCGTCAGGGTGGAGTGGTGATCCGCCCCCAGGACGCGCTCGCGGCCGGACAGGACCCGCTCCTCCAGGACGACGGCCTCGCCGGTCCGGCCCGCCCGGTAGAAGGAGTAGGCGAGGGCGGCGGCGGCCGTCAGCGTGTCGCGGTGCTCCGGTCCGAGGACCCGCTCGCGGTCGGCCAGGACCCGTTCCTCCAGGGTGATGGCCTCGTCGATCCGCCCCGCCTGCCGCAGCGAGTAGGCGAGATCGGCACGGGCGGTCAGCATCCAGGGGTCGTCGGCGCCCAGAACCCGCTGGGCATCGTCGACCACCTCCTCCAGCAGGGCGATGGCCTCGTCGTGCCGTCCCGATTCCCTCATGGCGATGGCGTGCTCGGCGCGGGAGCCGAGGGTCTCGGCTACGTCCTCGTGCCCGTGCTCTTCCTCGTGCCCGTGCTCCTCGTAACCGTCCCCGTCCCCATCCCCGCTCTCCGGCGCCGGCAGCAGCCCCAGCCGGGTCAGCAGCCGGGTTTCGATCCAGCCGAAGGAGCGGTCGGGGTGGTCGATGAGGGTGGTGCCGTCGGGGTGGCCGACCCAGGCGGGGAAGACGGGGGCGCGGCCGAGGGCGGATTCGAGGCGGTGGGTGAGGGTGGTGGCGGTGTGGAGGAGTTCGCGGGGAGGGACGGCGGTGAGGAGGACGCGGCGGGCGTCGGGGGTGAAGTCGAAGAGGCGGAGGTGGGGCAGGGGGCGGGGTGAGGCGGGGGCGACCTCGTGCATGAGGCCGCCGAGGAAGACCTCGGTGAGGTGGCCGGGGTCGGTCGGGGGGCCGAGGGCGGCTTGGACGAGGCGCATGACGGGGGGTGTGACGGGGGCGACGGCGGCCATGTGGGCGGCGAGGCGGTAGGCCTCGGTGGAGGCGGCGGCGCGGAAGCGGAGGACGGATTCGGCGCCGGTCTCCGGGACGGCGTCGTCGGGCTGCCGGGGCACGGTGGCGGCCGGGTCGGTGTCCGCGTCCCAGAGGGGCAGGAGGGCGGTGGCGCCGGGGGCGGCGACGAGGCGGGCCCAGTCGCCGATGGCGGCGGGGGTGGGTTCGAGGACGGGGACGGGGACGGAGTCGAAGCGGACGAGTTCCGGGGGGAGGTCGGGGTCGGTGACGTGCCAGGCCTGGGTGGGGCCGCCGCGGCCGGGGGTGGTGACCCGCCAGGTGCGGGCCTTGATGCCGGTGCTCGGCCAGAGGCGGGGCGGGAGGGCGTGGAGGACGGCGGTGGGGCCGGAGCGGGCCCAGGAGCGCATGACGCGGTGCATGCCGCCGTCGCGCCAGGCTTCGCCGACGCCGTCGCTGAGGACGAGGACGAGGGTGTTGCCGGAGGGGTCGCAGAGGGACTTCGGGGACTCGGGGCGGCTGCGGTGGCTGTAGGGGCTGCTGCGCAGGGCCGGGGCGCCGCCGCGGGTGTCGAGTCCGTAGACGCGGACGTCACGGAAGGAGCCGGCGCGTTCCATGAGGGCGCGGATGTCGGAGGCGAGGCGCTGCCAGAGGACCATCGAGATGCCGTCGTCGACGACGAGGGCGAGGGTGAGCCAGCGGGTGCGGAGGGGGTGGGTGACGGTCTCGGGGACGCCGGTCTCGGCGATGGCGGTGACGGTGCGGGCGATGTCGACGGCGTGCCGGCGCGGGTCGGGGAAGCGTTGTCTGAGGGGGCGGAGGGATTTCTCCAGGCGGAGGCGGCCGGGGCCGAGGGAGTGGTGGTCGGGGACGCCGACCGGGTGGGCCGGGGTCGGGGCCGTGGTGTCCTCCCCGGCGGCGCGGTCGCCACGGGCGGCCGCGAGGAGCGGGTGGTCGGGCCGGGGGCGCGTGCGGGGTTCGGCGGACGGGGAGTCCGCGTCGGCGGTGCCCGGCCGGTCGGGGTGGGCCGGCGTCGCCGCGTCGGGGTGGGTGGTCTCGCCGCGCTCCGCGGCCCGTGCCAGGGGGCCGGCGCCCTGGGGGAGCTTTCCGGCCAGCCAGAGGGCGTCGAGGAGCTCCTCGCGGGAGAGTTCGGCTCCGCTCTCGGCGAGGAGCCGGGTGACGTGGGAGATGCGGGAGGTCACGGTGTCAGACGGCTCCGCCGAGCTTGTGCAGGACGGCCTTGAGGAGGGGGCCCGCGTCGAGGTTGATGCCGCCCTTGCGGAGGAAGACGGCGTTGAGGAGCTGGTCGGTGGCGAGTTCGCCGGCGGCGCGGCGTTCGAGGAAGGTCTCCAGGAGGTCGTCGACCTGGGTCAGGGTGTCGTCGCCGAGGTGGGCGGCGACGATCTCGCGCAGCCGTCGTTCGTCGGGTTCGGGGAGGTCGAGGCGGATGCAGCGGCGGAGGAAGGCGGGCGGGAATTCGCGTTCGCCGTTGCTGGTGATGATGACGACGGGGAACTCGGCGCAGCGGACGTGGCCCCGTTCGACGGGGGCGGGCTTGTCGGGGTCGTCGGTCTGGACGTGGACGGCGGCGTGGTTCTTGGGGAGCCGGGCGAGTTCGGGGATGACGAACTCGCCTTCCTCGAAGACGGTGAGGAGGTCGTTGGGGAGGTCGACGTCGCCCTTGTCGAGTTCGTCGATGAGGAGGACGCGGGGGCGTTCCCGGTGGACGAGGGCGTTGCCGAGGGGGCCGAGCTGGATGTACTGGCCGATGTCGGGCTCGGCGTCGCCGGGCTCGCGCGGCAGGGTGGCCTCGCGGAGCCGGCCGACGGCGTCGTACTGGTAGAGGGCGTCCTGGAGGGTGGAGCGGCTGTTCACGGGCCACTGGAGGACGCGGTCGAGGCCGAGTTCGTGGGCGATGGCGTGGGCCAGCGAGGACTTTCCGGTGCCGGGCTGGCCGGTGACGAGGAGCGGGCGGCGCAGGTGCAGCGCCGCGTTGACCACGTCGGCCTCGTCGGGGCCGATGAGGTACGGACGGGGGTACGGGTCCTTGCCGCCCGTGGCGGGTTTCGGCCGGTCGAAGCGGCGCCATGGGGGTGCGTCGGGGAAGTCGACGTCGCGGCGTTCGCCGGTGCCGCGGAAGAGGCGCCAGGCGTCCGCGTCGGGGGCCCGCTCGGGCGAGCTCGCTCCGGTGGGGTGCTCGTGGCTGGTCATGACGCGTGGGTTCCTCTCCGGGGGTCCCTGAAATGGAGCTGGTCGGTCCTCGGGTAGGAGCCCTCGGGTTCCCAGACGAGTGAGGGGCGGGCGCGCCGTTCCTCGGGGTGGGCGGCGGTGCGGCTGCGGAAGACGCGGACCCGTTCGGCGAGTCCGTCCAGCTCGCCGGCGGGGGCGAGTTCGCCGAGCCGGTCGGCGTCCTCGTATCCGGTGGCGTCGCGGTCCCACAGGACGACGGGGACGCCGAGGGCGAGGCAGAGTTTGAGCCAGGCCTTGCGCTGGTCGGCGGGGCCGTGCAGGACGACCCGGGCGGTGTCGAGGTGGTCGGTCTTGAGCAGGTGCATGAGTTTGCGGGAGTCGCCGCAGGCCGGGTCCGTGACGGCGACGGCCGTGCGGCCCTTCTTCCAGCGGCGTTCCTGGTCCCGGACCCGGTTGGGGACGGTCCGGTCCAGTTCCGGGCAGCTGAGGGAGACCTGGTAGTCCGCGCCGATCGGCGAGGGCGGGAGGATGTCGTCGAGTGTTCCGGACTCCCACTCGTCGACGGCGAGGTGGAGGCCGTGCGGGTCGACGACGACGGTCACCCAGGGCACGTGGTCGCACTGGCCGGGTTCCTGCCGTGCGGCGCTGACGGCCTCGGCGAGCGCGCGGGCCGCGTCCTGCGGGGTCCTCGGCTCGGAGGCGGGGTCCTTGAGGATCCGGTGGGTGCCGTCGGTGCGGACGAGCAGGATGCGGCACCGGTACCGGTCGCCGTCGGCGGCCGGGTCGTGCTCCAGTTCCATGACGACGCGGGAGACGAGGGAGTTCCGGCGGCGCTCGGCCCACCGCGAGGCGTCCATGCGCCGTTCCGCGAGGGCGTCGCCGTGGATGCCGATCCGGTCGGCGGTCCGCTTCGACCAGGCGCGGAGCCCGTCGCCGCGTTCGCCGTCCGCCGCGGCCGCCACGTACTCGACGAGGCGGAGCAGGGCCGGGACGGGCGGGCTGCCGTCGGGGACGCTCTCGCCGTCGGGGAGTTCCTCCAGGGCCTCGATCGTCCCGGCGAGTTCGGCTTCCTCGATGCGGGGGCGGGCGAGGCCGTCGGGCAGGACGGCGTACGGCAGGGCGTCGCCGGCGGCCTGGTGGAGGAGTGCCGAATGCTCGTCGCGGATCTCGCGCAGCTGCTGGAGGAGTTCGTCGAACTCGTCCGGCGAGAGCAGCGGGCCGCAGCCGAGGACCCTGGCCCGGGTGAGGAAGGCGGTGAGCCGGGTGCGGAAGAGCGGTTCGGTGGCGCGCGGGGCGAGCGCCTCGCCGAGCGCGGCGTGCGCGCGGGGGTGCGCGAGGAGGAGGGCGACGAGGTCGGCGGCGGTGGGGGCGTAGTCGCCGGTGTCGTAGCCGAGGCCGGCGGCGAGCTCCCGCGCGTAGGCGGTGCGTCCCGCGGGGTCGGCGAAGAGCGGCTGGAGGAGTTTCTCCAGTTCGCGTTCGGCGAGGGTGCGTTCGGCTCCGGGCGGGGCCTTCGGTGCCGGTACGCCGATGGCGGTGAGCCCGGCGAAGGGGCAGGCGTGTGCGTCGAGGTGGCGCAGGAAGCCGGGGTCGTCGACGAAGGCGTGCGCGGGTACGGCGTGCAGCCGCCTGGCGCCGTAGGCGGCGGGTTCCTTGACGACCACGCCGACGAGGGCGTCGTCGCAGAAGACCGCGGCGCCGGACGCCCCGCCCCAGGCGTTCGTGCCGTCCGTACGGGCGTCGGGCGCGTGTCTCTGGTCGAGGACGTAGTGCCGGCCGGAGCCGGCGAGGGGCGAGAGGAGCCCCCGCAGGGGTTCGACTTCGCGGGTGTCGGCGGCCGCGGCCTTCGGGTAGCCGAGGCCTTCGTACGCGAGCGGCGCGCGTCCGGCGGGCCGGCCCCAGCGCACGCCGCCGGGAGGTTCGGCGGCGGTGTCGACGCGCAGCAGGGCGACGTCGAGGCCGTCCGGTGGGGTCCACAGGACTTCGGCCGCGGCGAAGGGGGTCTTCCCGTAGTCGAAGTGGCCGATCCGCACGCGGATCGTCGGCCAGGGCGCGCCGGTCTTCTCGTCCACCAGGACGTGGCGGGCGGTCAGCACCAGGCGGGGGCCGATCAGATAGCCGGATCCGGTGCTGCGGGTCTCGTCCTTCGTGCCGCCGCGGATCAGTGCCAGTCTGGCCGGATCCACGTCACTCCTCGTCGTCCCAGGAGCCGGTCGTGTCGTCGTTGACCTCGGGGCGGGTGCCGCCGGCGGCCTTGTCGGAGACGGACAGCTTGATCTTCAGCTTGTGGGTGCGGACGGTGGCGCGCTCGCCGCCTCCGCCGACGGTGACGACGCCGAAGGAGAGTTTGCCGTCGCCCTTCGCGGACTGGCGCAGTTCGAGGTGGAGTTCGAGCTCGGCCTCCTCGACGCCGAAGGCGAACTGCTCGTCGACGCCGTTCTGCTGGGCCAGGTACAGCTCCTGCCGCAGTTCGTCGATGGCCGCGGCCAGTCCCATCGTCGACATCTCAGGCTCCCCCGGTTCGACCCTCGGAAAATCCGAAGAACAGTAGGTCAGCGGTACGTTACAGCGAACGCGGGACGCCTCGGACCCGCCCGCGGGGAATCGGCCAGGGAAGAATTCGGCCACCGCCCCCGTACCCCCGGCGTAGGCTGCGACCGGCGTGAACGCGACGGTGGGGCGGTGCAGATGACGGACGGGTCGGAGCAGCGGTGGGGTTCGGCTCTGGATTCGGTGGTGGTGTACGCGCGGGGCGCGGTGTGCCGCCGGCTGGCGCGGGGGACGGTGGCGCCGGGCGGCCGGGTGCGGGTGACCGGCCTGCCGCGGTCGCTCGATCCTGGATCGCTGCGGGCCCGGGTGCTCGGCGCGCCCGGGGTGCGGGTGGCCGAGGCGCGGGTGGTGGTCGAGGCGGAGCCGGCCGCGGCGGAGGTGCCCGAAGGGGAGCGGCGTGAGGTCGAGCGGCTGCGGGACGCGTTCGAGGCGGCGGAGGCCCGGCGGGACCGGCAGCTGGGGCTGATCAAGGAGATCGAGGCGCTTCAGCCGGTGGCGCCGGGGCGGAGGAAGGACGAGCCGTACCGCCGTACGCCGGTCGACACGTGGCTGGAACTCGCCGACTTCGTGGACGAGCGGCTGACCGGACTGCACGCACGCCTCGCCGATCTCGAGCAGGCGCTGCGCGAGGCCGAGCACGCCTTCGCGGTCGCCGCCGACCGTCTCGACCGCGCGTCCACCGACGCGCCGTCGGCGCACGTGGGGACCCTGGTCTGCGCGGCCCTGACCCTCGACGGCACCGGTGACACGGAGACCGAGGTCGAGGTGGAGCTGGAGTACGGGGTGCCGGGCGCCGTGTGGGTGCCGACGTACCGGCTCTCGTACCGGCAGGGCGACGGCAGCGGGCGGCTGCTGCTGCGCGCCTCGGTCGCCCAGCGGACCGACGAGGACTGGACCGGCGTCCGTATCGCCTTCTCCACCGCCGATCTGCGGCGCCGCGCCGATCTGCCGAAGCTCCGGTCGATCCGGCTCGGCCGCCGCCAGGACGCGCCCGCGCCGTCCGGCTGGCGCGAGCCCCCGGCCGGGCTCGCGGACCTGTTCTCCGGTTACGACGCGGCGGGCCCGCGCCCGTTCACGGCCTCCGGGCCGGGAGCCGTCGCGGCCGGTGCGGCCGCCGCCGACGACGACGTGCCGGTGGCCGCGCCGGCGCCGAAGGTCCGAGCCCGGCGGTCGGCGCCGCCTCCGGCACCCGCCGCGCCCGGCGGCGCGTACGGTGCTCCGCCGCCGTACGCGGGAGCCCCGGCGCCCGCCGCGCCCGGCAGTGCGTACGGCGCTCCCCCGGCCTTCGCGGGAGCCCCCGCGCCGCTCGCGCCCCCGGCGGCCTTCGCGCCGCCCGCGCCCGGTGCGGCCGTGCCCCAGGCGCCGCCCCCGCCGCCGGTGCCGGGTCCGCCGCAGCCGAGCGGTGCCGAGCTCGACTACGCGGCGCTGGTGCTCCGGGGTCCCGAGGAGCGGGGGGACCGCAGGGGCCGGCTGTTCCCCGAGGCCCCGTTCGATCCGGTGGCGACCGAGTACCGGCGCCGCGCCGAGGCGGTGGGCGAGCTGCCGCTGCCCGGGCAGGCCGTACGGCCCCGCGAGTCGGCGGGCTCCTTCGACCACCGTTTCGACGCCGCCGCCCGCGCCGACATCCCGTCGGACGGCACCTGGCACACCGTCACCGTCGGCGAGGTCGCGGTCGGTCTGCGCACCGAGTACCTGTGCGTGCCGTCCGTCGAGCCGACCGTGTACGCGACGCTTGTCCTGTCCAACGCCACCGACCAGGCGCTGCTCGCGGGCCCGGTGGAGGTCACCGTCGACGACGACTTCCTGCTGACCGCCGCGCTGCCCACGCTCGCCCCCGGCGGGGTCCGCCGGGTCGGGCTCGGGCCCGCCGAGGGCATCCGGGTCACCCGCCGCACCACCCTGCGGGAGTCGACCGCCGGTCTGCGCAACAACGTGACCGTGCTCGACCACCGCGTCCACGTGGAGCTCGCCAACCGGCTCGCCCGGCCCGTCACCGTCGAGGTCCGCGAGCGGGTGCCCGTCACCACCGAGAGCGACGTCCGGATCGAGGAACGGGCGGACTGGACGACGCCCGGGGAGGGCGAGGGCGCGGACCGCCACGCGCCGGGCACCCGTCTCTGGCGCCTCGACCTGCCCGCAGGCACCACCGCCGCCCTCGACGGCGGCTACGAGATCCGCATCCCGACCGGCAAGGCCCTGGTCGGCGGAAACCGCAGGAGCTGACCGCCATGACCACGACCCCGATCGCCCTCCCCGTCACGGCCGTGACGTGCCTGGAGGACCGCGCCCATGTCGAGCGCACCGCCGCGCTCGACCTGGAGTCCGGCGTCCGGCGGCTGCGCCTCGGCCCCGTCAGCGCGCTGGCCGTCGACCGCACGCTCCACGCCGAGGTGACCGCCGGGCATCCGGTGAGCGTGCTCGACGTGCGGATCGTCCGCTCCTGGACGCCCCGCGCACCGCTGCCCGCGCGTGCCGGGGACTCCGCCCTGCGCCGCCGGGTGGACGCCCTCGAAGCGGAGCAGTCGTCCCTGGAGCGGCAGGGCGACCGGCTGCGGGCGCGGCTGGCACTGCTCGGCCGGCTCGCCGCCGATCTGCTGCGGGAGGTCGGCGAGGGCGCCGGTTCCGGGGAGAGCGAACGGCCCCGCTGGGCGGCCGAGCTCGACCGGGTGGACGGCGAGCGCGACACGTACGCCGAACGGCTCCGCGCCGTCCGGGCCCGCCTCGCCGCGCTCGACTCCGAACTCATGGAGACCCAGCGGGTCCTGTACGTCTCCGAGGACGAGCCCGCCGAACTCGTCGGCCATGTCGAGCTGACCGTCGAGGCCACCGCGGCCGGGCCGGCCGAGCTGCGCCTGAGCCACCTCACCCCGTGCGCCCTGTGGCGGCCGGCGTACCGGGCCGTGCTGGACGGCGGCGCGCTGACCGTCGAGACCGACGCGATGGTCTGGCAGCGCACCGGCGAGGACTGGTCGGGCGTACGGCTGACGCTGTCGACGGCCCGGTCGGCGCTGGCCACCGATCCGCCCCGGCTCACCGAGGACCGGCTGACGCTGAAGGACCGTTCGGCGGCGGAGCGCCGTACCGTCGACGTCGAGCTGCGCGAGGAGGAGATCGGCGACCTCGGCCCCACCGCCGTCCTCGGCCTGCCGGGCGTGGACGACGGCGGCGAGGCACGGGTGCTGAGCGCCCCCTCGCCGGTCTCGGTGCCCGGGGACGGCCGCGCCCACCGGGTGCCGCTGTCCGCGTTCACCACGGACGCCCGGGTCGAGCACGCCTCGTCGCCCGAGCTTTCGCCGCTGGTCACGCAGGTGGTGGGGTTCGACAACCTGGCCGGCCACGTGCTTCTCGCCGGGCCGGTGGACCTGGTCGACGGCAGCGGTTTCACCGGCCGCGGCACCCTGGACTTCACGGCCGCCGGCGCCCCCGCCGAGCTGGCCTTCGGCAGCCGGGACGACTTCCGGGTGGTCCGGCGCGCCGAGGAGTCCCGCGACACGACCGGCCTCACCCAGCGGACCGTCGTCACCCGCACGGTACGTCTGCACGTCTCCCGGTTCTCGGCCCCGGGTGAGCTCGGCGAGCGGACGGTCACCCTGCGGGAACGCATCCCCGTCTCCGAGGTCTCGGCGGTGGAGGTACGCCTCCACAAGGACGCCTGCTCCCCCGCGCCGGACGCGGTCGACGCGGAGGGCATCGTCCGCTGGGACCTGCCGCTCGCGCCGGGCGGACGCCGCACGGTCACCCTGGTCTACGAGCTGTCGGCGAGCGGCAAGGTCACCGGAATCTGAGCCCCCGACCGGCCCCGTCCGGGGTCAGGGGCTGGTCGTCGAGACCGCGTAGACCCGGGGGAAGGCCGGGTCGGTCAGGTCGACCGTGATATCGGTGTCGGGGCGCGGTTCCTCGCGGTCGACGGTGGTGCCGGCCCAGGTCGCGGTGGGGTCGAAGGTCCAGCCCGCGATCTCGGCGTCGCGTTCGCCGACGGTGACGCCGCCGGGGACGAGGCGGGCGCGGCTGGTGCCGGACTCGGCGAGGAAGGTGTCGAGGCCGGTGGCGGTGGTGGTGAACTGGACGTAGAGCCGGCTCGTCTTCCAGTTGCTGGTCTCGTAGTAGGCGACGTCCCAGGAGCCGGCGGGGATCGGGACCTCGAAGACCCGGCGCTTCATCTGCGAGGGCCAGTTCGCCTGGAGGCCGGCCGCGGACGACTCGCGTTCCTTGTCGCGGCCGCTGTCGCGGCTCTGGCCGGCCGAGATGACCAGGTAGCCGGCGGGGATGCCGACGAGCAGCACGATGATGACGGCCGTCAGCCAGCGGCGCCGGATCATGTGCCGGCGGTCCTCGGGCAGCTTCGCCCGGGGGTCGCGCGGCGGGGTGGACTGGTGGGGCACGGTCATGAAGGGGGGTCCTCGGGGGTACGGGGGGCCCGGCCCGAGGTCCCGTTGCGCAGGGCCTGGGCGTAGCGCTCGTACCGTTCGTACCGCTCCACCCGGCGCCGGTTGGCGCGGCGGAAGCGGCGGGCGACGAGCCGGGCGAGGTCGGCGGCGCCGACCATGCCGGCCTCGGGGCCGAGCTGGGCGCGGGTGATGCGGGCCTCGGGGCGGTAGCCGCGGCCGGTGAGGTGGCGGCGGAAAGCGTCCCTGGCGGGGCCGATCAGGAGGTCGTCGGCGGCGGAGACGCCACCGCCGATGACGAAGCAGGAGGGGTCGAGCGCGGCGGCGAGGTTGGCGATGCCGACGCCGAGCCACTGGCCGATGTCCTGGAGCAGCTCGACGCACATGGCGTCGCCCTCGCGGGCCAGCTCGGTGATGAGGGGTCCGGTGATGTCGGGGACGTTGCCCTTGACCCGCTCGATGATCTCGTAGGCGACCGGGGAGTCGGCGGCGGCCAGCTCGCGGGCCTCGCGGACCAGCGCGTTGCCCGAGCTGTACTGCTCCCAGCAGCCGCGGTTGCCGCAGGGGCAGCGGTGGCCGCCGGGGACGACCTGCATGTGGCCGAACTCGCCGGCGACGCCGTACTTGCCGCGCTTGACCTGGCCGTCCTCCAGGATCGCGCCGCCGATGCCGGTACCGAGGGTGATCATGACGAGGTGGTCCTCGCCGCGTCCGGCACCGAAGCGCCACTCGGCCCAGGCGGCGGTGTTGGCGTCGTTGTCGACCATGACGGGGACGGCGAGGCGGCCCTGGAGGGAGTCGCGGAGGGGCTCGTTGCGCCAGGCGAGGTGCGGGGCGAAGAGGACCCTGGCCCGGTCGGCGTCGACCCAGCCGGCCGCGCCGATGCCGACGGCGTGCACGTCGTGCCGGTCGGAGAGGTCGAGGACCAGTTCGACGATGGTGTCCTCGACGACCTTGGGGCTCTTGGACTTGTCGGGGGTCTCGGTGCGGATCTTCTCCAGGATGTTGCCGTCGGCGTCGACGACACCGGCCATCACCTTCGTACCGCCGATGTCGATGCCGACGGTCGGCACGCGGGGCGCGGTCAGGTGGGAGCGCCGCTCCCGGGTGCCGACGGTCCGCAGGACGGTGCCTCTGGCCGATCCCCGGTGGGTGAGGTCGCGGTAGGTACTCATCGGTTCCGATTCTGCCAGGTGGGGGGTGAGGGGGCCGTGCTGTCGTTATGTCGCCGAGGGCCGCTCCAGTTCGTGGCGGAGGTCCTCCAGCTCGGTGCCGCCGGCCATCTGGCGGGTGAGCTCGTCCAGCGTGATGGAGTCCTTGGTGTGGCTGCCGGCCATGACACCGCGCTTGAGGAGGACGAAGCGGTCGCCGACGAGGTAGGCGTGGTGCGGGTTGTGGGTGATGAGCACGACGCCGAGGCCCTGGTCACGGGCGGCGGCCACGTACTTCAGGACGACGCCGGACTGCTTGACGCCGAGCGCGGCGGTCGGCTCGTCGAGGACGAGGACCTTGGCGCCGAAGTGGACGGCGCGGGCGATGGCCACGCACTGGCGCTCGCCGCCGGAGAGGGTGCCGATGGGCTGGTCGACATCGCGGAGGTCGATGCCCATGCGGAGCAGCGCCTCGCGGGTGGTGGTGCGCATCAGGCCGACGTCGAGCCGCTTGAAGGGGCCGGAGCCCTTGGTGGGCTCGGAGCCGAGGAAGAAGTTCCGCCAGACCGGCATGAGGGGGACCACGGCGAGGTCCTGGTAGACGGTGGCGATGCCCCGGTCGAGGGCGTCGCGCGGGTTGGCGAGGGTGACCTCCTCGCCCTCGATGCGGAAGGTGCCGGCGTCGTGCCGGTGCAGCCCGGCGACGATCTTGATGAGGGTGGACTTGCCGGCGCCGTTGTCGCCGAGGACACAGGTGATCTCGCCCGCGCGGACCTCGAGGGAGACCCCTTCGAGGGCGCGGATGTTGCCGTAGTACTTGCTGACGTCGGTCAGCTCGACCAGCGGGGCGGCGGTCTCGGTCGTCACTTGGTGGCCTCCACGCGCTTGCGGATCCAGGCGTTCAGGAGCGTCGCGAGCAGCAGCATCGCGCCGAGGAAGAACTTGAACCAGTCCGGGTTCCACTCGGCGTACACGATGCCCTTGCTGGTCATGCCGAAGATGAGGGCGCCGACCGCGGAGCCGATGGCGGAGCCGTATCCGCCGGTGATCAGACAGCCGCCGATGACGGCCGCGATGATGTAGATGAGTTCGTTCCCGACGCCTTCGCCCGACTGGACGACGTCGAAGGAGAACAGCAGGTGCTGGCCGGAGATCCAGGCGCAGAAGGCCACGCCCATGTAGAGGCCGATCTTCGTGCGGTAGACGGGGACGCCGACCGCGCGGGCCGCGTCGGCGCCGCCGCCGACGGCGAAGATCCAGTTGCCGAAGCGGGTGCGGAGCAGGATCCAGGTGGCGAGGGCGACGAGGCCGAACCACCAGAGGATGGTGACCTTGAACTCGACGCCGCCGATGGTCAGCTGCGAGGCGAAGAGCTTGCGCGCGGAGTCGAAGCCCTCCATGTCGGCGATGGTCTTGGTGGAGACGGTGCCGCTGATCAGCTTGGTGAGGCCCAGGTTCAGGCCGGTCAGCATGAGGAAGGTGCCGAGCGTGATGATGAAGCTGGGCAGTTTGGTGCGGGTCAGCATGAAGCCGTTGAAGACGCCGATGGCCAGGGTGACGAGCAGCGAGACGCCGACGCCGACCCAGACGTTCGCGGTCATCTGGTAGCTGAACATCGAGGAGATCAGCGCCGAGCTGGTCACCATCACACCGGCGGAGAGGTCGAACTCGCCGCCGATCATCAGCAGGGCGACCGGCACGGCCATGATGCCGATGGTGGAGGCCGCGTAGAGCACGGTCCCGAGGCTGGAGGCGCGCAGGAAGCTGTCGGCGACGACGGAGAAGAAGACGAAGACGGCGACGGCTCCGACGACCGAGCCGAGCTCGGGCCGGGCGAGCAGCTTCTTCAGCGGGGTGGTCCGCAGGAGTCGCTCGTCGACGTGGTCGACACCGTCCGACGGCGGGGCGGTGGAGCTCATCGGGTGCCCCGCTCCGCGTAGCCGACGAGCGCGGCGGCGTCGTCCTTGGTGATGATCTGGGGGCCGGTGAGGACCGGCTTGCCGCCGCCGAGGACGTCGGCGTTGTAGCGGTAGAGCCAGAGCAGGTCGACGGCCTCGTAGCCCTGGAGGTAGGGCTGCTGGTCGACGGCGAAGCCGAGGGTGCCGGCCTGGAGGGCGGTGGCGACCTTGGCGTTCAGGTCGAAGGTGTCGATCTCGGCCTTGCTGCCCGCGCTCTTCGCGGCCTGTCCGGCGGCGTCGGCGAAGGGGGCGCCGAGGGTGACGACGGCGTCGATGGCCTTGTCGGACTGGAGCTTGGCCTCGATGGACGCCTTGACGTCGGGCATGTTGGTGCCGTCGACGTAGAGGTTGACGAGCTCGCCGCCGAAGGTCTTCTTGGCGCCGGCGCAGCGCTGCTCGTGGCCGACGTTGCCCTGTTCGTGCAGGACGCAGAGGGCCTTCTTCTTGCCGCGCTTGTCCAGTTCCTCGCCGACGGCCTCGCCGGCGACGGTCTCGTCCTGGCCGATGTGGGTGAGGGCGCCGTAGGCCTTGGACTGTTCGGCGCCCGAGTTCACGGTGATCACCGGGATGCCGGCCTTGACGGCCTTCTCGACGGCGGCCTTCATGGCGTCGGGCTTGGCGAGGGTCACGATGAGCCCGTCGACGCCCTTGGCGACGTACGAGTCGATCAGCTGCGCCTGCTGCTGTGCCTCGTCGCTGTGGGCGTAGAGGAAGTTGATGTTGTCCTTGGCCGCGGCCTGCTTGGCGCCGTTCTGGACGATGTCCCAGAAGGTGTCGCCGTCTCCCGAGTGGGTGACCATGGCGAAGGTCCACTTCGGGGTGTCGACGGCCGCCCGGCCCCGCGCCTCGGCGGCGGCCTTGCGGGCGTCCTCCGCGCGCTTTCCGCCGGTGCTGCTGCACCCCGCGAGCGCCCCTGTGAGTGTGAGCGCGAGCACGGCGCCGATGACGGCGCGTACCCCTCCGGTCCGGAACCTGGTCACGAGGCCGTGCCCTCCTTTGTGTCCTTCTGCGTGCATTGCAGTATCGGTCATGCGGGTCCTGGCGCTGGTGAGGGGCCCCCTTGAGTGGCTACGGACGGACCATCAGACGGAACTCGAAGGAGTAGCGGGCGGCCCGGTAGAGGTGGGATCCGTACTCGACGGCCCGGCCGGTGTCGTCGTACGTGGTGCGCTCCATGGTGAGGAGCGGGGCGCCCACCGGCTCGTCGAGGAGCGCGGCCTCGGCGGCGGTCGCGGCGCGGGCGCCGATCGACTGCCGGGCGCTGTGCAGGGTGAGCGCGGCGGAGCGGAGCACGCGGTAGAGGCCGGTGGTCTCCAGGAGCGCGGTGTCGGGGGCGATGAGCCCGGCGGGCAGGTGGTTGCGCAGGTACGCCATGGGTTCGCCGTGCGCGGTGCGGAGCCGTTCCAGGTAGTGGACCTCGCTCCCCTCGGGTACGCCGAGGGCGGCGGCGACGGACGCGGTGGCGGGTTCGAGCCGGTTGACGAGGACGCGCGTCGCGGGGCGCTGTCCCGCCGCGTCGAGGTCGTCGTAGAGGCTGCTGAGTTCGAGCGGGCGCCTGACCCTGCTGGGCAGGACCTGGGTGCCGACGCCCCGGCGGCGGACCAGGAGGCCCTTGTCGACGAGGGTCTGGATGGCCTGGCGGACGGTGGGGCGGGAGAGGCCGAGGCGGGTGGCGAGGTCGATCTCGTTGCCGAGCAGGGTGCCGGGGGCCAGTGTCCCGTTCTCCACGGCACTCTCCAGCTGCCGGGCGAGCTGGAAGTAGAGCGGGACCGGGCTGCTGCGGTCCACGGAGAGCGGGGGCAGGGCGGAACCGGACTGCTTGGACACGGGGGGAGCGTAGCCCCGGGGCGCGGGGGACAGGAAGCGCATGACGGGAAGTCGTGACGTCCTGTTGTCCTGACAAATCCTTGACACCCGTGCGGGCCGCCTCCACGGTGGGGGCATGCGCATCGGACTCATCGGTACGGGACGGATCGGGAGCTTTCACGCGGGTGTGCTGGCCCGCCATCCCGAGGTCGGATCGCTGGTCGTGGCGGACGCGGACGCCACCCGGGCGGCCGGGGTCGCGGGGGCGCTCGGCGCCGAGGCCGCACCGGACGTGGACGCGCTCCTCGGGCACGCGCTGGACGCGGTGGTGATCGCCTCGGCGACGGCGGCGCACGCGGAGCTGATCGCCCGCGCCGCCGGTGCGGGTCTCCCGGCGTTCTGCGAGAAGCCGATCGCCCTGGACGTGCCGGGCACGACGGCGGCGCTGGCGGCGGTGTCGGCCGCGGGGACGGAGCTCCAGCTCGGGTTCATGCGCCGCTTCGACGCCGGGTACCGGGCCGCGCGCGAGGCGGTGCGGTCGGGGCGGCTCGGCCGGCTGCACACCGTGCGGGCGGTGACCTCCGACCCGGAGCCGCCGCCCGCCGCGTACCTGCCGCTCTCCGGCGGTCTGTTCCGGGACTGTCTGGTGCACGACTTCGACATCGTCCGCTGGGTCACCGGCCGCGAGGTCGTCGAGGTGTACGCGACGGGCTCGGACGCCGGGCCCTCGATGTTCCGCGAGGCGGACGACGTGGACACCGCCGCCGCCCTCCTCACCCTGGACGACGGCACCCTCGTGACCGTGACGGGAACCCGGTGCAACGGCGCCGGGTACGACGTGCGGATGGAGCTGGCCGGCGACCGGGAGCAGCTCGTGGTGGGCCTGGACGAGCGGGCCCCGCTCACCTCGCTCGAACCGCAGGGCCCTCCCCCGCCCGGCAAGCCCTGGCCGGGTTTCCTCGACCGGTTCGGCCCCGCGTACGAGGCCGAACTCGACGCCTTCCTCCGCCTCGTGCGCGGCGAGGCCGCCAACCCCTGCGACGGCCGTGAGGCCCTCGCCGCCCTCCGCGTCGCCGAGGCCTGCGAACGCTCGCGCCGGGAACGGCGGCCGGTCCGGGTGGACGTCCCCTGAGGCGGGCCCTGGCGGGTCACCAGCGGACCGGGAGGCCGCGGACGCCTCGCATGAGGAGGCCGGGGAGCCATTCCCAGGGCGCGCCCTCGGGGTCGAGTTCGAGGCGGGGGAAGCGGTCGAGGAGGGTGCGGAGGGCGATCCGGCCCTCCAGGCGGGCGAGCGGGGCGCCCAGGCAGTAGTGGATGCCGTGGCCGAAGGCGAGGTGGCCCCGGGTGTCGCGGCGGATGTCGAAGCGGTCGGGGTCGGGGAAGCGGGCGGGGTCGCGGTCGAGGGCGCCGATGCCGACGAGGACGCTCTGGCCCGCCGGGATGGTCGTGCCGGCGAGGGTGACGGGCTCCCGGGTGAAGCGGAAGGTGCCGGTCTCCACCGGTCCGTCGTAGCGCAGGGACTCCTCGATGGTGCCGTCGAGGAGGTCCGGGTCGGCGCGCAGGGCGGCGAGCTGCTCGGGGTGGGTGAGCAGGTTGCGGACGGTGTTGGAGATCAGGTTGACGGTGGTCTCGTGCCCCGCGATGAGCAACAGATAGGCCATGGCCCGGAGTTCGGGTCCGGAGAGCCGGTCGCCGTCCTCGGCGCGGGCGGCGATGAGGCCGGAGAGCAGGTCGTCGGCGGGTCCCGCCGCCCGCTTGTCCTCGATGAGCTCGTCGAGGTAGCCGCCGAAGCCTTCGAGGGCCTCCTGGATGCCCCGCTCGCCGGTCGGCACGACGAGCTCGTGCGACCAGTGCCGGAAGGTGTCGCGGTCCTCGGCGGGCACCCCGAGGAGTTCGCAGATGACGGTGATCGGCAGCGGGAACGCGTAGGCGTCGACGAGGTCGGCGCGGCCCGCCGGTTCCATCGCGTCGGCGAGTTCGTGGGTGAGCCGCTCGATGCGGGGCCGCAGGCTCTCGACCCTGCGGCCGGTGAACTCGGCCGTGACCAGGCGGCGCAGCCGGGTGTGGTCGGGGGCGTCCGCCGCGAGGAGGTGGACGCCGATGATGTCCTCCTCCGGCGGCCGTACGCCGATGACGGACGGGGACTTGGCGAGGCGCGGGTCGGCCAGGGCCGCGCGCCCCTCCTCGTGGCCGACGACCAGCCAGAACTGGTAGCCGTCCGGCATCCGTACCTCGTGCACGGGGCCGGCTTCACGGAGCTTCGCGTAGTAGGGGTACGGGTTCGCGGTGAAGTCCGCGCCGTACTCCCCCAGTTCGATGACGGACATCACGTCAGACTATCCGACTGGCCGTTCTCGTCCTGGTCCAGCAGACCGGCGTCGTGGACCAGGAGCGCGATCTGGACACGGTTGTTGAGGTCGAGTTTGGCGAGGATGCGGGAGACGTGGGCCTTGACCGTCGGGACGCCCATGTAGAGCTGGGCGGCGATCTCGGCGTTGGAGCGGCCGTGGCCGACGGCGACGGCCACTTCCCGTTCGCGGTCGGCGAGCCGGGCGAGGCGTTCGGCGGCGAGGACGTTCTTGGACTGTTCGGGGGCGCCGGCGACGTGACTCATGAGCTGGCGGGTGACGGCCGGGGAGAGAACCGGGTCGCCGGCGGCGACGCGGCGGACGGCGGCGACGATCTCGGCGGGCGCGGTGTCCTTGAGGACGAAGCCGGCGGCGCCGGCCCGCAGGGCGCGCAGCACCTGTTCGTCGGCGTGGAAGGTGGTCAGGACGACGACCTCGGGGGCGCCGGGCCGGGCGCGCAGGCGCTCGGTGGCGGTGAGCCCGTCCACCCGGGGCATCCGGATGTCCATCAGGACGACGTCCGGGGCGTGCCGGGCGACGAGTTCGGGGACGTCGGCGCCGTCGGCGCCCTCGCCGACGATCTCCAGGTCGTCGCCGCCGAGCATCAGGGTGAGGCCCGCGCGGACCAGGGGGTCGTCGTCGACGATGAGCAGCCGGATGGTCATGCGGGCCACGGTAGCCAGGCGTGCAGGGCGAACCCGCCCTCGGGGTCCGGTCCGTGGTCGAGCCGCCCGCCGGCGAGGGTGGCGCGTTCGGTGAGGCCGATGAGCCCCTGGCCCGAGCCGGGGACGTGCGGGACGGGGCCCGAGGGGGCCGGGTTGTGGACACCGATGGTGAGGCCCTCGCCGCGGCGGCCCCGGACGGTGACGGTGACCTTGGTTCCCGGCGCGTGCTTGCGGGCGTTGGTGAGGCCCTCCTGGGCGATGCGGTAGGCCGTGCGGCCGGTGGAGGCGGGGACGGCGGCGGGGTCGTCGACGCCGATGTCGAGGACGACGTCCGCACCGGCCTCGCGGGACTCGGCGGCGAGCGCGTCGAGGGTGACCAGGGTCGGCTGGGGCCGGTCGCCGTCCCCGTTCTCGCCGGGGGCCCGCAGGACGCCGATGATCTCGCGGAGGTCCTGGAGCGCCTCGTGGGCGCTGTCCCGGATGACCCCGGCGGCGCGGGCGATCTGCTCGGGCGGGGCGTCGGGCCGGAACTCCAGGGCGCCCGCGTGGACGCTCAGCAGGGTCAGCCGGTGGGCGAGCACGTCGTGCATCTCGCGGGCGATGGCCTCGCGGGCGAGCCGCTGGGCCTGCGCGGCCCGCAGTTCGGCCTCGGCCTCGGCGCGCCGGGCCCGCTCGCGCAGGGCCTCGACGAGCTGGCGCCGGGAGCGGACGAGCATGCCCCAGGCGGTGACGAGGAGGATGAGGACGAAGCCGAGGGCGAGCGCGACGCCGACGTTGATGGTCGGGTCGGGGCGGATGAACACCTGGACGACGGAGGCGGCGACGGCGAGCCCCCCGATCCACGCGACCTCGCGGAACGGGCGGCGTACGGCGACGCTGAACAGGCTCGCCAGGAGGGCGCCGGCCGCGACCGGGGCCACGACGCTCACCAGGGCGAGCGCGACGGCCAGCCCCACGGGCCACCGGCGGCGCAGCCAGAGGGCGCAGCAGGCGGCGGCGCCGGCGAGCTGGTCGAGGAGCGTGACGGTCTCGCTGGTGTACTGCGCGCTCGCGTCGGCGGCGAGCAGCCCGACGAACGCGGCGAGGAGGAACAGCGAGGTGTCGACGACCCAGTCGCGGGCGGTTCGGCGGGGCCGCGCCGCCCCGCTCCCGCCCGATGCGACCAGGTGGGAGGGGAACAGCCAGCGCTGCCGGTCCGTACGAGTCATATCCGCAATGTATGCGGACCTGGCGCCCCTCAGCCGGTACGAGGAGCCCGGACGCTACCGAAGTCGCGCGGGTCGATACTTCGGTAGGGGTTGCCGTGGACCCTCGGCGGACGCGGCCGGTCCCCCGCCCCGCTCATGATCGTTCCATGAAGCGATTTCTGGAGGTCACCGGTTTCCTGCTCACCGTCTTCGGCGTCTGCGGGGTGATCCGCGAGCTGACGGACGGCTGGTTCGGGCTGATGGGACTCACCCGTTTCCTCACCGACCACGTGTGGTTCCTGGAGGGACGGGAGGTGTTCGCCAACATCGTGATCGCGGTCCTCGGCCTGGTCATCATGATCGCGTCGGACCGCGTCCCGAAGTCCTGAACGCCGCGGCCGGGGCCGTACGGATCGACTCGCGTCCGCACGGCCCCGGCTCACGTCCGTACGGCCTCAGTTCGCGGTCGTCGCGTCGGCGGCGCGGCGGCCCCAGGTGGTGCCGGCCAGGACGAGGACCGCGCCCGCGAGTCCGAGGACGCCGGGGCGGTCGCCCGCGACGGCGATGCCGGCGGCGGCGGCCCAGAGCGGCTCCGTGCCGAGGAGGAGGCTGACCCGGGACGGGGAGGTGCGGCGGACCGCCCACATCTGCACGAAGAACGCGAAGAGCGTGCAGAAGACGGAGAGGAACAGCAGCCCGGCCCACTCGCGCGGCCCGAAGTCGAGCGCCACGGCCCAGGGCGAGGCCCCCGTGCCGGGGACGGCCGCGATGACCGCGAACACGGCGACGGCCGAGCCGAGCTGGACGGTCGTGAGGGACAACGAGTCCGCCGACTCGACGGCCTTGATCCGGGACATCGCGAGGACGTGCACCGTACGGGCGAGGGCGGCGAGCAGCATGAGCAGGTCACCGAGCGAGGGGGCGGTGAACCCACCGCCCTGGGTGAGCAGCACCACGCCCGCCACAGAGAGCGCGGCGGCGGCGAGGAAGGCGCGGGGCGGCCGACGGCTGGTGACGGCGGCCTCCGCCAGCGGCGTGAAGATCATCGTGAGGCTGATGATCAGGCCCGCGTTGGTGGCCGAGGTGTGGACGACCCCGTACGTCTCCAGGAGGAAGATCCCGCTGAGGATCAGTCCTAGCGTCGCCGCGCCCCGCCACTGGGCCGCGCTCAGCGCCCGCAGCCTGCGCCACCCGGCGGCCACGAGGACCGGCAGGACCACGGCGAACCGCAGCACGAGCACCGCGATGACGGTGTGGGTGGTCGTGATGCCCTTGGCCGCGAGGTAGCTGGCACCCCAGACCACGGCCACGAGCAGCACGGGCAGATCGGTGAGCCAGGCCCGGCGCGGGCCGTCGAGGGACACGGGTGCGGCGATCGCCGACGAAGCTGACATTGCTGCCGGTCTCCAACTGTCTGGGTGGGGTGGAGACTTCGACGGCTCACACTCGGAGCGATCACCGTACCCGGACGGGCCCGTGGCGGCTACACCTTTCCCCGGCCGGGATCAGTAGCTCCCATAGGCCGGGCGTCCGGCCAGCTCGTACGTGTGGAGCGCGACGCCCGCTCCCGTCACGCTCGCCTCGGTGAGCCGGAAGGCGGTGGGGCGGACCCCGTCGCCGAACAGCCGGCGCCCCGTCCCCAGGACCACGGGGAAGACGTGCAGGTGGAGGGTGTCGATGAGGTCGTGGTCGAGCAACGTCCTGGCGAGACCGGCGCTCCCGTGCATCTGGATCTCGCCGTCCACGCTCTCCTTCAGCGCGGCCACCTCCCGCACCACATCGCCCTTGAGCAGCGTGGTCCCCGCCCAGTCGGCGGTGTCCAGCGTGGTCGTGGCGACGTACTTCGGGAGGGCGTTGAGCTTGGTGGCGACCGGGTCGTCCGGGTCGGTGTGCCGGGGCCAGTAGCCCGCGAAGATGTCGTACGTGCGGCGGCCGAACAGGAACGCCGTCGGCCTGGCGAAGATCTCCGTGATCCGCCGCATGAAGTCCTCGTCGCCGTACGGCACGGACCAGCCGCCGTGCTCGAACCCGCCGTCGCGGTCCTCCTCGGGACCACCGGGCGCCTGGATCACGCCGTCGAGGGTGAGGAACTGGGTGAGGCTGAGGGTGGCCATGAGGGATGCCCTTTCTCTTCTCCGGACCATCGTGTCCCACCCCTTCCGACTCCACCGCCCGACGGAACTCATCGGTGCACGCGGCATCACCCGGCTCGGCGTCCGATTCGTGCCAGCGCCCCGGCGCCCCGCCGACTTTCATTGAACCCGCAACCAATTGGCACTTCTCACGGAGGTTTCGGGATGTCCACGATGAACGGCACGGCGGTCCTGGTGACGGGCGGCAGCCGCGGGATCGGCGCCGCCACGGCGGTACGGCTGGCCCGGGAAGGCGCCGACGTCGCCTTCACCTACGTCCAGGACGAGGCCCGCGCCAAGGAGGTCGCCGCGCGTATCGAGGCGACCGGCCGCAAGGCCCTGCCGCTGCGCGCCGACGCGGCCGACGCCGGCGACGCGGCGGGCGCGGTGGCCTGGGCGGCGGACGCCCTCGGCCGCCTCGACGTCCTGGTCAACAACGTCGGCGTCGGCGTCCTGGGCCCCTTGGAGGCCCTCACCCTCGCCGACGTCGACCGCGTCCTCGCCGTCAACGTCCGCTCGGCCTTCCTCGCCACCCAGGCGGCCGCCACCCGCCTCCCCGACGGCGGCCGGATCATCACGATCGGCACCTGCATGACCCAGCGGGTCCCCGGCCCCGGCGGAACGCTCTACACGATGAGCAAGGCGGCCCTCACCGGCCTGACGAAGGCACTGGCCAGGGAGCTCGGCGGGCGCGGCATCACGGCCAACATCGTCCACCCGGGCCCCACCGACACCGACATGAACCCGGCCGACGGCCCGTACGCCCAGAACCAGGCCGCCATGACCGCCCTCGGCCACTTCGGCACCCCTGAGGACGTCGCCTCCATGGTCGCCTTCCTCGCCGGCCCGGAAGGCCGCTACGTGACGGGCGCCGAGTTCTCGGTGGACGGCGGCCACGCGGCGTAACGCTCGAACGATCCCGGAAAAGGGTGCGCGAGGGCGCCACCGGTGCTGTCTTGCCGGTGGCGCCCTCGCGGGCCGGGCGGGGTGTCGTGCCCGCCCAGTTCAGGGGAGCCGGGGCACAGGGGGTGCGCCGGCTCGGGGAGGTCGGTGGCTCAGCCGCCGAGCTCCTGGTGGCGGGCGGTGAGGCGCGCCGTGCCGGCCTCCGTGAGGGAGCCGAAGAGGCGGAGGCGGGAGATGCCGCCGTCCGGGTAGATGTCGATGCGGACGCGGGAGCCGACGGCCGGGGTGTCGAGGACGAAGCGGTGGTTGGTGTCGGGCTGGAGGCGGGTGCGGGGCAGGATCTCGGTCCAGTCCTCGGAGCCCTCGGCGGCGACGGAGAGCGCGGCCCAGCCGGCGCTGTTGCCCTTGAGGTAGGCGGTGTCGATCTCGACGGCGCGGATCTCGGACTCGGCGACGAGCGCGTACCGGATCCAGTCGTTGCCCTTGTCGCGGCGGCGGCGGGTCTCCCAGCCGTCATCCATCTTGCGGGAGCGGCCCGGCTGGATGGTGTTGGTGGCGGGGGAGTAGAAGCGGTCGGAGGCGTCCTCGACCTGGCCGCCGTTCTCCAGGGCCGCGAGGTCGAAGGTGCCGAGCACACCGAGCCACGCAGGGTCGGGGGCGACCTCGCCGTACACGCGGAGGCGGGCGATGCCGCCGTCGGGGTGCTGGTTGACGCGCAGGTGCGTGAAGCGCTGCTCGACGTCGACGGCGAAGCCGTTGGCGGCGTGGCCGCCGACGGCGGTGCGCGGGACGAGCGTCGTCCACTTCACGTCGTCGGCGAGGAGCTCGTCGGGCGAGGGCGAGCCGGCGACGGAGGCGGCCTCGACGGAGACGGCCTGCGGGTAGTTGCCGCGGAAGTGGGCGGTGTCGACGACGATGCCGCGGACGACGCCGGGGGCGCCGAGGCGTACGAGGGCCCAGTCGTGGTCGTCCTCGGTGGGGTGCGGCTGCTGGGCGGAGACGCCACGGCGGCGGCGGGTCTCCCAGCCGTCCATGATCTTGCCCTTGTGGCCGAAGTGCTCGGGGTCGAACTCGGCGGCCTCGGGCTTGAGGAGGTTCTCGCGCTCGGCGAAGAACTCGTCGTTGGCGGCGATCACGCCCGCGCCGAGGCGCCGGTCGGCGAGGTCGGCGTACTGGGTGAAGGGGAAGTCGGCCGTCCGGTAGTCGGCGTACGGGTCGCCGCCGCCGTAGGGGCTGGCGTCACCGGTGAAGCTGGCCAGAGGAGATATACGCAGCGACGACACGTCAGTTGTTCCTTTCGAGGAGGCGGCCGGAGGGTTCGGCGAGGGTGCCGTGGTCGGCGATCCGCTCGCCGCGCAGCCAGGTGGAGGTCACGACGCCGCTGAGGGTCCTGCCGGCGTAGGCGGTGACGCGGTTGCGGTGGTGGAGCTCGGCCGGGTCGACGGTGAAGGTGGCGTCGGGGTCGAGGACGGCGAAGTCGGCGTCGCGGCCGGCCTCGATGGCGCCCTTGCGGCCCAGTCCGGCGAGGCGGGCGGGGGCCTCGGACATCCAGCGGACGACGTCGGTAAGGTCGAAGCCGCGGCGGCGGGCTTCGGTCCAGATGGCGGGCAGGCCGAGCTGGAGGGAGGAGATGCCGCCCCAGGAGGAGGCGAAGTCGGGGGTCTTGAGGTCCGCGGTGGACGGGGAGTGGTCGGAGACGATGCAGTCGATCGTGCCGTCCGCGAGCCCCTGCCACAGCGCGTCCTGGTTCGAGGCCTCGCGGATGGGCGGGCAGCACTTGAACTCGGTGGCGCCGTCCGGGATCTCCTCGGCGGTGAGCGTGAGGAAGTGCGGGCAGGACTCGACGGTGATCTTGACGCCCTCGGCCTTGGCGGCGGCGATGAGCGGCAGCGCGTCGGAGGAGGACAGGTGCAGGACGTGGACGCGGGCGTTGAGCCTGCGGGCCTGGTTGACCAGGTTCTCGATGGCGGTGTTCTCGGCGTCCCGGGGGCGGGAGGCGAGGAAGTCGGCGTACGCGCCGCCGGAGCGCTGGGGTGCGGCGTCGAGGTGGTGGGGGTCCTCGGCGTGCACGATCATCAGGCCGTCGAAGCCGGAGATCTCGGCGAGCGAGGTGGCCAGCTGCTCCTGGTCGAGGTGGGGGAACTCGTCGACGCCGGAGGGCGACAGGAAGCACTTGAAGCCGAAGACGCCGGCGTCGTGGAGGGGCCGCAGGTCCTTGACGTTGTCGGGCAGGGCGCCGCCCCAGAAGCCGACGTCGATGTGGGCCTTGCTGCGGGCGACCTCCTGCTTGACGCGGAGGTGCTCCACGGTGGTGGTCGGGGGCAGCGAGTTGAGCGGCATGTCGATCAGCGTGGTGATGCCGCCGGCGGCGGCCGCGCGGGTGGCGGTCCAGAAGCCTTCCCACTCGGTGCGGCCGGGGTCGTTCACGTGGACGTGGGTGTCGACGAGTCCGGGCAGGACGACGTCGTCGCCGACGTCCTCGAGCCGGGCCCCGGCGGGCACCTCGGCGTCGTAGGGCAGCACGGCCGCGATCGTCCCTCCGGAGACGGCGATCGACGCCGGGCGCGTCCCCTCGGGGGTGATGACGCGTGTCGAGCGCAGGACCAGGTTGACGTCCACCCGTACCCCTTCTTCAAGCACTTCGGGCTGAGAAAATTCAACGAACTGTTGAAGGAGTCTTCACTTCCGGACGACATGTCGTCAAGGGCACACTTCCAGCATCGGCCGTCGGCGAACCCGTCTTGGACGTTTCCACGAAGTGGAATGGAAATTCCGTACAGTAGAACGTAGCTCCGCACATGCGGGGCGGACCCGGAACCCGCCGGGCCCTCGACGACACCGGACAAACACCCCCTGACCGGCCCGTACGCCCGGCCCGTGACCATGTGCCCCGGCCGGTGGCCCGGTAGGCTGCTGCCTTGCCCGCCTGCCTCGAAAGGACCGTTGACGTGCCGACGTCCAGCGCCAGCACCACCGACGCCGCCAAGCCCTCCGCCGCGAGCGGTGGCGTCCAGTCCCTTGAGCGTGCCTTCGACCTCCTGGAGCGGATGGCCGACGCCGGGGGCGAGGTCGGGCTGAGCGAGCTCTCCGCCAGCAGCGGACTCCCGCTGCCCACCATCCACCGCCTGATGCGCACCCTGGTCGCCTGCGGCTACGTCCGCCAGCAGCCCAACCGACGGTACGCGCTCGGCCCCCGCCTCATCCGGCTCGGCGAGTCCTCCGCCCGCCTCCTCGGCACCTGGGCCCGCCCCTACCTGGCGCGGCTCGTCGAGGAGACCGGCGAGACGGCGAACATGGCCCTCCTCGACGGCGACGAGATCGTGTACGTGGCGCAGGTGCCGTCCAAGCACTCCATGCGCATGTTCACCGAGGTCGGCCGCCGCGTGCTGCCGCACTCGACCGGCGTCGGCAAGGCGCTCCTGGCGCACACCCCGGCGGACGAGGTGCGCGCGCTGCTCGCCCGTACCGGCATGCCGGCCGCCACCGAGAAGACCATCACCACCCCTGAGGGCTTCCTCGACGCGCTCGTCGCCGTCCGCGAGACCGGCTACGCCGTCGACGACAACGAGCAGGAGATAGGAGTCCGCTGCCTCGCGGTCTCCGTGCCGGACTCCCCCACCGCCGCGGCCATCTCCATCTCGGGCCCCGCGGGCCGCGTCACCGAGGCCGCGACCGAGAAGATCGTCCCGATCCTCCAGGAAGTCGCCCGCGAACTCTCCGCCGCCCTCGCCAACACCTCGGGCAACGGCCAGGGCTGAACCCCGCCGCACACGCCGCGAGGGCGCCCGGAACCGCACGGTTCCGGGCGCCCTCGCGTACGCCGGAGGTCAGGTCGTCACGGCCTCCGTCACCCTCCCGTCCCGCACCGTCACCGTGTGGTCCGTGCGGGCCAGGTGGGTGCGGTCGTGGGTGACCAGGACCGTCGCCGTACCGCGCTCGGCGGTCAGGGTGGCGAGGAGGTCCATGACCGCAGCGCCCCGCTCGTGGTCCAGGGCGCTGGTGGGCTCGTCGACGAGGAGCACGGACGGCTCGTTCATCAGGGCCCGGGCGATGTTGACGCGCTGGCGCTGGCCGCCGGACAGCTGGTGCGGCCGCCGGTGGGCCTGGTCGGCGAGGCCGACCGCGTCGAGGAGTTCGAGGGCCCGGCCCCGTACCGCCTTGGGCGGACGTCCCGACAGGTGGGCCATCACCTGGAGCTGCTCAGCCGCGCTGAGCGAGGGCAGCAGGTTCGGCTGCTGGAACACGATCCCGATGTGCTCGCGCCGCAGCTCCGCCTTGGCGGCCGGGCCGAGCGCGCCGGTGTCCGTACCGGCGACGACGACGCGGCCCTCGTCCGGGGTGACCAAGGTGGCGGCGACCGCGAGGAGGCTGGACTTGCCGGAGCCGGAGGGCCCGACGACGGCCGTGAGCGTGCCGGCGGGGACGTCGAGGGAGACGGCGTCGAGGGCGGTGAGCCGGCCGTCGCCGTCGGGGTAGGTGAGGGTGACGGCGTCGAGGACGAGACTCATCGGGCGCTCCCGAGGGCGGTGAGGGGGTCGACGGCGGTGATCCGCCGGATGGACAGCGCGGCGCCGAGGACACCGAGGACGACGATCACGGCGGCCGGTCCGAGCACCGTCAGCGGTTCCAGGACGAAGGGCACGTTCCCGCCGCTGACCAGCGCGCCGATGCCGACCGCGAGCCCGGTGCCGAGCAGCGTGCCCGCGGTGAGCATGAGCACGGCCTGGCCGAGCGCGTCCTTCAGGAGGTACGGGGTGGAGGCGCCGAGCGCCTTGAGGACGGCGACGTCACCGCTGCGCTGGATGGTCCAGACGGTGAAGAAGGCCCCTATGACGAGCGCCGAGATGGCGAACAGGAAGCCGCGCATCAGCTGGAGCGAACCGTTCTCGGCCTGGTAGGACCCTATGGCGGTGAGGGCGTCGTCGATCGTCCGCGCCTCCGTCCCGGCCGCCTTGTCGCCGGCCGCCCAGTCCGTGCCGCCGTCGCCCGCGCTCAGCGCGATGACGGTGGCCTGCTCCTGCGGGGTCGTGCCGCTGTGGCCGAGCTTCTGCCAGTCGTCGAGCGAGGTCCACACCACCGGGGTGTGGCTGTACGAGGCGTCGCCGGACACCGCGGCGACGGTGACCTCCAGCGGGCCGAGGCGCACGGCGTCGCCCGCCTTCACGCCCAGTTCCTCCGCGGCCGACTCCGACAGGACGACCTTGCCGGTGCCGGCGGGCGCGGGGGCGATACCCGCGTCGGGCTCCGTGCCGAAGGCGGAGACGGCGGCGGTGCGGTCACCGGCCGCGGCGTTGAGCGTACGGATGCCGATCGGGTCGGCCTCGGTCACACCGGGCTGCCCCGCCCACCGCTGCCACTGCTCCCGCGTCACCACCGAATTGGTGAACGAGACCGACTGCCCCGCGGGCGGCGCCGCGAAGGCCAGCCGGTCGGCGGGCAGCCCGGTGATCGCGGAGATGTTCTCCCGCGCGAGTCCGGCCGTCAGCCCCGACAGCAGCCCGACGAGCAGCGTGATCAGCACGATCACGGTCCCCATCAGCGCGAACCGCCCCTTGGCGAATCTCAGGTCTCTCCATGCCACGAACATGCTGACCAGGGTGGTCCGCGGGGTGCCCGGCGGGCATCGCGCCACGGATGGCTCCGCAATCAAACTTTCGGTTGAGTCCGGAATGTCGCCCGGTGTCTACCCTGAAGGAATCATGGACCCCCGCTCGTTGACCCCCGCCCTCCGCGCCCTGCGCCTCTGCCTGCACCTCCTCATGGCGGGCCTGCTCGTGCTCGCGGCGGTACGGGCGCACTCGGCCGCCGGTACGGCGATGGCGGTCGTCACGGGCGCGGTCTACGCCGCCGGGTCCTACCTGCCGTCCGTGCGGAGCTCCCAGCGGGCCGCCGCCCTCTGGCTCGGCGCCCTGGCCGCCTCGTGGCTCGTGCTGCTCCTCCTCACCCCGGAGGCGCTCTGGCTGGCCTTCCCGCTCTACTTCCTCCAGCTGCACCTGCTGCCCGTCCGCTGGTCCCTCCCGGCGGTCGCGCTCACGGCGGTCGCGGCGATCGTCTCGTACGTGGGCCACGGCGCCCCGCTCAATCCGGGCGTCTTCATCGGCCCGCTACTCGGCGGGGCCGTCGCCGTCGCGACCGTCCTCGGCTACCAGGCCCTCTACCGCGAGAGCGAGCGGCGGCGCCGGCTCATCGAGGAGCTGATCGAGACACGGGCCGAGCTCGCGGCGGCCGAACGCCACGCGGGCACCCTCGCCGAGCGCGAGCGCCTCGCCCGCGAGATCCACGACACCCTCGCGCAGGGCCTCTCCTCCATCCAGCTCCTGCTGCGCGCCGCCGAACGCGCGCTGCCCCCCGGCTCCCCCGCCGCCGGCCACATCGACGCCGCCCGCCGGGCCGCCCAGGACAACCTCGCCGAGGCCCGCCGCTTCGTCCGCGCCCTTTCTCCCCCCGACCTGGAGCACGGCTCCCTCGCCGCCGCCCTCGAAAGGCTCTGCGAACCGGGACGGCCGGGCCCTGGCACCCCCACGGCCGGCCCCCGGGTGCGCTTCACCATGAGCGGTACGCCGGTCGAACTGCCCACCCCGTACGAGGTGGCGCTGCTGCGGATCGCGCAGTCGGCGCTCGCGAACACGGTGCGCCACGCCTCGGCCTCACGGGCCGAGATCACCCTGTCCTTCATGGACGCCTCCGTCACCCTGGACGTCGTCGACGACGGCACCGGCTTCGAACCCGGCTCCGTCCGGCCCTCTTCCGACGCCGGTTTCGGCCTGCCCGCGATGCGCTCACGCGCCGAGTCCCTCGGTGGCACCTTCACCGTCGAGTCCGCGCCCGGCCAGGGCACCGCCGTCGCCGTCTCCCTCCCCCTCCCGGCTGGAGCCTCCGCATGACCCTCCGCCCCGCCCTCCCGACGGGAGTCCCGGCATGACCATCCGCCTGCTCCTCGCGGACGACCACCCGGTGGTACGGGCCGGGCTGCGCGCCGTCCTCGACACGGAACCCGATTTCACCGTCGTCGCCGAGGCCGCCACGGCCGAACGCGCGGTGGAACTGGCCGCCGCCGGGGGCGTGGACGTGGTCCTCATGGACCTGCAGTTCGGCTCCGGCATGCACGGCTCGGAGGCCACGGCCGCGATCACGGCCGTCCCGGCCGGGCCGAAGGTGCTGGTCCTCACCACGTACGACACGGACGCCGACATCCTCGCGGCGGTGGAGGCGGGCGCCTCCGGCTATCTCCTCAAGGACGCCCCGCCCGAGGAACTCGCCGCCGCGGTCCGCACCGCCGCGGCCGGCCAGTCCGCCCTCGCCCCCGCCGTGGCCCACCGCCTCATGGACCGCATGCGCACCCCCGCCGAGGCCCTCACCAAGCGCGAACTGGAAGTCCTCCAGCTCGTCGGCGAAGGCCTCTCGAACCAGCAGATCAGCAAGGCCCTCTTCCTCAGCCAGGCCACCGTCAAGTCCCACCTGGTCCACATCTTCGCCAAGCTCGGCGTCGACTCCCGCACGGCCGCGGTCGCGGCGGCGACGGCCCGCCGGCTGATCCGGCGCTAGTCCCTGGCGGGCGCGGCGATGCGGTAGAGGACGTTCGGGCGCAGCGGGCCCTCGGGCTCGGTGGGGTCGTCGAAGTCGTCGGCCGGGTCGGTGGTCATGCCGATCCGGCGCATCACGGCCTGGGAGCGGACGTTCGTGGCCGTCGTCACGGCGAGGATCTCGGGGAGCCCCAGGTCGTCGAAGCCGTGCGCGAGGACCGCGCGGGCGGCCTCGGAGGCGTACCCCTTCCCCCAGGCCGTACGGGCGAGCCGCCAGCCGATCTCCACGCCGGTGAACGGCGCCCAGTCGTCCACCTCGTCGAGCCCCGCGAAGCCGACGAACTCGCCGGTGTCCCGTACCTCGACCGCCATCCATCCGAAGCCGCGCCGGTCGAAGTCGGCGAGGAACCGGGCGACGGAGGCGTCGCTCTGCTCGCGGGTCAGCGTGGCGCCCAGGTGCTCCCGTACCTCGGGGTCGGCGTTCATCGCCGCCCACGGTGCGAGGTCGGAGTCCCGCCAGCGGCGGATGGTGAGTCGTTCGGTACGCAGTTCGGTCATCGGTCCAGCCAACGCGAGCCGCTCACCTGGGGCAATCGCTTTTCCCAGGACGCACGGACGCCGGACCGGGGCCGACCGCTCAGGCGCCGGGCGGCGCGGGCGGCGGGCCGAAGAGCTCGACGGCGCGGCGGACGCCCGCGAGGGCCTCCGCGAGGGCGCTGACCGAGCCGACGGAGCCGGCGACGAGGAGGAGGGAGCGGCGGAGGCGCCGTACCTCGGGGGCGCCGCTGAGGGCCATGGCGTCGAGCGCGGCGAGCTCGTCCTCGGCGATGGCACGATCGGCGAACTCGGCCCGGTGGCCCGCCAGTTCGCGCCTGAGCCGGGACACGGCGGACCGCAGTTCGGCCACCCTGGGGTCCACACCCTCGCCGGTCACTCGCCTCTGCCCCACGCTTCGCAACATGGTTCTCCCCCCGCACGACACTGTGCGCAGAACTCCGTACGACGAACACTCCGAACGGACCCGCCGGACGACGGTCGGGTGCCGTGAGCCGCGGGCCAGTTAACTCCTTCGCCACCCCGGCGCGCCACCCTTGGTGGACGGAATTCAGGCGACCGTGTCATTCCGCCTGATGCGGTATGCAGTCCGCATGACAACTACTGCTGAAGACCGGCCTCCGCTCGTCGCGGGACTCCTCCTCGCCGCCGGGGGCGGCCGGCGGCTCGGGGGGCGCCCCAAGGCACTCCTGACCCACCGCGGCCGGCCGCTGATCGAGCACGCGCTGGGCGTCCTGCGGGAGGCCGGCTGCGAGGTGATCCACGTCGTCCTCGGCGCCTCGGCCGAGACCGTACGGGAGCGGGCGGAGCTGGCCGGGTGCGTGGTGGTGGAGAACCCGGAGTGGCCGGGCGGCATGGGCTCCTCGCTGCGGGTGGGGCTCGCGTCGCTGGCGGCGGACCCGCGGGGCGTGGACGCGGCACTGGTGTCCCTGGTGGACCAGCCGGGGATCGGGGCGGAGGCGGTGGCGCGGGTGCGTGCGGCGTACACCTCGCGGGATTCGCTGGCGGCGGCCTCGTACGACGGGCGGCGCGGGCATCCGGTGCTGTTCGGCGCGCGGCACTGGGCGGGGATCGCCGAGGGCGCGGTGGGCGACCGGGGCGCGCGGGACTATCTGGCGGCGCACCGGGATGCGATCACGCCGGTGGACTGTTCGGATGTGGCCGAGCCCTATGACATCGACACGGAGGCGGACCTGTCGCACCTGGAGTGAACGGCTTGGCACCGAGCGCCATGTTGTGTCGATCCGGAGAATCTCGACATCAACAAACCATTGAACTTCCACCATGAGGAAACTAGTATCCACTGTTCAGAAGCGCCTGCTCGTTCAGAAGGCGCTTGCGGCCGTATCCCGGCGCCCGCGGCACTCCGTGCCGTCCCGCGCGACGCCCGGCGGCCGCCTGGCACCGCCCGTGAAGTCCGCGAAGGAAGTGACAGTTCATGTCCGCACCCGCGCCGTCCCCCCTGGCCGTCGTCGATGCCGAGCCCCTCCCGCGTCAGGAGGAGGTGCTCACCGAGGCCGCCCTGGCCTTCGTCGCCGAACTGCACCGGCGGTTCACCCCGCGCCGGGACGAGCTCCTCGCCCGCCGGGCGGAGCGCCGCGCCGAGATCGCCCGCACGTCCACCCTGGACTTCCTGCCGGAGACCGCCGCGATCCGCGCCGACGACTCCTGGAAGGTCGCGCCGGCCCCGGCGGCCCTGAACGACCGCCGTGTCGAGATCACCGGCCCGACCGACCGCAAGATGACGATCAACGCGCTCAACTCCGGCGCGAAGGTCTGGCTCGCCGACTTCGAGGACGCCTCCGCCCCGACGTGGGAGAACGTGGTCCTCGGCCAGGTCAACCTGATCGACGCCTACACGCGGAACATCGACTTCACCGACCCGCGCTCCGGCAAGTCGTACGCCCTCAAGCCCGCCGACCAGCTCGCCACGGTCGTCATGCGCCCCCGCGGCTGGCACCTGGAGGAGCGTCACCTCACCTTCGACGGACGCCCGGTGCCCGGCGCGCTCGTCGACTTCGGTCTCTACTTCTTCCACAACGCCCAGCGTCTGATCGACCTCGGCAAGGGCCCCTACTTCTACCTGCCGAAGACCGAGTCGCACCTGGAGGCCCGCCTCTGGAACGACATCTTCGTCTTCGCCCAGGACTACGTCGGCATCCCCCAGGGCACCGTCCGCGCCACGGTCCTCATCGAGACCATCACGGCCGCGTACGAGATGGAGGAGATCCTCTACGAGCTCCGCGACCACGCCGCCGGTCTCAACGCCGGCCGCTGGGACTACCTCTTCTCCATCGTCAAGAACTTCCGTGACGGCGGCGCCAAGTTCGTCCTCCCGGACCGCAACGCGGTCACGATGACGGCCCCGTTCATGCGCGCCTACACCGAACTCCTCGTCCGCACCTGCCACAAGCGCGGCGCGCACGCCATCGGCGGCATGGCGGCCTTCATCCCGTCCCGCAAGGACGCCGAGGTCAACAAGGTCGCCTTCGAGAAGGTCAAGGCCGACAAGGACCGCGAGGCCGGCGACGGCTTCGACGGCTCCTGGGTCGCCCACCCCGACCTCGTCCCCATCGCCATGGCCTCCTTCGACGCCGTCCTCGGCGACAAGCCGAACCAGAAGGACCGCCTCCGCGAGGACGTCTCCGTCGCCCCCGGCGACCTCATCGCCATCGACTCCCTCGACGCCAAGCCCACCTACGACGGCCTCGTCAGCGCCGTCCAGGTCGGCATCCGCTACATCGAGGCCTGGCTCCGCGGCCTCGGCGCCGTCGCCATCTTCAACCTCATGGAAGACGCCGCCACCGCCGAGATCTCCCGCTCCCAGATCTGGCAGTGGATCAACGCCGGCGTCGTCTTCGAGAACGGCAAGACCGCCACCCCCGAGCTGGCCCGCGAAGTCGCCGCCCAGGAGCTCGCCGCCATCCGCACCGAGATCGGCGAGCAGGCCTTCACGGCCGGCAAGTGGCAGCAGGCCCACGACCTCCTCCTCCACGTCTCCCTCGACGCCGACTACGCCGACTTCCTGACCCTCCCGGCATACGAACAGCTGGTCGGCTGATCTCTCCCCACTTCGGCTGAATCGCACAGCGGCCGAAACCCTGCGGCCTTGGCTCGGCGTGTCTCCGACACACCGAGCCAAGGCCTTCTCACGCCTCGCCACATCTCCGATCCCCGTGCACCCGACGGTGGTTGCGGGGTAACGTTGAGGCTGCTTGCCACCCCTCCGTTCGGAGGGTGTACGCGTCGCGCTTCCTCGGATCGGCCGGTGCCCCGGCTGGGGACCTCCCTGCCAATGATCCGACTCCTCAAGGAGATGCCTGGCATGGAGCCCGTCAAGTACAAGCCCACTCGGCGTGATTGGTTGCGTGACCTCACCCTCAGCATCGCTGGCGGCCTGGCAACGGAACTGCTGCTCTGGGTGGCGCATGTGGCAGCGTCCATCACCGGAATCCGGTAGTGGGCGGCGGCGGGCTTTCGAGCCCGCCGCCTGATCACATCCTCGCTGCTCAGGAGTCGAACAGGCCAAGCTGGCCTCCGAACTGAGAATCCTGCTTCCGCTTCTGCCCGGCAATTTGGGCCCGGAGCATGCGCTCGAAACGTTGCTCTTCGGACCGCGATGCCGCGGAGGGCCTCAGGCCCTCCTCCTCCACAGGAGCGACCATCCCCTTGAGATACCGCTGAGTTTCCGGGTCTGCCGAGTACAGAACGATCGCGGCGCTGGCACGCGTCAGGAGCACGTGGTACGCGTTCCGGATCCGACGAGCGAACTCGTCCGGGTCCTTCGGCAGACCGGGGTCGACGGATCCCGGTGCGAGCAGCTCTCGCAGCCCGGTCTCCTCGTCCTTCTTCGAGACCTTCCCCTTCCTGAACTGCCACTCATCGCCACGTCGGACCATGTCCTCGCCGAGAATGACGCCGCACCAGTCCCACTCGAGGCCCTGGGCGGTGTAGACGCAGCCGATCTGCCCGACCCCGGCCGCGTCCACTCCCCACAATTCGGCCGGAGGTTCACCCTGCGCGTACCGCTTCAGCGTCCCCTTCGCGTTCCAAGGTCGCTTCCAACCGGCGATGCTCACATCGAGCGGGAGTTCACGGGTTCCCTCATCGGGCAGGTTCCACGGCCAGCAGAATCCTGCGACCATCCGAGCGGTAGCCCCGGCCCGCTGCTCCTCCAGGATCACCTTCTCGAGATCCTCCACGCTGTCGGCCACCTCAACGTGCATGAGCCCGTCCGACTCCCACACATGCGGCGTCCCGCCGGAGATTCCGAGAAGGTCCAGAACCCACCTTCGAAACCCCTCGCTGCCGCCGCACCGGAACTCGTTCTGGAGGTCGTAGATGTCCGGAGTGACGCCGTGGCGCAGCGCCGCATCTGCGACGAGCCGACTGGCGCCCACCTCGCCGCGCCTGAGCGACTGGTTGTCGTCCAGCAGAAACACAGTCACCCGAGCCGCCTGGATCAGCTCGTCCACCTGGGGTTTCGTACCGCGTTTCTCCGGCGGCCAGTACTGCACGCTCGACAGCTCGCGTATGCGATGGGCCTCGTCGCAGATCAGTAGATCGAGTGGAGGCGTGGGGGGCTCGACGAAACTGAGAAAGTGCGCAAGCTGCTCCTTGGAAAGGACGTCATCTCGCTGGAAAAGCTGCTCCAGAGCAGCGTGAAATGCGAGCGATCCGGTGGCATAACGCGCGTTCATTCCAGCCGCCGTGAAATGTCTCATCAGCTGGAGGCCGATAGCACTCTTCCCCGTGCCCGCCCCGCCCCTGACCAGGAAGACGCTGTGCTCACCATGGTCGCCGCCGCTGCTCCGCCCTCTCTCCACAGCACGCTTGACATCGCGCCAGACACTCCGCTGCTCGCCTCTCAGAGTGAAGGCCGTGTCCACACCCTCGGAGAGCGCCATCGCCTCCAACAGTGGCGCGTTGCGCAGCCCGAGTCTCCGCAGAAGACGCCCGGCAGCGGCCGCCCCACTCTCCGGCTGAAATCTGTCACGCACCTCCTCCAGGAGATCGAGGCGCGTTTCGTCCGTAAAGTAGAACGTGTGCGAGCCCTTCGGGGTGCCCGCCATCAGCAATGGGTCCACTGATTCTTCGCTGGCATTGTGCAGGTAGGTGAGGCCCGCATAGGAGACACTCAGGCCGTCCATCGAGGAATCCGAAGCGAAGAAATCGACAACGTTCCCCACCTGAGCGCTCGGATGCTTCTTGGGCTTTCTGTAACCCTGCACATTCACTTTCTCAGGATTCGCTGCCACCTCCACCGAGCTCCATCTCTTGAGCTCCACGACAAGCAGCGAGTCCTGCCCCGTCTCGGGATGCACTCCGACGAGGATCACGTCCGCGGCACCGTCCACCCCCTGAGGCTCACACTCCACGAACATGTGCAGCTCGCCGTGCCCCGCGTCGACCAGCTCCTCCGCGAGCCGGATCAGGCTTTCCTTCCAGGCCTCCTGCTCGGACGCAGATGCCGGCTTCCCCTTGAATCGGACCCAACGCGCGGCCAGGTGCGGCAACAGACGATCTCGCTGATGGAGTTTCAACAGATGCCGCGCGGAGAGCTGCAGCAGAAGCACGGAAGAGTCCCCCAGGGCACGAGTAAGCTCGCGCGGGTGGGGGCCTGTCCGATGAGGGAAGCCCGTCGGGCCGCAATGACGTCAGTGATCATAGATCGTCGACGAAGCGAACAGAATCGACATCACCTCACACAGCAGATCACTTTGAGCCACCCATCGAACTCCAGTGACTCGGTACCGGACCACGCCTCACCGTAGGGAGACCGCGCGTGTCTGCGCATCAAGACTCCACAGCCGCACGCACACCCGAGCGCCTTAGCCCACGCGGCCGCCGGTCCCGCATCCGATTTCAGACGAAACGTTTCCTTCATGCTGGGCCGACGGTATCACCCTCCACCCACGGCGCGGCATTCCGAAGCAGACATCATGCGCGGCACCGTCGGACGCGAACCTGCTGACCACCACGGATCCTCAGGCGTCGCACACAGCCACTTTCGCCCCTCATCTCGATCTCGCCACACTCGGGAGCTCTGCTTTGCTTCGTGACACCGTCTCCAACGCCGCGGTTCAGGCCGTGAAGGGAATGCTCCCCCAACGCCTGGTGGAACAGTTCATGGAGGACCGTGGACACAAGCCAAGCGCAGCCGAGATCAGGTCCTGGGAACGCAGCCTGCCCGCCCTGATGAGCGTGCTGGTCGAAGCGGGGCTGCAGGACGTGACCGTGCTCCTCGAGTTCGGGCTGCCGCTGACCAGCAAGCGCGCCGACGCGGTCCTTGCCGGCGTCCATCCCATGACCGGCGAGCCGTCCTACGTCGCCATCGAACTCAAGCAGTGGAGTCAGGCGGCACCGGAGGACGGGGAGCCGCTGTTGTGTCGCGTCGACACCTACACACACCCCGTGCTCAACCCCATCGAGCAGGTGCGTGGTTACTGCGACTACCTCGTCTCGTTCAACGGAGCCCTGGCAGAGCGCCCTGAACGAATAGCGGGAGCCGCATACCTTCACAACGCCACGGAGTCCGGCATCTCAGGTCTCGCCGAGGTGGGCGAATCCGAGCGGGGCAGGCTGTTCAGCGAGCAACGCCGTGGTGCGTTCATCACCT
Organism: Streptomyces sp. NPDC037273; assembly: GCF_055603625.1. Taxonomy (NCBI): domain Bacteria; kingdom Bacillati; phylum Actinomycetota; class Actinomycetes; order Kitasatosporales; family Streptomycetaceae; genus Streptomyces; species Streptomyces sp. NPDC037273. The sequence goes on from NZ_JBVJVO010000002.1 coordinate 839,494, forward strand.
TCCTCCAGTCGCGACTCGCCCCCATGAACGGTGCCACCGCCGCCGACGAGCTCCTGGCCGGCAAAATCGGCCCTTCGAGGCAACTGATGGCGGTCGCAGCCCAGGAGGTGCGCGAGCGGGAGCAGTTTGTGCTGCTCGATGAACAGCGCGTGGCCTATGAGACGGTGATGCGCGCGGTTCGCCATGCCGCACAGGCGGACCGCAAGAACGTCGTCGTCGTCACGGGCGGACCCGGAACGGGCAAGAGCGTCATCGCCCTCTCCCTGCTGGGTGAGCTGTACCGACAGGGACGGCCGACTCTCCACGCCACCGGGTCACAGTCCTTCACGAAGACGATGCGCAGGGTCGCCGGGGCGCGCAAGCGTGAAGTACAAGATCTTTTCAAGTACTTCAACAGTTTCATGGCCGCCGAGAAGAACGCACTCGACGTCATCCTCTGCGACGAAGCTCATCGCATGCGCAGGACGTCGGCGAATCGATACACCCCAGCGAACCGACGCACCGACCGGCCGCAGGTCGAGGAACTCATCGACGCCGCACGGGTACCGGTCTTCCTCCTGGACGAGCACCAGATAGTACGACCCGGCGAGATGGGCAATCTCGACCAGATTCGCGCGGCCGCCACTGCCAAAGGCCTCGACTGCACCGTCGTCTCCCTCGACAGCCAGTTCCGTTGCGGCGGAAGCGACGCATACCTCCGCTGGACACTGCGCCTTCTGGGCCTGTCGCCGGGCGGCCCCGTGCCATGGGACCCGGACGGCAAGATGCGGCTCAGGGTGGCGGACACCCCAGGCGAGATGGAGGCCTTTCTCGAGAGCAAGCGGGCGCAAGGGCACAGCGCGCGCATGGCGGCCGGGTACTGCTGGCGATGGACGAAGGAAACCGCGCCGGGTCAGGCCCTGCCCGCCGACGTGGTGATAGGCGACTGGGCTCGCCCGTGGAACGTCTTCGGTGATCGTGCGGTGGCCGGTGCACCGCCGTCGGCGCTGTGGGCCACCGACCCGGCCGGATTCGGACAGGTCGGCTGCGTCTACACGGCGCAGGGGTTCGAGTACGACTGGAGCGGGGTCATTCTCGGTCCCGATCTCGTCTGGCGGAACGGGGCCTGGGTGACGGATCGGACGCAGTCGAAGGACCCGGTATTCAACCGCTCCACCCCTGACGACGAGATCGATCGCCTCATCCGCAACACATACAAGGTCCTCCTGACGCGCGGCATGATCGGTACGGTCGTCTACTCCACGGATGAGCTGACCAGGGCGAAGTTGCACGAGCTCGTTTCGGGCTGAAAGCTGCCACCCCGCACAGCCCCGTCGCCGGTGAAGGCACAGCTCCGGGGGCGGGACTTTGTCGTGGGTGGCGAGTGGGCCTGTGCGGGGACAGGGGACGTGACGGAACCGAGATGTGCAGCTACCTAGCGGTAACAAGCCGGGGCGTGTCAGATTCCGCCATGTCACCGGCGCCGGCGGCTGTCCCCCACATCACTGCGTCACGCATACCGCAGGAGCACAGCCATGCCTTCGTCCCCCCACCGTGCGCTGCGCGCACTCCTGGCACTGTGTACCGCCGCCGGGCTCGCTTCCGTCGCTGTTCCGTCCGCTCACGCCGCGAACGGGAGCGGGCCGACCGCGATCGTCGCCATGGGCGACAGTTACATCTCAGGGGAGGCCGGCCGGTGGCAGGGCAACAGCCTCACCAACTCCGGCAACCGCAACGGCACCGACCGCGCGTGGACGGGCAGCGGGTACGACCCGTCCCGGGTGTACGGCACCACGGCCGGCGGGTGTCACCGCTCGGACACCGCCGAGGTGAAGAGCGCAGGGGCGCTCGCGAGCCAGCTGATCAACCTCGCCTGTTCCGGGGCGACCACGCGGAACGTCATGCGCGCGTCGCAGGGCGGTCAGGCCTACAAGGGCGAGGCGCCGCAGGCCGATCAGCTGGCGGCCGTGGCGGCCGCGAACGACGTGGAGCTGATCGCGCTGTCCATCGGCGGCAACGACCTCGGGTTCGCCGACATCATCAGGACCTGCGCGACCGACTACATCGTCTGGTACTCGTACTGCCACGACGACCAGCAGGCCGAGGTCGACGCGAAGATCGACGGTGTGATGGCGGACGTCGCCACGTCCGTCGACGAGATCCGGGCGGTCATGTCGGCCGCCGGCTACGCCACCTCCGACTACCGGATCGTGCTCCAGTCGTACCCCTCCCCCATCCCGCGCGCCGCCGACAACCGCTACGGCGAGAGCGGCTGGGCGCGCACCAACACGGGCGGCTGCCCGTTCTGGAACGCCGACTCCGACTGGGCCCGCGACTCCCTCGTCCCGCAGCTCGCCAACCGGCTGAAGGGCGTGGCCGCGGCGAAGGGCGTGCAGTTCATGGACCTGCGGGACGCGCTCCAGGGGCGTGAGGTGTGCGCCAAGGCGAGCAAGCAGGTCTCGTCGACCGTGCCGGCCTCGGCGACGACGAGCGAGTGGGCGCGCTGGATCGACAGCCAGAACACCCAGGGCCTCGTCCAGGAGTCGATGCACCCCAACGCCTACGGCCAGCAGGCCCTCGGCCGCTGCCTGGCCCTCGTCCACGCCCGCCCCACCGGCAACCACAGCTGCCGGAACACGGCGGGTGCGGGAGCCTCGGGAATGTACCTGACGACGGGCTGACACCCGGGCGGGACCACGGTCACGTCACGGCGATGCCGAGCGGGCGGAGGACCCGCTCGGCCTCGTGACGGTCCGCCGCCGCCATCGCCCGGACGAGGGCGGCGGAACCGCCGGGCCAGGCCGCCGCCGCCTCGTCGAAGGCGGTACGGCGGGACTCCAGCGGCCCCTTCTTGCCGGGCAGCGCGTCCAGGACGTACAGGGCGCGCGCCGACGTCCGTACCTGGATCGCGTCGGCCGGCTCGTCGCGGTCGCGCAGCGCCTGGAGGGCATACGCCCCGATGACCGGGTCGCGGAGGGCTCCGCGCAGCGCGTCGGCGGGGGCCGAGGCGGTGTCCAGGAGGGCGAAGAGGCCCCGGACGCCGGCGGCCTCCTCGGCGCCGGCGTGGACCGTACCGAGGGCGGCGAGCAGGGCGGACCAGGCATCGGGGGTGTCCCCGCGCGCGTGGAGCCAGTCGGCCAGCACGCGCGTGGCGACGAACGGGGACCAGCCCTCGGCGGCGGCGACCACGTCCGCCGCGCCCCACGCGGCGGCCTGGGCGGCGTCGGGCGCCACGATCCCGCGCACACCGAGCAGATAGCGCACCACGCCCGCACCACGCGGGGTCAGCCCGAACGCGTCCCCGCTGCGGAACACCAGACCGGTGGCCGCCAGCCGGTCGACGGTCACGGCAAGCTCCTTGGCAGGGCCTTCGAGCCGCGCCCGGTCGGCCTCGTCCAGCTCGGCCGTGCCGAGCAGCCGGACGAGCTCCGGCACCGGCGGAACCGTGTACGTCCCGGGCGCCTCGGCCGGCACCGCCACCGGCAGGTCCTCCATGGCCGGGTCGACGGTCCAGTCCTCGTACTCGGCGGCCTTGCGGGCGATGGACTCCGCGGAACAGCCGCGCTCGTAGACCGCGTACAGCAGGTGCGGAGCCTCACCGCCGTACGGCTCGAACTCCTCCTCCGCGAGCTCCTCGACGGCCGCGATCAGGGCGTCGGCGTCCGCCTCGACCGCGCCCGGTCCCGCCCCCGTCTCGATCGCGGGCGGCGGGGGCACGGGCACGGCGGTGTCGCTGTAGTAGTCCAGGTGCTCGTCGAGCAGCGCGTCGGCGAGGACGAGGTGCGGGAAGGCATCGGGCCCCGGCGCGAACCGCGCGTACGGCCCGGACAACTGCTCCGCGAGCCCCGCCGCCGTCCACCGGTCCTGGAGCGCGGCGGCCACCTGCCCGATACCCGTCGCCACCGCGTGGTCCGTGAGCAGCGGCCCCGCCTCGGGCTGCCCCTCCGCGTCCCGCACGTACGCCCGGGTGAGCGCCTCCGCGAGCAGCACGTCCGCGAGGGCCGTACGCCCCATGAGGTCCGCCCGGTGCACGCCGTCCGGCAACGGCGCGCCCTCCAGCGCGGCCAGCCTGCGCCGTACGTCCTCCGGGTCGGCGAGGTCGGTGCCGCAGGTGCGCAGCAGCGAGGCGTACCAGCGGTGCCAGGTGAGGTTCCCCGGATCCTTCATGGCCTGCTCGAAGTCCGGCCCCGCGTCGGCGACCACCGCCGCGACCCGCTCCCCGCGCCCGCCGTCGAACCGCGCCGCGAGCGCCGTCAGAACGGCCGGGTAGGCCGCGAGTTCGCCGGGTGGCGCGTACACGAAGGTCGGCAGGTCCTCCACCAGGAGTTGCCGCACGAGACCGGGCGTCGGCTCCGGCACCCCCGTGCCACGGTCCGCCCCTCGCAGGGCGAGCAGTCCCAGCACCGCCTCGGCGGCACGCGCGAACGCGGGGTCCCGGCGCTCGGGTGTTCCGTCGAGGAGTTCGAGGAACCTGTCGAGTCCGGTGTTGGTGAGTACGGTCTCGGCCACGCTTCCCAGGGTAGTTCCGGGGCGCCCCTTCCGGGCGGAAACACCCTCCGGACAGGTGTGTCGGCGACGCGCGGGGCGGCCTGGCCGCTTCCGGGGAGCTCGCGGGTCTGGTGGTCACGTGGGTCGGGTGGGTCAGGTGGGTCTCAGGGGGGTCAAGGGGGTCAGGTGCTGCCTCGGAGCTCGCGGGCGACGTGGGTCAGGTGCTGGAGGTGGCCGGCCCAGATCCAGGCGTCCGGGTGGCGGGTGCCGGTGAGGCCGCCGCCGTCCGCGCAGGCCTGGAGCCAGCGGTCGCCCCGGCTGTAGTCCGCGCCTCTGAAGTCGGCGGTGTCGACGATGTCCCGGGCGTGCGAGCGGACGAGGAGGTGGTGGTCGGCCCGGTCCGCGCCTACCTCGCCCACCAGGAAGGTGCGGGTGGTGGTGTAGCGCACGGCACCGTGGAACGGGCTGTCTCCCGCGTCGGAGACCCGGTCGGCGCTCGCCGGGTCGTGGGCTCCGTAGTCGCCGTACACGGGCTGTCGCCCGAGGCCGCCGGTGAGGTGACGCAGCAGGTCGCGGAGGTCCCGGTCGGCCCTTCCGGTCTCGGTGAGCGCGGCCCCGTAGCCCTGGGGGTGGGTACGGGGGAAGGCGCCGGCGAGCAGGACGACGGTGCGCCAGGGGTGGAGCGGGCCGAGGACGTCCAGGGCGTGGAGCGCCCAGCGGTGGGGGCCGAGGTCGGGCCCGTGGTGGGGCGCGTGGTCGATGTCGAGGTGGGCGTCGTCGACCGCTCCCAGGTCGAGGAGGAGGTCCACGGGGCAGCGCGCGAACGCGATCCGGCGCAGGAGACGGCCGACGTCCTCGGCCCAGCGCTCGTCGGACACCTCGGCCGGGCGCACCCTCACGCCGAGGCCGCCGCCCGCCGCGGCGGCTTCCGCGCAGGCGACCTGCTGCCATGCGGCGCGGTCGGTGCCGGTCACGGGCCGCAGGGTCGGCGGGCCCGTGACGAAGGCGCGGGGCCCGGTCTCGACGTGACAGGTGTCGACCCAGGCGGGGCGACCGCGCTGGACTCGCGCGATCGCGGTCAGGGCACGGTGTACGTGGGTGCCGAGCGCAAGGGCGTCCGGGTCCGCCTGGTCGGGGCGGTACCGGCCCGGTGTCCGTTCGGGGCCCACGCGGGGCGGGACGGTCCAGAGCGGTGCGATGGCCGCCCGGATGTCCGGTGCGAGGCCGCCGTAGGCGCTGAGCGCGCTCCGGCGGGCGGGCAGCGCGGGTACGTATATCGGCTCGGTGATCGGCTCGGTGATCGGCTCGGTGATTGGCTCGGTGATCGGTTCCCTCATCGGCGCGCCCCCCAGCAGCCTGTCGAATCCCCTGTCCCCTGTCCCTTGTCCCCTGGTCGCAGGGTGGGGTGTCCCCTGGTCGCAGGGTGGGGCGGGACGGGGCTCGGCGAAAGGGGGCGATTTCGGCCAAGTTCCGGGGAGTTCGGGTGTTCGTCCTGGGAGTTCGGCTTCTCCGTACTCGCTCGTCAGCGCACGACGACGGTGCGGGGTGCGGAGAAGTCGCCCCAGGTGCCGTCGGGGAGTCGGGCGCGGAGGGTGAGGGTGTAGCGGGTGCCCGGGGGGTCGGGGACGGGGAAGGTGTAGGTGGCGCGGCCGGGGGGTGGGGTGGTGCCCCAGATGATGGTGGTGGCGAAGCGGCCGTCGAGGTGGAGTTCGTGGTGGGTGACGGGGGCGCCGGTGGCCGGCGGGGTCCAGGTGACGGTGATCTCGCCCTTGGCGGAGGTGGCGACGAGGTCCTTGGGGGCGGTGTTCGGGGGCGCGCCGGGGGCGGAGGCGGTGGTGAGGTCGGCGGGGGCGCTGTCCGGTGAGGAGTTCTCGGCGGCGTCGCGGGCGCGGACGGTGAACGCGTAGGCGGTGCCGGGGCGCAGGCCGGTGAGACGGGCGGTGGTGTCGGTGCCGGGGACGGTGTGGATACGGGTGTCGGCCTGGTAGACGTCGTACGCCGTGACCCGGGTGTCGTCGCGGGCGGCGGCCCAGCGGAGGGTGGCGGCGCGGCTGCCGTCGGGGGTGGCGCGGAGGGCCGAGGGCGCGGTGGGGGGCGTGCGGTCCTCGGTGGCGGTCGGGAGGGTGGTCGCGGTGACGGGGGCACTGGGGGCCGAGAGGTTCCCGGCGGCGTCGCGGGCGCGGACGGTGAAGGTGTGGCGGGTGGCGGGGGCGAGGCCGACGACGTCCGTCATGAGGGTGGTCGCGGGGAGGTCCTTGACCTTGCGGCCCTCGCGGTAGACCTCGTATCCGGTGACGGCACGGTCGTCGCCGGACGCGCTCCACATGACGTGGACGGTGCTCGCGCTGCCCGCCGTCGCGGTGACGCCGACGGGGGTGGTGGGGGCGCGGGTGTCCTTCGGCTCGGGTGCGGCGGCGGCCGAGCAGGCGGCGAGGGCGAGCGCCAGGAGGAGTCCGAGGGCACTCAACAGGCTTGCGGCGAGCGGGCGTTGCACGGGCCGGCCTCCGTCCGTCGAAAAGGTCCAGACCTATATGACACGGCTAGGCCCACCCCGGCAAGCGTCCCGACAGGACCCGGCGGGAGGGCGTTGTCAGTGGGGTGCGCTTCACTGTGAATGTCACTCTCTGTAATCAAGTTTGGGGGAATCATGACGGACCGTACGACCTATGTGTCCTTCGCCGGGGTACGCCGACGAGGCTGGACCGACACGATGGTGCGCGAGCTGCTCGGCACGCCCGACGTCCAGGGCCGCGACCCGCGCCGCTGGTCCCTCGCGCCCGTCCGCCTCTATCTCCTGGCCCGGGTCGAGACCGTCGAGCGGACCCCCGAGTTCACCGAGACCTCGCTCCTCTCACCGGCCCGCTCCGCCGCCGCCGGTGCCTACGCCGAGCGCCGCCGCGCCGCCGTCCTCGCCGCGATCCGCGCCGAGCCCATCGACGTTCCCCGCCTGCCCGGCCCCGAACTGGAACGGCGCGCCGTCCGCCACCGTCACCTCCTGACGGGCCGAAGTCCGGCGACACCGCCGCCGTCCGCCGCGGCCCCCGCCGGAGCTCTGGGCGGTGCGGGCCGTCCGGGTGGCACGGGGGGTCCGGGCGGTCCACGGGGCGGTGGTCTCCCCGCCGGCGGCTCGCTCGTGCGGTGGCAGGTGAGTTATCTGCGGCATGCCCTGTCGCGGTACGAGGCGCTGCTGGACGGCCTGTACGGGGCGACCGGGCGGGCCGAGGCCGAACGGTTGCTGCGCCGGCGGCTCTACGAGGCGATCGCCGCCGCGTATCCGGCGCTGGCCCAGGAGTGCCGGCGCCGGATCGAGGTGGAGCGGTGAGCGGGAGGCGGGACGGGCGGCGGGCGGCCGCGCCGCCGTGGGGGGTTCAGGACGCCGGGAGGCGGATCATCGCGTGGATCGCGTGGATCGCCGCCTGGATCGGGGCGACGACGGGAATCGCGCAACGGCGTCGGAGCTCTTCGGCGGCCTCGCCGAGCGGGCCGCCGCCGATGACGACGACCCGGGCGCCGTCGCGTTCGGCGCAGGCGCGGACCGCCCGTTCCAGCCGGTCGAGGAGGAGGGCGGGGTCGGCGGAGAGGCGCTCGGGGACGCCGGCGGTGAGCCGGACGCCGGTGTACCGGTCCGCGAGACCGAGAGCGGTGACGCGTTCCGTGATGGCGTCGGCGAGGAGCGGGGTGGTGGTCGCGATCCCGAACGGGAGGCCGTGGGAGGCGGCTTCCCTGAGCGCCGCCTCTCCCAGGCCCACCACGGGCACCTCGGCCGCCGCACGCAGTTCCTCGATCCCCGGGTCGCCGAAGGCGGCGACGAGCAGCGCGGCGCAGTCTCCCTCGGCCGCGGCTCGGAGTCCCGCCGCGAGGACCTCGGGCGCCGCGGCGCGCAGGGCGTCGGGGTCGGTGAGCATGCCGGGACCGCGGGCGACGGTCACGCCCCGCACGGACAGGCTGCCGACGGTCACGCCAGGCGCGGCCGGGCCACCGGCGGCGGCGCGGGACAAGGCCACACCGGACGTCGCTCCGGACAAGGCCACGCCCCGCGCGGAAGCGCCCCGCGCGGAAGCGCCCCGCGCGGAAGCGCCCCGCGCGGAAGCGGCCCGCGCGGAAGCGGCCTGGGTGAGGGCCTGTTGGGCGAGGGTGGTCATCATCGCGGTGGTGGCGGTGGAGGTGTTGGGGTTGATCAGCACGACGGCCCCGGGCCCCGCGGCGTGCGCGGGGACCGGGGCTGGCGAGGGGGTGAGCAGCGGGTTCAGTGGGCGTGCGCCGCCTTCGCCGAGTGGCTGCCGGAGATGTCCTCACCGGGCTCCATCGGGGCGGTGACGTCGTCGTCGTCCTGTCGCCGGCCGAGGTGGTTGAAGACCACGTTGAGCAGGACGGCCGCGACGCAGCCGGTGGAGATGCCGGAGTCCAGGATGATCTGGGCGGTCTCCGGGAAGGCGTGGTAGAAGTCCGGCTTGGTGATCGGGATGATGCCGACGGCCAGGGAGACGGCCACGATCAGGACGTTGTTGTCCTTCTCCAGGCCGGCCTTGACCAGGGTCTGGATGCCGCTGGCGGCGACCGAGCCGAAGAGGACGACGCCCGCGCCGCCGAGGACGGGCCGGGGGACGACCGAGATCAGCGAGGCGGCCACCGGGGAGAGGCCCATCAGGACCAGGAAGCCGCCGCCGCAGGCGACGACGAAGCGGCTGCGGATGCGGGTCATGGCGACGAGGCCGATGTTCTGGGCGAAGGCGCTGCACATGAAGCCGTTGAACAGCGGGCTGAGCGCGGAGCCGAGGGTGTCGGCGCGCAGGCCGGCGGCGATGGTCTTCTCGTCTGCGGGCCGGTCGACGATCTCGCCGAGCGCCAGCATGTCGGCGGTGGACTCGGTCATGGAGACCAGCATGACCACGCACATGGAGATGATCGCGGCGAGCGCGAACTGCGGGGCGCCGAAGTGGAAGGGGGACGGGAAGCCGACGATGTCCGCCTCGGTGACCGGGGAGAAGTCGGTGACGCCGAACGGTATGGCGATGAGGGTGCCGAGGACGAGGCCGACCAGGACGGCGATCTGCTTGAGGAAGCCTCGGGTGAAGCGGCGCAGCAGCAGGACCACGACGAGCGTGATGCCGGCGAGCGAGAGGTAGGTCGTCGAACCGTAGTCCGCGGCCTTGGGGTTGGGCCCCTGGGCCCAGCCGAAGGCGACCGGGAGGAGGGAGACGCCGATCAGGGTGATCACGGTGCCGGTGACGACCGGCGGGAAGAACCGCACGAGGCGGGAGAACCAGGGGGCGGCGAGGAAGCCGAGCAGACCGGCGACGATGATCGCGCCGAAGATGACGGGGAGCGCGTCGGCCTTGTTCTCGGTGGTGTCGACGATGGCGAGCATCGGTGCGACGCCGGCGAAGGTGACGCCGTTGACGAACGGCAGCTTGGCGCCGATCTTCCAGACGCCGAGGGTCTGGAGGAAGGTGGCGAGGCCCGCGGTGAAGAGGCTGGCGCCGGTGAGGAAGGTGAGTTCGGTGCCGGAGAGGCCGACGGCCGCTCCGACGATCAGGGGCGGGGCGACGACGCCCGCGTACATGGCGGCGACGTGCTGAAGGCCACTCGTGGCCATCTTGAGTGGGGGCAGCGTCTCGTCGACCGGATGCTTCTCGCGGTCTTCGGGGGCGGAGCCTTCGTCTGGTGCATTGCGAACCTGGGGCTGGGTGGCCACGGCGGTTCCTCCGGTCGGTTACACGTCGGCGGCGACGAGGGGTTCAGGGAGGTGGTGCGATGCGATGCGGGGTGCCGGACGGGGCGAGGTGCGGGGCAATGCGGGTGCCGGACGGGGCGAGGTGCGGGGTGATGCGAGTGCCGGGCAGTACGAGTGCCGGACGGGGCGGGTGCCCGGTGGGGCCGGGGCGGGTGCCGGGTGGGGGCCGGGCACGTTTCACCGTCCCGGGGGTGCCGTACGTCTTCTGCGTACGGCACCACCCGGTCCGGCTGCCGCGGACCCCGCTCGGGTCCGCGGCGACCGACCGAGGGCCGTCCCCCTCGGTCGGACTCCGTGGGGAGGATCAGCTCTGGGCCGTGATACGGGCCAGGCGCTGGGCCTCCGCGCGCGCGTCGCGCGCGATCTGCTCCTCGTCGGCGAAGAGAAGGCGGTTGTTCTCGACGATCTGCTTGCCGTTGACGAAGGAGGCGGTGACCGGGGCCGCGGCGCCGAAGACGATCGCGGTGACCGGGTCGGCGATCGAGGAGTGGCCGAGGCCGTCGATCTTCCAGAGGACGAAGTCGGCGAGCTTGCCGGCTTCGAGGGAGCCGATGTTGTCGGCGCGGCCGAGGACCTGCGCGCCGCCGTAGGTGCCGAGGCGCAGGGCCTGGCGGGCGTTGAGCGCGGCCTCGCGGTGGGCGCCGAGGCGGTTGATGAGGAGCGCGTTGCGCAGCTCGGTGTGGAGCTCGCCGGACTCGTTGGACGCGGTGCCGTCGACGCCGAGGCCGACGGGGACGCCCGCCTTCAGCATGTCGGGTACGCGGGCGATGCCGGCGGCGAGGCGCGCGTTCGAGGAGGGACAGTGGGCGACGCCGGTGCCGGTGCGGGCGAAGGCGGCGATGTCGGAGTCGTTCATGTGGACGCAGTGCGCCATCCACACGTCCTCGCCGAGGAAGCCGGTGGACTCGAAGTAGTCCGTCGGGCCCATGCCGAAGAGCTCGTGGCAGAACTTCTCCTCCTCCACGGTCTCCGAGCCGTGGGTGTGCATGCGCACGCCGAGGCGGCGGGCGAGCTCGGCGCCCTGCTTGAGGAGCTGGGTGGAGATGGAGAAGGGGGAACAGGGGGCGACGGCGACCTGGGTCATCGCGTCGAAGGAGGCGTCGTGGAACTTCTTCACCGTCTCCTCGGTGGCGGCGAGCGCGCCCTCGGTGGTCTCGACGGCGAAGTCCGGCGGCAGGAAGCCGTCCTTCTCGCTCATGTCCATGGAGCCGCGGGCGAGGGTGAAGCGGACGCCCATGTCGGAGGCGGCGCCGATGATGGCACCGGAGAGGTCGCCGGAGTTCTTCGGGTAGACGTAGTGGTGGTCCATGGCGGTGGTGACACCGCCGCGGGCCATCATCGCCAGGGAGCCCTGGGCGGCGACGCGGACCATCGACTCGTCGATCCGCGACCAGGTCGGGTAGAGCGCGACGAGCCAGTTGAAGAGGTTGTGGTCGGTGGCCAGGCCTCGGGTGATCCACTGGTAGAAGTGGTGGTGGGTGTTGACCAGACCGGGCGTCACCAGGTGACCGGTGGCGTCGATCCGGCGGACCACGTTCTCCAGGCCCTCCGGCGCCTTGCCGGCGCCGAGGGACTCGATCCTGTTGTCGGCGACGACCAGGTAGCCGGAGGCGTACTCGGTGTCGTTCGCGTCGACGGTCGCGATCGCCGCGTTCTCGATGACGATGCGCTGGGCTGCCGAAGGTGCTGCCATGGCGGTGCTTCCTTCATTCCTCGGGGGTGGTGTGGGCACGGCAGGACCCTAGGAGGATTTGAGTGCCGGAGCCGCGTGACGGCTCCGGGTGCCGAGATGGTGGAAGAACAGGTTGAGCAGGACGGCGACGAGCGCGCCCGCGCTGATGCCGGAGCCGAGCACGGTCTGTGCCCAGGCGGGGAAGCCGGCGTAGAAGGTGGGAGCGGCGAGCGGGATGATGCCCGCTCCGAGCGCGACGGCCACCAGGATGATGTTGGAGCTGTCGTCGAGTCCGGCTTCCGACAGGGTGCGGATGCCGCTGACGGCGATGGAGCCGAAGAGGACGATGCCGGCGCCGCCGAGGACGGGCATCGGGACCATCGAGACGACCGCGCCGAGGACCGGGAAGGCACCGAGGACGATCAGGGCGCCGCCGGCGACGGCGACGACGTACCGGGAGCGGACCCGGGTGAGAGAGACGACGCCGACGTTCTGGGCGAAGGCCGAGGTCGGGAAGCCGCCGAAGACGGGGCCGAGCAGGGTGGCGATGCCGTCGGTGCGCAGGCCGCGGGTGATGGTCTTCCCGTCGCTGCGGCGTTCGCAGATCTCGCCGAGGGCGAGCATGCCGGCGCTGGACTCGGTCATGAGGACCAGCATGACGATGCAGAGGGAGAGGATCGCGGCGGGCTGGAACTCGGGGGTGCCGAAGGCGAAGGGCGCGGGCAGCGCGGCGACGGGTGCCTCGCGCAGGGCGGAGAAGTCGGCCATGCCGAAGGGGATGGCGGCGAGGGTGCCGATGAGCAGGCCGAGGAGCAGGGCGATCTGCTTGACGAAGCCCTTGCCGAAGCGCTGGAAGAGCAGGATGACGACGAGGGTGAAGCCGGCGAGGGCGAGGTACTTCATGGCGCCGAAGTCGGCGGCGGTCTTGTCGCCGCCCTGGGCCCAGCCGACGGGCACGGGCATCAGGGTGACCCCGATGAGGGTGATGACGACGCCGGTGACGAGCGGCGGGAAGAAGCGCAGGAGCTTGCCGAAGAAGGGTCCGACGGCGAGGCAGAAGACTCCGGCGACCATCACCGCGCCGTAGATGGCGGGGAGTTGGTGTCCGGGGGCGCTGGTCTCGGCGATGGCGAGCATCGGCGCGATGCCGGCGGAGGAGGCGGCGTTGACGAACGGGAGCCGGTTGCCGGCGAAGCGTCCGATGCCGAGGGTCTGCAGGATGGTGGCACAGCCGGCGATGAGCAGGCTTGCCGCGATGAGCCGGGTCATTCCGGCGGCGTCCAGGCCGACCGCCTGGCCGATGATCAGCGGAGGGGTGACGACGCCCGCGTACATGGCGGCGATGTGCTGGAGTGCCGCGGGGACGAGCCGCGAGGCGGGAAGCTTCTCGTCCACCGGGTGACACGCGGCCGTGGCCGTGGCGGTGGTGGACGGCGGGGTGGAACACGGGCCTTCGGCGGGTGCCGGCCCCTTTGCAGGCTGTGCCATGGTTGTTCCCTCCGGTCCGGTTCACCGGCCCCGCCCGACTGCGGGCGGGCGGGGCCGGTGACGCGGATGCCGCTTAGAGGTTGGTCATGTCGACCGGGATGAGCGCCGTGGCTCCGTCGCGGAGGACGGTGGCCTCGATGAGGCCGTACATGCGGTCGGCGGCGTAGTAGACCTCGTTGTCGTTCTTGAGGCCGAAGGGCTCCAGGTCGACGAGGAAGTGGTGCTTGTTCGGGAGCGAGAAGCGGACCTCGTCGATCTCCGAACGGTGGTTGATGATGCGCGTGGCCATCTGGTACAGCGTCTGCTGGAGGGAGTACGAGTACGTCTCCGAGAAGGCCTCGAGCATGTGCTTCTTGGTCTGCTCGTAGGACCGCTCCCAGTTGGGCATGCGCTGCTCGTCGTCGGTCCAGTTGAAGCGCCAGCGCGCGGACACCTGGGTGGCCAGGATGCGGTCGTACGCCTCCTGGAGGGTGGTGTACTGGTCCTTGATGTAGCCCCAGAACTCCGAGTTGGTGGAGTTCATGACGACGAGGTCCTTGAGGCCGGAGATGACCTCGAACTTCTCGCCGTCGTAGGTGATCTGGGTGACGCGGGTCTCCTGGCCCTTGCGGGCGAAGGAGTGGTTGACCTCGTCCGAGCCGATGAACTTGGAGTTGGCGTCCGAGGAGGCGATGCGCTCCCAGGAGTACTCCTCGATCCGGATGCGGGCCTTCTTGATCGGCTCCTGGCTCGTCACGAAGTGGCGGGCGAGGTGGATGCCGAACTGCTCGGCGGACTCGATGCCGTACTCCTTGGCGAACGCGAAGATGGTGTTCTTCGTCGTGTCGGTGGGGAGGCAGTGGGCGTTGGAGCCGGTGAGGTGGACGTCGTCGAGGTCGCCGGAGAGGGCGACGGAGACGTTCAGGTCCTTGATGTGGTGGGTGGCGCCGTCCCGCGTGATCTTGACGACGCGGTTCTCTGCTTTGCCGTACTGGTTCTGGCCGAGAATCGTGGGCATGTCTGCTAGCTCCCTCGGTAAACGGAGTAGCCGAACGGGTTGAGCAGCAGCGGTACGTGGTAGTGCTCGCCCGGCTTGACGGCGAACGTGATCGCCACCTCCGGGAAGAACGCACCGCTGTCCCTTACGCGGGGGGCGTCCTGCTGCGCCTCGGCTTGCTTCTTGGCGAAGTACGTCTCGGTCTCGAAGTCGAGACGTACGTGGGTGGTTTCTTCCGGCAGCGCCGGCAGGTCTTTGCAGCGCCCGTCCGCGTCGGTGGCGGAGCCGCCGAGCGTGACCCACTCGGCGTCGGAGCCGCTGCGGGCCGCGAGCGTGATGGCCACGCCCTCGGCCGGGCGGCCGATGCTGGTGTCCAGGATGTGCGTGGACACCGAGGCGGTGGTGTCGGTGCTCATGCGGAGCCCTCTTCTTCTACGAGACGGGTGAGGCGGATGCGGTTGATCTTGCCCAGTTCGGTGCGGACGATCTCCCGCTCCTGGTCGGGCGAGTTCCCGATCCGCTCCCGGACCGCGTCACGCATCTGCTCGCCGGTCCTGCCGGTGGCGCAGATGAGGAAGACATGTCCGAACTTCTCCTGGTAGGCCAGGTTGAGTTCGAGCATCTCGGCCTTGAGCTCCGTGGAGGCGCCGGCCATCCCGCTCTGTTCGCGGGAGGAGGTCGGGTCCCCTGCCTTCGGACGACCGATCGGCGGGTGGCCCGCCATCGCGTCGGCCAGGTCCTCTGCGGTCAGTTCGGCCATGGCGGCGTCGCTGGCGAGGAAGAGGGCTTCGGCGGTGGCGTACGGGCGCTGGGCGAGCAGTTTGCTCCCCCACGCCGAGCTGGAGCACACCTCGTGGAGCGCGGCGACGGCCTCGCTGTCCGCCGAGGTGTTGAACCGGGTGAGGCCCGGTGTCGTTCCTGAAGTCACGGGAAGCCTCCGTGGCTGTTTTTCGCTGTGCGTCGGACGGGCTGCGGATAGCTAACGCCCTCCGCAACACAACGTCAACACTTTGTTGAAAACTCGGCCACACAAAAGCCGTCGTCCCGACATCCGGACGACGGCTTGTGGCCATACATGATCAACTAGTCGCTCTTGGCGGCCTTTTCCCTGTTCAGGGCGGTCTCCCTGTTCAGGTAGTTGTACACGGTGAACCGGCTGACACCCAGTGCCCCGGCCACCGTCTCCACCCCGTGCCGTACGGAGAAGGCGCCGCGCGCCTCCAGGAGCCGGACGACCTCCTGCTTGGCCTTGCGATCGAGTTCGGCCAGCGGCATCCCGTGCCGCCGCTCCATCGCCGCCAGGATGTGATCGAGGGAGTCGGAGAGCTGCGGCAGCCGTACGGCGAGGACGTCCTCACCCTCCCAGGACAGGACGACGTCGTCGGCCTCCGCCTGCGCGGGGACGAGCAGCTCGGCGCCCATGGCGTCCACCAGGGGCTTCACGGCCGCGGCCAAAGGGTGCTCGCTCACTTCTCGTCCTCCCCGATCACGTTGACCTGGAGCGAGACGCGGGTGGCGCCGGCGGCGAGCGACTTGCGCAGCAGCGCGTCGACCGCGGTGAGCACCGCGTCGGCGCCGCCTTCCGCCGTGTTGCCGAAGGGGCCGACGTCGACCGCGTCCAGTTCGGCCGACTGGATGACCTCACGGGCCACGACCGCGTGCGCCGGTGCCTCGTCGAGGTCGAACGGCTCGGTCGTGAACTCCACTCTCAAACGCTCCATGGACCCAAAGTACGGCCCCGATCCGGCCGGCGGCAGCCCCGGACCTGCGGGGACCTCTTGACAAGTGCGGCAACCCCCTTGCAACATTCCGTCAGACAGAAACTTACTTCCGCAATACGGAAGGAGCGCACCCCTCATGGGATTCACGGACCAGCGCTTCGATGTGAACCTGTCGATCCTCTTCACGGAACTCCCGCTCCTGGAGCGCCCCGCGGCCGCCGCCGCGGCGGGCTTCACGGCGGTCGAGCTGTGGTGGCCCTGGATCGACACCGCCACCCCCGAGCAGAGCGAGCTCGACGCCCTCAAGAAGGCTCTTGAGGACGCCGGCACCCAGCTGGTGGGACTGAACTTCTACGCCGGGCAGCTGCCCGGCCCCGACCGCGGAGCCCTCTCCGTACCCGGGGACGAGTCGGACCGCTTCCGCGCCAACATCGAGGTGGCCGCCGACTTCGCCGCCTCGGTCGGCTGCAAGGCGCTCAACGCGCTCTACGGCAACCGCGTCGAGGGCGTCGACCCGCAGATCCAGGACACCCTCGCCCTGGAGAACCTGGTCCTGGCGGCCCGCGCGGCCGACCGGATCGGCGCGATCCTCCTCGTCGAGACCCTGAACAAGCCGGAGTCGCCGCTCTACCCGCTGGTGAGCGCCCCCTCCGCGATCGAGGTCGTCGACAAGGTGAACGCAGCCACCGGCCTCGGCAACGCCAAGTTCCTCCTCGACATCTACCACCTGGCCATGAACGGCGAGAACGTCTCCCAGGTCATCGCGGACCACGCGGACAAGACCGGGCACGTGCAGATCGCCGACATGCCGGGCCGCGGCGCCCCGGGCACCGGCGAGCTCCCCCTGGAGCAGCTGCTCGACGAGCTGCGGAAGGCCGGTTACGACGGTTGGGTCGGCCTGGAGTACAAGGCCGCCGACGCCGCCGCCTCCTTCGAGTGGCTGCCCGCAGAGGCCCGCCCGGCCCGCTGACGCAGGCTCCCTCCCCGTACCACCTTGTTTTGAGAGGCACCCTCATGAGCAACCTCCCCAAGATCGCTTGGATCGGCCTCGGCATCATGGGCTCCCCCATGTCCGAGAACCTCCTGAAGGCCGGCTACTCGGTCACCGGCTTCACCCTGGAGCAGGACAAGCTGGACCGGCTCGCCAAGGCCGGCGGCAGCGCCGCCTCCTCGATCGCCGAGGCCGTCAAGGACGCCGACGTCATCATCACGATGGTGCCCGCCTCCCCGCAGGTCGAGGCCATCTCCTACGGCCCCGAGGGCATCCTGGAGAACGCCAAGCAGGGCGCGCTGATCGTGGACATGTCCTCGATCACCCCGCAGACCTCGGTGGACCTCGCCAAGAACGCCGCCGAGAAGGGCATCCGCGTCATCGACGCCCCGGTGTCCGGCGGCGAGGCCGGCGCGATCGAGGCCGTGCTCTCGATCATGGTCGGCGGCGAGCAGGCCGACTTCGACGAGGCGCTCCCGATCCTGGAGGCCCTCGGCAAGACCATCGTGCTCTGCGGCCCGCACGGCTCCGGCCAGACGGTGAAGGCGGCCAACCAGCTGATCGTCGCGGTCAACATCCAGGCCTGCGCCGAGGCCGTCGTCTTCCTCGAGAAGTCCGGCGTGAACCTCCAGGCCGCCCTGGACGTCCTCAACGGCGGCCTGGCCGGCTCGACCGTGCTGACCCGCAAGAAGGACAACTTCCTGAACCGGGACTTCAAGCCCGGCTTCCGGATCGACCTGCACCACAAGGACATGGGCATCGTCACCGACGCCGCCCGCAACGTCGGTGCGGCCCTCCCGGTCGGCGCCGTGGTCGCCCAGCTCGTCGCCTCGCTGCGCGCCCAGGGTGACGGCGGCCTGGACCACTCGGCCCTGCTGCGCGCCGTCGAGCGCCTCTCCGGCGCCCAGGTCTGACCCACCCGCCCCCACCCGGGGCCCCTGAATTCCGGCCGGCGGCGGCGCTGACACCTGTCCTGTCGCGCCCAAGGCGTCGCCGCCGGCCGGAACACCACACTTCCTTTTCAACAAACTGTTGACGTTACGTTCCAGCCGAATTTACGCTCCTCGGACCGTCAGCAGAGCTCCCGTACGGAAGGTCACGATGTCGAAGCGCGTGCTTACGACCGAGTCCGGCGCCCCCGTCGCCGACAACCAGAACTCCGCCACCGCCGGCGTCGGTGGCCCGATCCTCCTGCAGGACCAGCACCTGCTGGAGAAGCTCGCGCGCTTCAACCGTGAGCGGATCCCGGAGCGCGTGGTGCACGCCCGCGGTTCCGGCGCGTACGGCTACTTCGAGGTCACCGACGACGTCACCGCCTACACCAAGGCGAACTTCCTCGGCGAGGTCGGCAAGAAGACCGAGACCTTCATCCGCTTCTCCACCGTGGCCGACTCGCTCGGCGGCGCGGACGCGGTGCGCGACCCCCGCGGCTTCGCGCTGAAGTTCTACACCGAAGAGGGCAACTACGACCTCGTCGGCAACAACACCCCGGTGTTCTTCATCAAGGACCCGATCAAGTTCCCCGACTTCATCCACTCCCAGAAGCGCGACCCCTTCACGGGCAAGCAGGAGGCGGACAACGTCTGGGACTTCTGGGCCCACGCCCCCGAGGCGACCCACCAGATCACCTGGCTCATGGGCGACCGCGGCATCCCCGCCTCGTACCGCCACATGAACGGCTACGGCTCGCACACCTACCAGTGGACCAACGAGGCGGGCGAGGCCTTCTTCGTCAAGTACCACTTCAAGACGAACCAGGGCATCCGCTCCCTCTCCGCCGACCAGGCCGCCGAGCTCGTCGGCAAGGACGCCAACTCGCACCAGACCGACCTGCTCCAGGCCATCGAGCGCGGCGTGAACCCGAGCTGGACCCTGTACGTCCAGGTCATGCCGGCCGCCGAGGCCGCGGAGTACCGCTTCAACCCGTTCGACCTCACCAAGGTGTGGCCGCACAGCGACTACCCGCTCCAGCGCGTGGGCCGCCTGGTCCTCGACCGCAACCCGGAGAACGTCTTCGCCGAGGTCGAGCAGGCCGCCTTCTCGCCGAACAACTTCGTGCCGGGCATCGGCCCCTCGCCGGACAAGATGCTCCAGGGCCGCCTCTTCGCCTACGCGGACGCCCACCGCTACCGCCTCGGCGTCAACCACACCCTGCTCCCGGTGAACGCCCCCAAGGCGACCACCGCGCAGAACTACGGCCGCGACGGCGCCATGGCGCTGCGCAACGGCTCGCGCCACGACAAGAACTACGAGCCCAACTCGTACCAGGGCCCGGCCCAGACCGACGCCGCGCTCTCCGCGCCGCTCGCGATCCACGGCTGGACCGGCACCCACGAGGCGCCCGCGCACACCAAGGACGACGACTTCTTCCAGGCCGGCGAGCTCTACCGCCTGATGTCCGAGGACGAGAAGAAGCGCCTGGTCGCCAACATCGCCGGCGGCCTCTCCCAGGTCTCCCGCGAGGACGTCATCGAGAAGAACCTCGCGCACTTCGCCGCCGCCGACGCGGACTACGGCAAGCGCGTGGCCGAGGCGGTCCGCGCCCTGCGCGAGGACTGATCCTCGGCAACACCAAGACTGCGTACGGCACCTGACGGGAGGTCAGTGCCGGACGCGGTCCGGATCGCCGGCCCGGATGAGGGGTGGCCGGCGGACCGGACAAGCGTGAGGACCGCGGCGGCGCCGAGCCAGTGCGGTGGTAAGGGCGCCAGGCCCCCCTTCTTGACCTGAAAGAAGGGACCGGCCGACCCGCCCGTCGGCACCACCGCGGTCCCAACGCCCCCAGACTCCGCCCGGCGGCGCGAACGTCCTGTCGCGCCAGCCTCGTGCCGTCGGGCGGTCACAAGCGGGAGAGCGCGGAACCAGGTTTACGGTCCCTGGTTCCGCGCTCTTCTTCGTATATACGAGTGGGCCAGCGCATCGTTTCTGCGGTGAAGATGCGCACCCGCTCGGCGGAGTGGCCCGCGATTCGGGGCGGCCGGGTCGGGGGGCCGGAGCTATCCACTCGTACATGATCAAGAACCTGATGCGCGGCCTCACGCCGCTCGCGCTGATCCTGTCGCCGCTGGCCGCCCCCTCCCCCGCGCTGTCGGCGAACGTCGTGCTGCTGCCCGACGCGCTGGCCGTGCTCACCGAGGCGGCCGAGGACCCGGAGGGGTACGAGGAGGGCGCGTTCCGGCACTGGAACGAGGGGCTCGACCCGGCCGACGGCTGCGACACCCGCGCGGAGGTGCTGCTCGCGGAGGCCGTCGACGCGCCGCGGACGGGGGCGGACTGTGCCCTGGCCGGAGGCCGCTGGACCTCCTACTACGACGGGCAGAGCGTCACCGATCCGGCGACCCTGCGCGTCGACCACCTGGTGCCGCTCGCGGAGGCGTGGGAGTCGGGCGCGTCCGGATGGACCGCGGCGCGCCGCGAGCAGTACGCCAACGACCAGGGCGCGGCCGCGACGCTCGTCGCCGTCACGGCCCGGAGCCGTAAGGACAAGGCGGGGCGGGACCCGGCCGAGTGGGTGCCGTCGGACGCCGGGCAGTACTGCCGTTACGTCGGCGAGTGGGTGGCGACCAAGCTCCGCTGGGGCCTTTCGGCCGACAAGGACGAGGTGGAGGCGCTCAAGCTGTTCGCCGACGGGCCCTGCGAGGAGACGGTCGTGCTGCGGTCGACGGCACCTCGCTAGGGACCTCGCCGCCCCGCTCGGCCCGGGCCAGCAGGAACGTCACCGCGAGGGAGGCGAGGGCCAGCAGCACCATGCCCGTACGCGGTGACGTGTACTGGGCGAGGGTGCCGGCCAGGGCCGCGCTGGCGCCCTGGAGGGCGAGCATGCCCGAGGTGTGCAGTCCGAGGGCGTGGCCGCTCAGCTCCTCGGGCACGAGCGCCATCAGCCTTTCCTGGTGCAGCAGGCTCGCCCCGTACCCGACCGCCGACACGGTGACGAGGCCGATCGCGAGGGGAAGCCCGGGATCGAGGGCGAAGAGCAGGAACGGGGCCGCGAGCAGCGCCTGGAGCGGGAAGCGGATCCGTCCCCGCAGCCGGGCCGGTACGAAGCGGCCGACGGCGGTGTCACCGGCCAGCATCCCGAGCGCGCCGCAGGCGAAGAGCAGCCCGGCGTGCTCGGGGGCGTACGGCACGAACAGCGACTCGCAGCCGACGATCAGGCCGTTCGGCACCCACAGGGCGAGGTAGGTGCGGCGGCGGGCGGGCGAGGACCACAGGCGGGCGTTGCTCCGCCAGGTCGCGGCCACCGAGGGACGCCCCTGCGCCCGGGGCGGGCGGGCGCCCAGGCCGAACCGCGCGAGGACGGCGGCGGCGAGGTACAGACCCGCGCCGGTGAGGACCGCGCCGCGGGGCGAGAGCAGGGCGACGAGGAGCCCGCCGGTGGCGAAGCCGCCGATCTGGCAGGCGCCGGAGGACATGTTCAGCACCGAGCGGCCGAGCAGGTACTCCTCGCGCGGCAGGATCTCGTTGAGGAGCCCGTACCGCACGCCGCCGCCCAGCGAGGCCGCGAGCCCCTGCGCGAGGAGGACCGCGAAGACCGCCCAGGCGGGCAGACCGGGGGTCGCGAGGACCGCCGTGGCCAGGGCGAAGAAGAGAGCGATGCCGGAGAGCGCGGCGCGCGGCGGCAGCCGGTCGGCGGCCGAGAGCAGCGTCGTCGCCCCGAGGAGCTGGGCGAGCGAAGGGCCGAAGAGCGCCAGGGCGGAGAGCAGCGGGGAGCCGGTCGCCCGGAAGACGAGCGTGGCGAGACCCAGTCCGGCGACGGTCTGCGCGGCGGTCTGGGCCGAGCCGGCGAGGAAGAGCGGGGTGAACTCGGGGGTACGGAAGAGGGCGCGGTAGCGGGACATGTGGGGAGTCTCCGAGCCGGCCGGCCACAGCGATATCGTTTCGCGGGGAGGCGAAACCAACGAGGGGGGTGGGCGGCATGGGCTGGTGGCGGATCGGTACGGACTCGCTGGCCGGCAGCCGCTTCGTCGTCTCTCCGCTCGCCGAGACGGTCGCCGCGCTCAAGACGCTGCACGGGGCCGTGGCCACCCACCCGGGCGAGCGGACCTGGCTGGCCGCCCATCTGCCCGCGTACCGGCGACGGCTCGCCGCCGAGCCGCTCGACGCGCTGCTCGTACGGGCCGCCCTCGGGCCCACCTGGAACGCCGACTTCCTGACACCCACGCCCACCGGTGAGCACGGACGGTCCTTCGAGGACGAGGTCGTGGCGGTCCGGGACGCCGAACCGGGCGACGCCGTGGCCCAGTTGGAGGTGGCGGTCGGCGGGCCCGTACCGGAGCCACTGAGGTCGGCCGAGGGCCTTCCGGGCCGGATGGCGGACATCCTGACGTGGGTGTGGCGGGAGACGGTGCTTCCCGACTGGCCGCGCCGCCTCCGGATCCTCGAAGCCGATGTGGTCGCGCGCACCGCCCGACTGAGCCGGGGCGGCTGGGCCGCGGCCCTCGACGAACTGTGCCCGGGGAAGCTGCGCTGGCTCGGCGACGGCCGCCTCCAGGTCAACTCCCGCGCCTATCCGCCGCGTTCGGTCGACGGCGGCCGGCTGCTCTTCGTGCCCGTCACCCCGAACACGGGCTGGGTGTCCTGGGCGGGCACCGAACGGTTCGCCGTCGTCTACGCCTGCTCGGGCGTCCTCGCCGACAGCACCGGCCCCACCGTGCCCGAGGCGCTCGGCGCGCTGCTCGGCACCGCCCGCGCCGGCGTCCTCGTACGTCTCGAAACCCCCAAGTCCACCAGCCAGTTGGTGGCCCTCACCGGGCAGGGCCTCGGCTCGGTCGGCCGCCATCTGAAGGTGCTGCGGGACGCCGGGCTCATCCGGCGCGGGCGGGCGGGACGCTCGGTGCTCTACGAGTGGACGGAGGCGGGTGCGGTCCTCGTACGGGCACGGAAGGAGTGACGGACAGGGTGAGGCCCCCGTCCCGGTGCTCATCGGGGCGGGGGCCTGTACCTCTGACGAGGGGGACGATCAGACCTGAAGGGCCTTGATCGCGGTCGGCGCGTGGCCGGGCTCGGTGGCCAGGTCCTCGAACTCGGTGACGTCGCTCATGTCGACCGTCTTGCTCATCGCGATGTTCGTGATGCGCTCCAGGATCGCCTCGACGACGACCGGGACCTGGTGCTCGACGGCCAGCTTCTTGGCCTCTTCCAGGGCCTCGCCGAGCTTGTCCGGGTCGGTGACGCGGATGGCCTTGACGCCCAGACCCTCGGCGACCTTGACGTGGTCGACGCCGTAGACGCCGATCTCGGGGGTGTTGATGTTCTCGAACTCGAGGTTGACCTCGAAGTTGATGCCGAGGCCGCCCTGCGCCTGGCGGATGAGGCCCAGGTACGCGTTGTTCACGAGGACGTGGACGTAGGGGACCTTGTGCTGGGCGGCGACCGCCAGCTCCTCGATCATGAACTGGAAGTCGTAGTCGCCGGAGAGCGCGACGACCGGGGTCTCCGGGTCGGCGGTGGCGGCACCGATGGCGGCCGGGATGGTCCAGCCGAGCGGGCCGGCCTGGCCGCAGTTGATCCAGTGGCGCGGCTTGTAGACGTGCAGGAACTGCGCGGCCGCGATCTGGGAGAGACCGATGGTGGTGACGTAACGGGTCTCCGGGCCGAAGGCCTTGTTCATCTCCTCGTAGACGCGCTGCGGCTTCATCGGGATGTTGTCGAAGTGCGTGCGGCGCTGGAGGGTGGCCTTGCGCTCCTGCGCGGAGGCGGCCCAGGCGGAGAAGTCCGGCAGCGTGCCGGCGGCCTTCAGCTCCTTGGCGATCTCGATGAAGAGCTCCAGGGCGACCTTGGCGTCGGAGGCGATGCCGTAGTCCGGGGCGAAGATCTTGCCGAGCTGGGTGGGCTCGATGTCGACGTGGACGAACTTCCGGCCCTTGGTGTACGCCTCCAGGTTGTAGCCCGTGTGGCGGTTGGCCCAGCGGTTGCCGATGCCGAGGACGAAGTCCGACTCCAGGAAGGTCGCGTTGCCGTAGCGGTGCGCGGTCTGGACGCCGACCATACCGGCGGCGAGCTCGTGGTCGTCCGGGATGGTGCCCCAGCCCATGAGCGTGGAGATGACCGGGATGCCGGTCAGCTCGGCGAACTCGACGAGCAGGTCGGTGGCGTCGGCGTTGATGATGCCGCCACCGGCGACGATCAGCGGACGCTCCGACTCCAGCAGGAAGCTCAGCGCCTTCGCGGCCTGCGCGCGGGTCGCGGACGGCTTGTAGACCGGCAGCGGCTCGTAGGTCTCCGGGTCGAACTCGATCTCGGTCAGCTGGACGTCGATCGGCAGGTCGATGAGGACCGGGCCGGGACGGCCGGAGCGCATCAGGTGGAAGGCCTGCTGGAAGACGCCGGGGACCTGCGCGGCCTCCAGGACGGTCGTCGCGGCCTTCGTCACCGGCTTGGCGATCGTCGCGATGTCGACGGCCTGGAAGTCCTCCTTGTGGAGCTTCGAGACCGGAGCCTGGCCGGTGATGCACAGGATCGGGATCGAGTCCGCGATCGCCGAGTACAGGCCGGTGATCATGTCGGTGCCGGCGGGGCCCGACGTACCGATGCAGACACCGATGTTGCCGGCCTTGGCACGGGTGTAGCCCTCGGCCATGTGGGACGCGCCCTCGACGTGGCGGGCCAGCGTGTGGCCGATCCCGCCCACGTTCTTGAGCTCGCGGTAGAAGGGGTTGATCGCCGCGCCGGGGACGCCGAACGCCTGGGTGACGCCTTCGCGCTTGAGGATCTCAACGGCCGCTGCGGCGGCGGTCATACGAGGCATGGGAGTGCTCCTGCTTCGGCCGGTCGGATGCGGGGTGCGCGCCGTGGCCCGGAAGCCTCTCGCGACCCGTTTCCGTAATGCGGAAATACTGTTCTGCTATACGGAAGCAATGTAGGTGGGCTCCCGGAGAGCCGTCAAGAGAAGTCCGCCCGACGGGATCACCGAAGTGGCCGAACATCTCCCCCGACGCCGCCGATGGGTGGACGATGGGACCGAACGACAGGGGGTTGGTTGTGGGCGATTCCGTACCAGTGCGCTGCCCGGAGTGCCTGCGCACCCAGGCATACGCCGCACCCGTCTTCCCCTGCGCCTGCGGCACCCCCATCGCGCCACCCCTCCTCCCCGGCGCCGCCCCCACCCCCATCACCCACCGCAACTGGACCGACGAATGGGTCACCGTCCGCTGCCCCTCCTGCCACCACACCTCCGACTGGCCCCACCCCGAACTCGGCTGCCCCTGCGGCACCGTCCTCCGCGTCCCCGTCCGCCCGGTCACCGAGCCCACGGCCACGCCGGGCGGCGCCCCGTCGGCACGACTGGACGGCGGGGACGGGCGGCCGTCGGCGGGGGCGGTGCCGGGGCCGGGGCCTGTGGCCCCAGCTGCGCCTGAGCCTGCGGCCACGCCTGCGTCGCCCGCGCCTGCGCCCGCCTCTGGCGGGTCTCCTGTGCCCGGGGCGGGTGGCCGCTCCGGTACGGCTCCGGGGGCCGGCCCGCGGGGTGGCAACGGGGGTGCGGACGACGGGGGCGTCTCGACCCCTGGGGCTGACGGTGGGCATGCCGGGCCGTGGCCGGGAACGGCATGCGGGCCCGGGGGCGCGGGTGCGGGTGCTGGCGCTGCCGAAGGTGGGGACGGAGCGGGGTACGGGGACGGGCGCGGGCACGGGCACGGGCACGAACTCGGGAACGAGAACCGTCTTGGGGGCGGGGCCGGCGATGGGCTCGGGGGTGGGGTCGGGGCTGGGACCGGGGCCGGGGCCGGTGATGGGCTCGGGATCGGGGGTGGCTTTGAGCCCGGGGACGGGCTCGGGGCCGGGGCCCACGATGGGCTCGGGGCCGAGCGTGGGCTTGAGCCCGGGGGCGGGAGTAGGCACGGGGACGGGCTGGGGAGCGGGTCCGGGCCGGAGCTCGGGCTCGGGCGCGGGGACGGTTCCGGGGCGGCGGGAGCCGGGGGCGCCGGGCCGCTCGGAATGGGCTTCGGGGTCGGTGGAGGCGACGGCGAGTCGCCCGGTTCCGCGCGGCCGCGGGCGGCCGAGCCCGGGTCGGACTGGTTCGGGAGGGGGCCGGGGGCGGCCACGCAGAGCGCGTCGGGGGTGCCGCCGCAGGGGGCGGGTGGCGTGCCGCCGAGGCTGGGTGCGCAACGGTCGTTCGCGGAGCGGTATCCCGCGCACGTTCCGCTGCCGCCGACGGCACCACGACCGGCCCCGGTGCGGGGAGCGTTCCGGCCGGTGACGATCAGGACGGCGCGGGACGCGGTGGCGGCGGCGGCCGGGTACTTGCGGTGGCTCGGCTTCCGCGATGTCGTGCAGCCCGAGGAGCGCCCGGTGTCCGGCGTGGACCTGCGCGCGCCGGGCCTCGTGGCCCAGGTCGACCCGAGCACCCGGCAGACCGGGCTCCGCGCGGTGGAGTGCCTCTGGCTCAACGGCCTCAGCGCCTCCTCGGTGAGCGTCTTCTTCTCCCTCGCCGGCTACACCCCCGAGGCCCGCTCCCGCGCCGCCGAAATCGGCCTCCCCCTCTTCGTCCTCGACCTCACCGGAACCCCACAACCCGTGAACCTCCCCGCCGACGATCTGGCAGCGGGCGGGGCGTGAGCCGCGAAGCCGGCTACGCAGGCTGGGACGCCGACGCCACGGGCCTGCGGGGGGGGCGGGGGCTGCGGGCCTGAAGGCCGGCCGCCGCAAGGCTGCGGGAGCCAGGGTTACGGGCCTGAAGGTGGGCCCACCCACGAGCCGGAGGGGCTGACGCCACGAGCCTGTAGGCCAGGCACCACCGACTGCGGGACTGGGGCTCCGGGACCACGGGAGCCGGGTCCACAGGCCTGCGGCGGCTGGAGCCCCGGGACTGCGAGGCCCGGCGCACGAGCCTGACGGTCTGCGAAGCGGGCCTCAGGGGCGGAGGCCGGCGGGCCGCAGGCCAGCGCACCCGCAGGTCGAACCCGCGAGCCTGAGACCTCCCGCCACCAGCCCCAAGGACCGGGACACAAGCCTGACGGCCAGCGAAACGCGGCCCCGGGCCCAAGGCCGAAAAGCCGCAGGCCCGGCGCACCCGCAGGTCGAGCCCACGGGCCTGAGAACTGCTGCCATCGGCCCACGGGGCCGGGGTTACGGGCATGCGAGCCCGGCGAAAAGCGCTCCTCCGCGCCGGAGGCGGACGCGCGCCTGCAGGTCGGGCCCGCGAGCCCGATAGCTGCTGCTACCGGCTCCAGGGAACGGGGGCACGGGCATGCGAGCCCGGCACCACGAAGCCGCAAGGCTGGCGCCGCGCGCCCAAAGCGCCTGCGCCTGCGCCTCAGGCCTCCGGGCCGGAGGCAAGCGCCCGCCGGGCGGAGCCAGGGCCCCGGGTCCGGGCCTGTGGCACTCACCCACGGGGCCAGGACTTCGGGCTCGCGGGGCCGACCCCGCGAGCGCGAAGTCCAGCGCGCCACCGGCCCGAGGCGCCTGCCAGCCGGGCGACAAGGCCATGCAGGCCCAACGGCAGGCGTCCGCTAGTGGGGCGCGAGGCCGTACCAGTCGCTGCGCGCCGGAGGCAGGCACCCACCGGCCGGGCGCGCCCAGGCCCTACCGGTCGACTCAAGGACCCTGCGGGCCAGAGGGAGACCTCCACCGGGCGGGCGCCAAAGCCGTACCCGTCGACGCAGACGCCCTGCGGGCCGGAGGCAGGCGTCCGCTGGCACGCAGGGCGCGAGACCGCCCACCGGTCGGGCGCCAAGGCCTACCGGTCGCCGCAGGGCGGCCCCGCGGGCCGAAGGCACTCGTCCACGGGGTGGAGCTGCGGTCGTGGAGGGCCGGCCCGGCGAGCCCGGGGCCGGCGCGGCGGCCCAGGGCGCCAGGACCACGGGCGTAGGGGACGGAGGCCCGGGCGGCGGCGGGGGTGGGCGTCTCGGATGGGACAGGTCGGTGGTGGGAATCGGCCATTTGGGCGTGAGGATCATGGTCTGGCGGGCACAACTCACCGTGGGGGTGGGTGAGATGACGGCGGGGATGTGGTGG
Organism: Streptomyces sp. NPDC037273; assembly: GCF_055603625.1. NCBI lineage: Bacteria > Bacillati > Actinomycetota > Actinomycetes > Kitasatosporales > Streptomycetaceae > Streptomyces > Streptomyces sp. NPDC037273. The sequence continues at coordinate 867,496 of NZ_JBVJVO010000002.1, forward strand.
TTGATCGGGGCGGCGTGGGGGGAACTGCTGCTCGCGGCGGTGTTGTTGCGAAGCCGCAGTCGAGGGAGTGGGGCGTCGCCGGGGGGTGAGGTGCCGGGGCCGCAGGCGTTGGCGTTGTTGAGGGGTGGGCGGCGGGCGGCGGTGACGGTGGCGTTGGTGGCGCTGCATCAGCGGGGGGCGGTGGCGGCGGGGCGTAAACGTACGATTCGGGCCAATGGTGGGCCGGGGAGGACAAGTGATCCGGTGCAGCTCGGCGTGCATGGGGCGCTGCACCGGGCGTTCGCGCTGGGGGCTCTCGCGGCGCGGCCCGAGGCGCGTCGGGCGGTGGACGCGCTGCGCGACGAGCTGCGCGGGGCGGGGCTGCTGCGGCCGCTGGCGCGGTTGTGGGCGGCGCGGGTGCTGCTGGGGTGCGTACCGCTGACGGTGGTGGCGGGCGCGGCGGCCGGACTCGTCACGCCCGGGACGTCCGGGGCGCACATCGCCGCGGCGGTGGCGGCCGGTGGGTCGGCGGTGCTGGCGGCGGTGGCGTTGCTGCGGCTTCCGCCCGCGACCCGGGCGGCCGGGCTGCTGCTCGACGAGCTCCGCGAGCGGTATCCGCTGCCCGCTCACCGGCACGAGGTCACCGACGGGCATCTCGTGCAGCTGTACGTCGCCCTGTACGGCGATCCCGCGCTCGCGCTCTTCCTGCCCCGGTTCTCCCGCGAGGGCGGCCTGCTCGACCGCCCCGCCGACGAAGGTCCGGCCGGGGACCCGTACCCGTACCCGTACAGGAGCATGGGCGCGAACAGGCCTCCTCCGGAGCCCGGTCCGGGCGCGGGGGACCCTCCCCGGTGACCTCGCGTCATACTGTCCTATGCGCATCAGAGCGGCCGCTCCGGCCGAACTTCCGCTGCTCCAGGACATCGAACGGGCGGCGGGCGAGCCCTTCCGTTCCCTCGGCATGGCGGCGATCGCCGATGACGACCCCCTGCCGCTCGACGTCCTGGAGGCGTACCGCAGCGCGGGCCGCGCGTGGGTGGCGGTGGACTCCGGCGACCGCCCGGTCGCCTATCTGCTCGCCGACACGGTCGACGGCTCGGCCCACATCGAGCAGGTGTCGGTCCACCCGGACGCGGCCCGCCGTGGTGTCGGCCGGGCGCTGATCGAGCACCTCGCGGCGGCGGCCAGGGAGCAGGGCCTCGCGGCCCTGACCCTGACGACGTTCACCGAAGTCCCGTGGAACGCCCCGTACTACGCCCGCCTCGGCTTCCGCCCCCTCGGCGACGACGATCCGGCCCTCACGGAAGGCCTCCTGGCCATCAGCCGCGCCGAAGCCGCCCACGGCCTCTCGGCCTGGCCCCGCATCTGCATGCGGCGCGAGGTCGGCTGAGACCGGAGCCCGGCGACGTCCGCCGCCGAGCGGACTGAGACGGAGCCCGGCGAGGTCCGCCGCCGAGCTCGGCGGACCGGCCGGACCCTCACTCCGCCGCGTACCGCTGTCGCAGTTCCACCTTGCGGACCTTCCCGCTCACCGTCATGGGGAATTCGGTGAGGATCTCGATGCGGCGCGGGATCTTGTAGTGGGCGAGGCGGTCGCGGCAGAAGGTGGTGAGGTCGTCGAGGGTGGGTGGGTCGGCGGGGTCGCGGGGGATGACGCAGGCGAGGATCTCCTCGCCGTAGCGCTCGTCGGGGACGCCGACGACCTGGACGTCGGCGATTTTGGGGTGGGCGTAGAGGAACTCCTCGATCTCGCGCGGATAGACGTTCTCGCCGCCGCGGATGATCATGTCCTTGATGCGGCCGACGATCTGGACGTAGCCGTCATCGCGCATGACGGCGAGGTCGCCGGTGTGCATCCAGCGGCCGGAGTCGATCGCCTCGGCGGTCTTCGCGGGTTCGTCCCAGTAGCCGAGCATGACGCTGTAGCCGCGGGTGCACAGCTCGCCCGCCGTGCCGCGGGCGACGGTCAGGCCGGTGGCGGGGTCGACGACCTTCACCTCGACGTGGGGCATGACCCGGCCGACGGTGCCGGTGCGGCGTTCCAGGTCGTCGTCGCGGCGGGTCTGGGTGGAGACGGGCGAGGTCTCGGTCATGCCGTAACAGATGGACACCTCGGCCATGTTCATCTCGGCGACGACCCGCTTCATGACCTCCACGGGGCACGGCGAGCCCGCCATGATCCCGGTGCGCAGCGAGGAGAGGTCGTACGTCGCGAAGTCGGGCAGGTTGAGCTCGGCGATGAACATCGTCGGCACCCCGTAGAGCGAGGTGCAGCGCTCCTCCTGTACGGCCCTGAGGGTGGCGGCGGCGTCGAAGGAGGGGGCCGGGATCACCATGCAGGCGCCGTGGGAGGTGGCCGCGAGGTTGCCCATCACCATGCCGAAGCAGTGGTAGAAGGGCACCGGGATGCAGATCCGGTCCTGCTCGCTGTAGGCGATCATCTCGCCCACGAAGTAACCGTTGTTGAGGATGTTGTGGTGGGAGAGCGTGGCGCCCTTGGGGAAGCCCGTGGTCCCCGAGGTGTACTGGATGTTGACCGGCTCGTCGCAGGACAGCGGTTCCGGGCGCAGCTCGCCGGCCGTGCGGGCGAGGAGCGCGTCCCAGCTCGCGTCGCCGAAGTAGACGGCTTCACGCAACTGCGGGCACTCCGGCCGCACTTGGTCGACCATCGCGCGGTAGTCGCTGGTCTTGTGGGCGAGGGACGCGAACAGGAGGGTGATCTCGGCCTGGTTGAGCACGTACGCCAACTCGTGGGCGCGGTAAGCCGGGTTGATGTTCACCATGACCGCGCCGATGCGGGCGGTGGCGTACTGGACGAGCACCCACTCGGCGCAGTTCACCGCCCAGATGCCCACCCGGTCGCCCTTCCGCACCCCGCTGCCGAGCAGCGAGTCCGCCAACCGGTCTACGTCCGCGCCGAATTGGGCGTACGTCCAGCGGCGGCCGGTCGGCACGTCGACGAGCGCCTCCCGCTCCGGCCAGGCGGCGACGGCCCGGTCGAGATTGCCGGCGATGGTGTCGCCGAGCAGCGGGGTGGTGGACACACCGTGCGCGTACGAAGGCTCCTGGCTCACGCGAGGTCTCCTTGCATGGACGACAGCTCCGGGCTCACGCGAGGTCCCCTTCCGCGTACTCCTTGCCGCCGCCCTCCGCCGTGAGGCGGCGGAGTTCCACTCGGCGGATCTTGCCGGAGACGGTCTTGGGGAGTTCGGCGAACTCGATGCGGCGGACGCGCTTGTACGGGGCGAGGACCGCGCGCGAGTGGGCGAAGAGTGCCTTGGCGGTCTCCTCGTCGGGCTGCCAGCCCGCGGCGAGGACGACGTACGCCTTGGGGACGGCGAGGCGGACCGGGTCGGGGGCGGGGACGACGGCGGCCTCGGCGACGGCCTCGTGCTCCAGGAGCGCGCTCTCCAGCTCGAAGGGGCTGATCTTGTAGTCGGAGGCCTTGAAGACGTCGTCGGACCGGCCGACGTAGAAGATGTAGCCGTCCTCGTCGCGGGTGCCGATGTCGCCGGTGCGGTAGTAGCCGCCCGCCATCGCCTCGGCCGTACGCTCCGGGTCCCCGTGGTAGCCGGTCATCAGGCCCACCGGGTTGGCCGAGAGGTCCAGACAGATCTCGCCCTCGTCGGCGTCGGGGCGTCCGGTCACCGGGTCGACGAGGGTGACCCGGAAGCCGGGGCTCGGGCGGCCCATGGAGCCTTCCTTGAGCCGCTGGCCGGGGCTGTTGGAGACCTGGACGGCGGTCTCGGTCTGGCCGAAGCCGTCACGGATGGTGACGCCCCAGGCGCGCCGGACGGACTCGATGACCTCGGGGTTGAGCGGTTCGCCGGCGGCGACGACCTCGCGGGGCGGGGTCTTCAGCTGGCCGAGGTCGGCCTGGATGAGCATCCGCCAGACAGTCGGCGGGGCGCAGAAGCTGGTGACGCCGTTCCGTTCCATCTCGTCCATCAGCCGCGCCGGGTCGAAGCGCGTGTAGTTGTGGATGAAAACGGTCGCCTCCGCGTTCCACGGGGCGAAGAGGTTGGACCAGGCGTGCTTGGCCCAGCCCGGCGAGGAGATGTTGAGGTGGACGTCGCCGGGCTTGAGGCCGATCCAGTACATGGTCGAGAGGTGCCCGACGGGGTACGAGGTGTGGGTGTGCTCGACGAGCTTGGGGCGGGCGGTCGTACCGGAGGTGAAGTACAGCATGAGCGTGTCCTCGGCGAAGGTCACGCCGTCGGGCTCGAAGTCGGCGGACTCCTGGGCCGCGTGCTCGTAGCCGAGCCAGTTCACCCCGTCGCCGCCGATCGCGATCCGCGTGTAGTCGCCGGGCACCTCGTCGAACTTGGCGGTGTCCTCGGCACGCACGATGACATGGCGGGCGCGGCCGCGGTCGACGCGGTCGCGCAGGTCGGCGGGGCCGAGGAGCGGGGTGGCGGGGATGAGGACTGCGCGCAGCTTCATCGCGGCGAGCGCGGTCTCCCAGAGCTCGACCTGGTTGCCGAGCATCACGATGATCCGGTCGCCGGCGCGCACCCCCTGGCCGCGCAGCCAGTTCGCCACCTGGTTGGAGCGGGCGGACATCTCCGCGAAGGAGACCTTCGCCTCGGTGCCGTCCTCCTCGACGATGTGCAGGGCGGTCCGGTCGTTGCCCTCGGCAATGACGTCGAACCATTCGAGCGCCCAGTTGAAACGGTCGGGCCGGGGCCAGGCGAAGCCCTCGTAGGCCGTCTCGTAGTCGTCGCGGTGCCGGAGCAGGAAGTCCCGGGCCGCCCGGAACGCCTCCGTCGCGCTGGTCGCGCTCGCTGCCGTCATGTGTCCTCCTCGTTGCGGGACCGGTCCTGGACATCGTGTAATCGGTGACCCAGGTCTCACTACCCCCGTTCGGGGGTGAACCAGCCAACGACGACGGGGAGAGAACGGTGCGCGAGCACGTCGAATCGGTGGAGCTGCGTGCCGCGCTGCTGCGGATGCGCCGCGCCACCGGTCTTCCGGTGGTCTTCGGCGGCCTGCTCCACGAGGCCCGCGGGATGCGGATCGCCGAGCTGAACGGGGCCGTCACCCCCGCACTCCACGGACTCGCCATCTCCGCCGGCTCCGGCCTCGGCGGCAAGTGCCTCGCCCTCTCCCGGCCGTGCGCCGTCACCGACTACCCCTCGGCGCAGCACATCACCCACGAGTACGACGTCCCCGTCTCCGCCGAGGGCCTCCGCTCCGTGATCGCCGTCCCCGTCGTCGTACGCCGCAAGGTCCGCGGAGTCCTGTACGGGGCCCTCCGCGACGCCCTGCCGATTGGCGAGCGCATCTTCGACGCCGCGGTCGCCGCCGCGCGTGACGTCGAGCAGGCCCTCGCCGTCCAGGACGAGGTCCGCGAGCTGCTCACCCCGCCCTCCCCCGGCCCCTCCTGGGAGGACGTACGCCAGGCCTACGGCGAACTCCGCGAGCTCGCGCCCCACGTCACCGACCCGGCCCTGCGGGACCGGCTGCTCGCCGTCGCCGGCCGCCTCCGCACCGCCTCCGGCCCCGCCGCACCCGTCCCCGGCGTCGCCCTCACCCCCCGCGAGACCGACGTCCTCGCCGCCGTCGCCTCCGGCGCCACCAACGCCACCGCCGCCCGTCGGCTCGGGCTGCGCCCCGAGACCGTGAAGGGCTACCTCCGCTCGGCCATGCGCAAGCTCGGCGCCCACACGCGGATGGAGGCGGTGGTCGCGGCGCGGAGGGCGGGGGTACTGCCGTGACGGGGCGGGGCAGGTCTCGCCATGCCCCGGGCCCTCCTCGGCAGCGCTACGACCACCGGCCCGCCGCCCCTCAGCCCTCACCCCTCCGCCCCTCAGCCCTCACCCCTCCGCGTACGCGATCTCGTACGGAGTACCAGGCGGCGTCAACAGATCGAGCGTCCGCTCGGCCTCGGCGGTGAGGGCGGTGCGCGTCGCGCGCGTCAGGGGTGCGAAGGGCTCGATGGTGACGGTCGTACGGTCCTTCGCCTCGTCGAGGCGCCACAGACCTGCGAGGAAGCCGTCGACGAGGAAGGTGCGGTGGGCCTGGTTGCCGGTCCAGGTGCGGCCGTGGTGCTCGGCGGGGATGATCCGGGAGCGGTCGGCGTGGGACAGCAGCAGGTTGTCGAACTCGGGGAGGAGCCGCGGCGGCGCCGGGGTGTCGTCGTCGGGGCGGGCCGCGTCGGCGAGGTCGAAGAGTTCGGTGCCGCGCTCGTCCTGGAAGACGAGCAGCTCGGGCCGCAGCCGCTCGAACGCCGGACGGAGGCGGGTGAGACCGCACCAGGTCTGCATGTCCTGGACCGAGGCGGGTCCGAAGGCGCCCAGGTAGCGCCGTACGGTCTCGTCGATCTCCGCCATGTCCCCGTCGGGCTCGTCGAACCACACGCGCGTCGTGGTGAGCGCGACCTGCCCGCTCCTCCTCCACAGGCCGCGCGGGGTGACCTGCACCATCAGCAGCAGACACCGCGCGGCGATGGTCAGCGCCAGCGGGTCGGCCTCCGGCCACTCCACGAGCAGCCGCTCCCGCAGGTCCTTGGGCGTGCGCGGCCGCTCCTCGACGTACTCGGTCGCGAGGGCCGTCAGCCGGTCGAGGTCGACGCCGTCGAGCCCCTTGCGGAACATCTTCAGCTCCCGCTCGATGGCACCCGCCTGCACCAGCCGCCGCAGCCCGACGGCGTCCCGCGCGGTGTGCGTGTGGACCGTCGACCGCAGCGACACGATCCGCGCCACCTTCCGCGACTCCATCCCGGCCGACAGGTCCTCGGGCCGGAACCCTTCGAGCCGCGCGGCGAGCGCGTAGTACGGCGGCTTGGTGTTCTGCGCCTGGAGCCCGACGAGATGGCCCACGGCCTCCTCGGCACCGAGCGGCGCACGGCGCAGCAGCAGCTGACGGTCGAGCGTGGCGCGGTTCAGAGCACGCGTACCGAGCACGGGATAAGTCGTCTTCAGGGCCATGCACAGCACGCTACCGACCCTTGCGGACAGATGCGGTCCGCAAGGGGACATCGACCCGGGCCCGCGGAGGGACTGCACACGGCATACATCCCATCCGCCCCATATATCCTGCGGAGGACCCAGGAGGTGTACGACGATGTCCGACCGCCGCCCCCGCGCGGCGTGGCGCCGCCACCCCGAGCCGCCACCCGAGACCACGTCCGCGCAGACGCCACCGGACCCGCCCAGCGTGGTCCAGGTCGGGCTCTACCGCGACGGCCACCGCGTCGCCTCCCCCGCCACCCTCGCGGAGACCTTCCGCCGGCTGCGCGAACAGCCCGCCGGCATGGCCTGGATCGGCCTCCAACACCCCACCCACGAGGAACTCCACTCGCTCGCCGCCGAGTTCGACCTCCACGAACTCGCCGTCGAGGACGCCATGGAGGCCCACCAGCGCCCCAAACTCGAACGCTACGGCGACACCCTCTTCGTCGTCCTCCGCGCCGCCCGCTACCTCGACGCCCAGGAAGAAGTCGACTTCGGCGAACTCCACGTCTTCGTCGGCCCCGACTTCCTCATCACCGTCCGCCACGGCGCCGCCCCCGACCTCTCCGCCGTCCGCCGCCGCATGGAGGAGAACCCCGACCTCCTCGCCCTCGGCCCCGAAGCCGTCCTCTACGCCATCCTCGACGCCGTCGTCGACGGCTACGCCCCCGTCGTCGCCGGCGTCCAGAACGACATCGACGAGATCGAGACCGAAGTCTTCGGCGGCGACCCCGCCGTCTCCCGCCGCATCTACGAACTCTCCCGCGAAATGGTCGAGTTCCAGCGCGCCACCCGCCCCCTCGTCGGCATGCTCCACGCCCTCATCGCCGGCTTCCCCAAATACGGCACCGACGAAGAACTCCAGCGCTACCTCCGCGACGTCGCCGACCACGTCACCCACACCAGCGAACGCGTCGACAGCTTCCGCCAAGCCCTCACCGACATCCTCACCGTCAACGCCACCCTCGTCACCCAACAACAAAACGCCGAAATGCGCGCCCTCGCCGAAGCCGGCTTCGAACAGAACGAAGAGATCAAGAAAATCTCCTCCTGGGCCGCCATCCTCTTCGCACCGACGTTGGTGGGCACGATCTACGGCATGAACTTCGACCACATGCCGGAGCTGCACTGGGCGGGCGGGTATCCGTTCGCTGTGGTGCTGATGGCGGTGGTGTGCACGAGCCTGTACGTGGTCTTCAAGCGGAAGGACTGGCTGTAGAGGTTTCCCTCCGGGTGGCCGTTCCTTTCTGGGTCGTCGTGGGCTTTCGGCCGGCGTTGACAGGGGTGGGGAGGATCGAAAGGATCTCGAACAGCGAGAAGGGGCCCCGGGGGTGGTGCGGGGCGGGAAACGGCGCGAGGGGGAGAGGGTGTGGATGCCCGCGTGACCCACGGAAAGCTGTTCGCGCTCAGCGACCAGCATGTCACTCATCAGGAGAACCGGCGGATCACGGAGTCGTTGCGGCCGGAGTCGGACGAGGACTGGCTGATCGTCGCCGGGGATGTCGGGGAGAAGTTCGAGGACATCGCGTGGGCTCTGGGGCTCGTGGCCGGGCGGTTCTCGCGGGTGATCTGGGCGCCGGGGAACCATGAGTTGTGGACGCATCCGACGGACCCGGTGACGCTGCGCGGGGTCGCCCGGTACGAGGCGCTCGTCGAGTTGTGCCGGGGGCTGGGTGTGCTGACGCCCGAGGACCCGTATGCGGTGTGGCGGGGCGGGGAGGAGCCGGTGACGATCGCGCCGCTGTTCGTTCTGTACGACTACTCGTTCATGGCGCCCGGGGCGCGTGACAAGGAGGAGTCGCTCCGGGTGGCGCATGAGGCGGGGGTGGTGTGCACGGACGAGTATCTGCTGCATCCCGATCCCTATCCGTCGCGGGACGCCTGGTGCCGGGCCCGGGTGGCGCTCACCGAGGAGCGGCTGGCGGCGGTCGATCCCGGGCACGGGACCGTACTGGTCAACCACTATCCGCTGGTGCGGGAACCCACCCGTGTGTTGCGTCATCCGGAGTTCGCGCAGTGGTGCGGCACCGAGCTCACGGCGGACTGGCACCGGCGATTCCGGGCCGTCGCCGCTGTCTACGGTCACCTGCACATTCCCCGGGTGACCTGGCACGACGGGGTCCGGTTCGAGGAGGTGTCGATCGGGTATCCGCGCGAGTGGCGGCAGCGGCCGCCGCGCTCGCCGCTGCGGCAAATCCTGCCCCGGCCGGCCGGGGAGCGTTCGGCGTGATCGGGTCGGTGCTCCCCGAGGGCGTCGTCGGCGTCACGTCGTACGAGGAGCTGACGCCGGCGCAGGAGGGGCCCGACCGGCTCTTCCCGGCCGAGGCGGCGGCGGTCGTGAATGCCGTGGCGGGCCGGAAGGCCGAGTTCACGACCGTGCGGCTGTGCGCACGGCGTGCCCTGGCGGTGCTGGGCGTGCCGCCGGCGCCGCTCGTGCCGGGCAGGCGCGGTGTGATCACCTGGCCGGAGGGGGTCAGCGGCAGCATGACGCACTGCGCGGGCTTCCGGGCGGCGGCCGTCGCGCGGACCGAGGTCGCGGTCTCCCTCGGGATCGACGCGGAGCCCAATCTGCGGTTGCCCGCGGGGGTCCTGGCGTCCATCTCGCTTCCGCGCGAGGCGGCCGCGGTCGCGGCACTGGCCCGGCGTCGTCCCGGGGTCCACTGGGACCGGATGCTGTTCAGCGCCAAGGAGTCGGTGTTCAAGGCCTGGTACCCGCTGACCGGGCGCGAGCTGGGGTTCGAGGAGGCGGAGGTCGAGTTCGACGCGGCTTCCGGCACGTTCTCGGCGCGGCTCCTCGTGCCCGGGCCCGAGGTGGCCGGGCGACGCCACGACGTGTTCTCCGGCAGGTGGGGGGTGGGGCGTGGTTTCGTCCTGACCGCGGTCACGCTGCCGGGAGTAACGTGATGATCGGTCCGCCTCGGAGCGGACCGCCCTTCCCGTCTGGAGGTACCCGTGCGGCGTGGTGAAGTCTGGTGGGCGGATTTCGGGGAGCGGCGAGCGGTGGTGCTGCTCTCCGAAGGCGCGAACGGCGAGTTCCGCGGCATGCAGATCGTCGAGCCCGCCCCCGTCGACATCACGGGCATGGGTCTCGAAGTCCCCCTCGGCGCCGCCGACGGCCTCCCCCTCGAAGGCGTCGTCCGCGTCGCCTTCCCGCAGCCCGGCGTGACCCCCTGCACCTGGCTCGCCACCCTCACCGAACGGGACGTCAGCGAGCGGGCAGGCGCCGTGTCCGACGCCCGGCTCGACGAGATCGAGGAAGCGATGCGGCTCGGCGGCATCCCGATCGAGGTCTGACGGGAGCGGTACGGGGGTCGGCGGGCGGCCTGGCTCCCGCTGTAGGTCGCAGGGCATTGAGGTGATGTTTGGGGCTTCCGCCGGAAACGGCCGGGGTGTCGTCGCCGGTGATCGTTGCCGCGTGATCACCTCCCGGAATGAACACCGGAATGAACACACGTACCAGAGTCGCTCTTGCTTGCGCGTGCGGCGCGGCCCTGGCCCTCGTCGCCCCGTGGGCGACGGCGGCGGAGTCCGCCGCGGCGCCCGAGCCGGGCCCCGCGCCCCTGATCACGGCGGCGGACGCGGTGCCGGGCAGGTACATCGTGAGTGTCGACGGGACGGCCGACGCCGCCGGGATCGCGGAGAAGCTCGGGCTGAAGCCGACGTTCGTCTACGAGAAGGCGCTCCACGGTTTCGCGGTGCCGCTCAACGCGGTGCAGTTGGACCTGGTCCGCAGGACGGCGGGGGTGGCCTCGGTCGAGGAGGACGCGGTGGCCCTGGCGCCGCCGCAGCCGGCCGTCACGCCCGCGCAGCCCCGGGGGCCGGCCGCGACCTGGGGCCTGGACCGGATCAACCAGTGGAAGCTGCCGCTCGACCAGGACTTCACCACGCGCGGGAGCGGCGCGGGGGTGACCGCGTACATCCTCGACAGCGGGATCGACTACGGGCACGACGAGTTCGGCGGGCGGGCCGTGTTCGGCTTCGACGCGATGGGTGACGGGCGGGCGGGCCAGGACTGCAGCGGCCACGGCACCCATGTGGCCGGGACGGTGGCCGGCAGCACGTACGGGGTGGCCCGCAAGGCCGGTCTGGTCAGCGTGCGCGTCCTCGGCTGCGACGGCCGTGGCGCGTACTCGGGCATGATCGCCGGTCTCGACTGGATCGCCAGGAACGCCCGGCAGCCCGCCGTCCTCAACGGCTCACTCGGCGGCAACCGGTCCGCCGCCCTCAACGACGCCGTCACCGCCGTGCAGCGCGCCGGCGTGCTGCCCGTCATCGCGGCCGGCAACGACGCCAAGGACGCCTGCGAGGTCTCCCCCGCGTCTGCGGACGGCGTCGTCACCGTCGCCGCCTCCAACGTGTGGGACGAGGAGACCTCCTTTTCCAACCACGGCCGCTGTGTCGAGCTCTTCGCCCCCGGCCAGGCCATCCTGTCCGCCAGGCTCGGCGGCGGCTCCGTCTCCCTGAACGGCACCTCCATGGCCGCCCCCCACGTCACCGGCGTCGCCGCCCTCTACAAGGCCGCGCACCCCACCGCCTCCCCCGCCGAGATCAGCCAGTGGCTCGACGGCAACTCCACCAAGGGCCTTCTCACCAACCTCAGTCCCGACACCGCCGACAAGCTGCTGTACACCGGCGGCCTGTAGGCCCGGCCGACGGATTCAGAGGAGAGACGACCAATGGAGATCAGCCGAAGAGCCGCCCTGCGTGCCGGTACGGCCGCGGCCGTCGGAGCCGTACTGGCGCCCGGACTCGCCGATACGGCCACGGCCGCCGGAGCCGTACGCGCGCCCGGACTCGCCGGTCCTGCCACGGCGGCCGCCCCGGCGGACCTCGCCGACCGGGGCGCGTGGCGGGAGCTGCGGCGTGCGCTGAGCGCGGCCGCCCGTCTGTACCGGCCCGGGGACGGGGACTATCCGGCCCAGGCCGCGGCCGACAACCGGCGGTACGCGTCGGTCCTGCCGGCCGGAGTCGTGGCCTGCGCGACCGAGGGCGACGTGCGGGCGCTGCGGTAGGCGGCGAAGCACGGTGTGCCCTTCGTACCGCGCTCCGGCGGGCACAACTACGCGGGCCACTCGACGACGACCGGTCTGGTGATCAGCCTGCGGGCGATGAACCGGGTGGCGCCGGACGGGCGCCGTCTCCATCTGGGCGGCGGGGCGACCAACTCCGACGTGTACGCGGCCCGGGACGCCGGCCTGTACTTCCCGGGCGGGCGCTGTCCGGGCGTCGGGGTCGCGGGGCTCACGCTCGGCGGCGGGCTCGGCTTCAACGACCGCAAGTGGGGCCTGACGTGCGACCGCCTGGCCGAGACGCGGGTCGTGCTCGCGGGCGGCAGCCTGGTGCGCGCCACCGAGAGGGAGAACGCGGACCTGTTCTGGGCCTGTCGTGGCGGCGCGGGCGGTAACTTCGGCATCAACACGGCCTTCACGTTCGACGCCGTGCCCGTGGGGTCGCTGCGGGCGACGGTCTTCGACCTCGTCTTCGGGCTGGATTCGGCCGTGGACGTCGTCCGGGAGGTGCAGGACGTCCTGGCCGGGGACGGCGCGGGCGACTTCGACGTCCGGGTCGGTTTCAAGCACGCGGGTGACGGCACCACGAGTCTGTGGGTGCTGGGGCAGCGGCTCGGCCCCGAGGACGCCCTGCGCCGGCTTCTCGCGCCGCTCCTGGCGCTCCGGCCCTCCCGTGCGCGCGTCGAGGAGCTCGGCTTCTGGGGCGCGCAGGACCGGCTGATGGAGACCCCGGGGGCCAGGGACTGCTACGCCTCCCGGTCGCTCGTTCCCGACCGGTGGCTGGGTGCCGGCACGGTGGCGGAGATCGCCGAGTGGGCGCGGGCCTGGCGTCCAGGACCGGCGAGGGCCACCGGCTATGTGACGCTGTTCGCGATGGGCGGCACCACCGACCGGCTCCGCCCCGGCGACACCGCCTACCCCCACCGGGATGCCACCTATGTCATCGACATCGGCACCCACTGGGCCCCCGGCACCCCGCAGGCGGCGGTCGACGGCCTCCTCGCCGGGACCGGCGCCCTCCACCGGGCCCTCCGCCGCCGCCTCGGCACCTCGGCCGCCTACGTCAACTTCCCCGATCCGGACCTCGGTGACTGGCGGCACGCCTACTACGGCGCCAACTACCCCCGCCTGGCTGCCGTCAAGCGTCACTACGACCCCACGGGCCTCTTCCGCCACCCCCAGTCCGTCGTCTAGCCGCCCGGACGGGCGTCAGAACATGGTGTTGTCGTTCCGGGACGTGGGCGGGACGACCTGGAGGACGTCCCAGTGTTCGACGATCCGGCCGGCGGGGTCGAAGCGGAAGATGTCGATGCCGGCGTACGCCTCGTCCGGCCAGGTCTGGTGGCAGTGCAGGACGACGTGGTCGCCCTCGGCGAAGGCGCGCTTGAAGGCGACGTGTTTGCCGGGGTACTCGGCGGCCATGCGCTCGAAGTAGTCGACGAAGGCCTGCTTGCCGTCGGCGACGTGCGGGTTGTGCTGGATGTAGGTGTCACCGGCGTAGCGGTCGATGGCCTCGGCGGGGCGGCACTGATTGAACATCAGGTCGTAGAAGGCCTTGGCGGTGGCCTTGTTCTTCTCCGGGTCGCTCATACTCTCACCGTAGGGTCGGGCGGGTGCGGAGGGCGGCTTCGACGACCCGAGGGGGAGGGTGTGGCGTGATCGAGGAGTTGCTTCCCGGAAGCGTGGTCGCGGTGGAGAGCCACGACCACACCTGTCTGGAATCGGAGCTGTACCCCGAGGAGGCGGCGCTCGTGAGCCGGGCCGTCGAGAAGCGGCGCCGGGAGTTCACGGCCGTACGGGCCTGTGCCCGGCGCGCGATGGCGAAGCTCGGCCTGCCGCCGCAGCCGGTGCTGCCGGGCCGGCGGGGCGCGCCGGCCTGGCAGGAGGGTCTGGTCGGGAGCCTCACCCACTGCGAGGGCTACTACGCGGCCGCGCTGGCGCTCGGCACGGACCTGGCCTCCCTCGGCATCGACGCCGAGCCCCGGGCCCCGCTGCCCGAGGGCGTCCTCGGTGCCGTGTCGCTGCCCGTCGAGCGCGACCGCCTGGAGCGGCTCGCGGCGGACGACCCCGCTGTCCCCTGGGACCGGCTCCTGTTCAGCGCGAAGGAGGCCGTCTACAAGGCGTGGTCGCCGCTGACGGGCACGTGGCTCGACTTCGCGGAGGCCGACATCGAGTTCTCCGTACGTCCCGGCGGCCCCCCGCGCGGGGAGTTCCACGCCCGGCTCCTCGTACCGGGTCCACGGGTCGGAGGCCGCCGGCTCGACGGGTTCGACGGGCGGTGGACGGTCCGGGACGGCTTCGTGGCGACGGCGGTGTCGGTGCCGCACGCCTGACCGTAGGGGGGGTACGGGTTACTGGCTGTCCGTCAGGTACGGGATCCGGACTGAGCGCGTGCGGAGCGACGGTGCTTGATGTTGACGGCCGCGGCCTTGGCGAGCGCCCGGGGGGCCAGGAACTGGCGGGGGCCGATGAGGCGGGAGGCGAAGAGGTGCATGTGGCGGGCCATGGAGGCGTCGCGGGCCGCCGCGGAGAAGAGGAGGCGTTCGACGGGGTTGAACGGGCGGGACTTGGCGTAGTCGACGGAGAGGAACTGGTGGCCGTTGAGGCGGCGGCGGTGGGTGCGCGCGTAGGCGGCCAGGGAGGCGTCGAGGTCGCCGGTGGCGGTGGCGGCCGGGGCGACGGCGTCGGCCAGCCATTGGGCGGACTGGAGGGCCCAGGCGCAGCCGACGCCCCAGAGGGGGTCGCCGGTCAGGGCGGCGTCGCCGATGAGGGCGAGGCCGGGGGCGGTGGGCTTGCGGGTGTGGAGTGGGTAGTCGAGCATGCCGATGATCTTCGAGACGCGTTCGGCGTCGTCGAAGGAGGGTGCGTCGGGGAGGCCGCGGAGGAGGTCGAGGAAGCTGCCCTCCAGGTCTTCGCGGAAGGCCGGCAGGCGCTTCTTGTCCGGGAGGACGGCGACGACGGTGACGCCGTCGTCGTTCGGGAAGGCGTAGGCCGCGTCGGGGTCGAGGAACCAGGCGTGGCTGATGCCGTCGCGCAGGGGCAGGCCGCGGAAGTGCGCGAGGTAGCCGAACCGTCCGTTCTCGTGCGTCCGGGTGGGCATCGCGGCGTACTTGGCCACGGCTGAGTCCTTGCCGTCGGCGCCGACGACCAGGCGGGCCCGTATCTCCCGCTCGCCCCGCCGTGTCGTGGCGCGCACGCCGAGGGTCCGCCCCGCCTCGGCGATCAGGCCGCTGACCTGGTGGCCGAGGAGCAGGTCGACGCCGGGGGTCTCGGCGGCGCGGGCCCTGATCATCGGGTCGAGGGTGCTGCGCCGGATGTTGTACGCGTAGGGCAGCTCGGGTCCGCCGGGTGCGGGGCGCGGTTCGATCCAGCCCCAGCGGGTGTACCAGCGGGCGTCGTTGCGGATGGCGCCCGCCTTCTCCAGGGCGGGGACCAGGCCGAGTTCGTCGAGCACGGGGTAGGCGGCCGCCTGCATGGCGTGGGTGCACAGGACCTTGTACGACTCCGGGTCCGAGCGGCGTTCGAGCAGGGCGACACGGGCGCCGCGCCGGGCGAGCAGGATCGCCGCGGCGCTGCCGGCGAGGCTCGCTCCGCTGATGACGACGTCGTACTCGGGGGCCGCGCTCTCAGGGCTGGTCATGCTCTGATCTCCTTCGGGTGGGACACCGTACTCGGGAGTAATGCAGAGCAACTGCGCCAGGAGCATGGCCTGTTGTCAAGGGCCTCGGCATGCCGGACGGCTCCCCCGCCGACCAGCCCCCCTCTGGCCGGCGTCCGGCTATTCCGGCTTGGTCGCGATCTGGATCAGGTTGCCGCAGGTGTCGTCGAGGACGGCGACGGTGACGGGGCCCATGTCGACGGGCTCCTGGGTGAAGCGGACACCGAGGGCGCGCAGGCGCTCGTACTCGGCCTTGACGTCCTCGACGGCGAACTGCGCGAGCGGGATGCCGTCCTTGACGAGCGTGTCGCGGTACGTGCGGGCGGCCGGGTGGCGGGCGGGCTCCAGGAGGAGCTCGGTGCCGCCGGGCTCGTCGGGCGAGACGACGGTCAGCCAGCGGTCCTCCTCGCCGACCGGCACGTCGTGCTTCTTCACGAAGCCGAGGATGTCGGTGTAGAAGCTCAGGGCCTTGGCCTGGTCGTCGACGAAGACGCTGGTCAGGTGGATCCTCACGGGGTGCTCTCCTCCGCTGCCGGGGGCTCGTCCCAGTACCGGGCGAGCGCTCCTTGACGGTACGGTGCCGGACTGACACTGAGCTCGCCCGCGAACGGCCTGTCGAGGACGAGGACGAGCAGCAGGCTGAATCCGATGAGGCCGGCCACCGAGGCGACGAAGAGGAGCTGGATCCTCCGCCGTCGCATTCCGTAGAGGAAGGTGAGCGGGATCAGGACCAGCGCGCCGCCGAAGGCGAGGAGCTGGAGCAGCGGGGGGAGCTGCTGCTCGGCCATGGTGAGGCGGGCGCGGCGCTGGGCGGCGATGTCGTTGAGGTGGCCGACGGCCTCCTCGTAGAAGACCTCCTCGCCGGCGGACTTCGGTTCGTACGACTGGAGTACGTCGAAGACGCCCTGGAGGCTGTTGGCGGTGGCGTCGTAGTCGGGCGTTCCCTCGCGCATCAGGGGCCACTGCTTCTCGACGACTCCGTGGACGTAGCCGCTGAGCGCGATGTCGAGCCGGTCGCGTACGGGGGCGGGGAAGGCGGCGGCGTCCCGGGCGATGAGCGCGGCGTCGGTGGCCTCGGTGGCGACGACGGTCTGCGTGCTCTCCAGCTGGGTCCAGAGGGTGACGATGACGAACGCGAGGATGATCCCGTAGATCGCGCCGAACATCCCCAGGGTGACTCCGACCATGTCGTTGTGCTCCCCCTCGGCCAGCGACGGGTACTTGCGGCGGGTGAAGAGGCTTCCGACGACGGCCAGGAGAATCGTCCCGCCCACGATGACGACGGTCAGGTTGAAGGTGCTGAAGTTATTGAGCAGCCAGAGCGACATGTGCGGGGAGTCTAGGTACCGCGTGATCTCCGGAATCCCGCCCGCCGGCGCCGCTCCGGCCTCGTCGCACGCCCGCGTGCGGGGGGCGAAACCGGCCACCACCACGGAAGGGCCGGGCGCGCGCCGCGCGCACGCCCCGCGCACGGGCGTCGCCTCGCCGTGCGGCGAAACCACACCATCGAAGGAGCCGTGCCACCGTGCCTTGACGTCTTCGGGGCCGGGCCCGGCCCTTGTGCGGCTTGAGCCGTCCTCCGGTCGCTCACGGTAATCTCCCGGCCGTCGTGCGGGGCGTGTAACGCCGGGTGCCCGTGGCGTGTGACGGTCCGGAAACGCGCGGTTCGTACCGTCGGAGGCCGTGGGAGACCTCCCACGGTCCGGCGGTTCCGGCGCGGGTCGGGGCGGGCGGAGTGTTCCTGAGGGGGAGGAGTCCCGGTGGCGTCGTCGGACTCGCGGGCCGAGGCTGTCCGGACGGTCTGCTCGTACTGCGGGGTCGGCTGCGGGATCGTCCTCGACGTGGAGCGCGACCCGGCGACGGGCCTGCGGCGCGCGGTGAAGGCCTCCGGGGACAAGGCGCACCCGGCGAACTCCGGGCGGTTGTGCACGAAGGGCTCGACGAGCGCGGACATGATGGCGGCCCCGGGGCGGGCCCGTAAGGCGCTGGTACGGGCGGAGCGGGGCGGCGAGCCCGTGGAGACGGACGTCGACGCGGCCGTCACGGCGGTCGCGGACCGGCTGCGCGCGATCCTGGACGAGCACGGGCCGGACGCGCTGTCGTTCTACGTCTCGGGGCAGATGTCGCTTGAGGCCCAGTACCTGGCGAACAAGCTGGCAAAGGGCTTCGTGCGGACCCGGCACATCGAGTCGAACTCGCGGCTGTGCATGGCCTCCGCGGGCTCCGGCTACAAGCTCTCGCTCGGGGCGGACGGCCCGCCCGGCTCGTACCAGGCCTTCGACCGGGCCGACGTGTTCCTGGTGATCGGCTCGAACATGGCGGACTGCCATCCGATCCTGTTCCTGCGGATGATGGAGCGGGTCAAGGCGGGCGCGAAGCTGATCGTCGTCGATCCGCGGCGCAGCGCCACCGCCGACAAGGCGGACCTCTTCCTGCAGATACGCCCCGGCACCGATCTGGCGCTGCTCAACGGGCTACTGAACCTGCTCGTCGCCGAGGGGCACACGGACGAGGCGTTCATCGCCGAGTTCACGGAGGGCTGGGAGGGGATGCCCGCCTTCCTCGCCGACTATCCGCCCGCCCGGGTCGCCGGGATCACCGGGCTGGCCGAGGACGACATCCGGCGGGCCGCACGGTGGATCGGCGAGGCCGGCGAGTGGATGAGCTGCTGGACGATGGGGCTCAACCAGTCCACGCACGGCACCTGGAACACCAACGCCCTGGTCAACCTGCACCTCGCCACCGGCGCCCTCTGCCGGCCCGGCTCGGGCCCCTTCTCCCTGACCGGCCAGCCCAACGCCATGGGCGGGCGCGAGATGGGCTACATGGGTCCGGGGCTGCCGGGGCAGCGGTCGGTCCTCGTCGACGCCGACCGCGCCTTCGTCGAGGAGCTGTGGAACCTCCCCGGCGGCTCGATCCGTACGGAGGTGGGCAGCGGCACGGTGGACATGTTCGAGCGGATGGCCGCCGGTGACATCAAGGCGTGCTGGATCATCTGCACCAATCCGGTGGCCTCGGTCGCGAACCGCAGGACGGTGATCGCCGCCCTGGAGGCCGCCGAACTCGTCGTCACCCAGGACGTGTTCGCGGAGACCGAGACCAACGCGTACGCGGACGTGGTGCTGCCGGCGACGCTGTGGGCCGAGTCCGACGGCGTCATGATCAACTCCGAGCGGAACCTCACCCTCGTCCAGGGCGTCGTCGACCCGCCGGGCCAGGCGCTGCCCGACTGGCGGCTCATCGCCCGCGTCGCCTGCGAGTTGGGCTTCGCCGAGGCCTTCACGTACACGAGCGCGGAAGAGGTCTTCGAGGAGCTCAAGCGGGCCTGGAACCCCCAGACCGGCTGGGACCTGCGCGGAGTGACGTACGAGCGGCTGCGCGGCACCCCCGTCCAGTGGCCGGCCCCGACCGCCGAGGGCCCCGACCGCAACCCGGTCCGCTACCTGAACGACGGCGTCAGCCAGACGCCGCTGGTGCGGGAGGACGGCAGCCGGCCGCGCCTCGCCTTCCCGACCGAGAGCGGACGCGCCCGCTTCTTCGCGCGGCCGCACCTCCCGGCGGCCGAACTCCCCGACGACGACTACCCGTTCGTCCTGAACACCGGCCGCCTCCAGCACCAGTGGCACACGATGACGAAGACCGGCAAGGTCGCCAAGCTCACCAGGCTGGCCCCGGGCCCCTTCGTCGAGGTGCACCCCGAGGACGCGGCGTCCCTCGGCGTCACCGGCGGCGACCACCTGGAGATTTCCTCGCGCCGCGGCCGGGCCGTCCTCCCCGTGGTGGTGACCGACCGGGTCCGCCCCGGCGACTGCTTCGCCCCCTTCCACTGGAACGACCTCTTCGGCGAGTACCTCAGCATCAACGCCGTCACCCACGACGCCGTCGACCCGGTCTCCTTCCAGCCGGAGTTCAAGGCCTGCGCGGTCGCGCTGAGCCGCACGACGGCGCCCGTGCCCCAGGCACGCCGGGACGACGAGCCCGAGGCCCCGGCCACTCCCCTCCCCGAGGCGGCGCCGGCCGCCGCGCCCGGGGCCGCGCTCGCCGCGCTGCTCGGCGTCGCCGACCTCACCGCGCCGCCCGCCTTCACCGCCTCCGAGCGCCAGTACCTGGCGGGATACGTGTCCGGCCTCTCCGGACTCCCCGGCGTGTCCGCGGAGGCCGCCGCGCCGCCCGAGGGGCGGGTCGCGGTCCCGGTGCTCCCGTCCGGCGCCCCGCTCGATCCGGCCCGCGCGCTGTGGGTCGACGGGCTCCTCGCCGGGATGTTCTCCCGCACCAGCGCCCCCTCGGCGCGGGCCGGGCTCTCGACGCCGGCCGCCGACGCCGTGCCCGCGCGCCGCCTGCTCATCCTGTGGGCCTCGCAGACGGGCAACGCCGAGGACTTCGCCGCCACCGTCGCCGGCTCCCTGTCCGGCGCGGGGCGGGCGCCCAAACTGCTCTCCATGACGGACGTCGACCTCTCCCGACTCGGCTCCGACACCGACCTGTTGGTGGTCACGAGCACCTTCGGGGACGGCGACGCCCCCGACAACGGCGCCGAGTTCTGGCAGGCCCTGAACTCCCCTGACGCACCGCCCCTGACAGGCCTGCGCTTCTCCGTCCTCGCCTTCGGCGACTCCAGCTACGACGACTTCTGCGGGCACGGCCGCCGCGTGGACGAGCGGCTCGCCGAACTCGGCGCGACCCGCCTGCACCCGCGTACCGACTGCGAACCCGACCACGAGGAGAGCGCCGGAGCATGGCTGTCCGGAGTCCTCGCCTCCCTGACCCCGGCCGGTCCCCCTGCCCAGCCCCCGGCGACGCCCCCGGCCCGCACCTCGACCCCCGCCGCCCGGATCCAGTCCCCCGCCCCCGCCCCCGCCCACTCCCCTCAGGGCTCGTACTCCAAGTCCTCGCCCTTCTCGACCCTGCTCGTCGGCAACCGCCTGCTGAGCCTGCCCGGCTCGGGCAAGGAGGTCCGCCGGTTCGCGTTCGACACGCGCGGCGGCGAGCTGGCGTACGAGGCGGGCGACGCGCTCGGCGTGTGGCCGGTGAACGGGTCCGGGCTCGTCGGCGAGTGGCTCGCGCTCACCGGCCTCGACCCGGAGGAGCCCGTCGGGGTCGGCGACGCCGGGCCCGTCCCGCTGGCCGAGGCGCTGCGCACCCGTCTGGACATCAGCCGCATCACGCCGGACCTGCTCAGGTTCGTCGCGGACCGCACGGGCAGCCACGAGCTCAGGCGGCTGCTCCGCCCGGGCAACAAGGACGAGCTGGCCAAGTGGAGTTGGGGTCTGCAGGCGGCGGACCTGATCGGCGCCTTCCCCGTACGGGCTTCCGCGGCGGACTGGACGGGGGTGCTCAAGCGCCTCCAGCCGCGGCTGTACTCCATATCGTCGAGCCCGCTCGCGCATCCCGGCGAGGTCGGCCTCACCGTCTCGGTCGTGCGCTACGCCAACGACCGGGGGCGGGAGCGCGGGGGCGTCTGCTCCACGTATCTGGCCGACGGTGCCGACGACGGCCCGGTCCAGGTCTTCGTGCGGCGCTCCCCGGCGTTCCGCCCGCCCGCCGACCCGGCGGCCCCCATGATCATGGTCGGCCCGGGCACGGGCGTGGCCCCGTTCGTCGGCTTCCTCGAAGAGCGCCGGGCCCGCGGCCACGCGGGGCCGAACTGGCTGTTCTTCGGCGAGCAGCGCGAGGCCACCGACTTCTACTACCGCCGCGAGCTCCAGGACCACCTGGCGGCGGGGCACCTCAGCCGGCTCGACGTCGCCTTCTCCCGCGACCAGCGGACCAAGGTGTACGTCCAGGACCGCATGCGCGAGCACGGCGCGGCCCTCTGGTCCTGGCTGCGGGACGGCGCCCACTTCTACGTCTGCGGCGACGCCGGCCGCATGGCCGAGGACGTCGACCGGACCCTCCGCGACGTCGTCGCACGGCACGGCGGGATGAGCGCGGAGGACGCGGCGGTGTACGTCAAGCAGCTGGCCGCCGACCGGCGGTACGTCCGCGACGTGTACTGAGCCACACGTCCGATCGGGCGTTGAAGTCGGCCTGGGCCGTGTCGCGGGCTGCGGCGTCGGGGGGCGTCGCATAACTGTGAGCCCATGGCCAACGACTACACGGAACCGCTGATGACCGCCCCGCACGACCGTCCCCACCCGCACCGCCGTCCCGCGCAGGGGCACGCGCCCCTGGCGCGGAACGTGCCCGACGGGACCGGCCGCCAGGCATCGAGGCCCGCGAGCGCGCGGCTCGTGGACCCGTACCTCCGGATCATCCTGAGCGCGCTCGGGCCGCGGAGGGCGACGGCGTTCCTGACGGCGGCGCTCAAGGCGCACCAGGAGGAACGGGCCCGCGAAGGAACGATTCAGCTCGGGTTCTGCGCGTACCTCTCGGACCGTCTCGACGAGTCGTGGGGGCGGACCCTGGCCGAGATCTCCGCCTGGGAGGCGATGCAGGCCGTCCGCCGCCTCGTCCGCGCCGACCCCGAGGCCGACCTCGGGCGCCAGCTCGCGCACGGCCTCGCGCTCGCCCTCGCCGTGGCCTCCGGACCGGCGCCGTCGCCGGCGCACTGACCTCTCCTGCCCACACAGCGAAGAGCCGGTGCCCTCGGGCACCGGCTCTTCGCTGTGTGACGGGCGTCAGGCGACGGACTCCGCCTTCTTCGCCGGCTCTTCCTCCGGCCGCGCCGCTTCGGCGGCGTCGATCCCGGTCTCGGTCCCGGTCCCGGTCTCGGTCTTCTTGGTGTCCCGCATGACCAGGGTGGCCAGGACGGCGGCGGCGAGGACGCCGATCGCGCTGATGGTGAAGGTGGTGGACATCGAGGCGGTGAAGGCCTCGCGGGCCGCGTCGGCCAGGCGGGCGTCGCCCTGGGCGACGGCGAGGGCTCCGCCGATCGACTGCTTGGCCTGCTCGGGGGCACCGGCCGGCATCTCACGGGAGAAGGTGCTGGTGAGGAGCGAGCCGAGGATGGCGATGCCGAGCGCGGTGCCGGCCTGCTGGATGGTGTCGTTGAGGGCGGAGCCGACGCCGGCCTTCTCAGCGGGGATGGTGCTCATCAACGCGCCGACGGCGGCCGGCATCGCGAGTCCGGCGCCGAGGCCGAGGAGGCCGAGGGCGACAGCCGGGACGGTGAAGCCGGAGTCGGCGCCGACGGTGGTCAGGAGGGCGAAGGAGGAGGCCATGACGAGCATGCCGACGAGGATCAGGATCCGGTTGCCGATCTTCGCGGCGAGGCCGGCACCGGCGCCGTTGCCGATCAGGGCGGCGACGGCGAGCGGGACGAAGGCGAGGCCCGCCTTGACCGGCGAGTAGCCGAGGACGAACTGCAGGTACTGGGTGAGGACCAGGAGCAGGCCGCCGTTGCCGATCTGGACGAGGGTCAGCGAGAGCGAACCGCCGCTGAAGTTGCGGTGCTTGAAGAGGACCAGCGGCACCATCGGCTCGGGGGTGACGTTCTCCCAGACCACGAATCCGGCGAGGGCGACGACCGCGACGGCCAGGGTGACGAGCGAGCGGCCCTCGAAGGCGCCGTGCTGCGGGATCTCGATGATCCACCAGATCAGGGCGGTCATGCCGACGACGGAGAGGATCGCGCCGAGCGGGTCGGGCTTCTGCCACGGGCCCTTGGACTCGGGCATGAGGGTGAGGGCGGCGAGGACGGCGAGCGCGACGACCGGGACGTTGATGAAGAAGATCGAGTGCCAGGAGAAGTGGTCGATCAGGACGCCGCCGAGGACGGGGCTGCCGACCAGGCCGAGCATCGACACCGAGCCCCAGGCCGCCATCGCCTTGGGCCGCTCGTCCTCGTCGAAGACGGTGATGAGGATGGAGAGGGTCGAGGGCATGATCAGCGCGCCGCCGACGCCCATCGTGATCCGGGCGGCGATGACTTCGCCGGGGGTGGTGCAGACCGTCGCGGCCAGGGAGGCGGCGCCGAACAGCAGCAGGCCGATCACCATGACCTTCCGCCGGCCGAAGCGGTCACCGAGGCTTCCCGAGGTGAGCAGGAGGCCGGCGAAGACCAGGATGTAGGAGTCCAGGATCCACTGGATGTCCTGGGCGCTCGCGCCGATGTCCTCGGTCATGGAGGGGACCGCGACGGTCAGCGCCATGCTGTCGACCACCAGGACCAGGGTGCTGAGGCACAGCACGACCAGGATCCACCAGCGGCGTGGGTTGCGGGTTTCCATCGGGAGTTCCCCCTCGGCTTTCGTTCTGCTTCCTTCGATGCGAACACTGTACGCATCTGCGCACAGCGTTCGCAACCCCCGAGCGCTGTACGCTGGAAGCGCACGATGTACGCACCGAAGTCGCAGCCGTTGAAGGAGGACCATGGCCGCCAAGGCGAACCCCGTACCGTCCGTGTGGGCACGCGAGCAGTCCGCCCCCGACCAGCCCGCGCTCAGCCGGACCGCGATCGTCCGCGAGGCGATCGTCATGCTCGACGCCGACGGCATCGAGGCGCTGAGCATGCGCAAGCTCGGCGCCCGCCTGAACGCCGGCGCGACCTCCCTCTACCGCCATGTCGCCACCAAGGACGAGCTGATGGAGCTCGCGGTGGACGAGGTCGCCGCCGAGATCACCGTCCCGGCCCCCGGCGGTCCCTGGCGCGAGGCCGCCGCCGAGGCCGCCTCCTCGTTCCGCGCGACGGCCCTGCGCCACCCGTGGCTCTCGTCCGTCCTCGGCCAGGCCGGCCTCGCCTATCTGGGCCCCAACCTCATGGCGTACTCCGAGCGCCTCGCCACCCTCTTCGCGGCGAGCGGCTTCCCCGAGCCGAGCCGCGCGATCGACACCCTCCTGTCGTACGTCATCGGCATGAGCACCACCGAGGCCGCCTGGCTCACCACGGTCGCCCGCTCCGGCGAGACCGAGGCCGGCTTCATCGCCCGCCTCATGCCCGCCGCCCAGCAGGCGGCGGCCGACCACGACCACCTCGCCGAGGCGTACGCCCACGCCGCCGTCCACGCCGCCGTCGACCCCGTCGCCACCCGCGACGCCAAGTTCGCCTACGGCCTCGACGTCGTCCTGGACGGCCTGGAGATGCGCCTCCCCCGCTGACGGGCCACGCGCGGCTCAGGGCCGCGCCGGGGCCTTCGGCCAGTGCCGGTGCAGCGCGTCGATGCGGAAGTCGTGCGCGTGCGGGCCGCCCGCCCCGACCAAGTGCGGGTGGCCCGCCGGGAGTTCGGGGTGGACGTGCGGCAGCTCGGCGGGGTCCGTACGGGGCCACAGACGGGCCGCCGCGACGGCCCCGAGCAGGGCGACGGCGGCGAGCACGGCCGCCGAGACGGCCGGGTCCGCACGCACCGCGAGCCAGCCGGCGAGCGGATACGTGACCAGCCAGCACGCGTGCGAGAGCGAGAACCGGGCCGCGAACGCGGCCGGCAGGTCACCGCTCCCCGCCGAGCGGCGCACCACCCGGCCGCCCGGCGTCAGCACCGCCGAACCCGCCGCGCCGACGACCAGCCAGACCCCGAGGAGCGCGGGCCAGGACCACGCCCCCGGCGGTACGGCGAGCCCCACGGCCAGTGCCCCGAGCGCCCCGGGCAGCACGCACGCCGCCCGCACCATCACGGCACGGTCCTCGGCCCGCCCGAGCACCCTCGGCAGCAGCAGGGCCACCGCCATCGACCCCGCCCCGTACGCCCCCAGGGCGAGCGGTACGTCTCCGGCGGAACGGCCCAGGGTGTCCCGTACCAGCAGCACGGTGTCGACCAGCACCACGGCCCCGGCCGCCGCGACCGCCAGATCCAGGGCGAGCAGGGCCCGCAGGCGCGGGGTCGCGAGCAGGAGGCGGGTCCCGAAGACCACCTTGGCGTACGCCCTCCGGGCCCGGCCGGCGCCCTCCTCGGGCAGGTCCCGCGCCGGCGGCGGGGGCAGGGCGGTGGCACGGACGAGGAGGGCAGAGGCGAGGAACCCGGCGGCGGTGCCGGTGAAGAGCCAGGAGTACGGCATGACGGTCAGCAGCGCGGCGGCGAGCACCGGACTCGCCAGGTTCTCCAGGTCGTAGGCGAGCCGGGAGAGCGACAGGGCCTCCGTGTACTGCCGTTCGTCCGGCAGCACCTGCGGGACGGTCGCCTGGAACGCCGGCGTGAAGGCGGCCGAGGCGGCCTGGAGCAGCAGGATCAGGACATAGACCTGCCAGACCCGGCTGACGAACGGCAGCGAAAGGGCGACCACGGCCCGCGTCAGGTCCATCGAGACGAGCAGCGCGCGCCGGGGTACGCGGTCGGCGAGCGCGGTGACGACCGGGGCGATCCCCACGTACGCGGCCATCTTGATCGCGAGCGCGGTGCCGAGCACGGCGGCCGCGTCGGCCCCCGCGAGGTCGTAGGCCAGGAGGCTCAGCGCCACGGTCGCGAGGCCGGTGCCGGCCAGGGCTACGACCTGGGCGCCGAACAGACGCCGATAGGTGCGGTTGCGCAGCACGGACAGCATGGACGCCTCCGGTCGGGCCGCGGCGGACGACGGATGTCCCCACGGTAGCCGACACGTGCACGCGTGCGCACATGTTCACGCGCTGACGGGTCGCCCGCTCAGGCGTGCCAGGGCTCGCCGGTCACCTCGTGGTCGGCCCGGCTGATCGCCTCGACGACCAGGCGCTTCAGATGGCCGTCCGGCATGGCGTACACGACCCGGCGACCGTCCTTGCGGGACTGGACGAGCCCGCCGAGCCGCAGCTTCGCCAGGTGCTGGCTCACGGCCGGGCGGGCGGCCCCGCAGGCCTCCGTCAGGGCGCCGACGTCGGCCTCGCCGCGGGTGAGCAGCCACACGAGGTGGAGCCGGGTCGGGTCGGCGAGCAGCGCGAAGACACCCGCCGCCGCGGAGAGTTCGCGCGGGCCCGGCGTCCGCTCGTGCGCATGGGAGGCGGCCCCGGGTTCCACTCGTTCGGACATGGGCCCATCGTAGGCAGCCCCCCGCACCGTCAGACGCGCAGCTCCTTCGCCTCGAACCGGCCCTCGCCGAGGACCAGGACGAAGGAGACCTGCTGCCCCTCGGAGAGGGTCCGCTGGCCTCCCTCGATGTCCTCCGCGCTGAAGTAGACCTGCTCCTCGGAGCCCACCGGGACGACGAACCCGTACCCGGCGGCGCGGTTGAAGGACCGCACGAACCCTATGCTTCTGCCTTCCACGGCGGCCTCCCTCGCGTCACCGGCGATGCCCCTCACAGGACATCTACCCCGTACGCCCGCCCCCCGCCATCCGGCCCCGCCGAGTCTCGTACAATATTCAACCGAGGCCCGGTGCCGGAATTCCCCCGTGTCCGACACCGGGCCTCACCGACTTCTCCGGCTGCTCCGACTTCTCTGGCCGCTCCGGCTACTCCGGCCGCTCCGGCTGCCCTGTCAGAAGGTGTCAGACGGTGACGCCCGGATACGCGATGCGCGCGGTGATCCGGGCGATGCGCCGGGCGGACTCCTCGGGCGAGGCCACCGGCTGGACGATGTGGCTGACCGTGAGGCGGACGATGGTCTCGACGGCGAGGCCGCGGGATTCCTCGTCGACCTCGGGCCAGGCTTCGATCGCGTAGGCGTCGAGCATCACCATCGCCGTGCCGAAGACCGGTTCGGGGCGGGTGGTGAGATAGGCGAGAAGGTCGTCCTCACCGCCGCGCGCCGCGACCAGGACGCTCTTGACCAGCGGGTTGTCCACCGCCTGCTGGAGCGTGTAGCCGACACCCGCGGCGGCCGCCGCCTCCAGATCGCCGCGGTGGGCGTCGAGTTCGCGCTGGATGCCGACGAGGAAGCCCTCCAGCTCGCGCTGGACGAGCGCCTTGCCGATGGCCTCCTTCGACCCGAACTCGTTGTAGAGGGTCTGGCGGCTGATGCCGGCGGCCCGCGCGATGGCGGTCATGCGCAGCCCGCCCCAGCCCTCGGCCGCCACCAGGCGGTAGGCGGCGTCGAGCACCTGCTCCCTGAGCAGGGACCGAACACTCTCGCGGAAACGTGTCATCGTGCCCCCACTGTAGCCACCGGGAGCACCGCGAAAGGCCGCCGCCGGAGGACACCCCGACCCCCGGCAAAGCCTTTGCCGCCGGGGTCGACCGTGTGATCATCGAAAGGGCCATGCACCGCGCGGAAACCTCCTACAATACCAAGCAGTCGGTTTGGAGTTGTCGAGCGGGAGCCATGGGTGACCAAACAAGAGCGGGCCGCGCGGACCCGTGACGCGCTGATCAAGTCCGCGGCCGCCGAATTCGACCGCCGTGGCTACGACTTGGCCACCCTGTCCGCGATCAGCACCGGAGCGGGCGTGAGCCCGGGGGCGCTCCACTTCCACTTCGAGAACAAGGCGGCCGTCTCCGTCGCCGTCGAGCGGGAGGCGGCCGCCCGCCTGCGCCGTACCGCCCGGCTCGAATACCGCCGGCCGTCGAACGCCCTGCAGAACCTCGCCGACACCACGCACGCGCTCGCCCGGCTGCTCCGCGGGGACGTCGTCGTCCGCGCGGGCTTCCGGCTCAGCTGCGCCAGCGACCGGCGCACGGAGCTGAATCTGCGCCAGGAGTGGCAGAGTTGCGTCCAGCAGCGGCTGGCCGAGGCCGCCGACGAGGGCCTGCTCGCCTGCGGCCCCGACCGCCAACAGGACCTCGTCCGCGCCGTCGTGGCCGCCACCGTGGGCCTTGAGGCCCTCGGCCGCGACAACGACGAGTGGCTCTCCCCCCGCACCGTCACCGGCCTCTGGCAGACCCTCCTGCCCCTCCTCGCGGGCCCCTCGGCCCTCCCGGACCTGGAACCCGCCGGCGCGGTGACCCCGGTCGGCTGACGGCCCGCGGGCGCGCGCACGCGAGCGCGTGGGTCCGGCCCCCGTCCGAGTCCGCCCCCGCGCCCCGTCGGCCAGGCCCCGCCCCGCCCCGCCCGTCAGGTCCCGGCGAGGAACCCGCGGTACCAGGCGAGGTGCTCCGTGATGCCGTCGGCGTACACCGGGCCCGGGTCGCAGCCGAGTTCGCGCCAGGGGCGGTCGTCGTCGAACCAGTGGTCGGGGACGAGCATGGCGAGGTGGTGCAGCGCGAAGGGGAGGTCCGCGACGAGCGCGCGGGCCTCGTCGGCGCCCACCACCGGCCCGCGGGCCGGCCCCGACCGGCCCGCGAGGAGCTCCTCGCAGGGGGCGAGGAGTTCGGCGATCGGCACCGGCTCGGGATGACCGACGTAGTACGCCCCCGGCCGCGTCCGCTCCGAGAGCGCGGCGTCGAGCAGGACCCGGGCCAGCGCGTCGACCCCGATCACGGAGTGCAGCGAGGCGCCCGCGTCGAGCGGGCCTGGCAGCGCCGCGAGCAGCTTGACCAGACCCGGCACCAGGAGCCGGTCCCCCGCGCCGTACACGAAGTGCGGGCGCAGCACGGTCCCGCCGGCGTCCAGGACGTGCCGCTCGCCCGCCGCCCGTGTGCGGCTCGTCGCCGAGCCCGGCGCGAGCGGGAGGGTGCCGGGGGCGGCGGCCCGGAAGGGGCCGCGGCCGTGGACGGAGGCGGTGCTGAGCGCGACGATCCGGGTCACGCCCGCGCGTACGGCCGCGTCGACCAGGGCCCGGGTGCCCTCGTCGTTGACCGCGCGGGCCGACTCCTCGTCCGCGCCGATCGCCGAGGCGCAGTGGACGAGGACGTCGACTCCCTCGCAGGCGCGGCGGAGTGAGGCGGGGTCACGGAGGTCGCCGAGGACGGTCTCGGGCCGTGGCGAGCGCGCGTCCCGCCCGCTCCGACCCGAATCAGGTCGGCCGTCCTGGTTCCGCTCTCCGGTGAGGGCGGCGGCGACCGCGGGCGGCGTCACGGGGTTGTCGGCCGCCCGCGGAAGAGGGCGGCGGGTGAGCAGTCTGAGGGGGCCGGCGTCGGGCCGCGCCGCGGCCGTCGCGGCCACCCGGCCGCCGATGAAGCCGGTCGACCCGGTGATCAGGATGCGAGGCACGGTCGTTCCCGTCCCGGTCAGCTCGCCAGTCGGCGGTCGAAGCGGCCGGAGGCGGCGGCCAGGAAGCGGGACGGGGAGGTGAGGGTGGCGGCGAAGACGGACCGGCCGTCCTGCCGGCCCTCGATCCGGACGGTGTCCACCCAGGGGTCGGTCGTGGGCAGGATCTCCGCCTCGACCCAGCAGGGGCTGTCGAGTTCGGCGTACCGCGAGAAGGAGACGTCCATGCCGGTGGGCAGGTAGGCGGCGGAGCCGAGGGTCATCGCGGCCGCCTGGCGGGCCGCCTCCAGGAGCAACATGCCGGGTATGTGGTCGTTCGGGCGGCGGAAAAGGGTGGTGTGCCCGGTGTTGACCCGCACCTGCCACTGTCCGGGCCTGTCGCCGGGGGCCAGGACGACGTCCCTGGCGTGTTCGCGGCCGACCAGGTGCGGGGCGACACCGGGGATCAGCGGGACGTGCTTGCCGAGCGCGGCCATCCGCTCGCCGCGGATGCGGCGGTAGGCCTGGGCGGAGGTGGCGCGGGCCAGGGCGCCGCCGGTGGCGAGGTGCCGGCCGTCGCGGGTGAGGGTGATGAGGGTGCGCAGGTTGCCGAGGCGGCCGCCGCGCCTGCTGAGCTCGGAGCAGACGACGTCGAGGGTGATGTCAGAGGAGAGGCCGTCCACGGCAAGGGCGTCGGCGTCGGCGGTGTAGTGGAGGCCCCACATGACGAACTGGTCCTCGACGGGTACCCCCAGCTCGGCGTGAGCCACGAGCATGGTCGCCTGACGTATCGTCTCGGCCACGAGAACGGGGTCGTGCCGGTCCCCTGCCACCGGCGAGAAGAAGGGATGCGCGGCAGGCCAGTGCGCCGAGACGGAGAACCGGTCGGCGCGCAGCTGTGTCCAGCCCGTGGGGATGATGTCAGCGGGGTCGGCTCGGTGTACGAACTCCCCTGGGACGTGTGCCGACGCACCGCGAACGTCTTGCTCCATGGATAACCCCTTGCGTCCCCGCGCCCCGGGCGGTATGTCCGCCCTGCCTAGAATACGTACAGCCCGGTTTTCTTTTCAATGCTTCACGTCACACGTAGAGCACAGACAGCAGGAGGCGCCTTGGCGCAGCAAGCGCGTGCAATCAAGACCCGTCGGGCGATCTTGGAGGCGGCCGCGACCGTGTTCGCCGAGCGCGGTTACGAGCGGACCACCATCGGGGAGATCCTGGTGCGCGCCGGGGTGACCAAGGGGGCCCTGTACTTCCACTTTGCATCCAAGGAAGAGGTCGCGCTGGGCGTCCTCGGTGCCCAGATGCTGGACGTGCCGCTGGCCCCGCGGACCATCAAGCTCCAGGAACTCGCGGACCAGTGCTTCCTGCTCACCCACCGCCTGCAGCACGACGCCCTGGTACGCGCCAGCGTCGCCCTGGCCCTGGACAGTGGCGCCACGGGCGTCGACCGGGTCGGCGCGTTCATGGCGTGGGTGGAGCAGGTGTCGGACATCCTGACGATCGCGAAGGCCCGGGGGGAGCTCCTCGTGCACGTCAACCCGACCGACACCGCCAAACTCTTCTCCGGTGCCTTCACCGGGGTCCAGACCATGTCCCAGATTCTGTGCGACCGCGAAGACCTGGCGTACCGGGTCTCGGTCCTTCTCAACCACTTCATGCCGAGCATCTGCACGCCCGCGCTCCTCACCAGTCTCGACCTGACGGAGGGGCGTGTCCGCGAGCTCGGCGAGGAGTACGAGGCCGCGCAGCTCCGCCGGACCCGGGAGCTCTCGGCGGACACGTAGGGCCGGCACAGCAGGCCGCAAGAACCGACCGGACGGTTCTTTGAGCGCCCCGACGCGGACAGCGTCGGGGCGCTCTGCTGTCGCGTGGCTGCGCTGTGGGGGCTGCTGCCGGGGGCTCCACCGCCGAGTCAGTCTGGCGTCATGGCACTGAGTGTGTTTTGCTGAGGGTACTCAGTGCCACAAGCGTCTAGGGGACCACATCATGGGCAAGGACTTCGACCTGTATCGGCCCTCCGAGGAGCACGACATGCTCCGGGAGTCGGTCCGCGCGCTCGCGGAGGCGAAGATCGTTCCGTTCGCGGCGGCGGTGGACGAGGAGGGCCGGTTCCCGCAGGAGGCGCTGGACGCGCTGGTCGCCAATGACCTGCACGCGGTGCACGTCCCGGAGACCTACGGCGGTGCGGGCGCGGACGCGCTGGCCACGGTGATCGTGATCGAGGAGGTCGCGCGCGCGTGCGGCTCGTCCTCGCTGATCCCGGCGGTCAACAAGCTGGGCTCGCTGCCGGTGATCCTGTCGGGCTCGGAGGAGCTCAAGCACAAGTACCTCGCGCCCCTCGCCCGTGGTGAGGCGATGTTCTCCTACGCGCTCTCGGAGCCGGACGCGGGTTCGGACGCGGCCGGCATGAAGACCCGTGCGGTGCGCGACGGCGACTTCTGGGTCCTCAACGGCGTGAAGCGGTGGATCACCAACGCGGGCGTCTCGGAGTACTACACCGTGATGGCCGTCACCGACCCGGACAAGCGCTCCAAGGGCATCAGCGCCTTCGTCGTGGAGAAGTCCGACGAGGGCGTGTCCTTCGGCGCCCCGGAGAAGAAGCTCGGCATCAAGGGCTCCCCGACCCGCGAGGTCTACCTCGACAACGTCCGCATCCCCGCCGACCGCATGATCGGCGCCGAGGGCACCGGCTTCGCCACCGCGATGAAGACCCTCGACCACACCCGCATCACCATCGCCGCCCAGGCCATCGGCATCGCCCAGGGCGCCCTCGACTACGCCAAGGGCTACGTCAAGGAGCGCAAGCAGTTCGGCAAGCCGATCGCCGACTTCCAGGGCGTGCAGTTCATGCTCGCCGACATGGCCATGAAGCTGGAAGCGGCCCGCCAGCTCACCTACGCCGCCGCCGCGAAGTCCGAGCGGGTCGACGGCGACCTCACCTTCTTCGGCGCCGCGGCCAAGTGCTTCGCCTCCGACGTCGCCATGGAGGTCACCACCGACGCCGTCCAGCTCCTGGGCGGCTACGGCTACACCCGCGACTACCCCGTCGAGCGCATGATGCGCGACGCCAAGATCACCCAGATCTACGAAGGCACCAACCAGGTCCAGCGCATCGTCATGGCCCGCAACCTCCCGTAACCACCAGCCTCTCGAAAGGAGACAGGCCGTGACCCTGAAGATCGCTGTCTGTGTGAAGTACGTCCCCGACGCGACCGGCGACCGCGGTTTCGCCGACGACCTGACGACCGACCGCGAGGCCGTCGACGGCCTGCTCTCGGAGCTGGACGAGTACGCGGTCGAGCAGGCCCTCCGCATCTCGGAGGAGTCCGACGACGCCGAGGTCACCGTCGTGACCGTGGGCCCGGACGACGCCAAGGACGCGCTGCGCAAGGCGCTTTCGATGGGCGCCGACAAGGCCGTCCACGTCAACGACGAGGACATCCACGGCTCCGACGTCATCGCCACCTCCGCGATCCTGGCCAAGGCCCTGGAGAAGACCGGCTTCGACCTGGTCGTCTGCGGCATGGCCTCGACCGACGGCACCATGGGCGTGCTGCCCGCGCTGCTCGCCGAGCGGCTGAGCCTGCCCCAGGTCACCCTGCTGTCGGAGCTGTCCGTCGAGGACGGCCTGGTGAAGGGCCGCCGTGACGGCGACGCCGCCACCGAGCTCCTGGAGGCCCCGCTGCCGGCGGTCGTCTCGGTCACCGACCAGTCCGGCGAGGCCCGTTACCCCTCCTTCAAGGGGATCATGGCCGCCAAGAAGAAGCCGGTCGAGGAGCTGGACCTGGACGACCTGGACATCGACGCGGACGAGGTGGGCCTGGCCGGGTCCTGGACCCTGGTCGACACCGTCGCCGCCCGTCCGGCCCGTACGCAGGGCACGATCGTCACGGACGAGGGCGACGGCGGCAAGCAGCTGGCCGCCTTCCTCGCCACCCAGAAGTTCATCTGACCCACCGTCGTTCCCTCACCCACACAGGAGCTATGAAACATGGCTGAGATCCTGGTTCTCGTGGACCACGCCGACGGTGCGGTCCGCAAGCCGGCCCTCGAACTGCTCACCCTGGCCCGCCGGATCGGCGAGCCGACCGCGGTCGTCCTCGGCGCCGGCGAGGCCGCCGCCTCGATCGCCGCCACGGCCGGCGAGTACGGCGCGGCCACCGTGTACGTCGCGGACGGCGCCGAGTTCACCGAGCAGCTGGTCGTCCCGAAGGTCGACGCGCTGACCCAGCTCGCGAAGGAGAAGGAGGTGGCCGCCGTCCTGGTGACCTCCTCCGGCGAGGGCAAGGAGATCGCGGCCCGCGTCGCGCTCCGCCTCGGCTCCGGTCTGATCACCGACGCCGTGGAGCTGGAGGCCGGCGAGAACGGCCCGGTCGCCACCCAGTCCGTCTTCGCCGCCTCGTACCAGGTGAAGTCGACGGTCTCGCACGGCGTCCCGGTCATCACGGTCAAGCCGAACTCCGCCGCCCCGGAGGCCGCCCCGGCCGCCGGCACGGTCGAGAACGTGACCGTCGCCTTCACCGGCAACGCCGCGAAGGTCGTCTCGCGCACCCCGCGCGTCTCCACCGGCCGTCCCGAGCTGACCGAGTCCGCGATCGTGGTCTCCGGCGGCCGCGGTGTCGGCGCGGCCGAGGGCTTCGCGGTCGTCGAGAAGCTGGCCGACTCGCTCGGCGCGGCCGTCGGCGCCTCCCGCGCCGCCGTGGACGCCGGCTGGTACCCGCACTCCAACCAGGTCGGCCAGACCGGCAAGCAGGTCTCGCCGCAGCTGTACGTGGCGGCGGGCATCTCCGGCGCGATCCAGCACCGGGCCGGCATGCAGACCTCGAAGACGATCGTCGCGGTCAACAAGGACCCCGAGGCCCCGATCTTCGACCTGGTCGACTACGGCGTGGTCGGCGACCTCTTCGAGGTGCTGCCGCAGCTGACGGACGAGATCGGCGCCCGCTGACCGTCCGGTCCCGCACCACGCGAGAGGGGGGGGGGGGGGGGGGGGGGGGGGGGGGGGGGGGGGGGGGGGGGGGGGGGGGGGGGGGGGGGGGGGGGGGGGGGGGGGGGGGGGGGGGGGG